>ONJT01000024.1 GCA_900318245.1 uncultured Bacteroidales bacterium
GTTGTTGAACCAGATATAGTGCAGATAAACGCCTGTCTCCGGGTTGATAGTATAGGCCTTGCTCTCGCCCGAGTACGGAGTAGCAGGGTGCCAGTTACATCCGGCAAAGCAGATAAAGTATTTGCTTGCATCATCCGTCTTGTGGTAAGCTGGATCATAGCCGTTGCTTGTCAGCGGAATGAAGTCTCCGTTTACAAGGGCTTTCTTGCCGTCCTCGAAGGTATAGAGACAGTTCTCATCCACCGCTGCTTCCTCGAACCAGAGACAGTCTTCTTTCTGATAGAGTTTATTATCCGAACCGCTATATACTCCCACTTTCTCGGTAGCCATGAACTGATGCCATTCGTTGAGCATGGTGTAGTTGTAGAATGCAGCCGGATTCGTGCCTAACCACCAATCCGATTCCAGATCTGCTTCGGGATCAGGGTTATACTTTGGACAATTCGCATCCGGCGTTACATTGAACCACTTCATACGAGCTTCCAGACCGGTCTTATCGTGCGAATAAACGGCTGCTGTATATGCATCTTCACCGGCATTTCTATTTTCGTTCTCCTGACCTATATTTTCACCTTCCATATAGGTAAAGAAATAGGTATGGTCAGCCTGTTCGTCTTTATCCTCTTCATGGAACCAGCGACCGTTGACGTTATAGAACGAATTATGGTTACCCATACTACGTGTATAACTGCCATCCTCATTGCAGAGGTTCGCGGCAGCAATCGGATTGTTTACCCATGTAATGTTGGGAGCACCATCATGCTTCACTTCTACCGCCCAAAGAATATTATCAGAAGGCAGAGCTGTTTGGAAGTTAATCACACCGCCGTTGTTACCCATGATATTCGCACCGCCGGCAGTGGTATAGAGACGACCTTCTTTATAAACATCATTTATTGTAGTATCCTTCACATTCAATACGCCATCGACAATCAGTTTGGCATCATCCAGACCGGCTTTGGAGTTCTCGGCACCACGGTTCTTATGGCTGGTGAGGTTATTGAACGAGCGGAAATAGTAGTCATGCACATACTTGCCCCACTGGTCTACATCGTATAGATAGAGCTCGCTTGTCAGATTAACCGTAGCAGTCGGCTTGATCTCCACAATCGCACCGGCTTGTACCATCAGCGGATTCGCCAGATTCATGTTACAATCCTTCAAGATGATATGCATGCTGTTCGAGATCGGCAGGATGAATTTCTCCGAACTCATATCGATATATACCGTCACATGCAAAGCATCCAACTTCGCCGTTCCGCTCAATTCATAGCAACTCAAGTCCGTCGTCGGGTCGTACCACATACGTACTACCGACTGCTCGTCTGTCAGCAAGAACATCGTATTCTCCGGACCAATCATCGAGAAGATGGCATCGTGGTGACCAAAACCGGTAGTGATACTGGTAAAGGTGCGCAAGGTCGAGCCATGCTTAAAGGTTGTCGGAATCTCAATGTTCTGAATCGCATAACTCTGGAATGGGAAGAGTTTGCGATGATCTACTTCGTTATTGTAATAGATATCGAACGAAGCCGTACCACCACGCCAGTCGCCTAACTCGAAGTTCTCCCAAATGGTTGCACCGCTATTAGCGGTAACGGTACCGGTACCGACGGTGTTATTACCTTGGTCCATATCCTGACCCTTGATGTAACCCCAGCAGTAGAGGTGGGCGCCATTATTGAGATTGATATGACCACCCTGTACCATGTTGATCACACCGCATTCTCCGGTCGTATAAGCCGACTTGTTACCACCGCCGGTGGATAGCAGCTTACCTGCTACGCAGATATTACCGCTACAGTTGATCGTTACGCCTTCCTTCAGCGTCAGTGTACGATAAGCGGCCAATACCTCTTCCATTGATTTTGGGCTTAGAACTTCCGGAGTCTCTTGCAACTCAAAGAAGTCGGCCTTGTGCGGAATCAACAGCGTTACACCCTTCGGAATCGTATAGGTGATCGAGGTAGTACCATCGCCAAGCGTCAGATCCCGCATGAGGGTAACAAGCTTGCTATCCGAAGAGGTACCTGCGGCAGTGAGGGCTGCGCCCATGTCCGCAAAATAGACATCACCTACTTTGAAGTTCTGTACTTCTACCGCCACAAAGGCTGCTTCTACTTCACAGGTCACTGTAATAGAAGTGGTAAAACTCTCTTTGCACGAAACGGTAACACCGTTAATCTTCCATCCTTGGAACTGATAACCGGATGCCGGAGTAGGAGCGCTCAAGGTAACTGCATAGAGCGAGGGAGTTGGCTCACCAATGTGTTGTACAAATGATTCACCTACCGTTCGTGGATCTTCACCTTGGTAGGTTACCACGTACGTACCGTAATCCGAATGCTTATAGGTAATGTCACACGGCGATACAATCGCAATCGGCAGCGCCAGCACCTCATGATCGTAGGTATAATCATCCTCCAACACCAACTGACACGCATTACCGGCCGTAGCCTCTTTAGCATCCGCAAGGTTTACTCCACCCTTTAATGCTACCGTGACCACTTTACCTTCCACGACTTTACCGACGCCTAAGCCGTCTTCACTATCAAATACGACAGAAGAACCGGGTTCTCCGCCGCCGCCAGAGGATGCTTCCCCATAAATACGTACATTGGTGAAATCGCCGAATGCATCTTGTGACTGTTCAATACGAATCTTTGTCGCAGTCGGAGAGAATGACCAAGTAATATCTTGATCTGAAGTAAGATCCACATTCTCATACCCATCAATTACATTCCACACTTCACCAACATATTCTTTAACGGTCCATATTGGATTAGTCGGGGTACCAAAATAGTCTCCATCTTTATAATGAAAGGATATTTTGCTTTGCCCGGAAGTCATAAACTCTATCCAAGACGATATCGTCAGTACATCTTTGTCAAATGATGCGCTTCCAAAAAAACCGCTTTCATATGCCACTAAAGATTGTGCATCAAAGATCTCCTGAGTCAAATTAATCTCCGGAACAGCAACAGCGGGGGTTGCATCTACTATTGTAAAGTACTGCGCTGCCGTTTCGTTCAGTGTTGCGGTTACCTGACGCTTATTAGCCATCGTGAGCGTAATATCCCGAGTGCTAACCGTTCCGTTATCATCAATCAGCGCTACCTGCTCTGCGTCCGCTGCAATAACATCGTATTCCGAGATACGCACATCGGTAAATATACCACTATTAAAGCCTTGAGTCTCGTCTATCCGGATCTTTACTGCATTCGGCGAGAATTGCCAAGTTACCTCTTCGCCGGAAGTAAGAACCACATTCTCATAAAGCACAGCACTTGTATTGTTATTGTCACCATAATACTCCGTAACTGTCCAGTTAGGTATGCCATAATTACCCGGATCATCATCATAGCTGAAAGAGATGATATTTTGCCCGGCAGTCATGAATTCTACCCAACCGCCGCTATTGATAGTCAGTTTATTTTGTGTCTCTTCAAACGATGCTGAGGGTATTTGCTCTCCCATGAACTCGCTGATTTCGTATGTCATTACCGAAGGATCCGTATATTGGGAATATAAGTCCA
The DNA here is from genome assembly GCA_900318245.1 of uncultured Bacteroidales bacterium. Taxonomy (GTDB): domain Bacteria; phylum Bacteroidota; class Bacteroidia; order Bacteroidales; family Paludibacteraceae; genus Colicola. The sequence continues at coordinate 3,537 of ONJT01000024.1, forward strand.
GATAAATCTCCGGTACGGGCGACACGTCGATTGCAGTCTCATATTCCCCTTCAAATGCCGCATACGTATCGGTCTGCGGAATTTGAAGATAAAACGCTGCCGATTGGCCGGGCTCATGGTGTAAGTATTCCGCGGTAGCTTCGTTTTTATTAGAAGCCGGATCATAGGTAAGCTTGTCTCCGGCTGTCTTTGTCAGCGTCCAATCTCCATCCGAATTGGTAGTAATCGGATTGTAGGCCATAAGACCCTCGCGGATGGAATCCCAATTCCAAGTAACCGTAGGTTGAGTCAGCGGCACTGCCGTATATCTCAAAGTGAAAGTTGCCGAGACAGGTTCTCCATTGACAGTACTTGTTCCTGAGATAGTAAGCGTAGCTTCATGATTGGTGTTTGCCGTCACCGGAGTTTCACGATGCGCACTAAAAGTAAGCGTCTGGGATACTTTACTTAAATTGACGGAACTTGGGTCAAACTCAAATACTCCATCCGGGTCACTCCATACCTTTTGCAAATCGGTAACTTGTGAGATTAACAAATTAGCCGTTACATCCACTTTGTTAGTTCCGATAATATTGCCAAAGGAATAAATCTCTTCGTCGCTGGGTGAGTCATCCGATGCAAACGTGATGATGGAACCTTCTTCACAACGGCCACTTAAAGCAATGTCATGTGTATCCGTCTGAGCTCCGTTAGTCGCTGTATAACTCGCCACAATACGCAAGGTCGCCGTATGCTCACCGGCTACGGTTGGGGCATAGTGCACGTCAAATGCACTTAAAAAATTATCGGAAACATAGTTGCCGGAAAACGATTGCGTTCCATTGGGGAACTTAAATTGAGCCGCATTATCGCCAATAATGGTAGCCGTCCAAACCGTCTTAGTAGCAGTGGTTCTTTTGGCCATAGTGTTCGCATTGGTAACAAGCAGTTTGTTAGCCAAACGCTCACGTTCCGATGCCGCCACATCCATTCCTACATAAAAACGCTCCACTATTTCTTCGTTTACGCGATTCCAATCCAATGCAGACACTACTGTGGAGAAGGTAGGCTGCAAGTTCACATTAGCTTTAGCACTGGCGGTCTTTGACGTGGCATTATCTTTTGACGTCAGCGTAATAGTAGCCGTTTCGATAGGAAGACCATGCTTATTTTCTGCCGTATAGTGCACCGGCACAGTTATCACGTTACCGGAACGGGTAGGGATTCCTATTTTAAGCTTCGTGTTACTGCTTGTCCAAGTGAAATTTGAAACCGTTCCTGCTCCCGACACATTGAATGTCACAGAGGCTTTCCCCTTGTCTGTCGGTGCAGTGATGGAGATCGTTCCGTCTGCTTTTTTGCTCGATACAGAACATCCTTTAATACTCTCCTCCGGAATAAAGTACCATTCTTTTCCTGAATTGCTGGACGGTCCATACGAAATGCTTGCGCTTGTGGTTGCGCTGGTGCCCATGTATAAACGATTACTATTACCTTTCTTATAGATATTGTAATATTTTTTACCTGACGCTGTTCCCGCCTCTGTTATAGCTATATTGGATTGCGCAGAAGTTGATACACTATACATAGACGAACTCATGTACCACGTCTTTCCACCGAATTGATCAACAACCTTAATCTTATAATACCCTGATGTAGTACCGCTTTCAAGCTTAAACAGCACCGCTTGATTTCCTCTTTCCGTTGCCGAAGAACCTGTAGTCGGACCTAAAGTAATCGAAGTTCTAGTAGGATCAAAATTGGTAACAGAAGTACCTTGAAAACATATAAATCTACCACGCGTTTTGTTGTAGATGTAATAGTTCTTCCCCACTTCCGGAACCTCTGCATAATCAGGCCAGTTGGGTTCAGCTGCCTCTACATAATTACTTCCTAACAGCAACAGCATCGCTGCCAGAAATGTTTTAAAATAGTTGAATTTTGTCATAATTTATAATATTTTAGTTTAACATTATTTTCATCAAAAGTGGCACACAGGCGCAGAATAAAAAAAAATTATTGCGATACAAAAAGATATGACCTGCGCCTGTGCTATTTGCCACGAAACTCATATGCATACAAAAAGCGTAGACTTCGCTGTTGCTCATCTACACACAAGGACCTTCGAACTTGCCCTAACCTAGTAATAAACAACAAAGAAACCTACGCCGATATGACAACACACCCGCCAAGAATGGCAGGTACGTATGAATGTCATACCCGTAGGCATCTATTGTTACTTTGTTGTTGACTAGGTTTAAAAAAGTGTTCGAAGCTTTTTGTGTGCCAATAACAAAGCGTCAATAAACGCCTTTAATATGTATTGAACCCTCCCACCACAATCATTCTTGCCCCACCGGGCGATTGTATCGGCGTAGATAGATTCCTGCCCACTTAGGCTGGTGCCGCCCTCCCGTTTAACGTCTATGGAGAAGACGATAGTGTTATTTCAATCCACTATTTTTGTTATCTTTGCAACTTTCGGCTGCAAAGTTACGGAAATATTTCCAATTACACAAATAAAATGGCTAAAAGGTGATAAAAAGTTAGAAATTTGTTTGTAGATTACAAAAAAACACTACCTTTGCGGCGGAAAATGAATAAATACAGCTTTATTTGATATTCGCCGGCGGGGCGTAGCTGACGCACCCGCACCTACGCTCTCACGTACGTGCGGGAAGTTTAGGAGTGAGATTGGAAAATTAATGTTGTTTCAGCCAAAGTGCAAAGAACTTCTCATATACTACATACGCGCCATCATCGTTTTGATAGAGCAGTTCTTTTTCCATTAGATTTTGGATTGCACCGCTGAACGAATCTCCGCGTCCGTACTTACTTTTTTTGCATACGTGCAAATTTACAGCAGAAATTGTTACTATTTTGTTATTTTCTGTTATCAATACGTGTGATTCCAACCTTTTCCAACTTCTCCACGTACTCTTTCACCTCGGGGGTATAGCGACCTAACTCTTTCCATGCGCGGAGAAACTGGTCGTGGTTATTTTTCTTGTTGTAGTCTTCGACCAATTGTTCGGACATCCATCGGGTGATATCCCGAACGGAGCAGGCACGACGCACATAGCCCAACTGCCGCAAGGCATAGATAGCCGCCGAAAGGCACTTGAAATAATCCCACTCTTTCTCTTGAATTCGCAAGTACTGCGTCAGCTGTTTCTGCTGATGTTCGCTCACCTCTTTCTCCCAGAAAAGGACTGGTTTCTCGGGCTTGAGATGGCGGGTGATATATTTCTGCCAATTGACCATCCATTGTGCCCATAGCAGTTGCCGGTCGTCAGGCAAGGCGTCTATTTCGTCTTTCAGAAAGAGCCAGTTGGTTTCTTGTTCGACGACGAAGTTCCGATGTCTGGCAGCGCGGGGTTGGGCCCCGGGGAGTTCCCGTACCTGCGCTTGATAAGTAGTCCACACCCAGGTGAGATAGCGTTTGTAGATATCCTCCGCATCTTCGCCTTCAAAGATGAAAGTCGGTTTGTTGGTTTGGTCGTCACGTTGCAGTTGCTCAAAGAGCGCATTGACCTGCGCGGGGTCGGTCCAGTTCGTGTGTAAAAACTGTTGCCGACGCGTCTCTGTCTGCGCGGCGTTCAGCAACCATTGGGCAAAAGGTTCTACCCACGGTTCGTATTCCCATATATGGTTTCGGAAGGTCTCAACGGTCAGGTAGCGCATGTACGTCGTCACTAACTGTAGCGCCAGATCCGACAGCAGCACATTCGGGCATATATCCCCCCACTCAACTTCCGATGTCGCCAAATCGATATACGCGTTATTAAGCAACTCAACCTCCGCTTCTAACAATCCCCATTCCTCGCGTCGCACTTCGCGCTCGTACTTCTTGATCCACGCCATCCGCTCCGCGTCGCTGTCTATCGCAATATCGCGCCGGACACCCTCTTCCGTGTCCACAATCAACGCACTCAGCAACGCAGCTCCCGCCACGCCGCCTATCTCTATTTCCGTCTGAGCCACCTTCAGATAGTGGTTCTCATAACGCAATCGGTCGTCTATGATATAGTCTTCTAACATAATCGTGGGCAAAGGTACAAAAAAAACTGCATATATACAAGAATATTTGCAAAAATAGGCCGGAAGAGGCTGGTATAGGCAGAAAAGGGATAACTAAAACAAGCGGGCGACTCTCTCATCGAGCCGCCCGATTTGTTTCTTTGTACTTGGTACTTAGTCCCTTGGTCACTTTATTTTATTTCTTGTCCCGTGATGGTATATACCTTCTCTCCGCGGAGAATGAAGATCTGACCGTCACGTAGTATCTTGTCCTCTCTCTACAAATATGTAGATTAGCAACACTGCCAATAAAATTTCTATTATGCAGTCAAAACATAAGCTAACGAAACGCTGCGCCTTTGAGAAGAAGAACCCGTATAAATGGACGGCTATAATTCTCTGATTAACAAACCTGGATATAAGTTACCTCCAGAAACTTGTTTGAAATATGTAGCGTCTATATCTGAATCTACTTCATCTGTTGCCATATAGCGATTGTCCCATATCTTTCCTTCTATCGGCTGAATTACTCCAACCCTTTTGTAAGAATATGCACCATCTTCATGCAGCTCAGGTTCCAAAACTTCAAATTTTGTATTGGGATTGACATCTTCTTTCAAGCCAATATAGGCTTTAAAGACTTTATTTTCTGTTGTATTCTGTAAGCGTGCCTTGATACGGAATAACGGAAATTGGTGTTGCAAAGCTGCAATGTTCATATCCACTAGCCGAACACACGCTTTCTGCACCAGTTTCTGATTGCTATAATTGCGCGTGTTTCTCTCCTTTACATGACTTTGGTACTTGCCCAGATAAAGGAGCTGAAAAGTTGATTTGTCCGCATTAAACGCATTCACTTTATTTTGATCATGGTTAGTCGTTGTCGTATAATAGTTATGGTAGAATATGGCGGCTGTTTCTTCCGTCCATTGTAATTGGAACAGATAAGATACGCAACCGACGGATATGTTGGCCAATTGCAAGTCTGCTTTATACAACTGGTTGTTATACCAATCCACATCTTCTCTATTATTGAGATCCAGAACGCGACTTGTAGTGTCCTGTTTTCCTGCTCCTTTCTGCTTGAACAAAAAGTATTTATGATCAAACGAATAGTCGTGTACGATAATGAAAGTGCGGTGAATCAGTTTTTCGCCTGCATCTGCCAGAATATGTTCGCCGCGAATTGTTTGCCGCGCAATAGCCACATCTATTTTCGTTGCATTATACAATCCTCTTTCTGTAATAAGGTGTATATCCATATCGCCTGTTTGTTTCTTGCGTGAAAACCATTTGGCTACCATTTTCTTCCCAACGGTCTGTTGGCGTAGAAAGGAGGCGATTTCATTATGTATGTCTGCCTCGTTGGTAATGAACTGAACTGTCTTAACTCCCAAATTGTGGTCATTAAAACGTTCTGGTACTTCTTTCTCGCGAAAAATCAAGTCCAGTTCCCGTTCAAAAATCCGTCCTCCGCGTGACACCATTAATTCACATATTGATGGACGGTCATATCTGCCCAAAGAATCTTGCTGCGCATATATTGGTGCACATGCAACGAATATAAATAGTAAAAATAGGTGGTATTGTTTTAATAGTCCCATTCTTCTTCCATATTATATATAATACGCTCCGTATAAACTTGTTCGGTGACCATTAGATTCTCGCGTAAATATTGAGCATTTGTTTGCTCCAGATTCCTCTTATATATTCCAAGACTATAGCTGTCTTCCATATCTTTCATGGTCAGTTTCTTGTCTATTATCTTTAAATCCTTATTAATCTTTTTCAATATTGCTTTTAGACCCGTTCGGACTAATCCGATTTGAAGATCTGGAGCTGGTTCGATAACTTCCACATATTCAATATTGAAATCAGAGGGAGCAGTGAACTCATTATCATTTACTTCTCGCTTTTCTATACGGATAAGTTCTGATGCTTGAGAAGACCAAACATCTCCTCCATGTTTTTGCATAAATTCTTTCATCTTGCCCGTTTGGTAAGTTTGCACTTTGTATTTTATAGCTATTTTATTTTCATAACCCTTGCCAAATGCACTTACGTTTAAGAAACAAATAGCATTTGGTGCAAGAGGCACTTCTGCATCTGCGATAAATAATTCTGTGTCAGAAACAACCCCCAGAGTAGACATGTATTGTTTGTAGAGAGTACCTTCTTTTCCATCTATTGTTTTTGTTTCATTTGTTTTGAATAGGCTTGGATATAATGATGGTGTAGGTACTACATAAGGCAAACTAAAACCTGTTTTTGTATTGTCGCTCCACATAATAATCCGTTCATTATTATCATAGACAGTGTGCAGACCAGTTGCTTTATGGTATTCATGAACACTGTTACCTTTGATTACTATGCACACAGTATCTATACCGTCAATAAATTGAGGAGAGGGGTGCGAATAATGACTGAAAGTCCGATAAATAATATCCCCCTCCAGATAGTTGGTTTGAGACATTGTGTACATTGATAATACTACTGCACACATAGTTAAAATAATTTTTTTCATGATGTTGTAATTTAGTTTGTATGTGCCTACTCACTTATGGCTTTTCGGCATACTCCGTAAATTAGATGCATATAAAATTAAAAGCGCGAACATTATTCACGCTTATTCCTTCTAACGAGGTTCCTGCAAGACCCTACAACCAAGAATAAACAATAACGTCCACGCCCGAATATATATAACCCTCCCGCCCGTGAAGGGCGCGAACGGATAATACATACCCACGGGACGCCTATTGCACTATCTTGTTTTGGGGTCGTGAATTTTGCAGGATTCCGTTAGACCAAAACTAGCGTCAATAAACGCCTTTTATGTCCTCCTGTTTAACGTCAGTGAGTGACGAGAACTATATAAGTTTAATAAACTCTGCTATCTTAATAATCTCTACCTTCGGCCAGGGAATTTCTTTTAATGGATTGAAGTGTTTATCATTTGTCACTATGTACTCAGCATCTGATGCTACTGCGCAATCAACGAATTTATTATCATCCGAATCAGCCGGAAGTAACTCAAAGTGAACGTATGTGTTTTGGAAAACGGTTGTTGATAGATTTGCAATCGCTTCCACAATATTACGCGCAATCTCCGGAGTCGTTTTAATGGCTAATATCTCTTCGTATTCCTCTAAAATATCCGTGTTGACACACAAACAAATACGACCCTCCAACACCTCAGTCCATATTTTATGGAATGGGCTATTGGAAGGTAATGCCTGCAGAAGACAATTGGTATCAAGAACGATGTACCGCATAGCGATAAGGAGTTCTCATTCGTTCGTTACCCCATTGTTCAATGGTCTGCTCATTGATCTTACCATTCTCCCAAAGGGCATCTATTTGTTTCTGCGCTTTGTCTGCAAAATAGCGCGCAAGCATATTACGGAAGTCAATATAATCCCCTTCCGTTTGAATGCCCTTCACAAGGTTGAGCACGTCTAATTGTGCCATTTGCATGTAACTCATAGTGTTCTTGTTTTGATTTTGCGCTGCAAAATTACAACTTTTTTTTGAAATGCGCAAATATATTTGCAAAAATAGGCCGGTATAGGCAGAAAAAACAACGAACATATAATTGCAAAGGGGGCCCCGGAGTAAACCGAAGCCGAAGGCTGTTTGCTACGGGGGAAGCGTAGCATAATATGCAGCACCATACGAGCGCTGCGCGCGAAGTCGTGCAAGGATTAATGCAAGCGCGCGACAGGATTTTCATAGCTTTTTGTAAGTTATTGATTATCAGTGGTATAGGTGGCATCTAAATGTCGCGAGTTTTGGAGGTAGTCGTAAAATGGAAAACCTGCATTTTCGAGTATAGCTATACCTAAATTTCCTATATATAGAGGGACTATTTTTCTAGACTTCTAATATTAACCATTTAAAACCATTAACATTATGATTCAAAACTTACAATCTGCGATGGAAGCGGAGCAGGATCTGCACATCGCGAAACATGTAGAGCCGGAGAACTTACCGGCCATGATTCAACCTATTATGTCGCTTGCGCAGAGTGATGCCGAGCGGGACATGTTATTGATGTCGTTGTTGACAGCGGCGGGAAGCTGCATGCCGAATCTTTATTTCCGCTACGGACTGACGGGCAAGAAGTACTATCCTAACCTTCAATGCTTTATCGTCGGTTCGGCAGCTTGCGGCAAGGGTATCGCGAACTTGGCGTTGGAGTTGGTTAGCAAAGTACACGAAGCGTTGCCGCTGGTTATAGCCGGTGACTCGTCTTACCCGGGTTTCTACAAGCAGTTGGAGCGTCAGAACGGCCGCGGGTACATCCATGAGAGCGAGGGATCGGTTATTACCGATGTATGGCGTACGTCGGTGGCGAACTACAACACGGCGCTCCGCAAAGCCGCGGAGCATGAGCCTATCACGCGTAACCGCGCGAACAATAATTCGTGTATCGCGTGCCCGCAGTTGAGTGTGCTGCTCACCGGTACGTTCAGCCAGTACAAAGCGCTCGTGCCATCTATCGAGAACGGTTATTTCTCGCGACTCTTGACACTCATTGTGAATGACCAACAAGCCTTCTCCAGCCGTTATGTAGAGCCCGCGAACGGTTCGAACGGCGTCATGGGTACTGCAGCCCAACAGCTCTTTGACCTCTGTCAGGCGCTGTACAAATGCAGACCGATTGAGTTCTCGCTTACACGCGAGCAACGTGCGCGTTTGGGACAACACTTGGAGACGGCTTATCCCACCCTCATGTCCCTCCTCGGCGATAACTTTCACTCCGTTGTGCTGCGTATGGCGGTGCATATAGAACGCATCGCGATGATACTCTCCGCGCTTCGTTTACCGTCTTTGTCAAGTGCTCGGGACATTAGGCCCGAGAATGTAGTCTGTTCCGATTCTGACTATGCTACCGCCGAACTCATCGGCAACAAACTCATCCTCCACATGGCTGCCGCCTATCGAATGATCAAAGGTGCAGAGGAAGTGAGTGTACCGAAAGTGCAGGCATTGGATCAACGTCAAATGTTGCTGAGTTTATTGCCGGAAGAGTTTGAGAGCAAGACCCTTATCGCCGAAGCCGCCTCACAAGGCATCCCGCAAAGTACGGTAATGCGATGGTGTAGTCAATGGATTGACCATGGATTATTGCTTCGAATGGCTTATGGACACTATAAAAAAATTGCATGAGAAAAGTGAGAATTCTCAGATTTCTCACTTTTCTCACAGCAAAAAAAATAGCGTTTATGCTTGTCGCATCCATGCGACGCCCTAACCATCCGGACACCCCAAAATCGTTAGTGATTCTTATATATTCTTAGTTATTCGTTAATGATTATAAGGGGCATTACGAGACTAAAAAAGGGGTATTCCCTGTTAAATATAAATAAATGATTAAATTGTAAATGAATTATGGCACATTACGTACCTTCAGACGGTTTTGAGAATTTCACTGGTGCATTAAGCAAAAAGAAAATTCAAGGAATAAATCACATGACTGTAACCCGCCGTAAACCGGTTAAAGATCCGTTGACGGGCGAAGTGGTCGGTTTAGGACCGAAAGAGATCTACGCGCAGGAGCGTCGGGACTACAAGGAGCATCCATTGACGCCCAACGAGACGGTTCAGCGCAGCCGATGGCGCGAAGCCTGCCGCGAGGCAGGAGCTATCATCCGCGACAAGAACCATCCTCGTTTTATGGAGATGTACAATCTCTGGCGCGCACAGCTAACGAGTGATGCTCCCTGCAAGCAGTTTCCGAACTTCGTGAGGGCGGTGTTAGCAAGCGAAAAGCGGAACACACTTTAAGTGTGCTCTGGCTATTCGGTTTTTTGTACTAATCAAACGGCAGTTCCAACTGCCCTTTCATAGTGCGTTCGAGGTCATAATTCCGAAAAGGGCTGCAAAGATGCTAATTTTTGCCGATACCGGCAAGTTTTTTGCAAAAATAATGCACAAAAAAATGACATACGCAAGGACGCATGTCATTTTTTTGAGGATTTGCCCTATGCAATTAGAGTTGCTCGATTAGTTGATATCTTGCACGAGGCGGACGGAGATACCCATGTTGCGTGCGATAAAGGTGGAACAATCGGAGTAATAACCGGAGGCGAACTCTACGTAGTAGGAAGCGCTCTCAGTGGTCGAGTACGGCGTCGACGACCAATAACGTCCCACACCGGACTGGATGCTATTCTTGCTGCTTAGATCGGTTACATAGGTTCCTTGACGCTTACCGGCGCAAGGGAGGAAGATAGCTCCCGCCTGCTCCATCTTGGCCCATTCTTCTACGGAGTATTGGTTGGTGGCAAAGCCTTGGGGTTCGCCCGTAAAGCTCAGACCGCTCGGCAATACCCATTCATCCGGCAGGATGACAAGACCGCTGACATCATTCACTCTGGCCTGCGCAGCCAGATTATTTGCGTTCGGACGCAGTTTGAGTAGATATTTCCACTCATCGCGTGCCAGTGTACGCCAGCCACCGCCAATAGCGCCTTGCCACCCTGCAAAGTCGCCGCTGTAGTCCAAGTAGTTTTTCGAATCATGGATACCACAGCATGTAGCGTAGGTGCTCCAGCCGAACAAATCCACCGTGCCCGGTTCGGACAAGGTGCCGTTGCCGTTGATCTTATTATTGCCGCTGGTATAGCCTATAGCATCCCACTGGTTCGGCGCAAAGCCCCAACTCCATGTGCTGCCGTTATAGGTAGCCTGCAGATTACCCGGCGAGAAACGCACCACTGCGGTCGTCGAGATAGAGAAGCGGTCGTGCTTCACGATCTCTCCGCCAGGAGTATCGCCACCACCCGGGGTGTCACCGCCACCAGGAGTGTCACCACCGCCCGGCGTGTCACCGCCTCCGGGAGTATCACCTCCTCCGGGAGTATCACCACCGCCCGGTTCAGGATCTTTGGGTTTTCCGCCGCGGTATAGTTTCATCATCGCAATACCCTTGCTCTCGGTCTTGAAATAGACCTTAGCCATCGCTTGCGGACCCGGGGCTACCGTAAACAGGATCTTCGCCCAACCTTCTGAATTCGGCACAGCCACTACCGGATCAAAGGTGATCCAGTTGACGTCAGTCGAGCAAGTAACAGGTACCGAACAGATGACCGGTACGTAGATCTTACCGCCGGAGAGCTCCATCTCCAGATATTCGCCGCACGTTACGCCTTCGGCGATGTTGGTCGGTTCATTGGCATGGTCGCACGATGCAAAGAGCATCGGCATCAAAGCAGCAAGTATGCCGACTTTGAGCATTGTAAAGAACGTTTTCATAATACTATATTTATTTATTTTATTCCGCAGACTGGAACGCTGCTTTCTTGCTGTTCAAGGGACGGAGGCCGTTCTTGAGAGTCTTTTTCTCCGGTGCAGCGACCTTTGCGCGGCAAAAGTAGTCAAAATATTTGACATATGCAATATCTGCCCTAAGAATTTCTCCTTGTGTTAATTTTTTCCTACTTATTGGGAATGGTACCAGCACATATTCTTGCGTTCAGCAGGTCAACGCCCTACTGCTCTTTGGTTAGTTTGCTGCCTTCGATATGGTTGGAGTTATAGGTCAGATTACGTTCGCACTGTTGTGCAAACAGCCATTTTTTGCTTCAAAAACTAAAATTATATAGATATATTTTACTTTTTGTCCAAAAAACTTGCATATTTCAAAAATTTGTTGTAATTTTGCAGTGCGAAAATATGCATGCCTTATGAAAGAGCCGAATCGTATCCTGTTTATCTCGCAAGAGATTAGCCCTTATCTGGCAGAAGAGACGCCTATCCGGTTGCTCAATCGTCAGTTGCCGGAGTTCTTCCAGTCCCATGGTTATGAGACCCGTACGTTCATGCCGAAATTCGGCGAGATCAACGAGCGTCGTAACCAGTTGCATGAAGTGATTCGGCTGTCGGGCATGAACCTGATTATCGAGGAGTCCGACCATCCGCTGCTGATCAAAGTAGCATCGATTCAGGCGGCGCGTATTCAGATTTATTTCATTGACAACGATGACCTCTTCCATCGCCGCAAGGGCGTAGTGGATGAGGCAGGTGTGGAATACGCGGACAATGACGATCGCGTGATTTTCTACGCGCGCGGCGTGATTGAGACCGTGAAGAAACTGCGCTGGACGCCGAATATCATCCTGTGCTCTGGTTGGATGTCCGCCCTGGCTCCGCTGTACCTGAAGAAAGCCTACAGCGACGAGCCGTTCTTCGCGCACTCGAAGATCGTGCTGATGCTGGACGATAACGAGTACCAGAAGCCGTTCCCGACCCGCTTCACGGAGAAATTACGCATCGAAGGTATCTCCAACTCGGACGTGCGCTCGATAGACGGATTCCCCATCGGTTACGAAGAGTTAATGCGTCTGGCGATTGATTTCTCGGACGCGATTGTCTATGCTTCGCCGCACGTGAACCAGCGTCTGGTGAACTACACGGAGACGAAGGGTAAACCGAGCCTGCCGTATCAGGAGACGGAGGACGTCGTAGCTGCTTGTCAGCGGCAGTATGATTTTTTTCAGACTTTGTTAGCAACGAATGAGTAAACGCTTTGCGGGCATAGGGGTGATGATGATGATTCTTGCGTGCTGTTTTACGGCATGTAAGGACGACACGACGAGTGCCGGTAGCGCCGTATTAGGTCCGGAAGATGCGATCATAGTGATGGCGGATACGTTCCCCTTGACCTCGATGGTGGAGAACAGCGGCTCTATCGTAGCGCAATCGGACTCGTGTCTGTTAGGCGAGATAGATACGGACTTCGGCGTACTACGCGCGTCTATCTTGACGCAGTTAGCCTGTCCGGAAGGCTATTCCTACCCTACGAACGCGACGATTGACTCGATATGCCTGTATATTTACTACTCGAGTTGGGTCGGAGACGGTCTCTCGCCTATGGCGCTCAACGTCTATATGCTGGACAAGAAGACCTTCGACTATTACGGTAACTATCCTTCGGACCTGAATGTCGATGATTATTTTATCGATCCGCAAAACAAAATGCCGGTGCTCAACAACCACCGCATCGTAGTGGCGTCCGAGAAACTGGACTCGGTGCAGGATTCGGATGGCAAATATGTGCCGATGTTGCGCATGCGCGTGAACGATGATTTCAAGGATTATTTCTGGTCCATCCAATCGTTCGAGAGCCAAGAGGCGTTCAATCAGCAATTCAAAGGTCTGCTGATCGAGAGTTCGTTCGGTTCGTCCACGATGCTCAATATCTCCGATATGGCCTTAGGCGTGTTCTACAGCTTCAGTTATTCGAAAGCTGGTCGTGACACCGTTGTACACGACATGAAGCCGTTCTACGCCAACTCGGAGGTACGCAGCGTGAACCACCTGCAGTATGAAGACAAAGAGGCGCTGGTAGAAGAGTTAAAAAGAGACTCCGACACCTATAATTATATTATCGCGCCTGCGGGCGTACATACGCGTATCACGTTCCCGATGGGCCGTATTGCCGATACCATCATGGCGCATATGAAAGAAGACGGCCGCGTCGTCAAACGGGCGTATGTCAACAAGGCGCAGGTGGATGTAGCCGTAGAGAATATGTTCCAAGGCTCGTCTGCGGACGTCACGCGCGACGATTGGCTGCAGCCGTCGAACTATATGCTGCTGATCAAAGAAGAGAACGTGGAGCGCTTCTTCGCCGACAAAGAGGTACCGACCGATACCTGTGCATTGCTCGGCGCACTCACGCAGAGTACGGACTCCTTAGGCGACAATATCTATTACTACACCTTCGACATGTCGGATTTCCTGACGAGGCAGTTGCGTAAGAAAGACCAACCTCGTGAGTTGAATATGCTCCTTATTCCGGTGACGGTCAATACCGGTACTACCAGTACGTCAACCACCGTCTCATCCGTCAAGCAACAGGAGACGCTGTCAGCAACCGTCATTCGGTCGGCTAAGAACGGTATGAAATTCGAGATTGTTTATTCCGGATTCGCTATCCCGAAGACAGCACAAGAACAATAAAAAAACGCGGCATTTACACCGCGTTTTTTAGTCTGTACAGGTCTACCTTTTCCAGTTTCTCTTGCGCAAAAGCTTTCGTCACCGTAAAGGGTTGCGGCGCCGTGCCGATCTGCTTATGGTTCGGTAGTTCGTACATCACATCCATCATCACCGCCTCCATCAGGCCGCGCAATCCGCGTGCGCCTAACTTATACTCCAGCGCCTTATCGACGATATAATCCAAGGCATTGTCGTCAAAACTGAGCGTAACGTTATCCATCGCCATCAGTTTCTTATACTGCTTGGTAAGGGCGTTCTTGGGTTGGGTGAGGATATTTCTCAACGCTTCGCGACTCAGCGGATTGAGGTAAGTCAATACCGGCAGACGACCGATGATCTCGGGGATCAGTCCGTAGGACTTGAGATCCTGCGGCGCGATATACTGCAGCAGGTTGTTCTTGTCAATCTTAGCGGCTGCTTCTTGCGCTGCAAACCCCACAGTCTGGGCATTCATGCGCTGCGAGATCTTACGCTCGATACCGTCGAAAGCACCGCCACAGATAAAGAGGATATTCTTGGTATCCACAGCAATCATCTCCTGCTCGGGGTGTTTACGTCCTCCCTGAGGCGGCACGTTCACGATCGATCCCTCGAGCATCTTCAACAGGCTCTGCTGCACACCCTCTCCGCTCACGTCGCGCGTGATAGAGGGGTTCTCGGACTTACGGGCGATCTTATCCACCTCATCGAGGAAGATGATACCCCGCTGGGCTTTCGCTACGTCGTAGTTCGCGTCCTGCAACAGGCGCACGAGCAGCGTCTCGACGTCTTCGCCTACATAACCCGCTTGGGTCAAGGCGGTCGCATCGCCGATAGCAAAAGGTACCTTCAGCATCTTCGCAATCGTACGCGCGAGGAGCGTCTTGCCGGTACCGGTAGAGCCGACGAGTAAGATATTACTCTTCTCGATCTCCACGTCGTCGTTGGTGATCTCCTGCAGCACGCGCTTGTAGTGGTTATACACCGCTACGGAAAGGAAACGCTTGGCGTTATCCTGGTCAATGACGTATTGGTCAAGAAACTCCTTGATCTCCTGCGGCGTAGGCAGAGTCTCCAGTGAGAGGCCCTTATTGTTCGCCAGCTTGTTCTTCGGGTTGGCCATCACCATACGGTGTCCGTTCTCGATGCACTCATCACAGATGAGCACGTTCTCTTCGAGGCCCGTATACATCGTAGGCATAGTACGCCCGCAGAAACTGCAGGTATAAGGACCGTTGTTTTTATTTTTACCCATTAGTCTTTGTGGATATACAAGCGATCAATCATTCCGTACTCGAGTGCCTCTTTAGAGGTCATCCAGTGGTCGCGGTCGGCGTCCTGACGGATCTGCTCAATCGCTTTGCCGGAATGGTCGGAGATGATTTGATAGAGTTCCTCCTTGAGTTTGAGAATCTCCTTGGCTGTGATCTCGATGTCACTGGCCTGACCCTGAATACCTCCGAGGGGTTGATGAATCATCACGCGGCTATGGGGCAATGCAGCGCGCATACCCTTCTCGCCGGCTACCAGCAGGACAGCACCCATCGAAGCAGCGAGACCCGTGCAGATAGTAGCTACACGCGCCTTAACGAACTGCATCGTATCGTAGATGCCCAAGCCCGCATATACCGAACCGCCCGGCGTATTCAGATACAGGTTGATATCGCGCTCGCTATCGACAGAGTCCAGATAGAGCAGCTGCGCCTGGATGACGTTCGCCGTGTAGTCATTCACCTCGGTGCCGAGGAAGATCACGCGGTCCATCATCAAGCGGCTGAAGACATCCATCTGCGTCACGTTCAACTGACGCTCCTCGAGGATAGTAGGCGAGATATAGCCGTACGAAGATTGTACGTTTTCTGCACTCTGCGACAAGACCTTCTCCACATGCATGGAGTTAAGGCCTTGCGCAGTGGCAAATTTCAGAAAGTCATTTTTCATTTCTTAGCCCTTGGCACGATTACTTTTTCTCAGCAGCTTTCTCCGCTGCGCGCTTTGCCTGTGCACGCTGAATATCATATGCAATCGGCGAAGCGATGAACACAGACGAATAGGTACCTACAATCACACCTACCAAGAGTGCGAATACGAAGCCCTGGATGGTCTCGCCACCGAAGATGAAGATAGCCAGCAATACGACGAACGTACTCATAGAGGTCGAGAACGTACGGCTGAGCGTGTTGTTCAAAGCGTCGTTGATATTGACTTTCTTCTCGCGTTTCGGATAGAGTTTGTTGTACTCGCGTACACGGTCGAAGATAACCACGGTATCGTTGATCGAATAACCGATAACGGTCAGGATAGCCGCGATGAACGCCTGGTCGATCTCCATGGAGAAAGGCATGATCTTCCAGAGGATAGCGTACAGACCGAGCACGATAACGGTATCGTGCGCAAGAGCTGTCAGGGCGCCTACCGAGTATGCGAAGTTACGGAACCGCAAGAGGATATAGAGGAAGATCACAACAAGCGCAGCGAGGACAGCCCATACAGCACTGGTAGTGATATCATCGGCGATAGCCGGACCTACTTTCTGGCTCGACATGATACCTACCTCAGCGTTCGAGTCGGTCGAGCGGAAGTCATCGAAGGTGATCTGGTCACCCAAGAACGGCTTGCAGCCCTCGTAGAGCAGTGCCTCGATAGCCTCGTCCGCCTCAGCGTTATCCTCGTGGATACGGTAGTTGGTCGAGATACGAACCTGGTTAGCATCGTTACCGTAGGTGATTACGTTCAGCGAGAACAACTCACCATCCTCGAGCGTAGCGCTGAAGGTCTTATCCAGACTCTCGCGTACGTCTTGCGTATTGATGCTGTTGTCAAAACGAACGACATAGTTACGTCCTCCGGAGAAGTCGATACCGAGGTTCAGTTTACCGAAGATATGCGGTTCGAGACCCAGGATAGCGAAGATCACTACAGCGCCGGACAGGCAGTAAGCCCACTTGCGGGCAGCCACAAAGTCAAAGTGAATATCCTGGAGGAAGTTCTTCATCAGACGGGTGGTGAAGGTCAACTCCTTTGCACCCTCGCGTTTTGCATAATCCTCGAGCAACAGACGGGTGATGAACACAGCCGTGAGGAACGAAGAGATGATACCGATCATGTATGTAACAGCGAAGCCCTTGATAGGACCTGTACCGAAGATCGCCAAGATAGCACCCGTCAGGAACGACGTTACGTTCGCATCGACGATGGCGCTGATGGCACCCTTGAAACCGTCCTCGATAGCCTTACGCATACCCTTGCCGGCCTTCAACTCCTCGCGGATACGCTCGTAGATAAGCACGTTCGCGTCGACCGCACAACCCATCGTCAAGACGATACCGGCGATACCCGGCAGGGTCAATACAGCGCTGAACGAAGCGAGGATACCTACCAACAGGAAGACGTTGCAAACCAATGCAGCATCGGCGATCAGCCCCGGGATCCAACCATAATAGAAGATCATGTAGATCAGGATGAGCACGAAGCCCAGCGCGAAGGACCAGAGACCCGATTGAATAGCCTCACGGCCCAGCGACGGACCAACCACGCTCTCCTCGATGATACGAGCAGGAGCCGGCATCTTACCCGACTTCAAGGTGTTCGCCAAGTCCTTGGCCTCTTCTACGGTGAAGTGACCGGTGATCTGGCTGTTACCGCCGGCTATCTCGTTTTGTACAGTCGGGAACGAATATACATAGCCATCCAGCACGATAGCTACGGACTTACCGATGTTATCCTTGGTTAGACGCTGCCAGGTCTTAGCACCCTCGGCGTTCATCGACATCGATACGTTAGCGTATGCGCTGAACTGCGAGAAGTCCGCACGTGCGTCGGTGATCACGTCGCCCTCGAGCGATGCGCGACCGTCACGCTGCGCTTTCAGCGCTACGAGCTGATAGTATGCGTTTGCCTCATCGATAGCTTTAACCGTCCAGTAGAAACGTGCGTCACGCGGCAGAACAGCCTTAGCGATCTGCGAGTTGAGCATCGCATTTACCTTTGCGGTATCTACATAATGTACGGTACCTACTACCGGACCGCGGTAAGCCTGACCGGCCTGGTTAACCGACGGGTTGAGGATAGCGAACAACGGATTGTTCTTCTTGTACTCAGCGAGTTGAGCAGCCTGGTCTGCCTCAGCAGCCAAAGAGTCTGCGCCAAGGTTATCTACGAGCTCTGCGAGGTCTTCGCCCTCAGCCTTCGGAGCCTCAACCTTTTGAACGGCATCGCTGGCTTGCTCCGGTTCTAAACCGGCTTCTGCTTGTGCACCGGCTGCGAACTCACGGTTGATCTGCGCGAGCATCGGCAGGAGTTCAGAAGCCTCATAGGTCTCCCAGAACTCAAGGTTAGCCGAACCCTGGAGGAGTTTACGAACACGCTCCGGCTCTTTGATACCCGGCAACTCAATCAGGATACGACCCGGTTGAGCGAGTTTCTGGATGTTCGGTTGAACGACACCGAAGCGGTCGATACGTGTACGGAGCACGTTGAACGAGTTCTGGATAGCACCGTCAACCTCCTCGCGAATCACTTTCTCTACCTCTGCGTTGGTGGAGTTCAGCGTCACTTTGTCTTTGAGTTCGAAAGTCGAGAAGATCGAAGCCAACTGGCCTTCCGGATCAATCTCTCTGTACGACTCGATAAAGAGCGTTACGAAATCCGTACCACTCGTTTTCTGTTTCTGCTTAGCCGCAGCCAATGCTGCTTTGTAGTTCGGGGTCTCGTTGTGACCGCTCAACGCATCGAGAATGTCCGGAACAGACACCTCCATCGTCACGTTCATACCGCCCTTGAGGTCCAGACCAAGGTTGATCTCTTTCTCACGGCACTCTTTGAGCGTGTAACCAAACCACACTTTCTTTGCTGCAATCGAATCCAAGTACTGGTACTCTTTCGCATCATCACCCGCTGCATACTCCTTAGCGGCTTTGTCATAATGACTCGTCACCAACGAGAACGACAGGTAGAAGGCACATACCAGCGCAAGGCAGACTGCCAAAATTCTAACAAGTCCTTTGTTTTGCATAATTGTTTGTTGTTATTTGTTATGATTTATTTATGCAGTATTTGCTCTTTTATCGCGCACGTGTAAGGCATGTGTGCCTGTGCACGCCGCAGAAAAAGCGTGCAAAGGTACGGAAAAAAAATGACATACACAAGAGTGTATGCCACTTTTCGCTATTTTTTTTGGTTTTTTACGCCTTTTTAGCTGTTTATCGCTTGTAATTCTCCCATTTCGTGTTCCGCATGTCACCCGATTTGAGGAATTCCTCGTGCATCGCGAAGGCGCAAGACAGTTCGTGTTGCGTCTGTCCGTGACGCGCGATCTTGAGGTAGTCGCGCAACATCTCACGGTACTCCGGAGCGACACAGTTATTGATAATCTCCTCGGCACGCTGACGCGGACTCTTGCCACGCAGATCGGCTACGCCTTGTTCGGTCACCAGCACTTTCACACTATGCTCGCTATGATCGAGGTGGGTCACCATCGGTACGATCGAAGAGATGGCGCCGTTCTTCGCCGTCGAAGCGGTCGTGAAGATAGAGAGATAAGAGTTGCGGGCGAAGTCACCTGAACCACCGATACCGTTCATCATCTTCGTGCCGCATACATGCGTCGAGTTGACATTTCCGTATATATCGGCCTCGAGGGCGGTGTTGATGGCGATGATACCGAGACGGCGAGCGATCTCCGGACTGTTCGAAGTCTCCTGCGGACGCAGTAAGAGTTTGTCGCGGTAGAAATCCAAATCCGCCAGCACTTCGGCCATCTTTGACTCTACGAGTCGCAGCGAGCAACCCGAAGCGAACTTACAGTGGCCCGCTTTGATGAGATCGACTACGGAGTCTTGGATCACTTCCGAGTACATCTCAAACGGCGGGATATGCGGGTTCTTGCCCAACTCGCCAAGCACTGCATTCGCCACGTTTCCTACACCACTCTGAATAGGCAGGAAGGACGCCGGAATACGACCGGCTTTGAGTTCGGCCTCGAGGAAAGCCGCTACGTTCGCGCCGATCTTCGCCGTCGTCTCATCTACCGGCGTGAAGGCCGGGATCTCGTTCGGACGATTCGTTTTTACCACTGCTGCAATCTTCGCAGGATCAACTTTGATATGATCCGAGCCGCAGCGATCGGAGGGCTTATAGATCGGTATCTCGCGACGTTGAGGCGGGTCGAGCGGTTCGTACAAGTCATGCATTCCACGCATCGAAGCAGGGAACATCTCGTTCAACTCGATGATGATCTTATCCGCCAGACGGCAGATAGTGGGCATAATACCTACTCCGGCTGCCGGAACAATCACACCGTCCTCGCCTACATACGAAGCCTCGATGATGGCGAACTTGGGTTTGGGTAGGAAGCCATAACGCAGATCTTGCGCCATGTGGCTCAGGTGCATATCGAAATAGTGGGTACCTTCGGCATTGATCTCTTCGCGCATCGACTTGTTCGACTGATACGGCGTGCGGAACTCCACCGCGTGAGCACGCGCTAAAGCACCGTCACAACTGTCACCCATCGAAGCACCTGTCTCCAGGCCTACACGGAAAGGAATACCCTGTTCGTGCAGCTTCTCTGCGCGTTGAGCCAAAGCAAAAGGAACCGCCTTAGGCACTCCGGTGGCGGTAAAACCACCCATGCCTAAGACGTCACCATTTTGTAACAATTCAGCAGCTTGTTCAGCTGTCATGAAAGGTAAAGCCATAATTACTCTGCTTTGCCGTCGGAACCGAGGACGTTGATGATTTTATGTTTGTAGAGCTCGGTCATCAGGTCGCGAGCAGGACCGCAGTACTTACGCGGATCGAACTCAGCCGGTTTCTCAGCGAATACCTTGCGAACAGCAGCGGTGAAGGCCAGACGGCTGTCGGAGTCGATGTTAATCTTGCAAACAGCGCTCTTGGCTGCCTTGCGAAGCTGCTCCTCAGGAATACCTACTGCATCGGGCAGTTTGCCACCGTACTTGTTAATCATGTCCACATATTCCTGTGGAACAGAAGACGAGCCGTGGAGAACGATCGGGAAGCCCGGCAATTGCTCCATTACGGCATCGAGTACGTCGAATGCCAAGGGCGGCGGAACAAGACGACCAGTCTTCGGATCACGGGTGCACTGCTCCGGAGTGAACTTGTATGCACCGTGGCTCGTACCAATCGAAATAGCCAGAGAGTCACAACCCGAACGGGTAGCGAAATCTACTACCTCTTCCGGCTTCGTATAGTGGCTGACAGCAGACGAAACCTCATCCTCAACACCTGCCAATACACCGAGCTCAGCCTCAACCGTTACATCAAACTGATGAGCGTAATCAACCACTTTCTTCGTCAATGCGATATTCTCCTCATAAGGCAGCGAAGAAGCATCGATCATCACACTCGAGAAACCGAAATCAACACAGCTCTTGCAAAGCTCGAAGCTGTCTCCGTGGTCGAGGTGCAAGCAGATCTGCGGATGCTCCCAACCGAGTTCCTTAGCGTACTCCACAGCGCCCTGTGCCATGTAACGCAACAGCGTCTGGTTAGCATAGTTACGAGCACCTTTCGATACCTGAAGAATCACCGGACTCTTGGTCTCTGCAGCAGCCTTGATGATAGCCTGCAACTGCTCCATGTTATTAAAGTTAAACGCAGGGATTGCATAACCTCCCTTGATAGCCTTAGCGAACATCTCACGGGTGTTCACCAAACCCAATTCCTTGTAACTTACCATAATTCTAATTTGTTATTTGTGATTTTTGATTTGTAATTTATTACTCTCTCCAGAACTTTGCCGCATGGTGACCCTTGATCAGCACATGGTGGTTCGCAATCGGCGAAGTCAACAGATACTGACTGACGATCGGCGTTGTCTGAATCCATACCTGCGTACGGCACATGTTCTTCTCATACTGGCAACGCGTAACCTTCACATTCACAGCCAGTAAGCGCTTCAGGTCGTGACTCAGTTTGACTAAGGTATAATCGCCGGCAGGTACCTCTCCATGAATCGCTACACCGATACCCGATTCGAAATGCGTAGTGAACTCATGCTTCTCAGTCATGCTCAGCGCGATCGTACATTTCGCCAACAGGATCTGTCCGTCCGGTTGAATACGTGCGGGGTTCGCCATCCAACCCGGCTCGCCCGTCAGGTTCTTGCACGCAATCATCGTCAATAGTACCGGAATGTCACTCTCGCAACCAGCCGGAATACCTTCGTCTTGCAACTTACTGATAGCCAAACAACCCGTGTTCTTGACGGTCTTGAACAGATCGAAGCAACGCATCGTGATACCGTCCAAATGGTTCTTCTTGATGATCTCCTTCAAGCGCTCGTAGATAGCCTCAGCTCCCTTCATACCCGGATCTACCTCACCCAGACTCGATACCTCCGTGAACGGGATATCAATCAACTGGCAGTTCATCGAAGTCAGTATTTCCTTGTAGTCCACATTCGATGCAATCAACCAATCCGAAGAAGCGCCGACAACGCCCAGACGCAAGATCTTATCGTTATGCAGCACTTTTTCCAGCGGTACACGCGTCAACGAATCTGTCTCGCTCGGGTCCGGGAAAATAGTGTCGTTCGCATGCATCATGATCTTCGCCAAACCGTTACGCTGACGAATAAAACTCAGGATTTCCAAAGCGGCCGGAAGCGAGTTACTGAACTCACTAACCATCAGATAAACAGGACGCTTCAGGTCGATTTTCTTCTCGCGAACAAGATCTACGAACTGGGCCTCTGTACCACCGGAAAGGACGGCGATAACTTGGTTCTCTTCAATGAACGAATCCGAAATCTTGAAGGGCATTCCGGACACCTCAGTATGGAGGTGGGAGCATAAAGTGTGTAACATGGCTGTATGTTATTTGTTAGTGTTGTTACAAATTGCGGCGCAAAATTACTAAAAAGTTTGCATATATGCAAATATTTTATTGTTTTTTCACTCGAAATGAGTAATATTTCTGTCCGAAATAGCTGATTATGACCGTTATGACGGTGATAAACATCTTACTCGGCGTCGGATACCAGCCCCACATCTCTACGCATAACTTGAGTCCGAAATAGTTGATAGCGAGATTAACAGCCACGATTGTAATATACCGAATTAACTGCCGCGCGCCGTGCAAATCCGACTGCGTGAAGGTCACGTATTTCTGTAACCAGAAACCCGTCAACAACGTGATCGGAAAGACGATACAAAGGGTCGCGATATGCGGTGTGAGGCATAATTGAAAATGGGAAATGGGCAATTGGAAATAAACCAAACTATGCCCGATAACAAAGTTATAAATCAAGAAATAGAGCACCCAATCGAGGACCATATTTCCCCCGCCGCACGCCGCATAACGAAACATCTGTTCCGGCATAACTTTGCGGAACGGCACATAAAAAAAGTCAATTATTTTGGTAATACCCTCAGCTAATCTATTCATATCGAGCACCTTTGCGGCTGCAAAGACTAGGTGTTTCCGTTAAGCGGAAAAACCGCTACAGGGAAAAGGCCCAACCTTTGCGGCTGCAAAGGTACTATTTTTTTTTGAAATGTGCAAACTTTTGAGCACTTTTGTGCATTTTCTTGCTTTTAGGACTCGCGGTGTAGGCATGGAGGATTGCCTTGACTTGGCAATCCGAACGGGAGGAGCCGCGGGGAGCGAAGCTCCGACCATAGACTTATTGGTTATCCAGGATAAATGCGGGTGTAGCCCATGCGGCATGTAGCATTGGCGTTTACCTTCGGTGCTGTTTCTGTTTTTGGCTATTAAGGGGTATTTACCTATTCTCCAGCAGGTTTCCACCTTGTCCCAAAGGGTGCTCAATGGGTGCTGAAAGGGTGATCAAAGGCTCCTCAGCCCAAGATCACCCTAACCAGACTCCAAGAATCTTACTATTTCACCTCTTGTCCCTGCAGCGTATAGGTCTTGTCTGCATTTTCAACAAGTACTTGGTCCTTTTTGAGTACTTTGCGTGCCGACTTCCGCGGAGCCGAAGGTGTTTCTACATCCTGTGCTTCACCGTTGCCAGGAAGAGAATAGAAATCGTATTTAGTATTGTTTTTTACCAGTAATTTATAAGCATTTTCTACTTTTACTAGAGTGACTAAATCTTCACAAAATGCATTTGTAGATAAAGTTGCTAATGTTTCCCCATATTCTGTTTGAATTTTAATAGTATAATAGTATTTGCAATCTTCAAATGAACAATCTTCCCATCCTATTGTGTTTGAACGTTCATACGTTACAAAACTCCATTTATTGTCAGCAGTAAATATTCCTCTTGATAACAAGGTATAGGAACAACCTGCTTTCTTTGTAATTGTCTTATACAAACTACCATCATTAGCATTATAAATATTAATAATTCCCAGGTCTTCATCTTCTTCATAAATAAAATTTCCAACAATTCCGTGATCGCCATAACGTCCACCTTCAAGTATGGCTATTCCCCATCCAAAATTTATTTGATTTTCAAAAGTGTGTAATAATGTAATCTGCGCGTTGGCAAATGTAGCAGCAATCATAGCTGCGAGCATAAAGATAGATTTTTTCATAATGTTAAATATTTTTAATGGTTATATACATAAAAAATGGACGTTCCTTATCATCCTTAAGGCTGTAGGAAACGCCCATATACCGATAAGTCACGCCCATATAAATGGACGCTTGCAGACTTATTATTGGTATATCTTCTGAACTTCCTACATTCTAAGGATTCCAATAAATCGCAAACGCGATATTCAATATGTCCTTGCTTTTTAACGCTGTCAAGGCCAGCGAGATATTAGTTTTTCTTATCCTCCTCGTCAAAAGGCAGTTCTTCCGCCTTGCTATCTTCTATCGGCTTGAGGTAATCTGATGCCTTCGCCGAAGAAATAATACTGCGACCAAGACCTTTTTCTATATTTTCACGCGCTGCACGAGCAGCATCACCACCTCTTTTAGCTACTTTCTTATTAGCCTCAACGCCTTTAGGATTATATTGCTTCGAGTACTCAGTAGTAGCGGCCTCCGCTAAGGTATTGAGCGCCAACTCCAAATTGGTCATATTGTCTCTAAGGTTCTCTTTCTTGAGACCTTTGAATTTCTTGTATTCCCCGGTCGTTTTACCGCTCCATGCCTTAGTAATAATGTCCGTCAAAAGTGCAAAATCACGGCCTTCTTGCATTCCGCTACGTTTCCACTCATCCGTTAACTCCTTACGGGTTTCGATGGACTTAACGCGTTGGTTAATCCAATTCTCTCCGTAGCCTAAGCGGCGATAGTCGTTAATGGCTTGTTTAATGGATAGTTCCGGATCTTGTACTTGATCTAAACGGGCACTACCCACTTGCGCTAACCATTGTTTGACAGGTTCTGCTTTCTTGGAAGGAATAGACTGAATAATACGTAATAGTCGCTCTGTATCAGCTACATCCGTAGAGTAGTTTTTCCCATCAGCAGCTGGCAATTTCAGTTGCTTACAATTTGTAATCAACTCATTTGCACCTTCTTGTTTAAGGCGTTTCTTAAGTACAGCCCAATAGGTACTTGCACCGCGCGCATCAGGTTGGTCAGTTAATACACCAACGACATCAGTAACAGAAAAATAGTATTTCTGTTCCTCGTCATCCCATACGATGCGTACTTGCTTGTCGTCAAATGCTTGTATTTTTAGTTCACGAGACATGTCTTAAATAACTTTCGGCCGCAAAATTACAACTTTTTTCTCAATTATGCAAGTTTTTTAGCGAAAAATTTGTGTATTCCAAATATTTGTAGTACTTTTGCAGCCGCAAAAGCCCGGAAGGGTCCCCTATACATATTTTTTTACGGGGGAAAGTTTAACTAAATGAACACCATCTATGGACGACTATCACGCGGACAATGCAACAAGTACACGCCAAAAAATTTCTTGGCCAGCACTTCTTGACGGACCTGAACGTCGCCCGCAGAATTGCTGAGACCATCACCTCGGGCCGAACCATCGAAATCGGACCGGGTATGGGTGTGCTTACTCAATTTCTCCTCAAAAATCCAAATATCAACCTTACCGCGATCGAGATAGACCGCGAGTCGGTGGCATACCTCAAAGAGTGGTATCCCGAACTGCACCTCATCGAAGGAGATTTTCTTAAACTCGATCTGAGTACCATCGTGCCAGAAGGCGAATTTAACGTCATCGGCAATTATCCGTATAATATCTCCTCGCAGATATTTTTCAAAGTACTTGACTACAAAGACCGTATTCCCGTTTGTTCGGGTATGATACAAAAAGAAGTAGCGGAGCGCCTGGCTTCCAAACCGGGCAAGAAAGCGTACGGCATTCTCTCCGTGCTGCTCCAAGCCTATTATGATATAGAATACTTATTTACAGTAGATGAATATGTGTTCAACCCGCCGCCTAAAGTCAAATCGGCTGTCATACGTATGACTCGAAACCGACGACGACGGTTGGATTGCGACGAAGCGCTCTTTAAGACAGTTGTCAAAACGGCCTTTAATCAGCGACGAAAACAGATGCGCAATTCTCTTCAACAGCTGGTAGGAAAGGGAAATCCCATCCTTGAAGAGAAGATATTCACAATGCGCCCCGAACAGCTGAGTGTTGAACAATTTATCGAATTAACCACTTTAATCGAAAACAATCATGTCTGAAATCAAGATATTCTATAAAGATAAGGAGAAAATCAAAGTAGCTCGTGCTATCTCCGCCCTCAAAGAGATCGACAAGAAAGATATCATCTGGATCGACCTGCTCGATGTATCCGACAAGACGGAGGATACGCTGGAGGGTTTCCTCAAAATCGATATCCAGGAAGATGAAGAGATGGAAGAGATTGAGCTCTCGTCCCGTTATATCCAGACGGATGACTCGATTGTCGCTAACTCCAACTTCCTGAAGAATAACTTCGAAATGGAGCCGGTGAACTTTATTATCAAGAACTCCATCCTCGTCTCTATTCGCGATAACGAACTCGATACCTTTAACGAGACCTTCAAGAAAATCTTCGTCAATACCCGCAACTACCCGACGGGTTATCACGTGTTGGTAGCGCTCTTCGAGACGCGAGTAGAGAAGGATGCCGACTTGATTGAGGATACCACGGATTTAATTACCGAACTCTCCCAACAGATTAATGCTGAGTCGGATCACGTAGATGAAGATTTGCTGGTACAGATTAAGGACTTGCAAGAAAAAGTGACCATCATTCGTCAGAACATCATGGATAAACAGCGAGTTATCTCTAATATCCTTAAATGCGATTTCTTCCCCGAAGAACTCAACCCGCGTTTGACGATGATCATCAAAGATATCAACTCGCTCTTCGACTATACCCGTTTTGGTTTTGACCGTCTTGACTACCTCCAGGATACCTTCCTCGGTTTGGTAAACATCGAGCAGAACCGTATCATCAAGATCTTCACGGTCATCAACATCATCTTCCTGCCGCCTACCCTCATCGGTAGCCTCTACGGTATGAACTTTGACTTTATGCCGGAACTGCATTGGCGACTCGGTTATCTGTTCGCCCTCGGATTGATGGTGATGTCGGTAGTCGTTATCTTGCTTATTTTCAGACTAAAAAAGTGGTTATAAACAATTTGTTAACAAGTGCGATGCTACACAGTATAAAACTTGTTCCACGTTGCATTTATCAAATCAACCAACATTGCTTCTAATTTAATTTTTTAGTATAAAATAGCAAATATCAATCACTTAGCTAACTTATTAACACTTTCAACACCTATTCATATTCATGGATTTAGAAAAGAAAAAATATATAGATAAAATTAAATCCTTAGCCCGGGAGAAGAATGCCGTAATTTTTGCGCACTATTATACGCGACCGGAGATCCAAGAGATAGCGGATTTCATCGGTGACTCACTCGCATTAGCCCAGCAAGCTACGCGCGTACAGGCGGATATATTAGTAATGTGTGGTGTGCATTTCATGGGTGAAACGATGAAGATCCTTTGTCCGGATAAGAAAGTCCTCATCCCGGAACCCGCTGCAGGTTGTTCGCTTGCCGACAGTTGCAAAGCCGAAGACCTAGCAGTTTTCAAGGCGCAGCATCCAGATCATATGGTAGTAAGTTACGTCAATACTACCGCCGAAGTAAAGGCTTTGACCGACGTAGTAGTTACTTCGTCCAATGCCAAGAAGATAGTAGACCAATTACCCAAGGACGCAAAAATCATCTTCGGACCTGATCATAACCTCGGATCGTATATCAATTCCGTAACAGGCCGCAATATGCTTCTCTGGAACGGTGCCTGCCATGTGCACAGCCGTTTTTCACTTGAGGCTTTGCTGCAACTAAAGAAAGAAAACCCGGGCGTAGAAGTGCTGGCACACCCGGAGTGCAAAGCACCTATCCTCGCGCAGAGCGACGTCATCGGTTCTACTAAAGCGTTACTCGAATATACTATTAACTCTCCCGCGAAGCGATTTATCATCGCTACCGAATCCGGCATTCTCTTTGAGATGCAGCGCGCATGCCCGGATAAAGAGTTTATCCCTGTGCCGCCGGAAGTGACCGAAGGAATAGGTTGCTCGTGTAACGAATGCGAGTATATGCGGATGAACACCCTTGAGAAAGTATATAACTGCCTACTCCACGAGTCGCCGGAGATTCAAGTACCGAAAGAGACCGCCGAGAAAGCGGTATTGTCCATCCAACGAATGTTAGAAATGAGTTGATATACGATTATTAAGATAAATTATACTAACTATCATAAATTTCGTTTTATTTTAGGTTTTTATTTACGATTACTATTAAAGACTTGTGTATATTATAAAGAAGCAGTAATTTTGTCGTCGGTTTAACAAAATTATTGCTTTTTTGTATGAAGATTCTTTTTGTAATAGACACGTTCTATACGTCGAACAACGGTACTTCTATCTCTGCGCAACGTTATGCAACCGAACTCCGTAAACGCGGACACGAGGTGCGTGTATTATGCGGTGACAAACCCAAAACGGAACAAGACTCCTATCTCACGGACGGAGATTATTGTACGGGTATATTCCATTTTCCGATATTCCAATTCCTTTGCGAGAAGCACGACTTCTTCTATGGGAATGTCAATAAGAAAATCATTCGCCAGGCGTGTAACTGGGCGGACATAGTACATATCTATACTCCTTTCTTTTTATCGAATGCTACCCTTTCGTATTGTAAACGAATAGGAAAACCCATTACAGCGGCTTTCCATGTGCAACCGGAGAATATCACCTCTTCGTTTGCGTTAGGCAATATCAAATGGATCAACACGATGATCTATCGTATTTTCCGCCGCGTGACCTATAGTCGTGTGCGTCATATACACACGCCTTCTCTGTTTATCGCCAAAGAGCTCGTCAAAAACGGTTACACCGCGCAGACAC
This sequence comes from uncultured Bacteroidales bacterium, assembly GCA_900318245.1. GTDB lineage: Bacteria > Bacteroidota > Bacteroidia > Bacteroidales > Paludibacteraceae > Colicola. The sequence continues at coordinate 32,864 of ONJT01000024.1, forward strand.
ACGTCATCTCGAATGGTATCCATAACGAATTTATCGAAGCCGGAGAAGTAAAACTAAAAAATAAAACTGAAAACTCAAAACTGAATACGGATTGCTATAACATCATGATGATTGGTCGTCTTAGTCGCGAGAAACGCCAGGATGTCATCATTAAAGCACTGCAATATAGCAAATACGGAGATCGTATTCAACTTATCTTTGCCGGCAAAGGTCCTGAATATAAGCGTTATTTAAAACTGTCTAAATCGCTCAAGCACCAACCGCTCTTTATCTACAAACAGCGCCCGGAACTCATTCAGCAGCTGCTGAACACCGACCTCTATATCCATGCTTCCGATATGGAAATAGAAGCCATTAGTTGCATCGAAGCCTTTGCAACCGGTCTCGTACCTGTCATCGCCAATTCGGAGAATAGCGCTACGCCGCAGTTTGCACTTACCGTGCATTCACTCTTTAGAGCCGGTGATCCGGAAGACCTGGCGCGCGTGATAGATTTCTGGTTGGACCATCCCGCCGAGCGTGCACGTATGGAGAAGAAATACCACGAGTCAGCCAAAGAATATACGCTTAGTCACTCCGTTATGCTCTTCGAGCAGATGTTGCAGGCCGAGATTAACAATGAAGAAATTAAGCCTTCGGTTATTCATCATATCCCTGTGCTTTCCGCTGTCAAACGCGGTGCATTGCGCCTCTATAAGCGAATCGCCTGATATCATCCATACCACCTGGTATAGCCACGACGAGAACCGTTTTCGCCGCGTGGATATCTATGTGCCGGAGGCCTATAATAAATGTACTGAACCCCTGCCTGTGCTCTATCTCATCCATGGCATCAACGGCTACGAGGGTGCTTGGCAGGAACGGGGCAATGCCGTCGATTCGTTTGCTACGATGATCGCCGAAGGACGTTGTAAACCCATGATTCTCGTCATGCCCGATTGTAACTTATGGCCGATCAACGAACGACCTCTCACGCGGGGAAACAGGTTGCGGTGTATCTTCGGCTATGCGAGCCTGAGCTATGAGCATCAACTCGAGTATGCGCTGAGTGATCTCATTACCATGATCGATACGCTCTATGATGTCGCGCCCTATAGCGTCGTAGCCGGTCTGAGTGATGGAGCGCGAATGGCGGCCAATTTAGCCAATACCCGCCCCGAGCGCATACGCGAGGTGGGACTATTCTCGCCCGTCTTGCATAACGACCAAACGCCCATAGACACCACGCAGCTCTATTCCATCTATGTGGGTTCGGCGGATATCTTCGCGCCAAACGGTCGGCGTTTTCATCGCCACTTACAAAAAAAGAACTACCCGCATCAGTGGATAGTTCTGCATGGCGCCAACCACGACTGGCCTGTCTGGCGGCAGTGCCTCTCGCATTTCTTAGCGCATCTCTCGCTTACTTATTGAACAACATAAACTTCCGCGCAAAGAAATTCCAGAAGAATACAATCGCCGTGGAGATTAGTTTGGAAATCATGTAGTGCAGGTGCATCATATCCGTTCCGACGTACATGATCAGTTCATTCAATCCCAGACCAATCACTCCGATGATAGCAAAGCACACAAATTCTTGCCATACGCGCATTTTTCCGCTGTGCTGGAATACCCAACTGATGCTGATCAGATAATTCGTCACAAGGCCTAAAATGAAGGCTATCGCGGCGGACCAAAGGTAGGGTACACCCGCATAATGGGTCAGCACGAACAATGTACCGTAATCCACCAGAAAAGCCACACCGCCAACAAAGCCGTAGCGGAACAACTGCAGCAACCAGTTATTCGTCGGTGCTACAAAGAGCGTATGCATCCATTGCTTAATCATTTGTCAATTCCCTTTCTGCGCGTTCGCGGTCAAAAACCAGCATGTACTGGTGGGTGTTCTCGTAATAGATAACGGCCTGCGGGAACAAGTACGGATACTGCTGCAGCGCCGGATAAAGGTACAGATAGGTTGAACTGTAGCCTAAGTTATCCAATACTACATAATCCACTTTCTTCGCTACCAGATCCAGTATCAGTTCTTTTGCGTCTTTGGTGTATTTATAATTCACGCCCGGCAACTGACTGTACATCCAAAACATCTGCGGTTTGCGGCTGCAGACGACGCTACCTTTCGGCGCACTTTTCTTCATCTGCTTGGCCATACTAAAGAACTGCACGTACTGCGTAGGGTATTTCTGTTTCGATTGTTTGATCTCACTCGCGATACCTTCTTTGGAAGGAATAAACAGCAGGCAGAGCACCAGCGCACAACCGGTAAACAACCACTTGCTATGCTTGCTGAACGCCCACTGAGCGATTTGCCATATACCGCAGAACAATCCCGCGGCCAAGAGCGGAAGAATCGTCGTGATATAGCGGTTTCCGCTCGGCGTGGAGAAGATAGAGATCAATCCCAAAGTAGCGGCCAGATAACCGATCATACCCCAACGCAGTTTGCCCATCGACCAATAGCCGATCAAGATCACCGCCAGCAGCAAAACGCCGAGCACATAGATCCAGAATCCGTACTCCGGTTGGTCGCAATTCACATCCAGATACGGGAAGATTGTATTCGGTATGGCGTTGAAAACCAACATCTTCAAGGTCCCGAAGAAGCGCTCAATCACTTCCACGAACGACAACGAACCGGCATCCGGTTGCCAAGGGTTACTCATCGTGATGGTGTCCAAGTAGCGGTTGCCGTTTAATCCTAGCACTTTGTTGCGAATCATATACGGCAGACAACCGGCGATAAAGCCGACAACCGTCGTTCCTAATCCCACCCAGCGGCGTTGAACCAACAGCAGCAAACCTACACCTGCTACCAGCGCCAGACCTTGTGTACGCACGTGGTAGTTGAGCACGAGAAAAACAATCATCACCCATAGCCACGGACTCTTCACGTCGGCCCACCAGCGTTCGTCTTTCTTCTCTTCGCTCAGATAGCGCGCCAAGGCGTAGAACACAAAGGCTGAGGTGAAGAAGAACGACGCCTCACTCATCATCATCGTCGAGAAGTGCCAGAGCCGCGGACTGAACAAACCCGCCGCAGCGGCAACCAGACTGATGTCCCAGCGCAAACCGAGCCGCAGCAAGGTAAAGAAGATCAGCAATATGCCGCCTAACACAAACAACTCATTCAGCCATTTCTGGGCCTCGATGCTGTCGGTCACCACGCGCAGCGGCGTCATCAGCAGCGGATAGCCCGGAGGAAAAGCTGCCGTAGGACGCATATCCGGTGTACTCAGGTCGCTGTAACCGTGTCCTGTAGCCAACGAACTGGCGTAGATATAATAGTTGAAATTATCGCCGTTCAAGTCCGGTTTGGGATTGAAGGTCTTGGCGGCGAGGATGCCCCATATGATGGCTAATACGGCGCAGCATACGCCGATAATGGTCTTATTTGCTTTCATGATACTCCGTTTCTGTATTCACGTTCCAAATCGCTTTCTTGTCTTCTATCTTGCCACTCTTGATATGCGCTACGGTCTCGAAAGCCGTCATCATCGAGTGGTCCATATTGTTATACCGATGTTGGCCGTTTCGGCCCAGGCAGAACAGGTTCGTGATGGTGTCCAAGAACTGCCGTACGGTGTCTAACTGATAATAACTGCCGTAATACGCAGGGTACGCCTTCTGGATCTTCACATGGCATGCATCCAGCACGTCTTCTTTGTTGATGATATCTATCTTCGCCAACTCGTCTTTGGCCATCTCGATGAAGTCTTTCGAGTTCATGTTCCATAGCGCATCGCCTTCCGTGCAGAAATACTCCAGACCTATCCACATCGTGTGTTCATAGTCTTTCACGAGGTACGGCGACCAGTTGTTGAAAACCTGTAGACGACCTATCTTCACATCCCGCTCCTGGATATAGATCCACGTGTCGGGCACCCGCTCGGCGTAGGTCTTAAGCTTCGTCTCGTTCTTTATCTTCATCTTGTTGACCAGCAAACCGACGGTGATGAAGTCGCGATACGGCAAACTCTCCGCGAGGGTCTTCACCTCTTCCGGCACATCGATACCCTGCATCGCCGGAACCAAATCCTTGATCGGCATCGTACTCAGGAAATAGTCGCACTTAATCGTCTCTTTCGTCCCGTCCGCCTTGGTGATCTCTACCTCTTTAATTCTTTCACTCTTTAACTCTTTCACTCTTTCAACTTTCAACCCCGTCACGGCGCTCTCTAACCGAATCTCGCCGCCCATCTTCTCGATATCCTTTGCTACCGTCTCCCAGAGTTGTCCGGGACCGTATTTGGGATAGATGAATTGCTCGATTAGCGATGTCTCCACTTCCGAGTTGTCTTTCTTGCCGAAATTCTTGCGCCACATATCTTTCAGCACGGCGATGATCGACAGTCCTTTCACGCGCTGGCTACCCCAGTCTGCGCCGAGTTTGGACGGATGCACACCCCATACTTTGGTCGTATAGTCTTCGAAGAACATCTCGTATAGCGGACGTCCGAAGCGGTTGATATAGAAGTTTTCCAGCGAGGTCTCCGGTAGCTTATGCACGCACGCCCACAGGTATCCGAAGCCCGCGCGCATCATCCGCACGAAACCCATGTTCAGAAACGTCTCTTTCTTCATCGAGATAGGATAGTCGAAGAACTTCCGTAGGAAGAAGATACGGCTCACGCGGCGGCGAAGCAACATCGTGCGGTCCTCTTTCTCCGGATCCGGACCTTCCTTGGCGAACTCTTTCTCCGTCTCGTTCAGCAAGATATCGTCCTTCGACGGCTTCGCCTGCAGCGGCATCACTTGCTCCCACCAGTTCATCACCTGGTCGCTCTTCGAGAAGAACCGGTGTCCGCCGATATCCATGCGGTTGCCGTGGTGTTCTACCGTCTGCGAGATACCGCCTATCGCGTCGGTCTTCTCGCACACGATGGGTTTGATGTCCGTCTGCTTGAGCAACTCATACGCCGCGGTCAAACCGGCCGGTCCTGCTCCTGCAATAACTGCTATTTTCATATCATTCATTTTTTATCGTCAATACGATCGGCAAGTGGTCCGAAAAACCATTCTGATACCGAAATCCGTTATAGGTCCGTTTGGGCTTCAATCCCATGTATTTCTCATCCGTCTCCTGTATCCACTCCGCGTCATAAATCCGTGCGTCCGCTATGCTGTCTATCGCCGGTGAGACATAAAACTGATCCAGACACGTCCACAGCCCTTGGTACTTATGCGTCCCCTTCACTCTTTCACTCTTTAATTCTTTCATTCTATTAGAAAGACCCTCTATGTCTTCTACCGGCCCGCTATTCATATCACCCATCACGATGATCTTCGCGTTCGGATTCGTCCCGTATACTGAATCAACCGCCTGTTGCAACACCTGTTTCGCCGCTTGTCTCTTCCACTCGCTCTCAGCCTTTCCGCCTCGCTGACTCGGCAGGTGACACACAAACACATGCATCGTATCCCGTTTATCCACCCTCGCGCAGACATACAAGATGTCTCGAGTCATCAATTCTTCCACCCGAATCGCTTTCGTCGAAAGCGTATCTACTCTTGCTTTCTTATAGATCAGCGCCACGTCAATACCTCGCCGATCCGGACTCTCGTAGTGTACAAAATCGTACTCTCCGCGCCGTAAGGTAGTGCATAGCCGCTTCACGCACAGCGCATTCTCCACTTCCTGCAATCCCACAATATCCACGCCCGGCCATTCGCCTATATTCGTCAGCACCCGCGCGATATTCTCCACTTTCCGGTAGTACCTGCTATAACTCCATCGCCTCTCCCCTTCCGGCGTCCATTCCAGATCCTCTTTCTCAATGCCGGCAACGGTATCGTGTTTCGGATGAAACAGGTTCTCCACATTATAACTCACCACGCACAACTCTTCTGCCTGCACACCAACCAAGCATCCAACCAACCCCAATATGATTAGTAACGGTTTCAAGCCAGAAGACCTTTGCGGCTGCAAAGGTACGCAAAAAAAATGACATACGCAAGAACGTACGTCATTTTAGGGGATTTTTGACCTTTACCACCTCTCGTTGATGGGCGTAATAGTGCCTTCGCAGGCAACCTCGTCGCGGTCGCCGGGAAGGATACGAACGCGCGCCTCATCGACATTCTCAATCTGGATATAGAACCGGTACTCATCGCCGCCGAAGAAAGTCTTGAAGGTGATGAGACCGACATTGGTCTCGGGGTTGAAGGTATAGAGATACTCGTCCAAGGGCGAGGTGAACTCCAGTTTCCTGTCTGCGTACTCCCGCGGTGAGGTCTTGAACTGCGGAGGATCGTCAGGACGGATCTTAGGTATGTAGCATTGCACGTGCGTCGAATCCACTTTGATCCAATAACCGGAAACCGTTTGGTTCTGACCGAACATCGGACGAACCATCGTGAGGTTGATGCGGAAATTCTGTTCCGCGATCGCTTTTTGCGCGTTCTGCTCGATAGCCGCTTGCCGCGCCGCGCGCTCTTCGGGACTTAACCGCGCTGCACCGCAAGACACCATCATTACAGCGCATAGCATCATCCATAATACTTTTTTCATACCTTCCTATTTTTGAGTGTTTGTACTTACCTTCTTCCCCACAAAAATTATGCCACCTTTTATACTCGGCCACAGGCCGTTTACGTCGTTCGTTGTCGTGTATGCTATCCGCGTCCTCCCCTCCACGGGGTTTCCACCTTGTTCCAAAGGGTGCTCAATGGGTGCTGAAAGGGTGATCAAAGGTTGCTCAGTCCAAGATCGCCCCAACGTCAAGCCAATATCCTTTATCTATTAGTGTAGGATTTTTTGGGAATTATTCGTCTTTGTTTTCGTCTTCGGGTTTATTTTCAAACGGAAGTTCTTGGGCCGTACCTTCTTCTATTGGGCGGATATAATCGGAAGCCTTTTCGGAGGATATGACCGAGCGACCTAACTGACGTTCCAAGTCCTCGCGTGCGTTCTTTGCTACTTTTCCTCCCGCTTGAGCTGCCTGCTTACTTTCGCCCATGCCTTTGGGATTGCGCTGACGAGACAACTCCGTAGTAGCTACCTCAGCCAAGGTATTCAGCGCCAGTTCCACATTGGTCATATTATCGCGCAAATTCTCTTTTGTCAGGCCTTTGTAACGCTTGTATTCGCCGGTCGTCATTCCGCTCCATGCTTGCGTGAGGACATTCGTCAAGATGGCGAAGTCCTTATGCTCCGTGATGCCCGCACGTTGCCATTCGTCGGTTAACTCCTTGCGCATTTCTATGGAGCGCATTCGCTCGTTTATCCACTTATCTGAATAACCCTGCCGACGATAGTCCTCTACCGCCATTTGGAAGGTCAGTTCGGGATCTATCATCTGGTCGATGCGCTGTTCGCCTAACTGCGCTAACCACTGCTTCACCGGCTCTGCTTTCTTGGATGGAATGGACTGAATGATACGGAAAATGCCCTGTAAATCAGCAACATCCGTCTTATATTTCTTGCCGTCCGAAGATGGCAATTTCAGTTGGTAACAATTTGTTACCGACTCATTTCCCTCCTTTATCAGACGCCCTTTCAGTACCTTCCAATACTTACGAGCCTGCTGATAGTCAAAACTACCGGTTAACACTTGTACTACATCTACTACCGAGAAATAGTACTTTTCCTGCTCCGCGTCCCAAACGAGGCGGACTTTCTTCCCTTCGAAAAGTTGTATGGCGAAATTGTCTTCCATAGTAAATACCTTTGCGGGTGCAAAGACTAGGTTTGTCCCGTAAAGCGGGAAAAACCGCTACAGGGAAAAGGGTCATAACCTTTGCGACTGCAAAGGTACGGCTTTTTTTTTATATATGCAAATTTATGCGGGACTTTTTCGGAATTATTTATGATGTTTGTGTTCATGACTTCAACGTCTGTTATGGTGCAGGCGCGTATCCCAAGGCGGGCAAGGGCGTTTTCTGCGCACAAATGAAGAAGAGTAAAAAGAATAATATAATCGGATACCAAAATCCACGATCCGCCGCTCCCGGACTACACCATTAGCACTACGTATGGTACTTTTTGGGATAGGGTCGAAAGTACCAGTTGTCGTAGTTACCAAAGCATCAGGCAGAGGATGCCAGTCATTAGGTTCAACTTGCGGTATATATTTTGTCTGATTATTCCAAACTCCTATGTCTGCATATGCCTGAAGGCCCAAGGCACCCGCACTAAGAGGAAACTCCCAACCGGCTTCTATGCCCATCAACAGATTACATAGCGGGAGTTCTGCCGGACTTGTCTCATTTGTATTTGGCGCAACATATGCTGCATCATTATTCGAAGTCGCGCTCGTATTTTCCGTCCCGAAGAAAGGCATCATGAACCTGGGACCTACATTGAGTACAAAGCCCCCGGCATGAAGGGCCATCATCAACGAAATATCCGTACGCATATACTGTTCCGTTTGTGTGTAATCTACCGCGTCGCGATATAAACCATGTGCATGCCCATCCCACAAGTATAACACATCATGTGTTCCGTAGAAACCGGAAGTACTGTATCCGGCATCTATACCGGCAGTTATTCCAAGTCCGGTTTTGAGTCCCACATGACCATAAAACGTGTATCGGAACTCTACGATACCTTCGCCTCCGATTCTACTTGCAGCATTCCTTCCTTGAGAAACAACTTCAGGAAGCCACATCATCCCACCCCCTCGAACGCCCACCGAAAATGTCGATGTCTGCGCCATAAGCGGCATCGCCAGCCATAAAAGCGGAAGAGAGAATAATATGTATTTTTTTATTCCTAACATTTTATTTTACTTCTTGCCCTTTTAGTGTTCGTACACGTACTTTTCAACGAATCTCATAACGAGAGGTTTAATGAACGGACTATTGACACCTCCGTCGTAAGAGAAAGAGTCCAAAGTGAGAAAGGAGCCTTCTCTCGTATATCCGGTCGTGAAATCAAAGGTTACAGTATCCGGATAGACGTCTTTGATGTATGAGTTATGAATTCTTATACTTCCTTTTTCCGGAGAACCTTCATATTCACATTCTAATGCAGAGCTTAACGAAGGCCGATTCTCTACTCCTCTAGGATATTCTTTATAAAGAATCTCATCCTCCGCAATAAGCATCACAATCCTTGATGTTTTGGTTGTGTCGTTTACATCATACAAATCATCGCTCCACCATCCTTCAATTCCGGTTGGTTCCGGATCTACAACTTGTCCTTCTCCGGTTTGTTCTGTAATGACAATATAAAAAGCATCATACGGATTAGCCTCACCACGACTCGGTTGGTATAGATAAACAGCTACTTTTTTTGTCGAGTTAGCAAAATAATGCTGGAACTCCTTTTGCTTGGATAATGTCTGCCAGATATTTCGCAACTCCGTCTCGTCCGTGGTAGATGTATATTTTCCATTATTGTTGATAAAACCGATGCGGTCTAAACCGGGGAAAGGAAGTCCCTCGTCTAAAGGAAGTCCAGCTCGGAAACTTTCAGGAAAAGACAACTTTCCACAGTCGCCCCAAAGGAGAGTCCCATCCAATAATAGATTTTCCGTGTAGCGGTAGTATAACTTAATATAACCGCAATCATTCGGAGGAAAATAGCCTGACAAAAACGGGATTTCAGTGCCTTCTTCCAATTTGTTCGTGACGTTCAGCGCATAGAAACCTCTATTTCGGAAAGTCATGTAATCGATTTTAGAAATCAAGATATGCCTATGGAGATCCTTCTCTTGCAAATCGCTTCGTGTAAATTCTTCTGAAGGCAGACCAACTCGCAGATTATAGACTTGCAAATATACACTTCCAAGGTCTGGAAATAAGGTTAAACTATACGTATTGGCATATGTATCATTCCCGCCAAAAGAAGCGTAGCGAAAATCATTGGCAGGGGGAATAATGGCATTTAGAGCGGCCATGAGATCTTCCGCCGTATTTTCCGATTGTATCCCTGTTTCATAACTAGCCTTCAGCTCATAACTCGTCCTGACTATTTTGGGGAATACTTTCGATTTGCGTATATCATTCATCCAATCAATAAAAATAGTCCTGCCTGTTTCAAACTGATTAACGCGAGCAACAAGTGAAACATTACCAACGAGGTTGTTCAGTATGTCGAATGTAAGTTCTTTGGTAATTCCGTCTACTGTTTTGCTATACTTATTGTTTTTTACAACCGTATAACCATTTTCTTCAAGCAAAGTCTCTGCTTCTGTTTGCGACATGCCAATACAGGCCTTTATCAAGGTGAAGTCGTTCGTGACGGGATCCTTTTCCTCTGTTGGCGTCACTATCGGCTTATTGAAGCCTAAGTCTTGATTGCACGCGGCCAATGTGATAGCTGCTAATGCGATAAACAATATTTTTTTCATAATGATGAGGTATTATTTAACTTCTTGTCCTGTTATCATATATGTCTTTCCTTCTCGCTCGATGAGGATTCGCGTACCTCGGAGAATTTTCTTTTCGTTAATAGGAGTTTCTTTAGGTGTTCCCATTGAAGAGCGGGTATAGTTAAAAGAGCCGCCAATAGTGTAATTCCACTCCTCACTTGTCAGTAAAATCTCATATTCACCTTCCTCTGACAACTCGATGGAAATAGAGTCCGTAAAGGTAAAAGATTCTGTATTTTTGCGAGCTCTTGCTGCCATATGATTACAAGGAACAGTATGGATGGTAAATGTCACTTGTGCGCCGGTATTATTATGAATTGTAAGTACATTTCCCGTCAAAGTTGCGTAAATTTGGTTCGGATCTACCGGATCAACGGTCGAAGAACCGGAGTCGTCCCGTGCATACAGAGGAATCGTATCCGTGGTTTGCTCAGTTACATCGATAAAATCCCCATTCAGTTCAATATTCGACACCAGAATAGTATAATAATAGTTGTGGTCGATGTCTTCGGAGATATAATAGGTTCCGGAGATGGAAGCAAAAATACTATCATACCATTGTGCCTCAATGGCTTCTAATTGCGCTTGTATCTTTGCATTATCCGTAGTGAGATAGTAAAGGTTGGTATTTGTTTGCAATGCCATAGTTAAGCATGGAGGGCATGGATCTTCATCACAAGGCATAGCAACCATCACAAGTTTTCCGCTCGTTTCTATGAATGATTGATACAATGCCTCAGGAATTGGCGACATACACAATGCCTCACTCATCATCCACAAACTGCTTACTATCGCAAGCACAAGCGTAAAAATCATCTTTTTCTTAGCCATAATGGCACGATTAATTACATTTTTCATAGTATAGCTGTTTTTAGTAATTTCTCTTGTAATTGTCCGCCGGAGACGCCGAGTTTGCGGGCCGTGAGGTCTTTGAGTTTACCGATACTCTTCGGCGAGCAGTTGAGCATGTCGGCTATCTCTTTATGGCTCAAACCGATGAGAACCAAGATACACATGCGAATATCTTGTTCATTCAAATCTATCTTCTGTAGTTTTGTTGCCAAGCTAAAGAAGCGTTTGTTGATTTCCCGGCACAAGGCATCGAAATCATTCCATTCCAGTTCCTGACGGATATCTTCACTTTCGAACAAGAGTTGTTTGTTTGCGTTCAGTTCTTGGATGCGCGCTTGCTCAAACTTCGCCTTTTCGGCACGCAGTTTATGTTGCTGCCAGGCGATGAAAATAAGCCAACTCAATAGTGCTAAACCGCATACAATCAGCAAGATAAACCAAATTGTATATCTTTGTTTTTCGGGGTTCAGTTCCTGCTGAAGAAAGTTTACGGCGAGCGCCAACTGTCCATGCCGTTCCTTAATCTGCTTTTGTACATCCGCGCGTTCGGACGACAGGCGAAGTAGCGTCTCTTTGTCGGCCGCAGCATCGTTATGCGTGAGGATATAATAGAGATCATCCAGATAGAACGGATTCGTTGTGCGTGGCAAAAGTTGCTTGGCATACACGTTCGCCGAGTCATCGATTTGCAGGAACGAGAAAGCTTGCGCGCGAAGCATCAAAAGGTAGTCCGAGGTTTGCGAAGAGGCTGTATAATACAACACAGAGTCATATTCTTGCACAAAGAAACAAGCTGCGGCTCTCGTCTCAATGACTTTTTCGGTCAGCGGATAATACGGATAACAGCTTACCGCCGAATCGACCAGCGCTAAGGCTTGTGCCTTATGACCCATCGCCGCCTGTTCCCACGCCATATTATTGATTGCGTACGCATAAGCGAGTGAGTCATAGGATTTCGCGAAATGTGCCGTAGAAAGGGCATAGACTTCAAACGCCGTCTCATGGTCATTTGCCTGGCGGCACATATTCGCCATATTCGAATAGACGCGTCCGAGTAAAGACTCGTTATCGGTCTCACAATGCGTCGCGCGGATGAAAGCCCGCATAGCCGCGACCTGTTCCCCTTTCTCGCGCAGCGCCTTGCCTTCTTCATAATAGGAACGCGCATCGGCCGCGCGCCCATAGAGCGGGGCGAGGAACAACAGAAAAACGATAATCCGATAGCTTACTTTCATCGCAGTTTTCATTTGACGGTGCAAAAGTACTGCTTTTTCTGCATATACGCAAGAAAACACCTTTGAAAAGGACAAAACGTAAAACCCTCATTATCAACAACTTACAGATTTGTCTATTTGAAAAGCGACTTTTTGGACGCTTTTAAGGCCTTTAACTCAGCATCATTTGGGCTTTTTGGAGGGCTGCGATGAAGAGGTCGATATCGTTTTTGTCGTTATACAGCCCGAACGAGACGCGCACCGTTCCCGGTACTCCCAATTCGTCTATCAACGGCTCTGCACAATGATGTCCAGTACGCACCGCTACACCCTGCTGGTCCAAGAGCGTACCTATATCGAACGGATGGATAAAGGGGTTAGTGGATGAGGGGATTAGGGGATTAGGGGAGATGTTAAAGCTAATGACGCCAACCTTCGGCTGACCTGCGGCATACACGTTCACTCCCTCTAACTCGCCTAACCTTCTTTCGCAGTATTCCGTCAATTCCCGCTCGTGCTTCTCAATCGCCTCCAAACCCACCTGCTCCATATACTCGATCGCTTTCTGCAACCCGTAGCTGCCTACGAAATTCGGGGTACCCGCTTCGAACTTATACGGCAACTCATTATACGTCGTGCCGCTCCAGCGCACATGATTGATCATCTCGCCTCCTCCTTCGTGCGGCGGTAATTTCTCCAACCACTCGCGCTTGCCATACAGCACGCCGATACCCGTCGGGCCGTACATCTTATGACCCGAGAAAGCGAGGAAATCGCAATCCAAATCCTGCACGTCCACCTTCATATGCGGCACGCTCTGCGCACCGTCGATACACACGGGGATATGTTTCTCATGCGCCAACGCAATGATCTCCCTTACCGGCTGAATCGTACCCAACACATTGCTTACCTGCGCCACGCTTACGAGTTTCGTCTTTTCGCTCAGCATGCCCTTGAACGCCTCTATATCGAGCGACAGATCTTCCTTTAGCGGTATATGCCGTAGCACCGCTTTGTTGCGCGCACACACCATCTGCCAAGGCACGATATTCGAGTGATGCTCCAGCCCGCTCACGATGACTTCATCGCCTTCGTGCAGCAGCAGTTCGCCTATACTGAACGCCAAGGCATTGATCGCATCCGTCGTACCTTTGGTGAACACGATCTCCTCCGGCTCACGCGCGTTGATGAACTGCGCCACCGCCTTTCGTGCCTCCTCATGATGCATCGTCGCTACCTGACTTAAGTGATGCACCCCGCGGTGGATATTACTGTTCCACGTGCTATACGCCTCTACGATCGCATCCAACACCTGCTGCGGCTTCTGACTCGTCGCAGCATTGTCCAGATACACCAACGGTTGTTTGTGTACCTGCTGTCTCAATATAGGAAAATCTTCTCTATTCATGGTTATTTTTCAATTCTTGATTTGTTTTGTTTTCTCTCCCAGTACGCACCATCTGATAACAGGAATTCGGCGTATTAGTTCTACTAACAGCG
>ONJT01000023.1 GCA_900318245.1 uncultured Bacteroidales bacterium
TCAAACTCATCGAGCGTATATAGCCCTTGTTCTTGGAGCTTCTCGCGGCATATATACTCGCAATAATCTTTATGAGCGGGCTTTTCTTCCTGTACAGGCTCAATGTCATTCGCCTCGCAGGCTTGAAGAACAGAAGCGAGATCTCGTCCACGGGCGTCGATATTATACTCGCGGCTATTATCATGATAAACAACTTTAGAATTAAAGAAATTAGGACGGCTCATAATGCTTCATAAAAAAAGCACGAGTGAACGGGGCGAGAAGTGAATTCGGCGTTCATCAACAAACCCCGCTCACCGTGCCAAAACACGATTAGCAGGGCACATGCTCTTTGTTGATAACTTTGCCGAATTTCTTCTCGAAGAATATGCCTTGCGCTATTACGCTACAAAATATTTTCTCCGTTTTTATGTCTTGGAGCCTAAGACGCCGCAAAAGTACTGCTTTTTTGCGACATATGCAAATAAAAGAGGTTTTTTTTATAAAAAATGTCCGAATAGCATTCGGACGGAATAGACAAAATAGATCAAGATATCCGAATAGCATTCGGACGGAATAGACAAAATAAATCAAGATATCCGAATAGCATTCGGACGGAATAGACAAAATAAATCAGAGGCGGGATATTTCCTCTGCCATCGCGTTGAGCGCGACGCAGTCAGCGCGGGAGACGTGCTTCTTATTGGGGTCATACTCCCAAGGGCTGAGGATGAGGACGCGCCCTGCGGCGACGGCGTCAAAGAGGCCTGCCGAAGGTTTGTAATAATCGCGGAAGCCGTTATCGGCGAGGAGGATAACGGGGCGTTCCTCCGCAAGGAGGACGGTCAACACCTCTTTCTCCTTATCCGAGATAAAAGGCGAGACCATAACGGTGCCTTCTCGGGCGGCGAGCACACAGCCGTTCATGTAGTCGCGGAGGGGCTGGTCGTTGCCATGTGCCGCTTCTTCCAGCATTGTGCGACGAACATGGACGGGCGCGTAGCGAGCCGCTTGCAGGAGAGCGATATTGCCCACTGCGGCGTAGGTGCGGTTAGCTATCTCGATGCCTTCTTGCACGCGGAAATAGCCGGGTTTGAGACGTTTCGTGGCGAGACGTTGCGGGTTCATCTTGACGTACTGCATCATAGCATCCAGTTGCCCGCGGCGAGACATGGTGCGGATAAAGGGGAATTCGGAGAAGACAGGTGAAAGGCTTTGTTTATTATCCCTATTTTGTTTGTTTTCCCGAATGGCATTCGGGCTAATTGACAAAATATTATTATATTCGCGGCCGACTTTCTTGGCAGCTTGCCAAAAGCCGCGAATGACAGATTTGATACTATACGGCATCTCCTGCTGTACGTATAGGATAAAATGCACATGATCCGGCATGAGGCAATATTGCAGCAGGCGAATTTGAGGGCGATAATTGGGGATAGAACCGATTATATAAACGATCTCTTTACCGAAATCCGTCCGCTCGACGAAAGCTTGCGTAGGATCGTTATCCGGGACAACAAGGGAGCCCAACAATGGCTCACGGGAAGGGATGGTTAACGTCACATGGTAGATACCCACGCCTTTCCATGCCGTTTCCGGTTCTTGCCAATGCCACTTGTCGCTTGTCATATAAGGAATGCTAATTCGGGTACAAAATTAGTACTTTTTCCGAATATATGCAAGCGAAAAGTTATTTTTTTATCGTGTAGTTCTTACTATTGTCGTTGTAAGTCACGTTTCCTCCGATAAAATTGACGACGGACGCACCTTGAGCGGTCTTTTCTTGAAGTTGGTGCTCTAATTCAGCGACTTTGTTTTTATACTCCTCTAACTGAGCAGCAGGGTCATCAATAGTTTTCATTATGCGGGCGGTCTCCATCAGTACGGCTATTATCTTGCGATAATGCTCCACATCGTCGTACTCCAGTCTACGTCCTTTGCGGTCCTTGAGCCATTTTTGTGCAGGCTGATATCCACCGATATAGAACTCCCATGCTTCCGTGGGAATGCCTTCAAAGCATTGCTCGTCATTGATCCACACATTTCCGGAATAGCCGTCGTCCTTGTTCCATTCCCAGCGCAGGTAGTCCACCATCATAGAGCCTTGTTGCTCAAAGCGAACGGGCGATTCGGGGACGTTGTGCATAAGGTGGAGTTCGCGGAGAGCGTTACCACAGGAACGGAAATGCTCGAACTCATCGGCATTCTTCGGGTACGGAATACGCGGGAAGTCCACCTTCAGAAACTCCTTGTACTTCTCGCGATAGGCAGGAGAATGGAGGACACCGTAGATATAATCAAAGATGTCTTCGGGAGAGGTCTCGTGTTTGATAAAATCGTTGATTTTAGCCCAAATTGATTCGTCTAAGTTGGGGCGGCGTTCGGACTCGAAAGAGCCATCTTCGGGATAGAGATATAGGGGGAAGACGGAGGTAATCTCGGATGTCTTATTAGAAACATAACTTGACTCTATTATGCCTTCCGATATAAAAACATGTTGATATGTATCTCCAACTCTGACTTGCTTACACAATGATAGTCCAATATTTGTGTGGCCCACAAAATGTCGCATTACTTTACATACGGGCCATCCCATAAAGCCTCGAGATTGTCCTGTATAGTATAAATATCTCTTGTCGAATAAACGATAGTTTATGGGAGCTACAAGCTCCCGTCTCATCCCACTTGAAATAATATCGTCTTTTGCCCATTGGTATCTCCAATCACGTACGTCTTCTGGTAAGTGATACTTTTGGTAAAATTCAGATTTTTCTAGATTAACAATATCACAAGCAGCAGTATAAGCATCGTCTATTTTACGATGAATACATAATTCATCACGCTTAGTTACTATGCCTGTTCCATTTAATTTCATTAATTCATTTATAGAGAAGCCTTCATTATATATATTCTCTCCGTCAACATCTTTAGGAGCGAAGAAGTAATACGGTGTTGTTAATGAGAGTCTTTGAAATGGAAATGAGGTTAAGTCGTTGATAGACAAACATTCATACTTGCTTTTACGAAGACCTAACAAATCTGTATAATATACTTCCGCTAATTCTCCTTTTTTCTTTTGACCGGTTTTGATGAAGATATTTATAGAGGTACCCACCATGATATCAAAGACATTTTCATCTTTTGAACCATCCGGTGCCGTCTCTTTCTTTTTACTATTACCATGCAAATTGATGATATATATTTTATCAAAACTCTGCAATAGATGCCACCTCATTCCTCGGAAAGTAGGATTGTCAAGGAAACCATTGTTGCAGATATACGCCAAAACGCCTTCGTTATTGCGATCTACGTAGTACTGCCCTAAACGGATAAATTTGCAGTAGTCATCGTTGATCCACTTGGAGTTCTTTTCCTGCAGAGGTTGAATGCCACCTGGCTCTTTCTTATAATCCTCCATGAGTTTCATGATCCACTCGCCCTTGTTTTGGCTTTCGCCCGAGTAAGGTGGGTTGCCCATAACAATCATTACGGGGGCTTCTTTTTTAATATTAGAGGCGGCATTTGCTTCTTCAGCCAAATATAGGCCAAAGAGTGTGTTGGCATCCGGGTTCGCTTCTTCGAGAGAGTTCGTAAGGTAAACGCGAAGGCGTTGCTGAGATGGGATACCTATTTCCATGTCCAGTTTAAGATGGGCAATTGTATAAGGAGCCATCATCAACTCAAAGCCGTGCAAACGGGGTAATAGGTGTTCCGGCACATAACTATCCCATGCACCCAGTTGACCACCTAAGTCACGCTTGATTTGTCGAACGGTCTCGGCTAAGAAAGTACCAGTACCCGTGGCAGGATCAAGGACTTGTACGCGATGCTTGAGTACCTTCTCTTTGCGGTGTTTGAGGTCTTGCTCTATCTCGTGCTCTACTTCTACCTTAGAGGTGTCAGCAAGTCCCATCGGAAGGTTAAACTCCGAGCGCAGGATGTCATCCACCGCGCGAACGATGAATTCCACTACGGGCTGAGGGGTATAGTACACACCGCACTGCTTCTTGGCAGCTGGGTCATATTGGAACAAGAAATCCTCATAGAAATGGAGCATGGGATCTGTCTGCTGGGTGCTTTTACCAAAGCCCTGCATGATTTTCTCCATATCGGTCGCTGCAAACGCGGAAACAAGATCGTCCACTATCCATGCTATTCGTTCATCCAAGTCATAACCAGCTATTTGCTGGAATATCTTGCGCAGGAAAGGATTCGACTTAGGGATGAGGTTAGCAGCTTCTGCACGGGTGAAATCGTCCGGAGTGTTATCGTGTAGGCGCGCGGCAAACATGCCGTACGCGATAGTTTGCGCATAGATATCCGCAAACGTTTTTGGGGTTATATCATGGATAAGCACCTGACGGAAAGCATCCATATAACTGGTGAGTTCCGTCTTATTGTCGCCATCTTGAATAAGTGCTTTTTCGATGATATCGCGCAGCAAGCGCGCCTTACCTGCCATTATCTGAGCGAGTTTGCTCGCGGATGTAATGCGCTGCACTTGTGCATCGCGTATATGCTCCATAAGACCGATAAAACGGTCAGGCTCAGAGAGACGAATCTTATTGCCTTGTATCTCTGCGAGACGCACTGACTGCACCCACTCGCCGTGTTCGTAGAGGTGGAAATCGAGGTAGTCGGTAAAGATGATGGTGTCCAGCGAAGCCTTGTAGCGATCAAACTGCTCTTTGTTTTTCTTGCGGCCATCCAGGTCCCCGTCTTCGAGATCTTTCGCCTCAACATAAGCGACCGCGAGATTTTGACGCAGGATAGTCATATCCGGCGCACCGCAGTCAATGTGACTTTGCTCGTTTACTACTTTATATTTTGTACATTCTTCAATGAGTTGCTTCAACGCAGGACGAAAAGAATGTTCCGTTGTGATGCCAGTTTGAAATTGGCGGTTAAGGTCTTGAATGTAAGCCTTTATCGGATCTATCATGGCATCAGCGGTTTAGGGTTGGTAAACTATGATGCCATGCACCGTTCTTGTGCAGGAAGAATAATCCTAAGAATGCAAGCGAGACGTGCTTTGCGACATTTCCCTTACTGGGGGGGGTAAAATTGAACATTTGATTTTGTGTTGTCATAGTGTCAAAACCTTTGCGGGTGCAAAGGTACGGAAAAAAAATAACATACACAAGGAAAAAGAAAAAAAATCGGCATGCAATGCCGGATCAATGGACGAAACTCCCCTAAACAAAGAAGAAACAAAAAAAAGTAAGGAAAAACGCGCGGGCGCTTGCATATTTGCAATTTTTGTAGTACTTCGGCACGCCCCTTCCCTTCGGGTGGGTTCCCTCCGAAATTACGTTCGCGTCTTGCGGTGCATATGCAAGGTAGAGCGATAAATTTTAGCAGGGCTGTGCCCTATGTTCCGTGCCCGTTCCCTCCGTGTGCAAGCCCCCGAGTGCGCAACCATACCCGTAACAATAGAATAAAATTCTATTTTGCCAAAATTTTTCGCTCTAACTCTTGCATATGTGCAATTTTTGTAGTACCTTTGCCTCGCAAAATTGATAAATCATTTTACTATGAATCGTGACACAGAGATTTTTGACGTCATCCGCCGGGAGCGGGAGCGTCAGACCAAAGGTATCGAACTGATCGCCAGTGAGAACTTCGTGAGTGACCAGGTGATGGAGGCAATGGGCAGCGTGCTGACCAACAAGTACGCCGAGGGCTATCCCGGTCACCGCTACTACGGCGGGTGCGAGGTAGTGGACATCGCGGAGGATATCGCCCGCGACCGTCTCAAACGCCTCTATGACGCCGAGTACGTGAACGTACAGCCGCACAGCGGTGCGCAAGCGAACATGGCGGTATTCATGGCGTGCCTGAAAGCCGGCGACACCTTCATGGGACTCAACCTCAGTCATGGCGGTCACCTCAGCCACGGTTCGGCCGTGAACTTCTCGGGCCTTATGTTCAACGCTATCGGCTACGACCTGGACGAAGCGACGGGTCGCGTGAACTACGACGACCTGGAGCTCAAAGCCCGCACGCATAAGCCGAAGCTGATCATCGCCGGCGCGAGTGCGTACAGCCGCGAATGGGACTACGCCCGTATCCGCCGCGTAGCCGATGAGATAGGCGCGATATTCATGGTCGACATGGCCCACCCCGCCGGCCTGATCGCAGCCGGTCTGCTGGACAACCCGCTGAAGTACGCGCATATCGTGACCTCGACGACCCATAAGACCCTGCGCGGTCCGCGCGGAGGTATCATCCTCATGGGCAAGGACTTCGACAATCCTTGGGGCAAGACCACGCCGAAAGGTGAGATCAAGAAGATGAGTGCGCTGCTCGACTCCGCCGTTTTCCCGGGCACGCAGGGCGGTCCGCTCGAGCACGTGATAGCCGCCAAAGCGGTGGCCTTCGGCGAAGCGCTGAGTCCGGAGTTCAAGACCTATCAGCAGCAAGTGAAGCGCAATGCCTCCGTGATGGCCCAGGCCTTCATCGACAAGGGCTATAAGGTGATCTCCGGCGGTACGGATAACCACTCGATGCTCATCGACCTGCGCACGAAATTCCCGGACCTGACGGGTAAGGTAGCGGAGCAAGCGCTCGTGAGCGCCGACATCACGACGAACAAGAACATGGTGCCGTTCGACAGCCGCTCGGCCTTCCAGACCTCCGGTCTGCGCTTCGGTACACCGGCTATCACCACCCGCGGTCTGAAAGAAGACCGGATGCCGTGGATAGTGGACCTCATCGACCGCGTGCTACTCGACCCGACCAGCGAAGCGGTCATCGCCGCGGTACGCGAAGAAGTGAACCGCGAGATGACGAAACATCCGCTGTTTGCATGGTAAGGTGAAAGGTGAAAGGTGAAAGGTGAAAGGTGAAAAAAATAATCCTCCGCGAGTTGCGGAGGATTTATTTTAGCTCTTACGTTCTTTACGGAACTTATTCGGCGTGAGGCCGGTATGCTTCTTCGTATACTGGCAGAAGAAACTGGCGTTCGGGAACTCCATCTGCTCGGCGATCTTATGAATAGGCATCGTCGTTTCGCGCAGCAGGTGCTTGAGTTCGGCGATCGTCACGTCCGCAATCCATTCGCTGGCGGACTTACCGCTGCGCTCCTTGCATATCTCCGACAGGTACTTGGGCGTGATACCGATCTGCTCGGCATACCATTGTACCTCGCGTTTATGCGGGTTCTCGCGCAGCATGTTGGTGAACGTATGGAAGGTATAATCACCGGAGTTAGCCGCCAGACGCGTCACGTTCAGATCATCCGTCGGGATCGTATTATCCAAATAATGGAGAATCTCCAAGGTTGCGCCGCGCGCCATGAGTTTCAGGATCTGGCGAAGATAGTCATCCAACGGCTCGCTCATCTGCAAGGTCAGCAGGTGGAAATAGGTCTCGCAGAACTCTTTCGACACCTCGTTGAGTTTGAACAACGGATGGGCCTTCAGGTACTCCTGTTTCTGCCACCAGAGCGGTTCCACACGCATCAGTTCGTACATCAACTCCTCGAATAGCTTATTCGGGATAGCAAGCTCCAGGAACTCGAAGTCCTCGGAGAACTCGTACGGACCCAGTTCGGTCGCACGGGGAATACGGATGAGCAACTCATCCTGATTCACGCGCAGCATTTTGCCGTGAAAGAAAACATCGATGTGCCCTTTCTTACAGTACACCATCGTCGTGGATGTCTCAGAAAGGGTCTCGCGGAACTGACGGAAACCTGCTACCTCATCGGTCAAGAACAGGTATTCGTTGTGCAAAATCATAGTACTTTACGGTATTAATTATCAATTTCGGGGCAAAAGTACAACAAAAATCGCATATATGCAAATTTTTTAGCAACTTTTTTTGTTTTTTTTGAGAAATATATGTAACTTTGCACCCAAATTAGAACAAAGTCATGAAAAAAGCTCTCTTTTATGCGTTCATCGCATTGGTATGCGTAGCGTGCGGCAAAAACGATCGTTTGCTCACTTCCGCTACGGGTTCTATCTACGAGTGTCTGGTGGTAGCTCCGTCGGGCGAAGTGTCCCATTCGGTGAGTCAGACCATGGGTGCCGACATGTATGGTCTGCCGCAGATGGAGCCGGTGTTCTCCGTTTCGAGTGTGGCTCCTTCGCAGTTCGACGACTTCTTCAAGTCCACGCGTAACATCCTGCTCATTGATATCAACGAGCATCAATACACCCAGGTCAAGGCCCAGCAGAGCCGCGACGTATGGTCCAAGCCTCAGGCGGTGATGCGCATCCAGGCGCCGAGTGCGGAAGCGTTTCTGGCTTATTGGACTACCCAGGGCGAAACGATCCGCGAGTGGTTCGTGCGCGAAGAGTTAGCGCGCCAGATCCGTTTCTATCGCGCGAGTACGAATAAGGAAGCGCGCGCGCACCTGAACAAGCGCGGGTATGACCTATGGGTGCCCGAGGACTTCATGCTGATCATGGATACGACGCTGGTGCTCAACGGACAGGATATCCACGTGCTCTGGACCTGCAACAACAAAGGTCCGATGCGCAAGGACGTGCTCGTATATGACTATCCGTATACGGCGCAGGAGCAGTTCTCCGGCGAGTCGATCATCGAGATGCGCAATGAGATAGAAGGCCGGATCATCACCGCGCAAGTGCCGGGCAGCCATATGGGCACGGAGTACAAGCACTTCCCGCCGGTAAGCCGTCAGGTAGCTGCGCTGCGCGACACGACGGGTGGCTTCTACGGTATCGAGACACGGGGTCTATGGAAGATGCTGGACGGCGAAGCGATGGGCGGACCGTTCGTGAGCCTCACGCGTCTCGACCCAGTGAACGGACGCGTGGTGACCGCCGAGGCGTTCCTCTTCGCCGCCGGACAAAAGAAACGCAATGCGTTGCGGCAGATTGAGGCCATTCTCTATACGCTCGCTATGCCGAATGAAAGATGAAAGGTGAAAGGTGAAAGGTGAAAGAATGAAAGAGTTAAAGCGTGAGGGATTTCCAGCGCTTTAGGCCGTAGAGGCAGTTCATGCACCAGAAGACATACTGCGCAGCCATGCAGTAGTCGCCGGCGCGCAGCCACAAAGCGACGCTGAGCACATCAATCGCCAACCAGATAAACCAGTGCTCGCGATAGACGAGAATCATCAGTACCTGTGCCACCAGCGCAGGTACTGTCGTATAGGCGTCCAAGTACGGCTGCGTGTCATCCGTCCAAGTCGCCAACCCCCATCCTACCAAGGCCGACGCACATATTGTCGCCCCGATAATAGAAACCAATACCGCCGGTGTCAAAGCCCGCGGCATGACGGTCTGCGTCTCGGCCTTCATGCGGCTGCGCCACGCGAAGATGCCGTACACCATCGTACCGAAATAGTAGGCATTGATGGCGATCGTGCCGTAGAAACGCTGCGTCCAGCACAGATAGGTGAACGTCAGTACCTGACCGAAACCAAAGGCATACGTCCATATTTTGCCTTGCGCCGCGAGACATACGGAGCAGACACCGAGACAGCCTGAGATCAGGCTGATAGGGGTTAGGGGGTTAGAGGTTAGAGGGTTAGAGGTTAGAAAGTTTGTCACGCAGTAAGTGACCACTTGTACCAGCAGTCCGAAAGCGATGAAACTAATATCAAAGATTTTACTGCGCGTCATACGTCCAGGTCTCCTCAAAGTCCCAATTGGACTTCGTCTGTATCTTCGTCGGGTTGGTATAGACCTTCTCCGGCTGGCGTTTGTCGTCCCAACTACCCGTCGTCCACTTGCCGTCGCCGTTCTCGTCCTTATACATCCTCAGGAAATACGCATCGGGTTTGAGGAAGCGGAAGAGGGCACCATCGGGTTCGGCCGACTGCTCACGCAGCACTTTCTCTTGTCCGTTCAGCACCTGAATACGCATGCTCGGGTCGAAGGGTTCAAGCTTCACGCGGATGGTCGAGTAGTCCTCCGGGGTCTTGAGTTTGAGCGAATAAGTGCCGGCGATGTGCGTGATGCCGTACACGTCCGTCAACGCAGCGCTGTCGAGGCATAACTCGTATTTCTTGCCGGGCTCGAGCCGAGCGATGAACTGCAGGTGCAGCGGCAGCGTGTCGTGCGGCGCGATGGTGAAGGGCACTACATAGACGTTCGTGTCTTTGTCCTTGCGCTCGTACAGGTGAATGGCCTCCTCGCGGATAAGCGCCAGCGGCGTGGCTGCCGTGAGACGTAAGGTGTCGTATATCTCGAAGTTCTTCGACGCATTGGTCTTGATCCCCAGACGTCTGTTGCGGCGGTTGCGCTCCAGTGCCTCTTGCGCCTTTGCCGACAGCCGCGGTGCGCGCCAGCGGGCCAGGACCGTGTCAGTAGCCCACTCTAAATGGAACAAGCTATCCGTGCGGCGGTACCGCACCTCGAAATAGAGCGAGTCCGGCCGGATGGACGCGCTGTCCAGCAACCAAATCATCACCGTGTCGCGGTGTTGCGAGAAATAGGTGTTGTAGTTCAGACTGTCCGCGAGCGGCCGAATGGCCGGCAGACTGTCCGGAGCGGTGGAGAAAGCGATGCGGATACGATGCTGCTCCTCGCGCGTGGTGCGCTGCAGATAGAGCCGTTGCTGCTGGGGTTGGAACAGGTACAAGGTGTCGTTATGCGCCGGCAGACTGTCCTGCACCGTCGTATCAGGCGGCGTCACCGTGATGGTCTGCGGTGCGAACGCGATCGACTCACCCGGCGTGAGGCGGTTGTCGCGACTCACATCATCCACGGCGTAGAGACGGTAGGTCCCCGCGTGCATGTTGCTGATGCGGTAGAAACCCGCCGAGTCCGTACGCGCGATGCGCAGGAAAGGATGCTTGGTGAAAGCCGTGTCGGAGAGGTCCTCGTGGATGCCGACGATGATACCCTTCTTCGGCTTGAGGTTCTCGGCGTCCAGCACGAAACCCGTCGTCTCCAAGGTGTCAATAGTCGGACCGGTCGAGAAGCCGAAACTATAACCGTGGATGGGGTTTTTCTCCGTATAGTCGCATATCGCGTCGCCGAAGTCGAGGGTGTAGGTGGTGCTGTCGCGCAGCGTGTCGGCAAACTGCACCAGCACGCGCTTCCCGCGCGCCTTGACGTCGGGCGGGCGCTGCTGCGGAGGAGACATCAGCAGGTTCGCGCTGATGTTATCCAGTTGAATATACTCATTGAAAGTGATCTCGATACGCCGGCCCGTGAAGTTCACGGTGCCGTTCTCCGGCACCGACTTGACAGCCATAGGCGGGATAGAGTCTTTCGGTCCTCCCTGCGGTCCTACACCGCGGTTCGCACACCCCACCAGCACCAAGGCCGTCAGCACTATCGACAGGCTCTTGCGCATGAGAAAAGATTAACAACTCTCGAACTGACGAAGGAAGCGCACATCGTTCTCCGAGAACAGACGCAGGTCCTTCACACGGTACTTGAGGTTCGTGATACGCTCGACACCCATACCGAACGCAAAACCGCTGTATTCCTTGCTGTCGATACCGCAAGCCTCCAGCACGTTCGGGTCCACCATACCGCAGCCCAGGATCTCCACCCAGCCGGTACCCTTGCAGAACGAGCAACCTACGCCGCCGCAGATATTACAACTGATGTCCATCTCGGCACTCGGCTCCGTGAACGGGAAATAACTCGGGCGCAGACGGATCTTCGTCTCCGGACCGAACATCTCCTTACTGAAGTATAATAAGGCCTCGCGCAGATCGGCGAACGAAACATTCTTGTCGATATAGAGTCCTTCTACCTGGTGGAAGAAACAGTGCGCACGGGCCGAGATAGCCTCATTGCGGTACACGCGACCCGGGCAGAGCACGCGGATCGGCGGCTTTTGGCTGGTCATGACGCGAGTCTGAACGGAACTCGTATGCGAGCGCAGCAGCACGTCGGTCGGTTTCTGCACGCCCACTTCTTTCTCGATGAAGAAGGTGTCCTGCATGTCACGCGCCGGGTGCTCCGGGGCGAAGTTCAGCATACCATAGACGTGCTTGTCGTCCTCGACCTCCGGTCCTTGCGCGATGGTGAAACCGATGCGGGAGAAGATATCTTCTATCTCTTCGCGCACCAAGGACAGCGGATGACGCGTACCGAGCGCGATAGGATCCGGCGTGCGGGTGAGGTCTAACTTATCCGCCTCCGCCGCTTTCTCTTCGAACTGCTCACGCAACTCGTTGATGCGGGCCTCCGTCTCTTGACGCAACTGGTTGAGCAACTGGCCCAACTCACGCTTCTGATCGTTCGGCACGTTACGGAACTCGTTAAACAGCGCCGTGATCTCGCCTTTCTTACTGAGGTACTTGATACGCAGCGCCTCCAACTCCTCGGCGTTATTCGCCTTCAACTCGCCCACCTGCGCAAGCAAAGATTGTATATTTTCCTTCAAAGCCATAAAATCAATGATGATTGATGATTGCTAATTGATGATTTTTTACAAAAATCGCTGCAAAATTACTACAAAAAAATGACATACGCAAGCGTATGCCATTATTTCTTGTGATTTTTTGCTCTGCAGGCCTTAAATCGTGACTTGCTCGAAGGTGTTGACGCGGGATTTGTCGTACGGTCGGGAGAGTTTGATGTAGTTCTCCGTGAAGCCGAACATCAGGCCTTCTTTCTTCGCGGACTCCCAGAGCACGGTAGCCGTTTCGCCCTTATGCTCCGCATAAAACGCTTCGGTCTTACGCGCGGAGATAGCGTGCAGTTCTTTGCTCCGGCGTTCGCGTTCACGTTGCGGCACGACTTCCAGATCCATCTCGAGCATGCGCGTGTTGGCGCGCTCCGAATAAGTGAACACATGCAGTTGACTCACCGGCAGCGACTCGATGAACTCCACGTACTCGCGCCAGCACTCTGCCGTCTCGCCGCGCACACCGACCATACAGTCCACGCCGATGAAGGCATTCGGCATGACAGATTTGATATGCGCTACGCGCTCGGCAAACAGTTCGCGGGTGTACCGGCGTCCCATAATCTTCAGCACCGTGTTACTACCGCTCTGCAGCGGTATATGGAAGTGCGGCGCAAAATGGCGGCTGTTCGTCACGAAATCGATGATCTCATCGCTCAGCAGGTTCGGTTCGCAACTCGATATGCGGATACGATAATCCGCAATTGGTGTATGGTGTACGGTGTAAGGTGTAAGGTTGTCCAGCGCCCGCAGCAGGTCGATAAAGGTCTCGCCGGTAGAGCGGCCGAAATCGCCTATATTGACGCCGGAGAGGATGATCTCCTTCGCGCCGCCTTCGATGGCTTCCTGCGCCTGCTTGACGAGCGACGCGATAGACGGATTGCGGCTCTTGCCGCGCGCCAGAGGGATAGTGCAATAGGAGCAGAAATAGTTGCAGCCGTCCTGCACCTTCAAAAAGCACCGCGTGCGGTCGTCTTTGCTGTAAGCAAAATGGAAGTCATCGACTTCGCGGATGGGAGAAATCGAGATATTGGAGATTGGAGATTGGAGATTGGAGATTGGAGATTCCAACCTCTCTACGAACTCGTCGAGGTGGAATTTCTCTTCCTGTCCGAGGACATAGTCCACGCCTTCGATATGCGCGATCTCGCCCGGCTGCAGTTGAGCGTAGCAGCCCGTGACGATGAGGATGGCATTGGGGTTCTGGCGCCGGATACGATGAATCATCTGGCGGTCCTTATGGTCCGCCGCGTCGGTCACCGAACAGGTGTTGATGATGCAGATATCCGCCTGCTCGCCGCGCTGAGCCCGCGTGTGACCACGCGCAATAAGTGCCTTACCCAAGGCACTGCTCTCCGCGAAATTGAGTTTGCACCCTAATGTGGTAAATGCGAATAACATACTTCCGCCGCGTCGGTATTCGGTAAACAATCGAGGAAATAGACGGGTGTGGACTCCAGCAGCGTGGCGATGGTCTCATAGAGTTGGTCCATCATCTGCGGCAGGATCTTCAGTCCACTCACCGACGAGAGGATATACGGATAAGCTTGCGTCGGCCGCAAGAGGCGAATGGCGTTCTCGGGCGCTTGCGCCAACTGCACAAGGGCCATCACCTGCGCTTGGTCGTTCTTATAACACGGCGTCTTACCGCTCCAGGGCGAACCGTATACGACCACTTTTCCGTCCTCATGCACCCGCACGATAGGATTATCGTCATTCAGCCGCTCGGCATCCGCAAAGGCTTTCAGCCACTGCTCCGCATGCGTGCTCTTGCCTGTTCCAGACTTGCCGAGGAACATATAGCCCTTGCCTTCGCGAACGATCACCGCCGAGTGGAAAAGCAAGGTACTATGCCCCGCTGTAGCAAAGGCATAAAGGAGCATGAGCGTGTTGTCAATCGCAAAACGCGTCGGCTCGCCGTAGAAAACCGCCTGCTGCATGTTCGCATCGCAGCGGAACGCACCAACCACCTCGCCGTCCCTGCTCTGCGAGAAGCGGAACAACCACTCCTCTTCGCGACGGTACATCTCGATGCGCGGCATGTCGTCGTCCGAGCGGTCCGTATAGATATTCTCCCAGCCTTCAGAAGAAGGCAAGCCTTCTTCGCTAATGCGAAGAGAGAATAAGAGGTTAGAGGTTAGAGGGTTAGAGGTTAGAAAGGGCGCGTAGTTCGGACACCACGCGAGGATGTCGCGCGTCGTGTCGATACCAAAAATATGTTCGGCTACGCGGAAATAAAGCATATTAATGATGCAGCGCAGACTGCAGTTGTGCGATATGCTGACGCAGTACCGGATCTTCCTCCAGCATCGCATTCACGTACGAGACAGAGTGCAGGATCGTGGCGTGCGTGCGGTGTCCCAGGCGGAAACCGATTTCGGTCAACGAACTCTGCGTGAGTTTCTTGCACAGGTAAGCCGTAACGTGACGCGCCTGACTGATCTCCTTCGAGCGGTTCGAGGAGATGATCGCTTTCTGCGAGACGTTATAGTGCTTCGAGACCTCTTCCAGCACGTCATCCACCGTTGTGCGGTGCGGATGAACGGCTACGATATGACTCACTACCTGCTCCGTCAACGCCAGGTCGATCTCTTGGTCCGTCAAGGTCGAGTGCGCCAAGAGCGAAGCTAAGATACCCTCGAGGTCACGCACCGAGTCTTGCACATTCTGCGCAATGAAATCTACGATCTCGTCACTCAGCGTGATACCGTCGCGACGCATCTTCGACAGCAAGATATCCCGGCGCAACTGGAAATCCGGACGCGAGATCTCGGCCGCCAGACCCCACTTGAAACGGGTCAACAGACGCTCCTCGATATCCTTTAACTCGATAGGAGGTCTATCAGAAGTGAGGATGAGCTGTTTGCGGCTCTGCTGCAGATAGTTGAAGATGTGGAAGAATGTATCCTGGGTTCCTTTCAAGCCGGCGAAATACTGGATGTCATCTACGATGAGTACATCCACCGACTGATAGAAATTGAGGAAATCCGGAATACGATTGTCCTTCCGCGCATCTTGGTACTGCAGCTTGAACGTGTTTGCACTCACGTAGAGCACACGTGCTTGCGGGAAGAGCGCCTGCACCTGGTGACCGATCGCACAAGCAAGATGGGTCTTACCTACTCCGCTGCCACCGTAGATGAACAGCGGGTTGAAAGCGGTATAACCCGGCTGCTTGGCGATGGCCAAACCAGCTGTGCGGGCTAACTTATTCGGTGCGCCGGCGACGAACGAGTCAAAGGTATAAAGCTCGTTTAACGAAGGCAGATCGTTATTGCTCTGCGCCGGCTGCTGAATCGGACGTGCGTTGACGGGCGAACCGGCAGAAGGTAAGGTAGTACCCGCTCCGGAAGTGGAATCCACTAACACGCGGTATTCCAGGCGCGTGCCTTGCCCGAACACACGTATGATCGCGGCCGATAATAAGGGAATGTAGTTCTCCTCGATGTACTCCGCCACGAATTGCGATTTGACCTGCAACACCAACGTACCCTCCGCGTAGCGTAAGGGCACAATGGGAGCGAACCAAGTCTGGTACGCAGTCGACGTCAAGTTGTCAGCCAAAATGGTCTGGCACTGAGCCCATTGTTGTTGAATCGTAGGTGTCATTTTTTGTCAAAAGCGAGTGCAAAGGTACTACATTTTTTTGAATTGACCAAATTTTGCCTTTTTGTCCCAAATTGCTAAAACACGTAAGTTGCGCTTTTTCAAGCACTTATGCGTAACATTCTGATTTTCAGCAACTTAGCTATAGTTATTAACATGTAACTTATTGATTTACAGCAAGTTGCATTTTTGCAAGATGAAAATGCATTTTTTTGTTAAAAACTTACGCAACGCCGTATTTTTCAGGGCGTTGCGTAAAAGTGCATTTTTTTGCTATTTAGAAAATCTACAAATAAGAAAATGTCTTATTTCTCGCGTGTGGAACGCATTATTTATCTTTTTTTCCGAATATCGAGAAGTGTACATACCGTTTCGGATGTGCCTTCAAATCGGTGAGCAAACTGTCTGCAGAAATGACAGTAGCATCGATGTGGTTATAGAGCGATTTGTTGTAGATCAGCTGTCCGATAGTGCCTTCCTGCGAGCGCACGTCGCTCACGAGTCCGTTGACGTTCTCCACCGTCTTATCCACGCGCGCTACGGTGGCCTTCAGGTCCGCCTGCTTGATGTCCGCGACGATGACATTGAGGTTCGCGATTGCCGTGTCGGCGTTGTTGACGATCGTCGGCACTTGGGTCTTCATCATATGCTTGAGGTTCGCCGAGACGGACGTCAGGTCACCGGAGATACGGTCGACATTCTCCAGCGAGTGCTTGATATGCTCGCCTTCCACCTGCGTGCGTAGGGCCGCTACGAGCGAATCGACTTCCTGCACCGCCTCATCCACGTGCGCCAAGAGCTCGCCTTGCAGGCTCTCTATCAGTCCCGGCACATAAGTCGTCGGCAGGAAAGAACCTTTAGCGATTGGTGATTGGTCATTGGTGATTGGTGAATCCGGAAACTGCAGCTCTATGGCCATACCGCCGAGCATACCGTCCGCTATCAGCGCCATCTTCGTACCTTGCGGCAGAGCGATATCCTTGTGGATAGAGATATCAACGAGAAAGGCGCTGTCGCGGGTGAAGTCATAGTGCAGGCGGTCCACCTGGCCCACCTTATGACCGCGGATATACACCGCCGCCTGTTCCTCCAAACCGTGCAGGTGGCTGAACGTACCGTGGTAGCCGTTTGTAGGCGAGAAGATGTTCACGCCCTTGAGAAAGTTAAAACCAAAAAACAAAAGGAAAAGACACACGGTGGCTAAGATGCCCACCTTTATCTCTCGTGCATACTTGATATTCATTATTCAGTCCATTTTGTGATCCAACAATCCGGGAAGAGTTGTTTCAATTCTTGCTGCTTCGCCGCCACCTTCTCGCGGTCGGTGTCGATGATGGCGTAGTATTTATACCAGTCGCCTACCTTCCTGCTCTCGCACGCTACGCCTTTTAACTGCGGATCGGACGCATCGAGCGGCGCGCGCGAAGCGCTTACCTGCAGCGCGTAATAGGTCTGCGGAGAGGTCGGAGCCTCCTGCGTACTCGGAGTATTCTGAGTATTCTGAGTATTCTGATTAATCAGCGTGTCCGGCTTAGCCGGTTCCTCCTTAGGAGCCTTTGGCTCATCATTAGAAACCTCAGGTTTCTCCACTTTCTTGACTTCCTGCCGGTGCGTATAAGCCGCGAAGGCGTTGACGAGGGCGGTGGCCATATTATCCATCGTCGATTCGGCATTCAGGTATTTCTCCTCTTCGGCGTTGGAGATGAAGCCCATCTCGAATAGGACAGCCGGGCAGGCGGTCTTGAGCAGCACCCAGAACGAAGCCTGTTGTACGCCGCGGTCGGAGCGGTTGAGGTGGCCGACGAAATGCTTCTGCACCTGCGTCGCGAACTGCAGCGACTGATCCATGAAGTTATTCTGCATCAACTCGAACATGATATAGGAGTCGATGGAGTTGGGGTCAAAACCCTGATAGGTGGTCTTGTAGTCCGACTCGAGTTTCATCACGGCGTTCTCGCGCATCGCTACATCGAGGTTCTTCTCCGCCTTCTCCGTTCCGAGGATAAAGGTCTCCACGCCTCTTGCCGTCTTATTTTCCGCAGAATTGGTATGGATAGAGATGAAGAGGTCGGCATTGTTCTTGTTCGCGATGTCGGCACGTGTCTGAAGAGGAATAAACACATCCGTCGAGCGGGTATAGACGATGTTCAGATCGGGGTACTGCTCTTTGAGCAGTGCGCCCACTTTGAGCACGAGCGACAGGTTCAGGTCTTTCTCTTGCGAGAACTTACCTACCGCACCCGCGTCTTTTCCGCCGTGCCCGGCATCGAGCACCACCGTGTACCCTTTCGCCGCCATCACCGACATCGTGCATAGAAGAGCCAATATGATCGTCAGCGTTTTGCGCATAATAATGCAAATTAAACCAAACCGACTGCAAAGGTACAAATTTTATGCCACATATGCAAACGGCAATCTTTTTTAGCAAGTAAAATCTCGCTAAAGCGAGCTTAGACTGATTTTTTTTGCTAAAAATCTTGCACATTTCAAAAATTTGTTGTAATTTTGCACGGTATTTTGGGTACGTATGCAGAAAAGTGAGTTTACACAGGCCGAAGAAGAGATGATTCAGCGCGAGTTTGAAGCGCTGTTGGACGACTATTCGCACACGCCGCACCGCCAGAAGGTGGAGCTAATTACGCATGCGTTTAACTTTGCGCATCGCGCGCACTACGGTGTGCGTCGCCTGAGCGGCGAACCGTATATCATGCACCCCCTGGCCGTCGCGCGTATCTGCGTGAAAGAGATCGGTTTGGGAAGCACGAGTATCTGTTCGGCGCTGCTGCACGACGTAGTGGAAGACACGGACTACAGCGTAGAGGACATCCGCGGTCTGTTCGGCGACAAGATCGCGCAGATAGTGGACGGATTGACGAAGATCAGCGGCGCTGTGTTCGGCGAGCAGGCGAGCGAGCAGGCGGAGAACTTCCGCAAGCTTCTTCTGACAATCAGCGATGACATCCGCGTGGTGCTGATCAAGATCGCCGACCGCTTGCATAACATGCGTACATTAGGAGCTCAGCCGAAAGACAAGCAATACAAGATAGCCGGCGAGACGCAGTATATCTACGCTCCTCTGGCGCACCGTCTGGGTCTGTTCCCCATCAAGACGGAGCTCGAGGACCTGAGTTTCAAATACGAGCACCCCGAGACCTGGCAGGAGATACACGATAAGTTAGAGACCATCAAGGAGCACCAGTTGGCAAGTTTCGAGCAGTTCGCTCAGCCTATCCGCGACCGGTTGACGAGTATGGGTTATCAATACACGCTCAAGGCCCGCATCAAGTCCGTCTATTCGATCTGGAAGAAGATGATGAAGCAGCAGTGCGCCTTCGAGGACGTATATGACCTGCTGGCGGTTCGTATCATCTTCACGCCGAACGAGTCAATGAGCGAGAAAGACCAGTGCTGGATGATCTACTCCGCCATCACGGAGATCTACCGTCCTCACCCGGAGCGTATCCGCGACTGGATCTCCACGCCGAAAGCCAACGGCTACGAGGCGCTTCACGTGACGGTGATGGGCAAAGACGGCCAGTGGATAGAAGTGCAGATACGCACCGACCGGATGAACGAGATAGCGGAACGCGGATATGCCGCGCACTGGAAATACAAGACCGGCGAGTCGGACGACAGCGAACTCGACAAGTGGCTGCGCGAGATCAAAGAGATACTCGCCCACCCCGAGAAAGACTCAATGGAGTTCCTGAGCACGTTCAAACTCAACCTCTTCGCGCAGGAAGTGTTTGTCTTCACGCCGAAAGGCGAGATCAAGACCATGCCGCTCGGTTCGACCGCCCTCGACTTCGCCTTTATGCTTCACTCCGAACTGGGCGAACACTGTATCGGCGCCAAAGTGAACCATGCGCTCGTGCCGCTGTCCTACCGTCTCAAAGGCGGTGACCAGATAGAGATCCTCACCTCCAACAGCCAACATCCGCAGAAAGAATGGATGGACATGGTGACGACCGCCAAAGCCCGCAACGGCTTGCAACAGTATTTCCACCGCGAGGAACGCCGGTATATCAAGCACGGCGAGCGGCTCGTAGAGGATGCAATCAAGATGGATCCGGAGTTGAACGCGAACCACGACACAGCTTTGGCACGATTGTTGAGCTACTACCAGATGACGCAACCCACCGAGTTGTACGCAGAGGTAGGTCAAGGCGCTATCCGGCTGGATAACATTCACGAGATCGTCTATCCCAAGCGCGGGTGGAAATCGTATATACCCTTCCTCGGAAGGAATGATAAAACAAGCGCGGCTAAGCCGCTCAATGATACGCCTGCGGCGTCTAATGATAAAGAGCAGCCCGCGGAGAAGCCGAAGAAGAAAGTGCCGCATGCGGTGGTACTGACGGATGATGAGTTAGGGAAGAAATTTGTGCTCAGCAACTGCTGCCATCCTATCCCGGGCGATGAAGTGCTGGGATACCTGGACGAGAAAGGACTGATGCATATCCATAAGATCGACTGCCCGGAGGCGAACCTGTTGAAGACCAGTTACGGCAAGCGGATCTACTCCGCGACCTGGAACACCCACCGCGTGCAGTCCTTCGTAGAGACGATCGAACTAAAAGGAATTGATAAGTTTGGTGTGTTCATCCACGTGCTGCAAACCATCACGACGGATTTCCACATCAACATGCGGTCCATCAATGTGTCCAGCGAAGACGGTATCTTCAAAGGCACAATGGAAATCTATGTCTATGATCGCAAAGAGTTGGACGACCTCCTGAAGGCCCTCCGCAAGATCGAAGACATCAAAGAAGTGAAACGAGTAACTGTTGAAAGTTGAAAGGTGAAAGTTGAAAGAGTGAAAGTTTAAAGTTTTTAAAGTTAAATATATGAAAATATGAAAAAGATTTTGAGTACTCTCTGCATGGCTCTCGTAGCAGTAGCCATGATGGCACAACAGCCTGTAATTACGTTTGAGAAGACCGAACATGACTTCGGCAAGATCAATGAAGGCGACGGACGTGTGAGCGTCGAGTTCGTATTCAAGAACGAAGGCATGGCTCCTCTTGTATTGAGCAATGTTCGCGCCAGTTGCGGTTGCACCACTCCGTCGTGGACCAAAGAGCCGGTAGAACCGGGTCAGAGCGGAAAGATCACCGTGACCTATAACCCCAACGGCCGTCCGGGACGCTTTCAGAAGACCGTGACCATCACGTCAAACGCTTCGGAACCTACCAAGAAAGTGTATATCAAAGGTGAGGTGATCCCGAAACAAGCCAAGCCGGTGAACAAATACACGCTGGCGGTTGGTGAACTGAACATGAAGACCAAAGTGCTGGACCTCGGCGTCATCAAGAAAGGCGAGAGCAAGGTCGGTGAGTTAGAATACACCAACCTCAAGAGCGCAGACCATAACGTAGACCTCGCGGTTAACCAAGCCGAGTCGCTCCTGGCTTACCAGGTCACGCTGCCGACCGTCAAACCGAACGAGATCGGTAAGTTCGTCTTCGCTATCGACACGAAGAAGACCCGTCTCTACGGACCGGTTGAGGCACTTGCGTACGTAGTCATCGACGGCAAGAAAGAGATCAGCGAGGCCTTCCAGTTGACCATCAAAGCCGACATCGTAGAGGACTTCTCGGCACTGAGCGTAGAGGCAAAGCAGAACGCACCGATCCTCGAGACCGCCGCAGAGTTCGACCTCGGCAAAGTGGCAGCCGGCAAGACGATCAAGCACCAGCTCCCGATCAAGAACAGCGGTCTGAACCCGCTCGAGGTACGCCGCGTCTACAGCGCTGACAAGAACATCCGCACCAAGGCACCGAAAGCCATCAAGTCGGGTAAGAAAGGCGCTGCGACCGTAGAGATCGACACCAAGGGCCTGCAAGCAGGTACGTACAGCCGCGAGCTGATCGTCATCAGCAACGACTATAGCAACTCGAGAAAGAAAGTAACGATCAAGTGGACCGTTGAATGATAGACCATCCGGAAAATAGTGCTGAGTACAAAGGACTGACGGTAAACGCAGGCGTAGAGAACCTGCCGTCCGTCAACCCGTACGCGACCTTCCGACGCAAGAAGACCGTGCTGAGTCCCGAAGAATACTTCGAGGGCATCCGTCGTGGCGACATGACGGTACTCAGTCAGGCGGTGACGCTCGTAGAGAGCAACCTGCTGGCGGATCAGGAGGTGGCGCAGAAAGTGATTGAGCTCTGCCTACCCTACGCCGGCAACTCCATCCGGGTCGGAATCACGGGTGTGCCCGGCGCCGGCAAGTCCACCTTCATCGAAGCCCTGGGAAGCGAGCTGTGCGACGCAGGAAAGAAACTCGCCGTGCTGGCTATCGACCCTTCGTCCGAACGCAGCAAAGGCTCTATCCTCGGCGATAAGACGCGTATGAACGAACTGTCCGTCAAGTCGAACGCCTTCATCCGCCCCAGCCCGAGTGCAGGTTCGCTCGGCGGCGTGGCACGCAAGACGCGCGAGACGATCGTGCTCTGCGAAGCAGCGGGTTTCGACACCATCCTTCTGGAGACCGTCGGTGTGGGTCAGTCGGAAACGGCGGCGCACTCGATGGTGGACTATTTCCTGCTGCTCCAAGTGACGGGTACCGGCGACGAACTGCAAGGTATCAAGCGCGGTATCATGGAGATGGCGGACGGCATCGCGATCAATAAATGCGACGGTAATAATATAGAACGTGCGCGCGCCGCGCGTGTGAGCTTCAAGAACGCCTTGATGCTCTTCCCGCCCCCCGCATCCGGCTGGACACCGGACGCTATATGCTGCTCGTCCATCGACCACAGCGGCGTGATGGAGGTATGGAAGAACATCGAAGACTATATCGCCTTCACCAAGCAGAACGGCTTCTTCGACGCCCACCGCACCGAGCAGGCCAAATACTGGATGTACGAGACCATCAACCAGGCCCTGTTGGACGGATTCTATAAGAACGAGAAGATGGAGCACCAGATCGAAGTAGCAGAACGCCAGGTGCTCAATAACGAGATAAGCAGTTTTATCGCTGCACATAATTTATTAACTGCTTATGGCAGGAACAAGTAAAAATAGCAAACGTACCCCGCAGACGACAATCATCAAGGTCGGCGCGAATGAGTTGGGCAAGTTACCCCCTCAGGCACCCGAACTCGAGGATTCGGTGCTTGGTGCGCTGATGATAGAGAAAGATGCGTACGGCACGGTAGCAGACCTGCTGCGTCCGGAGGTGTTCTATAAAGACCAGAACCGTATGATCTTTGAAGCTATCCGTGAGTTGGCCGCCAAAGACCAACCTATCGACGCGCTGTCGGTAGGCGAGAAACTGCGCAGTCTCGGCACGCTGGAGAAAGCCGGCGGCGTGGTCTATATAGCCGAGCTGACGCGCCGCGTCGCTTCGACGGCACACCTTCGTTACCACGCGCAGGTGATTGCACAGAAAGCTACCGCCCGCGACCTCATCGCCATGGCGGCGCAGATAGAGGAGAAGGGCTTCGACGAGACGCAAGACGTAGAGGAGTTGATGCAGGAAGCGGAAGCCGGGATCTTCGAGATCAGCCAACGCAGCCAGAAACGCGACGTGACGCAGATAGACCCCGTCATCGAGGAAGCTTTCGCGCGCATGGAGAAAGCCTCTAAGAACGACGGTTCGATATCCGGTATTCCGTCGGGCTTCCATGCCCTGGATAAGATCACCTCAGGTTGGCAGACACCGGACCTGATCATCATCGCGGCCCGTCCGGCGATGGGTAAGACCGCCTTCGTGCTCTCGATGGCAAAGAATATGGCAGTGGACCGTAATATCCCCGTAGCCATCTTCTCGCTCGAGATGAGTAATGTCCAACTCGTCAACCGTCTGATCATGAACGTGTGCGAGTTGGAGGGCGATAAGATCAAGACCGGTAAGATGACCAAAGAGGATGCACGGCGACTGAACACGAAGATCAACATCATGAAGGGCAAACCGCTCTACTTGGACGACACCCCTTCGCTCTCGATCTTCGAGCTGCGCTCCAAAGCCCGCAAACTGGTGCGCGAGCACGGCGTGAAGATGATCATCATCGACTACCTGCAACTGATGAACGCCCAGGGTTCGTCCTTCGGCAGCCGTGAGCAAGAGGTAAGTATTATCTCGCGAAGCCTCAAGGCCCTCGCCAAAGAGTTGGACATCCCCATCATCGCGCTCTCGCAGCTCAACCGTGGTGTCGAGGCGCGTCAAGGCGTAGAAGGCAAGACGCCGCAGCTGGCAGACCTTCGTGAGTCGGGTGCTATCGAGCAAGACGCCGACCTCGTATGTTTCATCCACCGTCCGGAGTATTACCACCTCTACAACGACGACAAGACGGGTAAGGACCTTCGCGGCCTGGCACAGATCATCGTCGCCAAGCACCGTAACGGTGCCACCGATAGTATATGGCTTCGGTTCCGCGGCAAATACGCGAAGTTCCAGAACGAGGACGAGGCCATCGATGCCGACGAGATGAACAGCGGCGCGACCTTAGAACCGGAGACGGTTTCTATTCAGTCGAGCATGAACAGTTTAGGAGAAGATATCAGTCAATTTATGCTGTAAATTGACATTTTAGATTTGAGATTTAAGATTTTAGATTTTATGCAAAGAACAGTTATCATAGATGCTTTGAAGCGAACGGATTTCGGCGCGACGATCAATGTGCGCGGATGGGTTCGCAGCCGTCGTGGCAACAAACAGGTTTCGTTTATCGCCCTCAACGATGGTTCTACCATCAAGAACATCCAGATCGTCGTAGACCTCGAGAAGTTCGACGAGGAGCGTCTCAAACCCGTCACCACCGGTGCTTGTATCTCCGCCACCGGTGTGCTGGTAGAGAGTCAGGGAGCGGGTCAAGCCGTAGAGATACAACTGACGGACTTAGAAGTATACGGCACTGCCGATCCGGAGAAATATCCGCTGCAGAAGAAGGGGCTTAGTATGGAGTTCCTGCGCACCATCGCGCATCTCCGTCCCCGCACCAACACCTTCGGCGCCGTCTTCCGCATTCGTCACAACATGGCGATGGCCATCCACACCTATTTCCATGAGCACGGCTATTTCTATTTCCATACGCCGCTCATCACCGCCAGCGACTGCGAAGGTGCCGGCCAGATGTTCCAGGTAACAACCAAGAACCTCTATAACCTCAAGAAAGACGAGAACGGACAAATCGACTACTCCGACGATTTCTTCGGAAAACAGACAGCTCTCACCGTCAGCGGACAACTCGAAGGGGAACTCGGAGCCATGGCTTTGGGCAAGATTTACACCTTCGGTCCTACTTTCCGCGCGGAGAACAGCAACACGCCGCGTCACCTTGCGGAGTTCTGGATGATAGAACCCGAAGTGGCGTTTATCCAGAAAGACGAACTGATGGACCTCGAGGAGGACTTCATCAAATACTGCGTTCGCTGGGCGCTTGACCACTGCATGGATGACCTGGAGTTCCTCAACCAGTTTGTGGACAAAGGTCTCATCGAGCGTCTGAAATCGGTCGTTGACACCGAGTTTGTACGCCTTCCCTACACCGAAGGTATCAACATCCTGCAGGAGGCCATCAAGAACGGCAAGAAGTTCGAGTTCCCGTGCAACTGGGGCGATGACCTGAGTTCGGAGCACGAGCGCTTCCTCGTAGAGGAACACTTCAAGAAACCCGTCATTATGACCGACTATCCGAAGGATATCAAGGCCTTCTACATGAAGATCAACGAGGACGGCAAGACCGTACAAGGCACCGACGTGCTCTTCCCGCAGATCGGCGAGATCATCGGCGGTAGCGTCCGTGAGGAGAGTCTGGAATTACTGAACGCCGAGATAGAGCGTCGTCACATCCCGATGAAAGACATGTGGTGGTACCTCGACACCCGTCGTTTCGGTGCTGCTCCGCACGCAGGCTTCGGACTCGGCTTCGAGCGCTTGATGCTCTTCGTGACCGGCATGCAGAACATACGCGACGTCATACCTTTCCCGCGTACGCCGAAAACAGCTGAATTCTAATTCACAACAATATTAACCATAAAAACACTAACAAACAATCGTATGAGAAAAGTACTGCTACTTTGCATGTTGTGTCTGGCGACAAGTCTCGCTTTCGCACAAGGGCAACAGCAACAACCACCTCAACTGCAGGTGGGAGACACCATTACGGTGAACAAAGATGCGACTCATTATCTGACGGGAGAGAAGATCTCCAATTGGGTATATCGCGTCTCACATCGTATCCGACAAATCGGATCGAAGCAATGGAAAGATGGCATCTTAATCCGCGGTATCAACTCATGGCTGGCACCGACATCCGTCACCAAAGTAGGCGAACAACGTCCGGTTGTAGCGGAGCAGCCTAAAGAGGAAGCACCCGTGGTAGCGGAGCAGCCTAAAGAGGAAGCACCCGCGGTAGCGGAGCAGCCTAAAGAGGAAGCACCCGTTGTTGCTGAGCAGCCTAAAGAGGAATTGCCTGTACAAAAAGTGTATGTTCAGACATCACTCAAGGGACGAGTAATTGCCAACAACACCAACGAGCCAATTGTCGGTGCCAAAGTGACCCTCGCAAACCAGAACATCTCGACCACAACGAATGCGGACGGTGAGTTTATGCTCAGTTACCTGGAGCCGACGGACGAAGAGGTGATCGTTGAGGCAGACGGCTATGTGGCTGCGCTCGAGTTGGTCAACCTGCAAGAGAACCAACTCAATGAGATGGAGGATGTGCTGATGGGACCGGACGTCGTAGCGCTGGCTCATGATGAGATCCTGCTGAACCTGACGGAAGAGGAGATGACGGACGATGAAGGACGCTCGCAGGCCCAAGCATCCTCGTCTTCGGCTTCGACGGATGTGTTCAACGCCACGACCTCTTTCGCATGGTCCAGTGCGCGTTACCGCAACCGTGGCTACCAATCGAACGTAGAGAACTACTACATCGAGGGTCTGAGCTTCAACTCGCAGGAACGCGGTAACTTCAACTTCTCTGCTATGGGAGGTCTGAACGACGCCAGCCGTTACAAAGAGGTGCTCAACCCGATGGAGGCCACCAACTTCACCTTCGGAGGTATTGCCGGTTCGACCAACTACCTGATGGGTGCGAACCTGTACGCCGCCGGATGGAAAGTAGGTGTGGCGGGCACGAACCGTAACTACAAAGCGCGTCTGAACGCGACCTACGCCAGCGGCGTCATGTCCAACGGCTGGTCCGTCATCGCACAGCTCGCTTACCGCTTCTCCCCGTACATCGACAACAAGGGTATCATCGGCGAAGGTATCAAGTACTACTCGCTCGGCTATTTTCTGTCGGTACAGAAGATGTGGGAGAATGCCGCGCTGAAACTCATCACCTTCGGTGCTCCGACAGAGCGCGGGCAGAATGCCGCTGTGACGCAAGAGGTGTATGACCTCACCGGCTCGAACAACTACAACCCCTATTGGGGCTACCAGAACGGACAGGTTCGTAACTCGCGCATCGTGAAGTCGTACGACCCGACGTTCATCGCTTCCTTCGAGTACAAGATCGATGAGAACCAGCGCCTCCATGCAGCTGCCGGCTACCACTATTCGCTCTACTCGAACTCCGCGATCAACTTCTACAACGCACCGGACCCGCGTCCGGACTACTACCGCAACCTGCCGTCGTTCATGTGGGACGGACAGATCGCGAACCCGAACGCGAACGCCAAGCACACGGAGGATCAACTCTACGACGAGAACGGCAAACACTACCCTTGGGGTCTGTTTATTGGCGAAGACCTGAACGGTCATAACCTCGGTTCCGGTTTTATCGGCGACGACGGCAACCTCGTTGGTCCGTCTGTGGACAAAGACGCATACAACAGCCTCGTCAACCTCTGGAAGACGCGTGACAACAAGACCACGCAGATCGATTGGGAGTCTATCTATGCTGCCAACTACGCGAACAACGCAAGCGATGCCGCACGCGACACGATCACGTCGGCTCGTTATATCCTGGAGCGCCGTCACAATGACCTCCAAGAGGCTACCGCTTCGTTTACCTATTTCAACGATCAGTATGACCACTTGAAGATGACGCTCGGCTTGGAAGGTAAGTTCGCGCAAGGTATCCACTATAAGTCGATTGATGATCTGCTGGGCGGAAACCAATGGATAGACTTGGACGCATTCGCTGAGCGCGACATCAAAGAGTTGGCAAACAACACCGGCTTCACGCAGGAAGATATTGCCATACTCATACAGAACGACCTGTATCACCCCAACAAGCAAATTCATCAAGGAGAGCGCTTCGGATACGACTATCGTATGAATATGGGGCATGCCAAGGCTTGGTTCCAGAACGAGTGGAACTTCAACGAGGTGGATCTGTACTACGCGCTGGCGGTAGACTACAACTCGATGCAGCGTACGACGCGTATGTTCAACGGCCGTCAGGCGTACCTGGGTACCTTGGCATTCCAACGTGGTACAATATGGAAATACCTGGGTCACGATACACAACAATACTTTGAAGTTCGTCCTATGTATTACGGCGACACCCACCACTTCGTGGATCCGTCGTTTAAGTTAGGCGCGACCTATAAGATCAACGGTCGTAACCGTTTGAAACTGAATGCTCTCGCACAGACGCGTGCACCGTACGCTCGCGATGCATATATCTCGCAACGTGTGCACGATCGCGTTGTAGATAATATCTATACGCACGATGCAGCAAAGAACCTCGCGGACTTCTACGCAGCCAGTGAGCGCGTTGTATCGGCAGACCTCACCTATGAGTTCAACTACCCGATCGTACGCGGACGTGTCACCGGTTTCTACACCCGCTCATGGAACGGTACGGAGCTGAACAGTTACTATGACGATGAGTCACGCACCTTCGTGAACCAAGCTATCACAGGCATCGGCAAACAGCATGTAGGCTGCGAAGCGGCGA
Organism: uncultured Bacteroidales bacterium; assembly: GCA_900318245.1. GTDB lineage: Bacteria > Bacteroidota > Bacteroidia > Bacteroidales > Paludibacteraceae > Colicola. Next base: position 28,797 of record ONJT01000023.1, read on the forward strand.
TTGCTGTCAAACTCGGCACCTACTTCACCCTCACCGGTGTGGCATCGATAGGCGACTACCGTTATACCAACGACGCTACGGCATTGACTTCGGCCGAGAACGGTATGCCGATGGCGCAAAAAGATATCACCAAAGAGCTCATCTACGAGGTGCGGGACAAAGTTCTCCTGAAAGGCTTACACCTCTCTACCGGCCCGCAAGCGAACGCCAGCTTGAAGCTCTCGTTCTTCCACCCGAAGATGTGGTTTGCTGATGTGACGGTTAGTTACCATGACTGGAACTACATGTCGGTTGCTCCGAGCCGCCGCATGCAAGGTCTGTTCACCGGTATACGTACCGACGGAACTCCGGTCAACGGTTATTTCGGAGACGCGTATGCTAACGCTATCCAGACCACGGACGACAAACAGATACGCTACACGATGGACGCGAACGGAGATGTGACGTACGAGAATGCAGTGCTGGATGCCAACGGTGTGCCGGTACTCAAATATCCGTACAACCTTATGACGATGCAAGAGTCCTTGGCTGCTACCAACCCGCTCAACCGCTTCATCATCGATGCATCGGTAGGTAAACTGATCTATCTGCCGAAACGTCAGTCTGTCTCGATTAACCTCAGTGTATCGAACTTGACGAACAACACGCATTTCAAAACAGGCGGTTACCAGCAGGCTCGTCTGCCGCGCGGTGTGCTACAAAAAGAACCGGACTACCACAACTCCGTCATCACTGCCAACGCTTGGAAATACCCGTCTAAGTACTACTACGCTTGGGGCGTGAACTTCTTCTTATCTGTAACCTATAAATTCTAACAACAATGAGAAAGTCCATATATACATACGCAATGTGGCTGGTATTACCGCTCATTGCCCTTATGACCTCTTGTGAGCCGTACGCCATTCCTGAGAATACGATTTTCTTCCCGTCCGACACGACGACGGAAGGAGAGGCTAATCTGCATAAATGGCTGGACGAGAACAACCCCGAGGGATGGAAAATATTCACGTTGGATGATTTCGTGGATACCTTCATGACGGAGGAAGGTAACTTCCTGAGCGACACATGCCCGTATCGTACGCGTTCTACCAACGGGAACGGCATCTATCTCTTCTCGGTGGACACCCTTCCGACAAACGGTAGAGGTATTTATATCCGCGGCCGTGTCACCACAGACGATTATGCCGGAAACTTCTACAAAGCGATGGTTATTCAGCAGATCGTGAACGGTGAACAACAGAACCTGCGTATCTCGGTCGATATCGGCTCGAGCGGCGGTTTGTTCCAGCTCGGTCAAGAGATCATCATCCGTTGTAACGGCTTCGCTGTGGGACGTTATGCGAACCAACCGCAACTCTGCGTGCCTGCGTATAACGATAATGCGTACGCGAACAAAGCGAACGAGAAAGTGGGATGGGCACCGGGCCGTATCCAGGGTTCGAAATTCCGCCTCGCAACAAAACTGATCGGTACTCCGGATCCTTCGCTGCTCCAATACGACGAGATTACACTCGATGAACTGTTCGACAAGATACCTCGCAAACCGGCTATGACCAAAGAGGACATGAAGAAAGTGCGTCATTTTGACGGTCGTCTCGTTCGCCTGCAGAAAGTGCACTTCTCCGGTGAATATTACACGCAGGACGGCGAATTAGTCAATTGTGTGTACCAACATCCGGATTCGTCGGAATATGCCAACGTATTTGCTCCTACTACCCAAAACGTCGGCTACCCGCAGAGCCGTGTATTGTTCAACAAATCGAACAATAAGGACAAAGCAATTTGCTGCTCATGCTCCGAGTACGCGAAGTTCGCTTATTTCTTCATACCGGGTGCACAAGAGGATAGCGTCAAAGCAGTTACCAACTGTAAACGCTGGGAAGGAACCGTAGCCGGTATCGTAGGATGGTATGCGGACAATGCTGCCTATATCCCGCCGAAGAGCGACCTCAAGGGATCGGAGTGGTCTGTCACTCCGCGTGGTATTCCGGGCATTGGTATTCCTGATATCCAACTCAAGAGTAACTTCCCGATGCCGGGTATCCCTATCGGAACTGAATGGGTACCGCAGGAGTTCGACCCGGTGTTCTACTTGGACTACTACTATCCTCAAACGATATTAGTTCTGACGAGTAATCCATGAACTGGCTGGATGTCCTTATCCTTCTGCCGCTTCTTATAGGCCTCGTCAGAGGCTTGATGCGCGGGCTTATCTCCGAGATCATCGCCTTCGTGGTGGTGATTCTCGGAGTGCTCGGCTCGCGGTTTGCTGCGCCCTCCGCCTCGAAGTGTTTGCTGCAGTGGTTTCAATGGCCGGAAGGTGTGTGCGACATCGTGGCTTACGCGCTGATTTTCTTAGCGATAGCCATCCTCCTTTCTATCGCCGCCAAACTGCTGACACGCCTCTTGAGAGCCATTCATTTGGGATGGGCCAACCGTCTCCTCGGAGGACTCTTCGGCGTACTCAAATACGGCATCATTGTGCTCTTCGCCGTCTTTGTTATGGATAAGACCGACGAAGCCTTCCATTGGCAGGAGAACGAACCTGTTGTCAAGACATCCGTCCTCTACCCGCACGCCGTCAAAGCCGTAGGTTGGATAATAAGTAAGACCTAAATAGGGGTTAAGTCGGGGTAATATCGTATCCTACCCATCCTTATAATATACTACGTATATTATCCTGTGATTTTGAAATGGTATATTTTTTATCCTTAGGAAGTAATCTCGGCGAACGCGAGCAGACGCTTCGCCAGGCGATGCAACTGATCGAGCAGCAAATAGGACCTATCCTACGTTGCTCTTCTTTTTATTATTCCGAGCCCTGGGGCTTTGATTCTCCCAATACCTTCTGTAACCTCTGCTGCGCTGTAGAAACAACGATTCCTCCCTTAGAAGTGCTGCATACCACACAAGCCATCGAATGCGCCTTAGGCCGAACGCACAAAAGCACCGCCTACGCCACACAGGCTTCCTCTACTCCACGCTACGCGGATCGTACCATCGATATCGATCTGATACGTGCCTTCGACGAGCATGGACAGGAAGTCATGTGTCAAATAGAAGATCCGGATACCCCGGCAAGTACACCTTTACTCGTTCTTCCCCACCCTTTATGGCAGCAACGAGACTTTGTAATGGTCCCCTTAGCGGAAATAATGAAGATCTGAACAGTACCATCACGGGACCATCTCCCGAGAACCTTACTTTTAGAACACTTTATGAGGCCCTGAATTATATTTTTTTAAAAAAGTTGCACGAAAATTTGCACAATTCAAAAAAAAGCAGTACCTTTGCACCCGCTTTCGTAAAAACGAAGCATACATGGTGGTCTTAGCTCAGTTGGTAGAGCATCGGATTGTGGTTCCGAGTGTCGTGGGTTTTATGGGAAAAACGACATAAACGCCACAAAATCAGTAACTTAGGGCGAAATTTGGCAACAAGCTCAGCCAAAATCTAGCCAGCAAGTCATATAGCTTAGGAGGTTGATTTTCACAATCAATCTCCTTTTTAAAAAATGACTTTTACCCATGATTTTTCCCCCACGGAATTGCCCTATTCTCCCGCAATTTTGAAACACTTACCCCAAGCCGGATGGCGCATTGATTACTACGCATACAACCCTGCTACGGGTGAAAGAGAACGTGTGCGTATGTGCCTTAATGACATGAAGAAACGCTTCCGTACTACTGCGGAATTTCGCACGTATGCAAACAAAATGGTCTGCGCTATCAACGCCAAACTTTTCTCCGGATGGACTCCCTTCATGGAGACCCAAAACGTGCGCAACTATGAGACTATCCATGACGTGATGGATAAGTACATCAAAGAGAAAACGCGTGATAAACTCGCTCCCGATTCTCTCAAAAATTACAAGAGCGTAAACGCGCTGCTCCTCAAATGGCTCAAGAGCAAAAAATGCGATGAACTGGAGATGAAGAACTTCACCAAGACGCTTGCCATTCAGTTCATGGATTGGGTATATAATGACTATACCTATACAGGACCGAAAGAAGGCTCTGCCCGCAAGTATGGCAAGGCGCTCCAACACGAGGAAAAGCATATCGGTGCCAATCGATATAACAACATCCTCAAGCAGATCCGCGCATTCTTCTCTTGGGCGCTACAGAAGGAATACTGCACGATGAATCCTTTCGTGGATATCAAGCTCAAGAAGAAGGAAGAAAAGAAGCGCACACTGGCTTCTGCAGAAGACCGTAAGAAGATACGTGAGTACTTCATGGAGAAGAACCCGCGCTACATGATAGTGTGCGAGCTTGTTTTCAATGCTCTCATCCGTCCGGTTGAGATCAGCCGTATCAAGGTTGGGCAGGTTGACCTTGCTAACAAGGTGATCCACCTCGACGCCGGACAAACCAAGAACGGCTATGCGCGTGACTGCGTGCTCTCTAATGAACTGATACAGATTCTGGCCGATACACTCGCTCCCGGCTATCCTAATGATTACTTCTTAATCGGACCTAAATTTGCTCCGGGCAAAGAAGCAATCACCACGAAGATGTATCAAAAGGAATGGCAGAAAATGCGCTACAAGACCGGCATTGATCAGACCATCCAGCTCTACTCGCTCCGCGATGGCGGCTTGACCGGACTCTTTGACAATGGCTTGGATGCGAAGACTGTCATGAAGGCTGCAGATCACCACGACCTGAACATCACCACAAGATATGTCCGCAAACATGCCGACAAAGACCTTGTAGAGAAACTGAACACCCACGCTGTGGAGTTCTAAGAGCAATGGCGGTCGAGGTTAATCCTCGACCAGCCAAAACTCCCCTTTCATCAGCTCTGACATACCATTTTCCGTGAAGTTGGCGGTTATCTTCTCGCAGATATACCGCTGACCATGGATGATAAACAGTGAGCGAACATTGGGAATGTCCTTCGCAAGGAAGCTAAACTTATATTTCTTATTGGAAGCGATAGCGTGCGTCCTGCCATTGGTGCCAATGATC
>ONJT01000044.1 GCA_900318245.1 uncultured Bacteroidales bacterium
AAGTGCTCCGGACGTCAGGCCGGAGAATTACGACACCTTCCCCTACTACGACCTCGATGCCGCCGGATGGCGCTCCTTCCGCCTCGACAACTTCATCGGATTTGTGGAACAAGTGAAGTAAAAAGAAAGTAACCAAAGAAAAATTTTTTCTGTTCTAGTCCCTTTTGTAGTCCCCCCTAAATCCCCCCTAGGGACAGCCATAGGCCAGGGACGACAGAAGAGGACTGAAACATTAAAATTTATTTTTATGGACTACAAATTTGAAGATTACTGGCGTGCTATGCAACCTGCGGCACGATATGAAGACCGCAAAATAGCGGCCGAGTTCGAGTGGGATCATAGCCCCGAAAAACAAGCGCCGATCATGGCATGGCTCAAGAGACACGGCCCGTACCCCGACCGAAATCCGTTTTTCTTCATCCAGGATTTCACGGTCAAAAGCAAACCGCGTGAACCCACGTTCCTCCGAGGCGACGAGGGCGGCGATCTCGTCCAAGTCAAGTACAACGGCAAGTTCCTCATCTGCACACGTACCACTATGGAGCTTTTCGGACTTGAATGGGTCTGCGATTGGCTCCCCAAGCGAGATTAAAAGTTGACTACGCGCTTTAAAAAAGCGCATACTGAAAACTATTTTGTTTAATTACAGGGCGATGCTATCGCCCGCTTAAAAATCTTACAATTATGAAATGTACATTAGATCCCAACATCAAAAGTGCCTCTGGCAAATTAGGTAACCTCTTGTTCAAAACCTTCACCAAACCGGACGGCTCCAAAGAAGTACGCGCCTACGGAATGCCGCGGCGTAAAGACGGATCCTTCGGCTATGAACGTAAGGCGAAACCTACCAAAGGCGAAATAGCCGCGCGGCAATTGTTTCAGACTGTCACGATGGCCCTACAAGCCCTCACGGAAGAACAACGTATGCAGTATGCACGCGAGTGGAAAACTGCACGCTACAAACTCCACGGAAAGGAGTACAAAACCCTACGCGGATATATCATGGCACGCATATACGATGACATGAAAAACCATAAGGCGTAGTCCTGCCGTTTTCCTTCCGTTTACCTGGTGTTTACCTATTCAGAATTATTTATTGTGCATCTTTGCCGCATTTTTGCGGCAACTAAAAAATCAGTATTATGAAAGTTATTTTATCTAATCGATGCCTCTCCCTTACGGGCATGCTTGAAAGAGGTCTTGGCTACCATCTTCAGCAACGCAAAAACGGCTTCTTTGCTAAGCGCAACACGAAAGGCTTCGTGCCCTCCGACGGACACTGGCGCTTCATCGTCCTCTGCGCCGAACTCGCGCATAATAAGTTGTATATCACAGACATCAAAGTCGGTTGGCTCGAACTGCAAACCGCCCTTTATGAGGCAAAGCACTTCACCGCCTCCGAGCAAGTAAGACGCAACTATGCCGACAAGTGCAAAGCCACCTACAACGCCCGCGATGTGTTGAACCTCAAAACTACGTTTGGCTTATGATGAAACATGCTATTACATTCACGCAACTCACCGCCCGCCTCGAAAGAGCCATCCACTGCGATGTAGGGTTGCACGGGCTTAATATCCTCCTCTACGGATGGATAACAAAGCACGGACGGTGCTCACGGGCACAGTTATGTATGCGAAATAAAGCCGATGGAGAGTTTTGGCTATCTCGCTCCGAAGCCGAACATTTTTCGCAGTATTGCGGGTATGATTTGACCCACGATTGAGAAAAATATAAGGTTCTTAATTCCGCGAAGTCACTTTTTTTGTGGCTTCGCTTTTTTATATTACTTTTGCACCGTCAAACGAAAGGAACCCTATTATGAGCAAACGCAAAATCATCAAAATCGTCATCTCGGTACTGATCGCAGCACTCACTGCCCTTGGAGCCGCCATGGCGCTTCGAAGAAGCTGTAAGAGGAGAAAACCATTTCTCTTACGACGCTTCGAAGAAGCTGTAAGAGGAGAAAACCATTTCTCTTACGACGCCTCGAAGAAACTATAGGTAAAGGACGCGCCTATCTAAAGAAAGCGTCTATTGTGTCGGATATTATCCAACGATTGTCTAACACCATGAAAAACACACACAACTATGGCAAAAGTTAAATGGACTCCGGGTATCGACGTTGTGTCGGGCCTTCTGGGCTCTCGTCCTAAGGCTGGCGACCCGCACAGCTCTCACCGCAGGCGAAAGAGCTCGCAGCGCGTGCACGCTTCGCATCGGTGTCAGCAGCTGTCAAAGCGCGTAGCAAGGACCTGATGCAGCAGGCGACCGACATCACCAATTTCCTCGCACAGAAGGATGCTCCTAATGGCAAAAAGACCATGAAGGCGTACCTCTGGAAGGTTTGCGGCGATGCTTATGATGCAGCGCTCGCAGGAGCCTAAGAGCCGTAAGGCATGGCAAGGGAGATCTCTTCGGAGGTCTCTTTTTTTGTATAAAAATATACAAACTCTTGCGTATGTCATTTTTTTGTTGTACTTTTGCACCCGCAAAGGTTTTGAGATAGTATGACCAAACTAAGTGTAAACATTAACAAGGTGGCGACGCTGCGTAATGCACGCGGAGGAAATCTGCCTGATGTACAGCGTTTTGCAGTGGACTGCGAGTTGTTCGGCGCGCAGGGTATAACCGTTCATCCGCGCCCGGACGAGCGGCATATCCGCAAGGAAGATGTGTATCAACTGAAGTCGATGGTGACGACGGAGCTGAACGTAGAGGGTAACCCGACGGATGAGTTCTTGGCGCTCGTGACGGATATCCGTCCGACACAGGTGACGCTTGTGCCGGATGATCCGAGTCAATTGACGTCCAACCACGGATGGGACACACGCCGTAACCTCAACTTCCTGAAGGGCGTAGTGAACCAGTTGCATGCTTATCGCATTCGCGTGAGCATCTTTGTGGATCCCGATCCGGTGATGGTGGAGTACGCGCTGCGCACAGGTGCTGACCGCGTAGAGCTGTACACGGGACCGTATGCGGAGATGTTCCGGAGCGACCCGAAGAAGGCCATCGAGCGCTACCGCCCGGCGGCAGAGAAAGCGCATGAGTTGGGTCTCGGCATGAACGCCGGTCATGACCTGAATCTGAAAAACCTCAAGCCCTTCATCAAGGCTTTCCCTTGGACCGCAGAAGTGAGCATCGGTCACGCGATCATATGCGACGCGCTCTATCTCGGCATCCAGGAGACCATTCAAGAATATTTAGATTTACTCAAGTAATATGTTATTTCAAATTGACACAACAGCTTTCGTAGAAGAGCTGATCACTCCGGCGGAAGAGCCGATTCAGGAGTCTATTAACCTTTGGGAAATGGCGCAGTATGGCGGTTGGATCATGATTATCCTGGCTATACTCTTAGCCGCTGCATGCTATATCTTCATTGCCCGTCTGGTCGTTATCAAACAGGCTACGCGCGAGGATAAGTCGTTCATGGACCGCATCCGCGATTATATCCATGAAGGCAAGATCGACTCTGCGCTGAATCTCTGCAAGCAGACTGACACCCCGTCGGCGCACATGATCGAGAAAGGTATCACGCGTATAGGCCGTCCGATGAACGATGTACAGGTGGCGGTAGAGAACGTCGGCAACCTCGAGGTAGGTAAACTCGAGAAAGGGCTCGTCATCATGGCGACCATCGCCGGAGGTGCCCCGATGCTCGGTTTCCTCGGAACGGTGATCGGTATGGTGCAGACGTTCTATAACATGGCGCAGACTTCAGGCGGTATGATCGAGATGAGCGCCCTCTCTACGGGAATGTACCAGGCGATGGTAACAACCATCGGTGGTCTGATCGTCGGTATTCTCGCGATGTTCGGATACAACTACCTCGTAGCGCGTATCGACCGCGTCGTTCGTCTGTTGGAATCGCGCACACTGGAGTTTATGGACCTACTCAACGAACCGGCATAATTTTTAATTCTTAATTTTTAATTTTTAATTATGTCCTTAAAAAGACGCAATAGGGTAGAAGCGACATTCGCGATGAGTTCGATGACGGACCTGGTGTTCCTGTTACTCCTGTTCTTCGTCATGGCTTCGACGATGTCGTCCCCGAATGATATCAAGATCAACCTGCCGACCTCTCGGGCACAGAAAGTGTCGCGGCCGCAGGTGGCGAAAGTGTCCATCGACAACCTCGGTAACTATTATGTGGCGCTGGGCAAGGCTAAACCCGTGCAAGTGGCGCCGGAGAGTCTGGAGGCGTACCTGAGTACCATTCAGGCGTCCGACACGACGATGTATATCGCCCTCCATGCCGACGAAGATGTGGCATATAAAGAAGTGGTACGCGTGCTCGATATCGCGAATGAGCATAAGATGAAGTTGGTAGTCGCTACCAAGAGGGATTAGCGATTAGGGATTAGCGATTAATGACAAAGAAACAAGAACGACATATCATCGCTACGGTAGGTACGGTGCTCTTCCTGCTGCTGGTGTTCCTCATCCTTTGGTTCTGTTACCTGACGGCGGTAGCGCCGGAGCAGGACGAAGGCATAGAGGTGGAGTTTGCCGAGATAGAAGAGGTGGAGGAACCGGAAGACGCACCTTCGCTGTCGGCGTATGCCGAAGAACCTTCGGAGGCAGCACCTGCTGCACCTGCATCGCCGGCACCGGAAATAGCGACGGATCCCAAACCCGCTTCGCCTCCGGAGCCGATTCTATCCGAAGAAGAGACCTTGGCGCTCGAGCGGGCACGTAAGGAGAAAGAGGAGCGCGAGGCGGCGGAACGTGCACGCAAAAAGAAAGAAGCAGAAGCAATCGCCAAGGCCCAACAAATGGGTAACCTCTTCGGCAAGACTGACGGCACGAGCGTCGGCGGAGGAGATACGCAGGGCGAGGGACAGAAAGGCAACCCGGTGGGACATGGCTCGAGTGGCTCGGGTTCTTGGTCCTTAGCCGGCGTACAGATCCGCGTGAACGCTGCCGGACAAGTCATCAACGCGACGATCTCCGGAGGTGACGTATCGGACAAGACAACCCAACAACTCGCACTCGATGCGGCCAAGCGGGCCAAGTTCACCGAGGGCGATCATGATCAGATCGGAACAATCACCTATATATTTAAGTTAAATTAGACATTTAACATTTGAAATTTGTAATTTATGAATTATCTGTTTTTAGACAACGGTTTCGAAGAAATCGAAGCAATCACGACTATTGACTTACTCCGCCGCGCGAATATCGCGGTGACGACTGTCTCTATCACCGGTAATCCGATGGTGCTTGGCGCACATAACATCGCGGTGGAGGCCGACGGACTGATCGAGCGTATCGACTTCTCGGATGCAGAGATGTTGATCCTTCCCGGTGGACAGACGAAGTTAGGCGACTGTTCCGCATTATGCGAGTTACTCATCGACCATAACAACACCGACAAACTGATTGCAGCTATCTGCGCAGCGCCGGCGGTGCTCGGTAAACTTGGTATCCTGAATGGCAAACAAGCGACTTGCTACCCCGGTTTCCAGGACGCTTTAGGCGAGAGTTACGTAGGTGGTCTGGTAGTAGAATCGAAGAATATCATCACGGCGAAAGGACCGGGACTGAGTTCCGACTTCGCGTTCTGTATCATCGAGCGCTTAGCCGGCAGCGAAGCGGCTGATGCGGTCTATGATGCGGCTCAATACTGATGAATCGTCATTGACGACGGTGAGAATACGTCCCTGCGACACTTCGGTGCTCGCAGGGATTTCTTTTTGCGCGCGTATACGTGCCCGTACCTTATTTATATTCTCGGGAGTGGCCTGACCCTGATAGTCCCGCGCGATGGTGCGGGCAATACGTACGTCCTCCGGCGCAGTGACAATTACGACCTTATCGCAGAGTCGGTCTAATCCGGATTCGAAAAGAATGGCGGACTCGACGATTAAAGGTGAAAGGTGAGAGGTGAAAGGTGAAAGGATGTCCGCTTTGACAGCCGGGTGCACGATCTTATTGAGGGCGTCTAAAAGTTTGGGCTCTTCAAAGACACGCTTCGCGACATATGCCGTGTTATACTTCCCTTCGATAAAGGCTTCTTCGCCGAGCAGGTCTTTTATCGCCGCCTGTACCTCTTTATTCTGAGCGATGATGCGCTTAGCTTCCCGGTCACAATCATAGATAGCAAACCCGCGTTGGGCGAGTGCTTGTGCGAGAAAACTCTTCCCGCTGCCTATTCCTCCTGTAAGACCAATGACGCGCTGCATAGATAACTTGCTCCGGTTCTAAACCGGTTAGAATTGGAAATATATGAAGGGTTGCATATCGGCGGTGACGAACTGGTATATGACGATGATGGCGAGGCATACGACGAGCACGATCAGCCACAGCGGCATCGCCGAGAACATCAGCCTATAGCGGCGCTTCCAGTTGGTAGGCAACCAGTGAATAATCATGCCGGCTACGAACATCGCGACCACCCATCGGAACTCCCAGAGGAAAGGCAGGATGACGGCATTCGTCCATGCGCCGCCGATCTGGTTCACCATGTTCTTCGCTGTCTCCCACGCTACCTCATTGGCTGTCGCGGGGTCGAGGTTACTGCTGGAGCGGAAGAACAGACGGGTGAAGGTGATGAAGGTGAAGGTCTGCAGTACCGCCCAAGCCGTGCCTAAGGCTTTCGTGAACTTTGTGTCCGCGCCTTCGCATAAGAAGTATATATACCGCGCCGCGGTCACGAACCATATAATCGCTGCCCACACGGCAAAGAGTCGCCATACAGGCAGGTTGGTGAGGTAATCCGCGATACAGAGACCGGCGGTGAGTAGCGTCATCGCCGCGAAACGAAGATGCCAACCTGTCTCCCGCCAGATCTTCTCGATGATCATACCGACACCGTTGATAGCGCCCCAAAGTACAAAATTCCAACTCGCGCCGTGCCATAGACCACCGAGCACCTGCGTGATGAGCGAGTTGAAGTTCGCTGCCCACAGCTTAGGTGCCTTGAAGCCGAGGATGGTGCGGTTTCCGCCCAGCGGAATATAGAGGTAGGACTTGAGCCAGCGACCCAGCGACATGTGCCAGCGCCGCCAGAACTCCTGCGGCGTCTTCGACTTATACGGCGAGTTGAAGTTCATCGGCAGGTAGAAACCCATCAGCATCGCTACGCCAATCGCGATATCCGTATAACCCGAGAAGTCCGCATAGACCTGGAGCGAGTACGCAAAGAGCGCGAAGAGGTTCTCGAAGCCCGAGAAGAGTAAGGGGTTTTCGAACACGCGGTCGATGATGTTCACCGCCAGGTAGTCCGACATGATGATCTTCTTCGCTAATCCGTTGATGATCCAGAAGACCGCAATGCCGAAGGCCCGCCGGCTGAGGTGGAAGGGTTTATACAGCTGCGGCACAAACTCCTCGGCCCGCACGATAGGACCGGCTACGAGTTGCGGGAAGAACGATACGTAGAAGCCGAAGTCCAGGATGTTCTTCACGGGTTGTATCCGCCCGCGGAAAACGTCCACAGTGTACGAGATGACCTGGAAGATATAAAACGAGATACCTACCGGCAGCACGATCGTATCGACGCTAAACCGTCCGGACGGCGAGAAGCCGTTGCCTATATACGCGAAGATATCGAACACGCGGAACTCCGTCCCGAACCAGTCGTTGACGACATTCGTGAAGAAATACGCGTACTTGAAATACGCCAGAAGGCCCAAATCTATTGTCACCGATAGCGTCAACAGTAGTTTGGGTATGACCGATTCGGAGTTCGCCGTTTTATGTTTCTTTACCTGCGCGGCGATGAGCCATTCGGAGAGGGTGATGAAGGCGAGGATGAGTAGGAACAGGCCGCTGGTCTTATAGTAGAAGAACCAGCTGACGAACATCAGATAGACGTTGCGCAGATGCAGTTTTTTGTTTCCGAGCCGATCCGGCACAGCTTCCATGATGAGCGCAAAGAGCGCGTACACCAATGCGAAGAACGCCCAGAAATAAAACTGGGTGAACAGCAGCGGACTCTCTGCGTTAAATCCTATTATATGGCGGATAAAATCACTCATTCACTAATTCCCTTATTCACTCATGTCTTTAATGATCCAATCTGCTACTGCATTACCTGCTTTGCGGGCACCGCTGCGGGTGAAGTGCACGCCGTCATGGCCGGCCAGTCCCGCTTCTTGCCAGCGCATCATACTGCCGCTACCGCCCATCCAGGTGTAGAGACTGAAATAGGCGATATGCTCTTCCATCGCCATCTTACGCAACAGGCGATCCATGTACGGCACCATCGGATAGGTCTGCCACTCGCCGTCGATCTGCGTGAGCATGTCGCTCGGTCCGATAAACAAGATCGCTGCCTCGGGCGCGAGTTGGCGAAGGTATCGCACCTGTTCGCGCAGACCTTTGACGATACCGGCGATGGTACCCGGGTTTTTGTTCGAAGGGATGGCGTTCCCGCCAAACTGCATGATGATGAGTCGCACATTCTCCTGTTGGTAGAACGTGGCGAGTTGGGCGCGGTCCATCTTGGTGAACACCAGTCCGAGGCATCCGCGCATAGGGATGTTATCGACGATGATGCCCGTCTCGCTCTGCTGCGAGAGCGCATAGACGTCTCCGCGACCGGATAGCCGCACCGTGTCACCGGAAGTGGTATATTGTATCGCCGGGTCGGCGAAGATCTTCCATTGCGTATACCGCCGTTCTCTGCTCTGCGGCGTACAGACGGCCATGAGACTTTCGCTACCCTTCACCAGACTGTCGTTCATCACCGCCATCTGGCCCATCGGACCGTAGAGTCCGTCGGCGCGCTGGTCGCGCTTGAAGCCGTACACGAGATAGCGTCGCGGTCCTTGTGCCGGTGTGATGAGTTTGCCGCCCATATGGAGCTGCTGCTTGACGGTGAGCGACGGGATGGTCTGCGCGAGCGGCATCAAACCTACGCCCGCACCTCCGTAGCGGCGCGCCTGCAAGGCATCGCGGATCTGCTGCGTCATGCGGTCCTCTTCTATCTGACTGTCGCCATAGTGGAGCACCCGCACCACCTGGTCCACACTCTGAGGAAGCGAGGCATAGAAAGGCAGTAAGAAGACGCGGCTGTCCGTCGTGGAGTCCACCGCGATACGCGGGGCGACGGGTTGCGGGGTAGGTGCCGGAGCAGGCGTCGTGTCCGCCACCAGACTGTCCGGCGCAACAGGAAACTCCTCCGGGATATCTTCGGCAATTTCGGGGTACTCAGAGTATTCGGAATACTCGGAATACTCCGAATGCTCGGAATCTTCTCCGAAGACTTCGGCTAAGGTCGGCCACCGTAAGTCCTTCTCTCCCCACGCGAAACGACCCGGGAGCACTATACACAGTACACCCAGACAAGCCATCACGCAGGCAATAAAGATCAGAACTTTGTACGGCCGCATAGATTATTTCTTCCAGAGCGCTCTACTGAAGAGCAACAGAACCGTGAATATCTCAAGACGACCGATCAACATCACGAAGGTCGCTACCCACTTGGCTGCGGCCGGAAGGGCTGCATAGCATCCGCTGGAGCCCCATTGGCCGATAGACACACCCACATTACCAATCATCGACACGGCGATACCGAACGACTCATCGAAACCGATGCCGCATCCGCAGAACCACAAGGTCGCCAACATGATGATGACGAGGTAGAAGAACATGAACGCCATGACATTACTGGTGGTCTGCTCGCGCAGCGTCTGGCCGTTGAAGCGCACCGGGATGACGGCGTTCGGGTGGATGCGTCGTTTGATCTCCGCCAAGGCCGACTTCGCAAAGATACCGACACGTACCCATTTCATACCTCCTGAGGTCGAACCCGACGCACCGCCGGTGAACATCATAAAGAAGACGAGCACCCAGAGGATGGACGGCCAGATCATATAGTCGGCTGCCACAAAACCCGTACTGGTGATCATTGCGATAGCGGTGAAGAATCCGATACGGATACTGGACCACATGCCGGAATAGATGAACAACCCGATCGCGAGCACCAGACCTCCGGCCAGACATGCGCCTACGTACCAATGCGTCTCTTCGTCATGGAGTACACGCTGGGGCTTGCCGCGGAAGAGATAGATAAGTTGCGTGAAGTTGATACCCGAGAGCAGCATGAAGAGCATGATGATCCACTGGATGGCGGGACTGTAGGCGCTGACGCTGTCGTTGTGCGTAGCGAAACCGCCGGTGGAGATTGTCGCCATCGAATGGCATATAGCATCGAAACGACCCATGCCGAAGAGCCATAACAGCAGTCCTTCGGCGATGGTCAGGCCGATGTACGTCAGCCACATGTGCTTCGCCGTGTCGGCGATACGCGGACTGAGTTTCTCGTAACTCACGCCCGTCACCTCGGCGCTATAGAGCTGCATGCCGCCCAAGCCGAACATCGGCAGGATAGCCACACTGAGCACGATAATTCCCATACCTCCGA
The DNA here is from genome assembly GCA_900318245.1 of uncultured Bacteroidales bacterium. Classification (GTDB taxonomy): domain Bacteria; phylum Bacteroidota; class Bacteroidia; order Bacteroidales; family Paludibacteraceae; genus Colicola. The sequence continues at coordinate 10,379 of ONJT01000044.1, forward strand.
TCCACTGCGTCAGCGCGCGCCAGAGGAGCACCGAATGTGTCTGGGCAGCGACGTCGGTGAAGAGGGTTGAACCGGTGGTGGTGAATCCCGCCATAGTCTCGTACCACGCGTCGGTGATTGTCGGTAGGGCACCGCTCAACCAGTAGGGTAACATGCCGAAGAGTGAATAGACGAGCCATACGGCGGCCACGATCACGTAGCCTTCGCGTTCGCCCACATGCTTCTCGGCCTTACGGCCCGCGCCTAACAGCCACCAGCAGTTGATCCACGTGATGACGCTCGAGACGAGCCATGCGCCGAGATCCGCCTCGTGGTACCACCATGCGACGAACGTAGGGACGAGCATGAAAAGCGCCTCGAGGAGGGTGAGCACACCCATCGTCTTAAAGACTATTCGCCAGTTGAAGGTTCGTGTCATTTGAAGAAACGCTCTAAGGTTCGTATTACGTGGCTCTTGCAGAAGACCACTACCAGGTCGCCTGCAATCACTTGGGTGTCGCCGTTCACGAGTATTCCTTCGCCGGCACGCACGATACCGCCGATATTCGCCTCATCCGGTAAGTTCAGGTGCTTGACCTGGCGACGCGTGATGATACTGCCTTCCTTGGCATAGAACTCCACGATCTCTGCGTCTGCGCTCGTGAGGTTATGCACGCCGCGTACACTCGCATCAAGGAGCATTTGGTAGATATAACTCGCGGCGATGGTCTTCTTGTTGAGCACCGTGCCGATATCCAGACCTTCGGCCATAGGGATGTAATCGAGATTTTCCACTTCGGCGATGGTCTTGCGCACACCGAAACGTTTGGCGGCCAGACAGGCAAAGATATTCGCTTCGCTGCTGTCCGTCACCGCTACGAATGCGTCCGCATCCTGGATGCCTTCTTCTTTGAGCACATCCATATCGGAGCCGTCGGCGTTGATGATGAGTGCGTTCGGCACTTTCTCGCTCAACAGGTTACATAGCTCGCGGTCTTTCTCGATGATCTTAATGTTCATCTCGTCCGTCAGTTCGGTCGCTGCCTTGCGGGTGATACGGTCGCCGCCGAAGAAGATGACGTTCTTGATCTCGCGTTTGGACTTACCGAGTTCCTCACGCATGAACTCCATGTTCTCTTTCGGACATACGCAATAGACCATATCGTTCTCCAGCACCATGTCTTGTCCGCGCGGGATGATAGTCTCCTGATCGCGCTTGATAGCTACGATGCGGTATTTGCCGTGGTTGTACACGCCGGAAGCAAACTCCTTATCGATGATTTTGGCCGCCGAACGCACTTTGACGATGCACAACTCCAGTGCGCCTTGACAGAGGTGCAGGTGGTATCGCATCCAGTTGGTGCGCAGACTCTCTTCGATCTCATTGGCCGCCAGTACCTCCGGATAGATGAGGTGGTTCAGACCCATATTCTCGAAGAACTTCTTGTTTTCCGGCAACAGGTACTCGTAGTTATCGATACGCGCTAAGGTACGCTTGGCACCCAGACTGTTGGCGATCAAACAGGCCGTCATGTTCTCCGTCTCATGAGGAGTGACGGAGATAAAGAGGTCGCAGTCTTTGACACCGATCTCTCGTAGATCATGGATAGAAGTGGGGTTACCCACTTTCGTGAGCATGTCGTAGTTGGCACTCAGGTCTCCCAAGCGCTCCCGGCTCTCGTCGAGCAGACTGATCTCCATGTCTTCGCGACTCAGCAGCTTAGCCAAGTGCGTGCCTACTTCTCCGGCACCTGCAATAACGATTCGCATAATCCTTCTTTATCTAAATGTAACATTTGATACAACTCTTTGGTAGAACCATGTTCTACGAACTGATCGTTTACGCCCAGACGTATCACGCGGGGCGTATAACCGTGGTCGGCCATCCATTCCAGCACCGCACTACCCAGACCGCCGGCAATCATACCGTCTTCGGCCGTGACGATGGTCTTGAATTTTTTACCCACCTCATGCAGCAACTCTTCGTCCATGGGCTTGAGCCAGCGCATGTCGTAGTGCGCAAAATTCTTTCCGCTCGCTTCAATCGCTTCGCTCATCGGGTTTCCTATTGCGCCGATGGTCAATACCGCTACGTCTTTTCCGTCCCGGAGTTTCACTCCCTTGCCGTACTCGACCTTTGCGCCGCATGGATGTTCGGGTGTCGATCCTATCGACCTGCCTCTCGGGTAGCGGATGGCGACCGGTCCGTCGAGTGTCTCCGCGAGCGTCAACATCTGCTTCAGGTCCTCGCCCGTACGCGGTGCGCATATCTGCATGTTCGGTATCGGACGTAAGTACGCGAGGTCGAGCAGACCATGATGGGTGGCTCCGTCATTGCCGACGATACCTGCGCGGTCGATACAGAAGACGACATGTAGGTTCTGCAGCGCCACGTCATGCACGATGTTATCGTATGCGCGCTGGAGGAAAGTGGAGTAGATGTTGCAATAGGGCAGCATACCCGCTTTCGCCAGTCCCGCACTGAAGGTCACGGCATGTCCTTCGGCGATGCCGACGTCATAGACGCGGTCAGGAAGTTCCTTCTGCATGATACTCATCGAGCAACCACTCGGCATCGCCGGCGTGATACCGACGATCTTCTCATTCTTCTTGGCTAAGTCTAAGAGGGTGTTACCGAACACTTCCTGCCAAAGAGGAGTCCCCTCTCCGCTCACCGCTAACCGTTCACCGTTACTTACATTAAACTCACCCGGCGCATGCCAAACCGTCTGGTCGTTCTCTGCGGGGGCATAACCTTTGCCTTTCTTAGTGATGATATGCAGCACCTTCGGTCCGCGGTGGTTCTTGATCTCACTTAAGATGCGCACCAGACCTACGACGTCATGTCCGTCGGTCGGACCGAAATAGCGGATGTTCAGGCCCGTGAAGATATTACTCTTCTGCTTGCTCAGCGCCGCTTTCCAGTTGTTGTTCCGCCGTAAGATGCGTTGTTTCTTCTCGTCGTTCATCAGGTGCAATTTCACTGCGGCTTGATAGAACCGCCAGCGCCACTTGTTATACATCGCGCTGGTGGTGAGGTCCACAAGGTACTGGGTGAATCCGCCCTTGAGCGGGTCGATCGCCATGTGGTTGTCGTTCAGCACAATCAGCAGGTTGTTCTTGTCCATTGAGGTGTTGTTCAGTCCCTCGAAGGCCAAACCTCCCGTCATGGCACCATCGCCGATGATGGCTACGACGTTCCTGTAGGCTTTGCCGTCCTGTAGCAAAGCGTCCTCTTTACTGCTACCTATCTCCAGTCCCAACGCCGCAGAGATAGAGTTGCTTGCATGGCCGGCGATGAACGCATCGTATTCGCTCTCCGCGGGATTCGTGAAGGGCGACAGACCTTTGAACTGCCTATTGGTATGAAAGCGGTCGCGACGACCGGTGAGAATCTTATGCGCGTAAGCCTGATGACCTACGTCCCAAACTAACTTATCGTTCGGCGTATCGAAGACGTAGTGCAAGGCGACCGTCAGTTCGATAGCACCCAAAGACGATGCCAAATGACCGGGGTTCTTACTCAACGCCTCGATGATAAACTGCCTCAACTCCGCACACACGGCGGGCAATTCCTCCATCTTCAGCTGCTTCAAATCCGCCGGCGAATCAATCCTATTGATGTACTGATATTCCATATCTTGCGCATGTGCGCATACTTACGCAAACTAAAATCGGCTGCAAAAGTACTACAAATAATTGATATTTGCAAATTTATTTGCATATATCAGCAAAAAATTGTATCTTTGCACGCATTTTTATTATGAATACGCGTATAGACATGCATCATCCCGTGACGGTTTGCAAAGCATCCGCCGGAACAGGAAAGACCTTCACTCTCGCGGCCTATTATATCGGGTTGCTGATGAGCGGTGAGGACTATCGTGCTATTCTCGCCATCACCTTCACCAACAAAGCGACGGCGGAGATGAGCGAGCGTATCTTGAAAAACCTCTACGAGATATGGCACGGCACGGCTGACCCCAATTTCGTGGAGTCTGTGCGGTCGTTTATGTTCCGCAACCGCGACAAAGATGCGGCCTGGATGCAAGCCCGCGCCGAATGGTGCTTCAACCAGATGTTGGTCGATTTCGACAACGTCAAGATCCAGACCATCGACTCTTTCCTACAGACCCTGCTCAACGGTCTCGCGGG
>ONJT01000001.1 GCA_900318245.1 uncultured Bacteroidales bacterium
CCTTCCCGTGTTACGGTTTCCCCGATTAGCGGGGACACCTAGCCTCCGATTGAGTACATACTCTCTCAGAAGGAGAAGAAAACGTACTAAATTTTCTTGATAGCGTCGTAAGTTTCGATCGTTTTGGTTTGGATGACGACGGAGGTGTCACCCCGTTGATAGTACTGAGACTCGTTGGTAATCGTCCGGGTCACGTTACAGGAGGTGAGTACTACGCTCGCCGAAATAGCGGCGAGAAGTAAACAGCCAAGTGTGAATCCGGATGACATCCGGAATAATGAACGATGTTTTTTCATAGTGGTTGCGATTTTTTTGTTCGACGAGGGACAATATAAACGACGAAACGGGGCACGTATCGCCCCGTATCGCCTAATAGCGAAAAAAATGTAAAAAAGTGCATTTTTAGTCAAAATCGCCCAAAACGATGGGATAATCATCCGGATTGCGGTCGACGTGTGGATAGCCGGGGAGATAGGGCTCTGGTTGACACACTTCGATACGAATCTCTTCACGAATCTCTTGTACCACCTTCAGATATTTTGTCACGGCTTGTTCCGTCCGCCCACTTTCCCATTGCCAGCCACATTGACGACCTTGGATACATATCCCGCGCCAAGTGACGGTTAGTTGGTATATGAGTTCGAGGGGCATGTGCTCGTTGAGCACAAAAACGTCTGCTAAGTGGCGATTACCGGTGAGGTGGTTGATCTCCCACACCTCACAATGTGTACCGGATATCATTTCTCGGATTTTAATCAATTTCAATAGCATAGTGATTTACGATAATTTGTACTGCCGCAGGGGGCAGGATGATTTGTTGTTTTTTTAGTTTTAGCGGTGCCAACTGCTCTCGGATGTACGGGTCTCGTAGCCACACACGAAGTGTTTGTTCGCTCACCCCTGCCTTGCGAGCCAATTGGCTTTTGGTCATTGCTTTCATTTGACGTAGATTACTTTGTTCCCCGTCGGGTTTTCCATGTGCCAGCCGTCGCGTTCTTCGGTGGTGCCGAAGCGAGCGTAGTAGTCGGCGTAGGAGAGGGTCTGGCGGCGTTTGGATTGAAAGTCCAAGATGAAGAAGTACGGGTTTCGCGCGGGGTATTTGCCGTGTGCCCGCAGCCATGTGATGATGGCGAAATGTTTCTCCGGATGCTCCAGCCATGCCTGCCGTGCCGCCTCTTTGCGGTTCGCGAATCGTTCGTCTCCGCCGATTAAAGTCCAATAAATTTCAAAGTCCATAAAAATCCTTTCATGTCTTGTCCCGTACCTGTCGTCCCTTTCAGTCCACTGGGGATATAGGGGGACTACAGATACAAGGACTTGAACTTTTTCTTTTTAAAAATAGGGGGTTATAGGGGGAAGAACATTTTTCTTTTTGCCTTCCCCCCATGACCCTTTAGTCAATGACTTTGACGGTGAGTTTGATCTCGTCGGGTTGTTTGTCGGGATAGAGTTCGACGAAGGTCTTGACATAGCCGTTCATGACGGCGGTACGAGCCTTGACGAGGTTCTGCTCTTTGACTTTCTCTTTGGCATTCTCACGCCATTTGACGGCTTGTTCTTGTTGGTACTTGTGGTAATCGGCAAAGTCGAAAACCTCGGTGCGCTGGAGTTGGAACTTACCAACGCCTTCCACCTCAAACTCGCCTTTGATCTCGCCTTGGGCGGCAAGAATGGCAACGGCTTCGTTGGTTGCCTCGGTGGATATTTCGTCGATACGAGCCTTGATGGCTTTTTCTTGGGTGCGTAACTCACGCAGTTCTTTTAAATTTTGTGTTTGCATAATGATCAAATTTTGGGCGCCGGATGGAGTCTGGGTCGGAGCAACGCTCCCTGCGGCTCCTTCCGTTCGAAGTGCCAAGTCAAGGCACTTCTCCATGACGTAATTAACGAAGAATCTTTCTTGTGAAAAGGGGCCAAGTGGGCAGCTGAGTCAGATCTCCATGTGATGGGTCATTTCGTACTCCATGCGGGCATCGGGGTCTTGACGTTCGAGGACGAGGCCATGACGGAGAGCAGCATCGAAGCGGCGATGGGCTTCATGGGAGAGCCAGATGAGGTTGGACGCGCGATTGTCGGTGTGGTTGCCGTTCAGATGATGACACTCATGGTTGAAGCGACGAGGACCAACCCAAGCGATAGCAACAAGAAGATGACAATACGGATTGCCGATGAAGCCGCACATCCGAGGATAGTAGGAATGGACGTTGGGTTTGGCTTTGAAGTTCTTGACGTGGTAGCATTTGATCTGGTTCAGCCCTCTGGAAGAGAGGGAGAAGAAGATACCCATCGCGGAACAATAGAGTTTCGCGTGCCCTTGTCTTGGTACTGCGCCTACACAAAGGCGGAGTTCTGTGCCGTCTGGGAGATAGATTTTCTCCGGGGGCGTTAAGCAATTAAGATTATTTTTAAACATAATGGTGTTTGGGCTGTGTTTTATCTGCAATCAACGCGATTGTCAGTTGGACAGCCTACACCCTACCCGGAAAAGGGGTTATTTTTTCGGGTAATGTTTCGGGAAAGATTTCGGGTTTAGGTGTATAAATGAGATTGATGGGTACAAAAAGAAAAGCGGAACACCTTGAAAATAAAGGTATTCCGCCTATGCGATTTTTTTTTGAAAAAAATTGTGGGTTCCCCGAAATGGAACCCGAAATATTAGTCGTCGAAGGTTTGCCGAGCCGCTAAGATCTTCCTCATTTGTTCGATCGTGGACAAAGCACTCTTACTGGGCTTGCCGCTATCGATACCGGTGATATAGTTACTCTCAGCATCTACGAAATGTGATTCTACGATACGTTGCAGGCTATGTCCTTCCGGCAGTCGGATAAAATGATTATCCACCATCATTTTAAATAGTGCATAGAGATTATCCTTGCCCACTTTGCCAGACCAAGTGATTCGGCACTCAGTGCTCTTTCCTTCAAAGAGTGCGGCAAAGTCATCCGGATTACCGTCTTCGATCCATTTTACCTTGAGTAACTCTTGATAGAGGGCTATGATATTATAATCCGACGTTCGTTCTTTAGTAAACGTCATGAAGTCGGGTTCAAAAGGAGCGGACTCACGTTTCTCGGTGTTAGTAGGAGTTGCAGCGGGGCGCTGAGGTTTTTGCGTACCATAAAATACCTGCTTACCGACGCCACCCGGTTGAATGATATCGATTTTACCAGCTCCGATGATTTGCGTACCTATCTCTTGGTGTTCGATATAGTTGCCCTTTACAAAAATATGTCTGTCAGGACGATTGATAACCGTTCTTTCCTGTCCTTTGCCTTTCAGATATGCCAAGAACAATTCAGCCATGCGCAAAACGTCAGGTGTGGTCGGTTTCCATATCTCAGAATAGGCTTGTGATCCTTTGAATTGCGCTATACCAGCCAATTGATTATAGGCTTGTTCTTCCCGTTCATACAGTTCTTTTCTGCAATCTTGTTCGGTAGGCGGATAGAGCCGATCGTTATCTTCCAGAAGTTCGTTATTTATCTCTTTTAGGCGGAAACGAATATATTCCTCAAAGCACGCATTGCGTAGCGCCAATGGGAAATCGCGCACAGTGACGAGCGGGATTGGTTGTTGAGCGAGATATCTACGTCTCCAATGCTCGGTGATAAGTAAGGCGTTGCAGAATTCTATAATGTCTTGCGTAATAATCTTATCTTTGAAGAACGCGGTATATACCGGCATAGTGAGAGGTTTGACGGGCACAATCGTTTTGCGCGTCATAAAGGTATAGAGTGTCTGCGATAAGGCAAAATATTCTTTTATCTCCTTGGGTTGGCAAAGCATCGTATAGTAGATATACGCTTCCACTTCCATCTGATCTTTGTTTCTATTTTGCGCATAAATCCTACCTGCTTCATCGTAGTACGGTATCAGATAATTAACATATCGGAGGTATGACGCCAAGAGACGACATTCCTCTTTGAGCCGTTTCAGTTCTTTAGGAGAGGCATTCTGACCTTGTAGGTATTCGTCTAAGTGTTCCTCGATGGTATAAAGAATATCCACGCGATAATCACGGATATGAATGGGTGTGATTAAGGCATGCAAGAAGAGGATAAAAGGCAGTGGTTCTTGGGCATGTTCTGACTGATATGCAGCAATAGCAAGGTTTTTCCAATCCACCTTTTTGACAGATGGGATAGAGCCGTTGTTGATGGCGGTAATGATGTCGTCTATGTCAAAATTTTTCTCGTTCATTTGCTTATCTTATCAATCTGTTCGAATAACTCTTCTATTTTTGCGACGATGCGTTGTTGCTCGGCTAATGGGGGGAGAGGGATGGGCAAAGTAGTAATGTATTCTTCTTTGATATTGTTAATATTCGTTCCTTTTACTAGGTTCCGAATATGCTCACGATAATACATTCCTTTGAAAATCAGCCATAAAAATGGCACGTATTTCACATCCTTTGCTCTAATAATTCGCAAGAAAGCACCTATTTGTGTTTTATCGTAATTTTGCCTGATCAATGCCGGTTTACCTATTACCTTTTGACTTCCCGTAGATGCCACTATGATGATATCATCTTTACGGATATTCTTCTCTAAATTTGCATATTCATCAGGAAGGAAAACATCATCATCCGCTAATACCAATTCATCGTTAACGATATTGCCTCCACGCAATATACGTACTCCTTTCGTGCGGACATCATCCTTCTTGTAAGATGTGCCACTCACCATATCAACCAAATCGCCAAGTGAACACCAACGCCAATTGTTTGGTATTTCAAAAGGAGCGTCCTCTATCTCTATCGTTTTAACATCTTCAGCATCTTCATTGGAATCTTGTGGAACTAGACGACCGGAGATGGCTTCTTGGAGGATGGATTGACGCAAGCGAGCAGGAAGAGCGGTGTTGAGTTCATCGAGTTCGGTCTGTGCCTTGCCATACTGCTCTACGATAGGCAGTAACTCCTCTAACTTAGCTACAATACGCTTCTGCTCGGCAAGAGGGGGAAGAGGGAATGGCACCTCGTTAATTGTCGAAAATTTAATAGCACTTAAAGCAACCCCATAAGCGTTACAAAATGATTGAAAATACGGAGATGTAAAGAATCGATACGTATATTCTCGATCCAATACGCACTCAGAATAAGGAATAATTCTGAATAGGTTATTAGCCAAAACCCCATTGTATCCTCTACAAGGTAAGCCTGGACTACCATATCTAATCATTACTAAATCAGTTGACTTTATATGATAGCGTTCACCCGGGTCTTCTATATATCTTGGAGGCTCGTTACCTTGTGTATAGTCAATAATTCTTAAAAATCTAACTTGACCATCCTTTTGTATCTCAGATTGTTTTTCTTTATCAACTTGAATTCCTTGCAAAAAGTGGAACAAATCTTTTAATTTTATCCATCCCCAACTGCTCGGTATTTCAAAAGGAATCTCATCTTCTGCAATAGGTGTTTCGGCAAGGTCTTTCTTTTTGAGTTTGCCTTCTTTCACAAGCCGTGCTTTCTCCTCGCGGATACAGGCAAGGAGAGCAGACGCCGGTTCGTCGTTTGGATCTTGGGGAACGAGGCGACCGGAGATGGCTTCTTGGAGGATGCTATTTCGTAATTGCTCTGCGGTCATAGTCCAAGAAGGTTTTGGAGTTTAGCAAGGGTGTTGTCTATCTGTGCATCGAGGGCTTCACGGCGTTTGTGATAGTCGGCTAACAGTTCAGCAGGCGGCAGCACTTCTTCTTCGGATTTCGGGAACTTACATTGGTCGAAATTGCAGGAGAGGTCAATGAGTTGCTGCGCCGTAAAACGACGGGATTTCTCGTCAAGGACATTGCCTTCTTCATCGGTGGTGATAATCTCTTTGCGGTCGTTCCACCAATCGCGTATAGGTTGGCAATGCTCCAGACGCATCGGTTTGGTCTTGGAGAAATGTTTGTATCCTTCCGGCATATCCAGACGATAGAACCACACATCTTTGGTTCGGAATCCTTCTTCGGCTCCTTCCGCGGTCTCGTTATTGAAGAAGACGATATTGGTGTTGATGCTCGTATAAGGCGCGAAGATAGAACCCGGCAGACGGATGATGGTATGCAGATTGAACTCACGCAGAAGGGCTGTCTTGATAGCTAATTTGGCACCATCCGTTCCAAAAAGGAACCCATCGGGAATAATCACACCGGCACGACCGTTAGCCAAGAGACGCTTCATGATAAGCACCATAAAAAGGTCAGCCGTTTCGGACGAACGCATATCCGTTGGGAAATTCATCTTGACCGATGCTTCGGTACTACCACCATAAGGCGGATTCATGGCGATGACGGACACGCGGTCTTTGTTCTGGAACGAAGAGACCGGCGTGCCGAGTGAGTCGCAATGGATGATATCGGGTTCATCGACACCATGTACCAGCAGATTGGTGATAGAGAGCAGATAGGGCAGCGGTTTCCACTCCTGACCATGCACGGAGTTCTGCCATAGTTCTTCGTCCTGCGGCGTCTTACGCTGCGCCGCCAAGTAATTGAGCGCAGAGGTGAGGAATCCACCTGTACCGGAAGTGAAGTCGGCTACGGACTCGCCTAAACGCGGATTGAGCGTCTCGATGATGAAGTCGGTCAAGGCACGCGGCGTGTAGAACTCGCCGGCGTTTCCGGCAGACTGCAGATCCTTGAGGATGCCTTCGTAAATATCGCCGAACGTGTGACGGTCATCCACATCGGTAAAATCAATCTCATCCACGATATTGACTACCTGACGCAGCAGCACGCCGTTCTTCATATACTGGTTCAGATCCGCAAAGACCTCTTTGACAATCCAATGGGCACGCGGAGCAGACGGCATCAACGGCAGTTTCTGGAGCGTGGGGAACAGGTTATTATTGACGAAATCGAGCAACTCATCGCCCGTAAGAGCTTTGCCGTCTTTGGTATCCGTAGCCCAGTTGCGCCAGCGGCACGGTTCGGGAATGACGGAATGGGAAGCGCCGTTGGATTTGAACTCCCACTCATCTTCCTGCGCGTCATAGACCTTGAGGAAGAAGAGCCACGTCATCTGTTCAATACGTTGCGCGTCACCGGAGATACCGGCATCCTGACGCATCACATTCTGCAATCGTTTTACGAGATTGTTTACTGCCATAGATTAGCTTGCTGCGTATAGTTGTTGTTCGAGTTCTTGAATAGCGGTCTGATATCCTTGCGGTCCGCCGAATAGTTTGGTAATCTTCACCGGCGTACCATATTGGGCAAATGGTTCAAGGGAAAGAATATTTCTATCTTCAAGCGAGAGCACGCCTAATTCGGCGTATTTGTCCAGCAGAGCCTCTAAAACCTCTCGCGCTTGTCCTTCGTACTTGCCGAAGTAGTTACGTTTCTTGACGTTGTTCGCCCGCTCGCGGCGCGTGAGCGGTTTCTTATCGTACGCTACGTGACAGATGATATCGAATATATCTGCGTTAGCTAGATTCGGATTCGAGCGGCGCACCTCTTCGATGAGGATATCGTGATTCTTGAAGTCCTCTACAATCTCTCCTTTGCGTCCTGATTCCATCCATACACGAGCAAAATCCGCGAACTTCGGGAAGCGCGTAAGGATGCCCTTGCGGGTGAAATCAAGGAAGTCGGAGATCTCCAGCGCCTGACCGTCATCGTTGATGACATAGTATATCTCATGGAGTTTGGCGACACGTTTGCTGCCTTGAATATGAATCTTCTTCAGCGTTTCCTCATCTACCTCTTTTCCCTCTATCTCAATCTTCTTTCGTTCGCCCGAGCCGCGTTTGCTTTGTCCAGAAGCGCCAGACTCTTTCTTCTTCATCTCAATCTCCGGTTCACCATCGAACTCAGGGTCGAAGAAAAGGCGTGTAGCATCGCGGAAATCGAGAATCTCGAAATGCCATTTGTTGATCTTGCGCTCCTTATCGATATAGATACGCGTACCGCGGCCGATCATCTGCTTGAAAAGCGTCATGGAGTTGACCTCTTTGTCAATAACGATTAGTCCGCAGGTCTTGCAGTCCACACCGGTAGAGAGCAGTTCAGACGTAGTGACGATAGTAGGATATTTCTCGCCCGGGTCGATAAAGCGGTCAAGCATCTTCTTGCCGTTAGCGTCATCAGAGGTAATACGCATGATATAGTTCGGACTCTTTCCCATCTCTTTTGGGTTGAGTTGAACCAGCAAGTCACGCATCGTAGCAGCTTCTTCTTGGTCAGGACAAAAAACGATGGTCTTGGTATATTTGCCCATTTTCTCCAGTTTCTCCTGTATCTCCAAGGCGACAGCCACTTGGCGACGGTTGATGGTGATATGTTTGCCGAACTCCGGTCGCTCGTAGAGACGCACGGGCACATCGTTGCCTTGATTGTCTTTCTCGCCGACCTTGACGATATAGCCGTTGACATCCACATCCAGATGCACACGCGCTACGCGATACGGGGCAAGGAAGCCATCTTCGATACCTTGCTTGAGAGAGTAGGTATATATCGGTTCGTTGAAATAATCGAAGTTATCCGCATCCTCTTTGCGTTTCGGCGTAGCCGTCAGACCGATTTGCGTGGCACTATTGAAATACTCCAGCACTTTTCGCCAAGCGGAATTCTCCTTAGCGCTTCCTCTATGACACTCGTCTATGATGATCAGGTCAAAGAAATTGGGGTCGAACTGCAGATACGGCTGTTCCTTGTCATCTTCGTAGGTAACGAGTTGCTGATAAAGCGCCATGTGGAGCTCATAGGACGAATCGAGTTCTTTTCCCTTGACCTTGGTCATGATCTTCTGAAAGGGCTTGAAATCCTGCGCCATCGTCTGGTCGATGAGGATATTGCGGTCGGCGAGGTAGAGGATGTGATGCGCCAGTTTGGCTTCGCGCAGACGCCAAATGATTTGGAATGCTGTGAAGGTCTTACCTGTTCCCGTAGCCATGACGAGCAGTAGCCGTTTGTCGCCTCGTGCGATGGCATCAAGCGTGCGGTTGATGGCGATACGTTGGTAGTAACGCGGTTCGTGCGATAACTTGCTATAGTGGTACGGCACGTCCAGTGCTTCCTGCTGCTTCGCGTTCAGTTGTTTCTCTGCGAACCAGCGTTGTTTGAGTTGTTCGAGTGTCGGAAACTCATCCATCTCGAAATCGCGCTCCTTACCCGTTATCATATCGTGCTCGCGGAAAGCGATACCGTTAGAAGCGAACGCAAACGGAACATCCAGAATCTCGGCATACCCGATAGCTTGCTGCAGACCGGTCGTGAGGTCTTTCGTGGCAGACTTGGCCTCCACAACAGCCAGCAGGTTGTCATTGTTGAGTTGGAGCACATAGTCGGCTTTCTTGCGCGAAGCGCGCTCATACTCGCTACCAGCGGAGATGATACGACCATCCGTGAAGAAATACTCCATCCGGATCTGGTTTTTCTGCCAACCGACTTGCTCTATCGCAGGAGTGATATAGCGGAATTTGATATCCTCCTCCGTCAATGTTGCCAAATGTTGAATGTCTGCCATATCTCAGATTTTGTTTACTTTCGTTCAATTAGTGCGACGGGGCACAAATTTGCGTGCAAAGGTACTAAAATTTTCGGATATATGCAAGGAAAATCAAAGGTTTTCGATGCGGACGGCGTTTTTTGTGTCTCGGTTTACTCCTTTTGGCTTGTGTTAATCTACCCTTGTGATAGACAAAGGAGAAAGTAGTGTGTACTTATTGGTATAGGATGAGTAGCTTTCAAGATGTTTACAAATTCGATACTTTCTGTAAAAAAACAAGCCCCTAAAGCCAGATATATAACTTTTGGGGCTTGTCTCAAACTACTAAATTCTAATTGCGAGAATGCCAATACTCGTCATTGTTAGGGTTTAATTGGTCGCTGTGATTGTCATAATCAGCTTCTTGATGATCTCGGTCTGAATGCCAGGACATAATTATTATAATTTTTAAGTTAATAATAAGGTGCTTGCATATTAAAAAAGCACCAGATCTCATTTTGAAATCCGGTGCAAAGATACAACAAAAATGTGAGGTGGACAAGTTTCGGGAAAAGGGTTCATTTTTTACGATGTATTTTTTTTGTTTTATAAAAGCAAGTTTGTTTTGTTCCCTTCGTTAAAATATGATGCACAAACTTTAGCTTACGAACAGCATCATTTGTAAGGTGTAGTCTTACTCCATTCGGCAAAACGTATTCATTGCCAATCACTTTACCTTCTTTCGCATATATCCGGGGCGAACCAATTTGATTTAAACCAGACAAACATGCAAGCGGATTTTTATTGAGTTCTCTGTAAATTTTCTTAACAGAATAAAGGTCTGCGGTAAGGAATGGAGTTTCTCTATCTTTTACAAAAATTAAAGCTCCGCCGCGAGAACAATGATACCTGCTTTCTAAAGGTGTTTCTTTAGTGGTAATTGCTAAAATATCTTCGTAATTAAAAGATTTCATTTTGGTTTTGTAGTGAGTATCCGAATACTCTGAAAGGAAATCCAGATTTTGATATTCTTCATCATCATAGACAGGTATCTCAATCACCTCCTTATATGTTTCTTTAATTTGTTCCATCTTCAATATAATGAGCATAGCACCCAAAAATAAACTTGAGCCCGTCTAATGGGAACTATTCGAAAATTTCTAATAGTTGCGATTGTCGGTGTTCTTGGTGGAACTCTTATACGTTTATTATCTGCGGCACTTCGAGGAGTTCCATAATATCCAGCATCTTGTACCACACACCATCTATTTCACTGTGCCACGAGTTATGAAAATGCCCATAGTACCACCGCTCCAACGGATGCCCGTCTCGCTTCAGATGCGCCAAGATAGCATCCATGGTATGCCGCTCTGCGTCACATTCTTCGAGCAAAGTCGGGTCGTTCTGCGCCCAAGAAGAGAGTCCGCCTTTCGTCTGAAATTCACAGAAAGATGGAGCGGTATGGGTCACTACAATGTCAATCTTCAAACCCGCATCACTGATTGCGTCCAAAGAGGACGCGTCGTACTTAGGGGCTTCGTCCGGCCAGTAATAGACCTTACCAGGATGGCGAGCCATCTCTTGTTTGCGGATCTGTCGATCCACGCTGATAGCACCTCCGACGCAGAGTATCGTTCGTCCGCACGATTGGATCACCGCATAATCCGGCACGGTGCGCCAACGCTTGTGCTCAATCGCTGTATGTCCGGCGGTGTCCGTTGCAAAATACGCAGGGTCGTCATGGTTGCCGCGAACCATCGCTATCCAGCAGTTGTTCTGCGATAGACGCTTCTCAATTCGTCGAAAGACCTGCTCATACGCACCCGGTTTCTCGAATCCAAATCCGCAATCTCCGGCAACAATAACCAGCGTATCGCGCATCCCATAACGGATACACATTTCGTACATCAGCGGCACAAACTCACCATGTATATCCCCGCAGATAACCAGTGATTTCGCTTCAGGATATGTCACCACAAACGGCTTCATTGTAAATATGCTCTCTTCACTACATCCAGCAATCCTTCAACGCGTTGCGCACCAAGTCCGGCTGCACGCAGAAAATTCTCATTCGGCAGTTCATCTGCTACTCGCGTTACAAACTCCTGCATATCAACCTCCATCTCTTCCGGCAACGCATAACGCGCTCCTTCTGTCAACATCGGTGCCAAGCGGAACACATCTTTCTTATGCTTCTCTATGTCATCCGAGTCCACATCGTCCCCTTGCTCTTTGCGTGCGCACAAATCGTTATACGCTTTCGCCTTTAGACAAATCAGAGCTTCCGTATTTGCCAAATGCAGTCCATCCTCCAACCTACTATGCTCAATCGTGTAGTGATAATAACTGTCATTCATAAGTATAGCCGACAAACTTGACAATTCATCCCCCAATGGTATAGGTTCCAAATGGGCATCATCCGGAATATCTATCACGCCTATATCACGTGCAAATAACTCAATTTGCTTTGGATATCGCTTGTCTTTGGGCTTTAGGAATCGAAAACACTCATGCTTGTCTGCCCCTCGCTGACGTTGTTCATATTCTCCGTCACGAACAAAGTTCCAAAATTCGCGACCAAACTCAGGGGATAATACCTCTACTACCAAAATAATGTCAAGATCCTTTGTGGCACGAGGAACCTGAGCATTTATATCTTCATAAATATAGCAGGCAGCACCACCAATCAAGACATAGTTGCTTGTAAACTTAGCGAACCGTTCCTTAAACAAGTCCAATCCCGTCACCATTGTTTATCTTTCATTAATTGATTTATTTCTTTATGTACGCGTTCATCACTCGTATCGCGCAATGACAAATATAGGGATAGTACATCTACTATGTTATTGTTCCCCAGCAATTTCGGATCATATCGCCAAACCTCCACCACATGCTCGCCAAACTCCTTATCCAAATCCCTTCCCAAGTGCTGCGCTTCCTGTTTCGAGATCGCCCAATGTCGTTCTTGCGGTTCAGCTAACATCGTCCATTCAGCCAATGCCTCCTCGCCGCAAACATATGCATCCAATATCCTATCCGTCCGTAGTACGCGCTCTACCGGACTCTGCAGCACCGGCAACGCTTGCTCCCATAGTTCCTTGCCTTCACGGATGAACCTCATCCGTTTCTCACGCCCCGGAGTCAATTCCACGAAATGATTGTCCGCCAACCATTTCACAGCACGGTTGATGTTCGGATACGAAACGCCCATCAACTCCGCAATAGGCTGAGCCGACATCCCGTTCAGATTCTGTTTCTGCAGATGGCAAAGCAACACCACTTGTGCCATCACCGGCATCGGTTTGCCTTGCATATCCACCGGATTACGTAGTACGCGCAAATCCATCAGCAGCGAAGGCATGAACAACTGACGTCCCGGAACAATCGTGTTCACTCGTGCATCCACCAACCGCTTCATGTTGTACGGCTTCACTTCCGGCAACACCACAGCAGCATGCATCTCCAACGCCCTTTCCACAATCGCGCAATGCTTCTTCAGCTGCATCGGTGTGGCATCCGCATCCTTGCAAACCATCAGACACACCTCGGCGCCCAGCAACTGACATTGCAGCAACTGATAGGCATTCGTAATAAGAATCGGTAGTGCTTGTTTTTTTGCCTTATCCAATGGATAGATCTGCACATTAGCACCCGCCATCTTCTCTATGTATTCGCTGATATTTCGCACGTTAACATTCATTTTGCTATTTATCATACATTAATTATAAATTGCAAATCCGCTGCAAAGATACACAAAAAATCTGAATCCTGCAAATATTTTTATGAAATTTTTCAGATTTTCTGATTTTCAAGTATTATTCGGCTTATTTTGTACCACTCAAGATACCATTTTCTTTGTCCTCATTGTTGATACGTTTCCCATTTTCGCGGCGTTGTGTACCGAAATCGAGGTTGCAATGGAAGTTGAGAATGAGCATCTGACGGAAATCCCGCATCTCGGCGTGCTGTGTGTTCGGAGCAAGAGCGGAGAGGTCTTTGGTCTCGATGCTGTAGCCCTTGACGGAGAAGGGGTTCATCAGCATCGCACGGAAGCCCCATTTGTCGGCGTTGTAACCAAGACCGATATGATGGTAGAACTCGCCGTACTCCAGCGTCTCGCCCCAGAGGTTATTGCTGCGCGTGGTCACTTCACCGAAGAACTGCCAACCCTTGTACATGCCCATGATACTGGCGCGGACGCCCGGATTGAAATGCTTGTGCGTATAGGAATTGCCAAGGCTCACATAGTAATTGGCAAACGGCGCGACGGTGAAGATCAGTTTGTTTTGCAACAAGCGCACTTGCACACTCGGAGCCACTTGCAGACGATGAAAACCGCGGTGGTTGGCGTATGTGCGTACGGCGTAAGTTTGCCCGTCAATCAGCTGCTCAAAGGTCTCATCCATAATCGGTTTGTGGTCGTAAGAGTAGTTCGCCCATAGGTTCAGATTGACGTGTTTGGACTGCCACGAAAGCTGCATCTCATTGGCAACAAACATAACCGGTTTCAAGTCCGGATTACCTTGCCGGATTTGGTATTTGTCTATCTGTTGCGCCACGTCCGACATAGCAGATAGCGAAGGTTGGTAGCCGGAGACATAACCTTTGTATTTCCAGAACACACCTTTTCCGAAGTCATAACTCAGCGTCAGTTGCGGACGGGCAATCCAGTTCGACTGTTTCTGTCCGGCTTGCTCGATATACGTGTGCATGGCACCGATACCCACAGCATAGGAAAACTGCTTGACGCGTTGCTGCACTTCCGCAAAAGCGTAGGTCTCGGCGGTGGTCATCGAGACATTTACCATTTCTAATCTCCCTGCGGTCGAACGATCTGCTTCGCCGTATGGGTCATTTACCATTTTCTCATTTATTCCCGAAGCATATCTGTTTTCAACCCATTGCTGATTGTGGCGTACACCGACCGTCAGGGCGATGTTCTCCCAATCCTTTTCATAGATAGCTTCGCCGATGAGTGAGTATTTGTTGCCTCTGACGCGAGAGGTTACGTCGGTCGTATCGGCAACCGTTTCGCCCAGTGGTGTTTGCTCAAAACGGCGGTCATTGCTACTGTTGATATACGTACCCACAAGGTCGAAATACAAGTGGTGGTCGTTCGGCAGATTATGCTCGTAATAGATGTCCAACGAGGGTGAAATGGACCTGCTGCTTTCGTGGTCGTGGATGGCAAAACTGTCCGTGGCTTGGTAGAGACGCGAATCACGGTTGGTCTTGGAATGCGGCGTAAACTTCATGAAATCGCGCAAGGCTATCTGGAGCATGTTTTTCTCGCCGTTCGTCCAGTTATAAGTCAAGCCGATGTTCATCGGATTCATCTTGAAACGTGTCGGTTCACCCACTTCGCGATTCTCAATCGTGCCTGTACTGAAATTGTACGTCTCTGAATTTGTGCGCGTCCAATAAACGTCACGCGGCGAGTAGTGCGTCATGAGGCTGAACGACGATTTGCCGAAGTTCACCTTGCCCGCCAGATGATACTCTCCCCAACCGGGCATGGTCACACCGTTGGACGCGTTGAGCATCAGATTGCCGCCCGTGTCGCGGTGTTTGACGATGTAGTTGATGACAGCCGCCGCGCCGTTATAACGCACGCCCGGCTGGTCGTGGTACTCGATGCGGATGACATCTTTCGGGTTGATTGCCATGACCTCGGAATTGCTTGCCTTGATGCCGTTGATACGCAACTGCACGTCTTGGTTCGCGAGGGTCTTGACGGTGTTGTCTGCAGGGTTCACCACGATACGCGGAATCTGCAAGTTCTGCAGCAGCGACATGCCGTCGTGCGAGGCCTTGCGTTGCTCGCGATTGGGAAGAAGGACTTGTTTGTCCGCCTTCTGGATGACGCTCTGCGCCTCCACCGTCACTTCGGCTAATTTGAACATGGATGTGTCCATCCGTAAGGTGTCGTTGCTGTTCGTTTGTGCGCCTGTTTGCGCGTTCATTGACACGGCGCAAACCATCGCCGCTGCCAATACGAAATACTTTGTTTGCATATTATTATATATTATAAGGTGATACATTACCGTTCGCCGCCGAAGACTCCATGCGGAAAGATGTCTCTCAACATAAGCAGATCATCGGATTTGACCCATTCCGCCTTGCCGTCGTAACTGCAATCAATGATGCTGTCGCAATGTTCGGTCATCAGCAGATGAATGATACGTTGGTCCAGATTGCCGTTTGCCTTGCGGAAAGTGTACTTAACGGCCACATATTTACACATTTGCCCTTGCCATTCACGCAAACACTTGCGCTGAATACCATTGACAAAAACCAGTTTTTCGCCCTCTTGCAGTCCACCGCCTTTGATGTAGCAATGTGCCGCAATACGGATGTTCCATTGTTCACTTCCGGGCATACACCCGCTCATCGAAAGTACTGCTGCGAGTACCAATCCGATAATAAAAATTTTCTTTGTCATAATAGTGTTTTTTGAGTTGTTAAACGTTTCAAATTTTGCTGCAAAGTTACTACAAAAACCCATTTATATCCAAATTCCGCGATTTATATTTGCCTATTGTAAATTACTGAAATATAGCACTTTAAGAAAATAAAAAATTATATATGGACGTGTGAGGTTTATATAAATCACCGACCAGAGACAAAAAACGCACAAAATCGCCTTCTCTCTTGCATATGTCAAAAAAAAGCAGTACCTTTGCAGCTGATTACTGACGAAATTTGTAAAAATAAGTAATTTTCGTCAGTAGAAATGAATGGCACTATGATAAATCGAGAATCCTATCTGTCGCAACCGTTTTGCAATATGGGAAGCAACGGTGTAACATGCCCTCAGCGAACAACGCCAACTGATGGAAAAAATAGAATACTCGTCCCTCTCCGAGCGGTGCTTTCGAGCACTCCGGGAAAGGAGAAAAACAAATATGAAACAAAATCCAGTTTATGGCAGACAAAATAGTAAATATACAAGCCTCAACACATGTAGAAAAGGATTTTCAGCAGGTGCATAATATTGTCGTTTTCCATCGTTCTGAAGTGGCTCGGAAAGTGAATACCGAGATGCTGCAAATGGCTTGGGAAATCGGACAATATATTTCAACTTGTATCAAGTCTGCCGGTTGGGGAGCTAAGGTGGTAGATGAACTATCGGAATACCTGCAGCAGCAAGAACCCGGTTCCAGAGGATTTGGAAGGCGCAACTTGTATAACATGGTGACTTTCTATGACAAATACAGCACGCCGGAGTTCTCTGAGATAGCCAAATCTTTAACCAACAGTCTTTTCGTGCAACGCAAAGCGAAATCAGAATTTGTGCAAATGCCGTCTGCACAAATGGCGGATTCGGAAATTGTGCAGATGCCGTCTGCACAAATAGAATTCGCTCCATTACCATCAATCCTTACCATCACCACTTTCTCTAACCATTTGGAGATACTCAACCGCACACATAGCTACCAAGAGGCTGTTTTCTATATGCTCTATGCCGCTCAGCAGCAGTTGACAACTAATGAGTTACGACGCTCTATTGTCTCACAGACTTACGGCAGTATTATGAGCAAAGAGAAACAGTTCACACCTGCAATGCTGTCGCAATACCCGGGCGCATCGTTCATGTTGAAGGACAGACTGATTCTTGATTTCCTGAACCTACCGCAAAACTTCATAGAACCCCAGTTGCACGAAGGAATTCTGAAACACATGCGGGATTTTATCTTGGAACTGGGCAAAGACTACGTATTCATCGGTAGCGAGTATCCCGTTAAGGTCGGAGGCAGTACAAAACGCATAGACTTGCTCTTTTATAACCGAGCGTTGCATTGCTTAGCGGCAATAGAACTGAAATCGGTGGATTTCCAAGCTGAGTTTATCAGTAAAATGGACATGTATCTGGAGGCGTTAGACAGAGATGTAAAGAAGGCAGACGAGAACCCAAGTATAGGTATTATCCTATGCCCTTCGATAGACAAAACGATGGCAGAATACACATTGAGCCGTTCACTCAGCCCGACGATGGTGTCGGAATACCAACGCAAACTCATCCCTCGCGACGTCCTTGTCAAATCATTACACGACTATTGCCGTTTCTTAGATCAAGAAATAAACAACAATATGATTGATCAAGAATAAAATAAATCGTCCCTCTCAGAGCGGTGCTTTCGGGCACTCTATGAAAAGAAAAAATAACATAGATTCATATGCAAATGATCGATATTTTAAAACAATTTAAAGGAGTTGTTGACATACCCACCGAAAAGGAGAAATTGGATTCTCTTGATGAACAATTTCGCTTAATGGCTAAAGAACTGCTTTATGGTGGCTACTTTCTTATTGAGGGAGAAAAGCGTATATATTTAGACAATATAGAGTTTTACTATCATGAGGAAATGGCAGATGGATTGAAAGATCCTATAATGTACCATACTAATGAAAATGAAGGAAAGGGGAAAGATATTCCATATTTCGAATTAGGAAGGCTTAATCTTCATGTTTCCGGTGTTGATGTTACATTTGAGAATCCTGATAAACACTATCGCGCTTCTTTCCTAATTCGAGGTTTTCATATCGGCTGTAGTGCATATGATCCTCATGCATATGATTCTCATTCTACGCATGTTTATTCTGAAATGCTTTATATGGGAGTACCATTAGGCAAATCTATTGAGATTAAATGGGTGAATGAAAAACAACCTGAAAAAGATACTTATATTCCAAAAGGTGAGTGGAGACAGAATGTGGCAGAGTACGAATATAAAGAAGGAAAATATTCTAAAATTGAGTGCAACGAGAAGAATTTTGATTCAGACAAGTATTTTCGCTATTCCGGTCATGTGTTCAAGAAATGCCCGAGAAAATGGCGATTTAAGAAATATGATATATAAAATTAGAGGACATAAGTCCTCTTTTTTATTGTTAATATCTGTTTCAAAACTTTTAACAATTTTTAACGGAAAAAATTCTGTTTTCCGCGAAAAAACATATACCTTTGCCGAAAAAGTTATTAACTTAAATTGCAAAGATATATGAATTTAAATCCAGTAATTATTCAACGCAAAAATTTGCGGTTAAAATTGTGGGATGACGTTCGTCCTATGAACGATGAACAGGTTAAAGCAGAGTTGATCTACATGAAGTATGGTTTCTTTGATGAAAGTGGTTTTAATCTTCCGATAGAGCCAGACACAACGCCCAAACTCTTTCATCTTTGTCAGGCAGTCAGGGAACGGCTGAATGTACATGAAAAGGTCGTATTTCAACTGGACAGCCGCGTACGTATCCAAGGTGGCTGTATTGTTTCCGGCAACGACCAATATCCGAGTATTATTCACATGTCTTCCGGAGCTGTGAATACGCTGTCTGAAGATGAGTTGAGTGTTCTTATTGGTCACGAATTAGGACATCTTATCAATAAAGATGGAATTGTAAGTTTCTATTTCAACTTGAAATATAAGAAAGGCGGAGCACCCAAGAAAATCGCTCATCGGTTTAATGTGTATCGTCTCCTTTCCGAATTGGAAGCAGACCGATATGCGTATCTTGCGTGTGGTGACTTGGATACTTGTATCTCGTATGAATATAAAAGAATTGGCGGCATCGACATCAAAAAGTTTGGAGTGCCTGCAAATCAATTTATTGAGGGGAATCACAAACGCGTGCAAATGTTTTTCGATAGGGGACAAATAGGGAGCAATACACATCCTTATGATGCGATTAGAACGGAGGCTTTGCATATTTTTGCTACTTCAAAGAACTCTCATGAATTAAGTTCGCGGATGTACCCGCTTGTGTATTACATTGATAAGTATGCAAACGAAATAATTTAGGAGGGCACATTATGACTAATATCGTTTGTTTTTCGCAACATCTGACCGCATATAAATGTTGGTCTAAGTTATCAGCTGCTCTCGCTCGTCAGCAAGTGGATTATGCCCTTCTTCCAAATACCAAGGATATATGGATGCGGGACTTTATGCCCGTGCAATGTACGCCGGATTATTTTGTGGCATATCGTTATGATCCAGACTACCTTTGCGGGCAATCTCAGTACATAACTGATTGGAAGCACGTGATTGCGCCAAGTCGCCTTCCGCATGTCAATTCCGAACTTATTCTCGATGGTGGGAATGTGATTATGTGCGGTAACAAAGTAATCTTGACAGAGAAGGTCTTCCTAGAGAACCCTTCTTTGCTACCGATGCAACTTATTTCACGTTTGGACAAAGCATTTCAAACCGAAACGGTTATTATTCCTTGGGATCGCCATGAGCCATATGGTCATGCAGATGGAATGGTGCGTTATATAGGAAACGGCAAAGTGTTACTTACCAATTATTACGACTTTGACAAGGGACTTCGCAAAAGACTACTTGACGCACTTCAACCTCATTTTGATGTAGTTGAGCTGCACTATGACACACCAAGACCGCACAAATGGAACTGGGCATACATCAACTACCTGTTGACAGACGGCAAACTATTTCTTCCACGGCTTAATGTCCCCGAGGATGAACAGGCTTGCGCACAAATCGGTTCTGCTTTAGGTGTCCCAAGTGAACATATTGAATTAGTGGATATCACAGGCGTATTAAAAAACGGAGGCGGACTAAATTGTATTTCATGGAATGTATCATTATACGATTCAATACTATGACCGATAATTTAACTTCCGATATGCATGCGGAGTTTACAATAGACACAGAGACAGAACTCAAACACAAAGCCGGTTGTGTATGGAAACTCCTAAGTTCTCATTATACTCAAGCCCAATTAGCAAGGTATTGTGCGCTTTATGGTATCACTATCGAGCAGGCACTGCAATGGAAGAAGTATTGGATATAATTATGCCATATTTGATAGTGGCGCGAGAGTGGCTTGAGAGTGGCTGATTGACAGCTACAATTTGGCGAGGGGAACAACACGCCTAAATCTTAATAATCGGAAACTTTTGAGGGACGAAAAGATGCGATTTTCGGAGTGCTATCGTCCCGTAGGTGTGCCGTAGGTGTCTCGTGCGTGGCAGGTACGCCTGTCGTGCGGGGCGGAATCTTAATAATCGGAAACTTTATATATGCGGCTTCTAAACTATTGAAATACAGCACGTTCGTAGAAGAAAAGTTTATATATGGGCGTTTTGCTTTGCATAATTCGTAAAAAAGCAGTATCTTTGCAGAAAATTTCAAGTAAGCAGATGAAAAGCAAGTTCTTAATAGGATTGATAGGGGCAATGGCTCTTTGCCTCATGAGTGCGTGCGCTAACGGGGACGTGCAGCGCGTACAAAAAGCGGAAGAGTTACTGACCGTGAACAGGGATTCGGCAATGGCGATATTGCGCGAAGTGGTACGTCCTGACCAATTGCCGGAAGAATCGAAAGCCCTGTATTGGTTCTGCGTGGCAGACATACGCGCCAATACCATGCAATCGCTATCCGAAGACTCCATGATCTGTTGGGCTGCGCAGTATTTCCGCGACAGGTGGCTGCAAGACGGCAAGTACGAGGATTATATGATGAAGGCGGGCATGGAGGAGGCTTTTTATTGGTGGTGGAATGATGAAAAAGAAAAGGCACAACAAGTGTTACAACGCCAACAGCAATATGCCGCGGAGATAGCAGAGAAGAAAGGCGAACATATCTGGGAAGTGATTTTGCTTCGTATATCTGCTGAACTGGCCATGCGTGATTATGATTATGAGCACGTGCGCGATTACACGGAAGCACTCGTCCGTCTCGGTGACGAGAAAGCAATCCATCTGGACGAAGTGGCGCGTGTCTATAACGGTATGGCGATTACGTATTTCTATTTGGGCGAATACGACAAAATGGAGGAGAGTTTTGAGAAAGCGATTGCACATACTTCGGATTCCGCATTTATTGTCAATGTGGTACGCCGTAATTATGCCGATCTGTTAGGTGAAATCGGGCAGACCGACCGCGCAATACACATGCACGAGGAACTGGCTGCTATCTATCGGGAAGGGGAGAGTTGGCTATTGGTGGAAAGCCTTTATTCCTTGTCGCGTTTGTGGCTCAACAAGGGCGATAAACAGCGTGCCGACCGCTATATGCGAGAGGCGGAAGAACTGTTTGAAACTTACCGTGCAACTATTTCTTCGCCATCCGCAGAAGCGGGTTTGTTGGCGCATCGGCAAGTGCTGAACTATGCGCTGCACGGCAACTATCAGATGATGCCTTTAGCCACGTATAACAACCAATGGCAGGAAAACGATTATATCCGTTACCGCGTGGCAGAAGCCAAAGAGCGTTCCATGAGTGACTTGCGCGAACAAGTGCTGCGACAGAAGTTGGCAAAGCAGCGGCAAACGGTACTCCTCGTTGGACTTGTGTGCGTGGTCTTGGGCTTATGCCTGTTGCTTGTCTATCTGTACCGCCGCCGTCAACGGTTGCTTTTGGAGAAAGAGGAAGAAATAGAGACCCTGCGTAATATGTTGGTGTCAGCAGATAAACCGGCCGATAAGGAAAGTGTGCGCAAACTGATGTTGCTGCAATTGGGTGTCATCAAAACGATTGCAGGGACCCCCACCGAGGCCAACCAACAACTGCTTGCACGCCTCATGGCGTTGAATGAGGAAACCGCCAATGCCCTCATCGACTGGTCAAGCATTTACCAAACCATCGATCTTGTTTATGACGGTTTCTATACACGTCTTGTGCAGAAATATGGAAATGTGTTGAACGAAAAGGAACTGCAACTTTGTTGTTTGCTCAAAGCCGATTTCTCCACCAAGGAGATCAACATGCTCACTCGTCAAAGTCTCCAAACCATCTACCAACGTAAGACCCAAGTCCGTCAGAAACTCAATCTCGCCGAAGCCGAAGACATCATAACGGCTATATTATAAGAAGATTTATTCTCCGCCGCTTTGCTTTGTCGATTATCTCGCTCCGCTCAGATTTTTTCCTTTAAATAAATTTGCGTATGTGGGATTTTTTGTGTACCTTTGCAGCCGTAAAAAATGGCACGATAATTGTTGTGTATAGTTGATTTCTTTAATGTGCCTTGGAAAGGCAAGGGTTCGGCCCGATAATATTCCACGAGTATATGAGAAAACTGATTTTAATGTTCCTGCTGGTGTGCGCCGGGATGGTGCAGGCAGAAGAGTACGCGTACTTGGTATTCACCAATACGGAAGGTACGCAGACGGCCCTGACGGTGACCAATCTGACGATCACGGTCAATGGTGCGCAGTTAGACGTGACGAATGACGACGGCACGGTGAATTTCTCGTTGACCGAACTGGCATCGATGCAGTTCCGTACGGAAGGCGGTGAATTGGCAGCCGTAGAGAACGTGCTGGACGGAGACGCTCCGGTGCGCGTGTTCAGCATCTTAGGCACCTCTCTCGGTGAGTTCGAGAACCTGGTACAGGCAGCAAGCAGCCTCACGCACGGCGTGTATATCATCACCGATGGTAAACGCTCCGTGAAAATCAATATTCAGAAATGAAAGGAGGAACGGATATGAGAAAGATAGGATTAGTGATTAGCGGATTAGCGATTAGCGGTTTGCTATGCGCTCAGACCCTGAATGTAGAGGTGGGCAACGTGCTATACCAGTTCCCTGCGGAGCAGACGTCCCTCATGCCGTACGACAACGGCACGACCCTAACGGTCATGGAGAAGGTCTTCACGCTCAGCGACGTGACGGCGATGTATGTCGATGATACGAAAGTGACGGACAGTTCGGTGAAGGTCGTTTATAGCGACGCAAGTGCGGCTATCACGGTAGCCGGAAATATCGCCAAAGACCTGACGATCACTTCTTCCGGCGCACACGTGAGCATCGTGCAGAGTAGCGACCTGGCGAGTGAGATCACCTATACGCTCTCCGGCGCTTCGAGCGATGGCGGTTTCTACACCGAAGGCAGTTACAAAGCCACCGTCGAACTGAATAACCTGACGTTGACCAACGTGTCGGCTGTTTATTCCGGTGCGGCGATCCATGTGCAGAATAACAAGCGTATCAAGATCAAACCGCTCAACGGCACCACCAACACCCTCGTGGATGCCACGAACGGCAAGCAGAAGGGTTGTCTGTACGTGCAGGGACATATCGAGTTCGCGCAGAAAGGTACGCTTAACGTCACCGGTAATGTGAAGCACGGTATCAAAGCCGGTGAGTATTTCCAGATCAAGAACTCCACCATCAATGTGCTTGGAGCTGTTGGCGACGGTATCAACTGCGAGCAGTTCTTCCTCATGGAGAGCGGCACGATTAACATCAGTGGCATCGCGGACGACGGCATCCAATGCGACATCGAAGATCCGGAGACTGGTTCGACCGGTGAGACGACTGACCACGAAGATGAAGACTCCGGTAATATGTATATCAGCGGCGGTACGATCAACATCGCCGTGACGGGTATTGCCTGCAAAGGTATCAAAGCAGAAGGAAATATCGCCATCAGCGACGGTACCATCACCGTCACCACTTCCGGAAATGGCAAATGGGACACGGATGATCTGGAGACCAAAGCTTCGTCTTGTATCAACAGCGATGCGAATATCACCATCAGCGGCGGAACGCTCAACTTGACCTCCACCGGTTCGGGTGGTAAGGGTATCAAGTGCGACAGCCTGCTGACCATCGACGGTGGTACGATCGTTATCGCGACGAGCGGCGGCCTGTACTACAACAACGGCACAACGGAGAACCTCAACTACACCGGTAATACGGACAATGTCAGCAGCGACTATTACTCCTCGCCGAAGGGAATCCGCGCGGGTACAAAGACCGAATCCGGCAGTGGATGGAACGTGACCTACACATATGCCGGTGGTATCATCATCAACGGCGGAAAGATCGTCGTCAGCACAGCCGGTCGTAACGGCGAAGGTATTGAGAGTAAGAATACCCTCATCATCAACAACGGCGAGGTCGTAGTCAATGCCTACGACGATGCCATCAATGCGGCTTCGGACCTCACTGTCAACGGTGGTCTCATCTATGCCCGCGCGACGAATAACGACGGTATCGACGCTAATGGAAACGTCTATATCAAAGGCGGTATCGTCTATGCGATCGCTGCTAACTCGCCCGAGGTGGCAATCGATGCCAACACGGAAGAAGGCAAGAAACTCTATATCTCCGGCGGTACGATCGTGGCGGTAGGTAACCTCGAGTCCGGAGCGAGCATCACCGGCGGTACCTGCAAACAGACCACATCCTGGACAGCTAACACTTGGCACGCGCTCTATAACGGCGGTGAGTTAATCTTCGTCTTCAAGACTCCCAATAAGTCCAATTCCGGCGGTGGCGGTTACGGCCCGGGCGGTGGCGGTAGCAGCCAGAAACTGGTTGTATATACCTCCTCGACACCG
Source organism: uncultured Bacteroidales bacterium (assembly GCA_900318245.1). Classification (GTDB taxonomy): domain Bacteria; phylum Bacteroidota; class Bacteroidia; order Bacteroidales; family Paludibacteraceae; genus Colicola. The sequence goes on from ONJT01000001.1 coordinate 24,730, forward strand.
ACGCTCAAGTCCGGAGTAACGGCCGGAGGAACGGAAGTGCTGGAAGGCCTCGGTTATTATCCAGCTACAGCCACAGGCGGTTCGAACGTCTCGCTCTCCAACTACAGCAGCTCCGGTGGCGGTCCCGGCGGATGGTAAAAAATCACAAAAATCCTGCGTACACTTGCGTATGTGGGATTTTTTGTGTACCTTTGCGCCGCAATGTTGCGCTAACCTAACATAGACGAAAATGGAAAACCGAAAACTCACACTGACGGAAGGAATCAAACATATGTTGTTGAACGATCATGTGAAGAAATAATATGTCTGCCGGCCTCCAAGCAGCTACTGCGGACATAATCAATAAGGTACACGCGTATATGCGCGAGCACCCGGAGAGTGAACTGCATACCTGCGGTAAGATGTTCGGCGTGCTGTTGTATGAAGGCGGTTATCTTGCAGCCTTCTCGGCCAAACTCGATGGCTCGTATCTCCACGAAGGATTTGTGCCACCTGTGTATGCGATGACGGAAGAACCCGTCGGCCACAGCAAAGAGGAGTCGCGGCGCTTGCAGCGCTTGCTCTTTGCCAACTACAACTTTGTCAACGGCAAAGGCGAATCGAAGAACCTGCTGGAGATCTTTAAAGACGAAAAGCCCATCGTTCCTGCCGACGAGTGGTTCGTTGATAAAGGTGAAAGGTTAAAGGTGAAAGGTGAAAGGACTCCGACTCCCCCATCGGGGGCTGGCGAGTGCTGCGCGCCGAAGTTGCTGCAATATGCCCTGACGCACGGTCTCAAACCGCTGCAACTGGCGGAGTTCTGGGTAGGTGCTCCGTCTGAGACGGAGATTCGGCAAGAAGGAGTCTATTATGCGCCTTGTTCCGGCCGATGTGTGCCCATTTTGAAGCACATGACGCAAGGGCTGGAGGACTTAAAGATTGAAGGAGTGAGGGGGTTAAAGAGTGAAGGTTTCTTGAAGCCCGAAATTCTTTTTGAGGACGGCTACCTCATGGTGGTTAACAAACCCGCCGGATTGCTTTCTGTTCCCGGTAAGACCGACGAACCCTCTGCAGAAACGCTGTTACACGCCAAGCCCGTGCATCGTCTGGATCAAGACACTTCCGGACTTCTGGTATTAGCCAAAACGCCTGAAGTCTATAAGACCTTGCAGGCCTATTTTCAGCGCCGAGATATCCTCAAGCGGTACGAAGCCGTTTGTAAGCCAAATCTTCAATCTTCAATCTCCAATCTTCAATCAGAAGGGCAAATCGATTTGCCCCTTCTGCCAAATCCCTATGACCGGCCGCGACAGATGGTAGATTTTGAACACGGCAAACCCGCTATCACGCGCTATCATATCCGTGAACGACGCCCCGACGGTACGTTGCTCGTGGATTTCTTTCCGCTCACCGGTCGTACTCACCAGCTCCGCGTCCATGCCGCTCATCCCGAAGGACTGAACGCACCTATCGTAGGCGATCGTCTATACGGTCAGGCCGCAGAACGGCTCATGCTCCACGCCGCGGAGATCCGCTTCCTTCACCCCGTCACGCACCAAGAGATGCATTTTTGCTTGTAATATAAACCCACTAAATAACCCCAATCATGAAACGCCTATCTTTCCTATTGATGCTTTCGCTGCTGATGCTGGCCTGCACCAAGCAGCAAGTGCCTTCTCCCGACAAGAGCCTGCAAGTCTTTTTCCGTCTGACAGAAGACGGTGCGCCGCAGTATAGCGTGACGCAAGACGGCATGACGGTGCTGGACTGGTCGCAGCTGGGGCTGGTGAGCGCCGACCAAGACTTGACACGCGGTTTCAAACTCCTGCGTACAACTACCTCGTCCTTTCAAGAGACTTGGGAGACGGTCTGGGGCGAAGAGCGCACGATTACGGATAACCATCGCGAGTTGAAGGTGTCTCTTCAACACCTTTCCGGCCTGCGCATGGATATCATCTTCTGTGCCTTCAACGACGGTTTTGCTTTCCGCTATGCTTTTCCTGAGGCGAGCGACCAGTCACTCGTCATCACGGATGAGGCGACCGAATACCGCTTTGCAGCGAACCATGAGGCATGGTCGATTCCTTGGCGCACGGAGTATTACGAAGGGCTGTGGACCAAAGCGCCGCTGAGCGAGAAGGTAGATACGCTTTGTTCGCCTATCACCATCGAACGTGCGGATGGCGGATATGCTTTTGTGCACGAAGCGGCATTGACGGATTATCCGGCGCAGAACCTATACATGCAAGATGGCGCTTTGCGCACCTACCTCACGCCTTGGCTGGAAGACGGAAAGCCGACGCCCATCAAGGCCTATGTAACCCTGCCTTTCGCTACGCCTTGGCGCATGGTAATCTTGACGCGCGATCTGAAGGCCATGGTGGCGAGCCGTATCATGCTGAACCTCAACGAACCCTGCCGCATCGAAGATACCTCCTGGATTCGACCGATGAAGTTCATCGGCATATGGTGGGGCATGCACATGAAATCCATGACGTGGGAGCAAGGCCCGATACATGGTGCTACGACGGAGAACATGGCGCGATATCTGCGTTTCGCGAAGGACCATAACATCCAAGCCGTGCTCGCCGAAGGATGGAACAAAGGTTGGGAAGATTGGCAGCATTTCTCCTTTACCGAACCCTACGACGATTGGGATATGGACTACCTCAGCCGCTTGGCCGACAGCCTGGGCGTGCAGATTATCGGTCATAACGAGACCGGTGGAAACGCAGCCGATTATGAGGACGTGTTGGACGAAGCCTACGCCTACCATCAGGCGCATGGCATTCATGCCATCAAGACCGGTTATGTGGCGCCGATTATCCGCACGAAGGATGGGCTGCAATGGAACAAAGGCCAATCGGGTGTGCGCCATTACCGCAAGGTGATTGAGACGGCTGCGAAATACCATATAGCGATTGATAACCACGAACCTGTGATGCCGACGGGTCTGCAACGCACGTACCCGAACCTCATGTCGCAGGAAGGCGTGCGTGGACAAGAATGGAATGCATGGAGTCAGGATGGCGGAAGTCCGTGCGAACATGTGACGGTGTTGCCCTTCACGCGTATCATGGCCGGACCTGTTGATTATACACCGGGTGTGTTTGCCTTCGAGAATCCCGTCATGCCGGGCACGTGTGTGCACTCGACCTTAGCCAACCAGTTAGGTCTGTTCGTCTGCTTCTATAGCCCGTTGCAGATGGCCTGCGACCTGCCTGAGAACTACCTCAAGCACCCCGAGGCCTTCCGTTTCATCGAAGAAGTACCTTGCGACTGGGAGCGCTCGGAACTCGTGGATGGTAGGATAGGGGACTTCTGTATCTTCGCTCGTCAGGAGCGGGGAACGGCGCGATGGTTCATAGGCGGTATCAACGATGAGCAAGAGCGTGAAGTGACCATTCCGCTTTCGATGCTCAAGCCGGACAAGACCTATCGCGCGCATATCTGGCACGACAGCGATGATGCCGATTGGCAAACAAATCCGTACGGCCTCGTGATCGAGCAACGCGAAATCACCTCCATTGACACCCTTCGTCTCCGCATGGCTTCCGGCGGAGGATTGGCAATAGCGATAGAGGAATAGTGCAAAAACGATTTTTTTGCATAAAAATTTGCACATGTCAAAAAAAAGCAGTACCTTTGCAGCCGATTTTGCACCTATGAGCGAGCAGAACCACTATATCGTCGATCTGAAACGTCTGCCTATTGGCACGCATCTATTTGATTTTCAGTTAGATAGCGATTTCTTTGCTTCTCTTGAGAAGTCGGAAATCCTGAGCGGCGAAGTGGCAGCAAAAGCGGTGCTAAATCTCCGGGAGGAGGATTATCAGCTCAACATCGCGGTTCAGGGAACTGTCTTTGTTGTGTGTGACAGATGCCTCGATCCCATGCCCCTTGACATAAACGACGAACAAGAGATCTGGTCGGCTGAAGAAGACGATGAGCAATCATCAACCACCAATCACCAATTAGACCTTTCTTGGCTCGCCTATGAAATAGTAAGTATCAATATTCCGATCGTGCACAGTCACCAACCGGGTGAATGCAATAAGCAAATGGAACTTCTCCTCCAGGATCACCTTTGTGCCGAACCGGATCCCGAAGAATGATATTTATATCATTAATCGTGCCCGAAAGGGCTAAGACGATTGATAACAGATAGAATAAACGTATTGTACAATAATTAATCCCTCCCACCGGCGTGGAGGAGCCGAGCATTTTGTTCGGCAAAACGCCGAACAAAATGGCACATCCTAAAAGAAGACAATCGCACACCCGCCAAGCGAAACGTCGTACCCATGACGTAGTGAAGGCTCCGACACTGGCTACATGCCCGAATTGTGGCGCACTTCACATCTACCACACTGTTTGCCCTTCTTGTGGCTACTACCGTGGCAAATTGGCAATCGAGAAAGCAGAGGCTTAATCGTTGAAGGTGCTAACGCATAAGCTCTGAGTGAATAACTCGGAGCTTTCGTTGCACCTAATTATTAAACGCGTGCGTGAGCACGCATGTGACCCGTGAGGGCCACTTTGGAAAAAATCATTTAAAAGTATTAAGAACATGTTTGACAATCATTCCAACAATGAATCGGAGCGCAGACCTCGTCCGCGTTTCCACAGAGACGGAGAGCAAGCTCGTCCGCGTTTTCAGCGTGAAGGCGAACATCAGCCCCGTCCTCGTTTCCAACGCGAAGGTGACGAACAACGTCCGCGCTTTCATCAAGACGGCGAGCGCCGTCCGAGTCGTCCGTTTGGCGAACGTCGCCCCTCTTTCGGTGGCAAACCCAAACGTAACAACGGACTCTATTCCGAACGTAAACAACAGAACTATCGTCAGCAGCACGAAGACCCGACGAAGCCGATTCGTCTGAATAAATTCCTGGCAAACGCCGGTATCTGTTCCCGTCGTGAAGCCGATGATTTTATCCAGGCAGGAGTCATCACCGTTAACGGCCAAGTGGTTGATAATCTGGGTGTTAAGGTGCTTCCGACCGATGAGGTACGTTTCCATGACCAACCCGTTCGCCGTGAACGTAAGGTCTATATCCTGCTTAATAAACCCAAGAACACCGTCACCACTACCGATGACCCGCAAGAGCGTCATACGGTGATCGATATCGTTCGTTCGGCTTGTGCCGAGCGTATCTATCCGGTAGGTCGTCTGGACCGTAACACGACCGGTGTGCTGCTGCTCACCAACGACGGAGACTTGGCAGCCAAACTGACCCATCCGAAGTTCCATAAGAAGAAGATCTATGCCGTCACGCTCGACAAAGAGTTGGACGAAGTAGATGAGGCCATCGTTCGCGCCGGTGTCGTATTGGACGACGAGCGTATCATCCCCGATGCCCTGGAGTTCCCGAAAGGCGACCGCAAGCATATCGGTCTGGAGATCCACTCCGGTCAGAACCGCGTCGTACGCCGTATCTTCGAGAAAGTAGGGTATAAGGTAGTCAACCTTGATCGCGTCTCTTTTGCCGGTTTGACCAAGAAAAACGTAGGTCGCGGCAAATGGCGTTTCCTTACACCGAAGGAAGTAGCCTTCCTTCAAATGGGCAATTTTGATTAACAATCATCAATCAGCAATCATCAATTGAAACGTTCGTTTCACTACATATTATTCGCCATCACGGTTGCGCTGTCAATCGTAGCCGGCATCATGATGTTCCATGTGAACGTCAATGCCGACATGACGAAATACCTGCCGGATAACTCGCAGATGAAGCGGGGCTTGGAGATCGTAACCTCTGAGTTCGGTTCTTCAGCCCAGATGTCCGGAGCGGACGTGCATGTGATGTTCGAAGGGGTGCGTCCCAAAGAGATTCCGGGTATCCGAACGCTCTTGGAGGCCTATCCCGACGTGCAGAGCGTCACCTATCGCTATTCGAACGACAGCACGCACACCGTCTTTGATCTCGACGTGCCGAAATCCGTTGATCAAAAGGAGTTGGGCAAGCAGATCAGCACCCGTTTCGGTGGCAACTGCGTAGTGGAAACCAGCCAAGACGGTGCGACGCCGCCGATGTCGGTGATGATTATCGCGGCGGTGATGATCATGTTGGTGCTTTTCGTCATGGCGCAAGCGTGGTTTGAACCCATCGTCATCCTCGTGACAGCCTTGCTGGCGATTGTGCTGAACATGGGTACGAACGCTTTGCTGCCTTCTGTATCCATCACGACGAACTTCATCGGTTCTATCCTGCAGGCCGTGCTCTCGCTCGACTACTGCATCGTGCTGCTGAACCGGTATCGTCAGGAGCAAGATGAGCATACCGATCGCCGAACGGCTGTCATCGCCGCTAATAGGGCTATTCGCAAAGCCGCACCATCCATCCTCTCGTCGGCCTTCACGACTGTCGTAGGACTGCTGATGCTCTGTTTCATGCGTCTGAAGATAGGCGCGGACATGGGTATCGTGCTGGCCAAGGGTGTTGTATGTTCGCTGATCTGTACCTTCACCGCCATGCCGGCACTGATGCTGCTCTTCCGCCGAACGATCAACGCTACGGCGAAGAATGCGTACGTCCCGCCGACGGACGGAATGGCGCAATTCATCTCACGGCATAAACTGCCGATGGCCATCGGAGGGGTCCTGCTTTTTTTCATCTCGTGGTTCTTTGCCGGCCGTACTACGATCTTCTTCTCTGCGGAAGCTGAGTCGCAGATAGAGAAGGTCTTCCCGGCGCCGAATCCCTTTGTGCTCGTGTATGACACCCGGGATGAAGACTCGGTCTATAGCCTTGTGGATAACCTCATGGCGCAACCGGGTATTCAGTCTGTGATCTCGTACCCGACGCTGATGAGTCAACCTCTCACGCCGAAGGAGATGACCAACCACGTGCGGAGTCTGATGATCAACTTCAAGGACATGATGCCGGAAGGCGCCACCGTTCCTCCCGAGGCACTCGATGTGCTGACGCCGGAAATGGTGCAGATCGTCTATTACATGCGATCCAAAGACTCGACGGAAGCGAAATACACTTTCCCCGTCATCGCGCGCTTCCTGCATTCGCATGTAGCATCCAATCCGCTCTTCTCGGCCTATCTGGACGAGGAGATGAAGTCGCAGATAGCGCTTCTGCAGACGATGCTCGACGTCCCGAAAGTGGAAGAAAAACCCAAGCCGCAACCCAAGCACGATACGCTATCCGTCAAGGAGGAGGAAGAGGTAGAACCGCTTCGCCGCGAGACGATAGCGCCCCTCACGCCTGACCCCATAACCGCTAATCCCATCCCCGTCGATACGCTGGAGATTCCGGAGATAGACATCGACCGTATCGCGATAGTGCCGTTTATCGAGCGCCTTAATACCGTGCAGACTTCGGCTATCACGCTCGAGATGCGCAAACTGACGGACACCTTGGCGATTCGTTTGCCGATGTCGGTGAACGAGATGTCGATCTTCATTGGTTCGACCCAAATGCAGACGCGTCTTGTGTATGGTTATGCCCCCGGGCATGTGAAGAAGATGACGCCGCTGGAGTACGTCCACTTGCTGGTCGATGACCTGTTCAAACGCCCCGGTCTGGCGGGAATGATTTCCGAGGAACAGCGTACCCAGTTAGGCCAACGTGCCCACCTGATGGACCTGGCGAACGCGAACGCTTCGCTCACGCCTTCGGATATGAACATTCTGCTGCGTGCTTTCGGCCTCGACGGTTTCTCGGACGAAGAACTGATGGCGATTGCCTATCCGCCGAAGAAAGAAGAATCCATCATCCCGGTGGGTACACCCGAAGAAATTGTCAACTCGCTGGCTGTTATCCAGTCTGCTCTGCATAGTACTGACACGGCCCGTGCCATTGATGCCGAGGCATATAACCGCTCGCAGCAAGCGCTCAAAGCCGCCAACCGCCATCATGGTCCTACGCGCGCCGATCTGCAGGCTGAACTGTTCACCGAACTTGTCTTTGGCGGCAAAGAATACACGGCCGAAGAGATGGCTGCCAAACTGGCGCGGTTGATGAAACTGTCGAACGTGAAGTCCGATCTTGTGACAGCATCGCAGATGTCGCTCTTATACGACTACTACGGATCGACCAACAGCCGTTGTGACACGCTTCGTCTGGGCTTTGGTTCGCTGTTGACCTACCTCTGCGACACACTCGTATACGATCCGCGTCTGGCGGATATCTTACCCGATACGATTCAACTCCAGGCAAAGGATATCCATCAGCAGATTGCCGATGGGCTGGGGCAGTTGCGCAAAGAGAACTACTCCTTGCTCGTTGTCCTCTCGTCCTTGCCACCTGAGTCGCCTGAGACCTATGACTTCGTAGATACGCTCACGGCCCTTGCTGACGCACGGATGCCGCACGAGCACTACTATGTCGGGGAATCCGTCATGTACGCCGAGATGCGCGGGGGGTTCGATCATGAGATGGAAGTCGTCACATGGCTCACCATCCTCTCGATCTTCCTCATCGTTGCCCTCACGTTCCGCTCGGTCATCGTGCCGACGATCCTCGTGCTCACTGTCATGACGGCCGTTTATGTCAATGTGGTCGTAGCAGGAATCGTCTCGGGGCAGATGTTATACCTCGCGTACCTCATCGTGCAAGCCATCCTCATGGGAGCGACCATCGACTACGGTATCCTCTTTGCGAACTACTACCGCGAGAGTCGTAGGACGATGTTACCCGTCGATGCCGTCTGTGCGGCGTACAGAGGTTCAATACGAACGATTCTTACCTCGGGTCTCATCATGGTGATTGGCCCTGGAGCGATGGCGCTGGCTATCGACGACCTGATGATCAGTAATATCGTAGGCTGTCTGGCGGTAGGTGCCTTCATGGCCATCGTCCTTACCCTCACTGTCCTGCCTGCCGTCCTTGTGGCGCTCGATAAATGGGTCGTTTACGGCAAACAAAACCGCTATACTGGCAAAGAAAACCAAGAAACTGTTAATGAGCGAAAATCAAACATTTGATACGGTCATCACGCCGCGCGACAAACTGCTGGCGGTTGATTGGAAGGAACTGTGGCGCTATCGCGACATGTTCATCCTCTTTGTGCTGCGTGCTTTCCGCGTGGCATACAAGCAGACCATCCTTGGTCCGCTATGGTTTATCATCACGCCGGTGCTCTCCGTGATTGTCTACGTGACGGTTTTCGGCGGCATCGCGAACATCCCGACAGACGGTGTTCCGCCAATCCTGTTCTACTTGCTCGGCATCTCCGTCTGGGGCTATTTCGCTTCGTGCGTCAGCGCCACGTCTAACTCCTTCGTGACGAATGCCGACATCTTCGGAAAAGTCTATTTCCCGCGAATCATCATGCCGCTGGTGGCTGTGACAACCAACCTCTTGTCGCTGGCTATCCAACTGGCGATTTTCGCGGTGTTCTATATCTATTATGTGGCAACCGGTACAGAACTCGTCATCCATTGGCAGATCGTTCTCTTCCCCGTCCTCATCCTCCTGCTGGCGCTGATGGCGGTGGGCTTCGGAATGATCTTCTCGTCTATGACAACCAAGTACCGCGACCTGCAGATTATGCTGGCGAAGATCATCTCGCTCTGGGTGTATGTCACGCCGGTGATCTACCCCTTAAGCATGGTGACCAATCCCAAACTGCATCTGGCGATGAGTCTCAACCCCGTCACGCCGGTGATGGAGGCTATCAAGTACTCGCTGCTCGGTCAAGGTCAGTTCTCCTGGCTATGGCTCGGCTATAGCGCTGCCATCACGCTGGTATTATTAATCTTCGGCCTTATGCTATTCAATAAGGTGCAGAAATCTTTCATGGACACGGTATGACGCAAGATAAACAATATTGGACGACGGAGATCTCTCCCAATACTTTCTCAAGAGGTTTGGGATTGAGAGAATTATGGGCGAAGAAGTACCTGATTTGGCTGTTTATCAAGCGTGATATCACGGTGCAGTTCAAGCAGACCATCTTCGGTATGGGCTGGTACTTCATCTCGCCGCTCTTCACGATGTTTATGTATATCGTGGTGTTCGGACGTGTGGCCGGTATCCCGACGGACGACATACCGCAGCCGGTGTTCTATCTCTCCGGTATCTGCCTCTGGGAGTATTTCGCGGAGTGCCTCACGGCTGTCTCAGGAACGTTCCAGACGAACGCCAACCTCTTCGGTAAGGTCTACTTCCCGCGACTCGTATCACCTGTTTCGGTAGTGGTCTCGAAGATGTTCCGCTTCTCGCTGCAACTCGCGACCTTTATTATCGTCTATCTCTTCTTTGTCTTCAAAGGTGTGGACCTGCACCCGAACTGGTACATCCTCCTTTTCCCGGTGCTCATATTCTTGATTCAATGCCTCGCTTTGGGCCTTGGTCTGATCATCTCGTCGCTTACGACCAAATACCGCGACCTGACGAACTTCTTCGGCGTGTTTGTCTCCCTCTGGATGTACGCTACGCCGATCGTCTATCCGCTCAGTTATGTCACGAATCCGACGCTGCATAAGATCATGCTCCTCAATCCCATGACGGCTATCATCGAGACCTTCAAATACGGCGCCTACGGAGCCGGACAATTCTCGTGGAGCGCCCTTGGTTTCAGTGCGCTTGTTACTTTTGTGCTGCTCTTCATCGGCATCGCGATGTTCAACCGCAAGCAGAAGTTCTTCATCGACACCATCTAAAATCTGCAATCTTAAATCTTCAATATTTTTATGCTAATAAAAATCCATTCCGCAGCTCCCGTCGGTATCGAAGCCGTTCCCGTGACAATCGAAGTTCACTCCGTTCCGGGATTTGACTTCACGCTCGTCGGCTTGCCGGATAACGCGGTGAAAGAGTCCCACGAACGTATCGTCGCCGCGCTGACGGTGAATAACCAGGAGACCCTTCGTCGGTCCTATACCATCAATATGGCCCCGGCGGACATCAAAAAAGAAGGTGCAGCGTTCGACCTGCCGCTGGCAGTTGGCATGCTTGCCGGTGCGGAAAAACTGAAGACGAAAGAACTGGCGAACTATATGATTATGGGCGAATTATCGCTCGATGGTTCGCTCCAGCCTATTCGCGGCGCGCTACCCATTGCGCTTTGTGCACGCAAGGAAGGCTTCAAAGGACTCATCCTTCCCGCCGCAAACGCAGATGAAGCTGCCGTAGTGGATGGCCTTGAGGTATACGGACTCAACGACTTGATGGAGGTCATCCATTTCCTGAACGGCGAACCCAAAGATGAACTCAATCCGGACGATAAGTTCGAACCGACGCGTATTGATACACAGGCTTTGTTCGACGAACTGGCATTTCCCGCCGATCTGGATTTCTCAGACGTGCGTGGCCAATTCAAAGTGCGCCGGGCCGTTGAGATAGCTGCCGCAGGAGGACATAACATGATTATGGTCGGCCCTCCGGGAGCCGGTAAGTCGATGATTGCCAAGCGCATCCCGTCTATCCTGCCGCCGCTCACACTTGAAGAAGCACTCGAGACCACAAAGATCCATTCCATCGCCGGTCTGACCAACAAACGCCAAGGGGCACGCGGATCGCTCATCGTGCAGCGTCCGTTCCGCTCGCCCCACCATACTATCACCGACGTCGCCCTTGTCGGCGGAGGAACCAATCCCCATCCCGGAGAGATTTCCCTCGCCCATAACGGTGTGCTCTTCCTCGACGAACTTCCCGAGTACAAACGCTCGGCGCTGGAAGTTATGCGTCAACCGCTTGAGGATCGCAAAATCACCGTCTCTCGTGCCAAAGATACCGTCGAATACCCGGCGTCGTTCATGCTTGTGGCTGCGATGAACCCCTGTCCTTGCGGACATTACGGAGAGAACAATCCTGCGCACCCCTGTACCTGTACTCCTGCGCAAGTGCATCGTTACTTATCGAAGATAAGTGGTCCGCTCCTCGACCGTATTGACATCCAGTGTGAGATAGAAGCGGTGCCGTACGACCAACTGCGCGATACTCAACCCGCCGAATCCTCTGCCGCGATGCGCGAACGCGTCCTCAAGGCGCGCGCCATCCAGAATGAACGGTTCAAACATAGCCGCCTCGTGCATTGCAACGCCATGATGAATTCGAAGATGGTCCGCCAGTACTGCGCGTTGGACGAAGAATGCGATAAACTCTTGGAGTTTACGATGGCCAAACTGGGCCTTTCCGCACGTGCGTACGATCGTATCTTAAAGGTCGCTCGAACTATTGCCGACATCGAAGGTGTGCCTGATATTAAGAAAAATCATCTGCTCGAAGCGATTTCTTATCGCTCCCTCGACCGAAGTACCTGGGCCGGTTAATGACGCAGATTCTCCAATATAACCAAATCGATCGGCAGCAATGGACGGAGTTGGTGCAGACGAGTGAGACGGGAACATGGTTTCAGTCTCCCGAAGCCTATGACTTCTTTGCTTCCATGCCGACGCTGCTCGAGCCTTTTGTCTATGGGGTAGAGAAGGATAACCGACTCTGTGCTGTGTGTGTAGGCTATGTGACCAAAGAGCGCAATCCTATCCGCCAGTTCTTCACTCGCCGTGCCATCATTACAGGCGGCCCTTGCCTTGCAGACAATTGTACGAAAGAGGACGTATCACTCCTCCTTTCACCTTTCACCTTTCACCTTTCACCTCGGAGCAACGCTCCGATATACATTGAGACGCGCAATTTCAACGACTACGCGCGTTGGAAATCCGCTTTTGAGGCAGCAGGCTTTGCCTATAAACCTCACCTCAATTTCCACGTCGATCCGGCTGTCAATAAGCTGAGCGACAACCGCAAGCGCCAACTCAAGAAGTCCGATGCGATTTCTGAACCTGCTCGTAGCGAATCCGAGATTCAGGAGTGGTATCGTGTCCTTGCGGAACTATACCGCACGAAAGTAAAAACGCCCCTCTGGCCCATTGATTTCTTCTTGTCTGCTTTCCGTCAGAATGTCGCTCAATTCCTCTTGGTCAAGCATGAAGGAAAAGTCATCGGCGGCAGCATGGTCGTGGCTGACGAACGTACCGTCTATGAGTGGTTTGAGTGCGGACTCAATACCCAATTTAAGGACCAATATCCTTCTGTTTTAGCGACCAATTCCGGTATCCAACTGGCGCACAAAACCAACCGCTCCCGTTATGACATGATGGGCGCCGGTGAACCCGGCGTACCCTACGGCGTCCGCGATTTCAAGTCCGAATTCGGTGGCACCCTCGTCGAGCATGGCCGCTTCCTCCTCATCTGCCAACCCCTCCTTTACCGCCTCGGCTCCCTCGCCATCTCCCTCATCAAGCGAAGCTAACTGCAGGTGTCGCCCTTGCGGTCCGTATGTTTGTTGTTTACGCCGGATAATATCCGGCATGAGGTTTCTTTTTGGGCTATTAGTGGGGGCTTTGTTCATTTTGCCATGGAGAAGTGCCTTGACTTGGCACTTCGAACGGAAGGAGCCGCGGGGAGCGTTGCTCCGACCCAGACTCCATCCGGCTCTAGGATTACGTCCCCTTTAAGGAGCGTCAGCTCCGCTATCTATTTTGTCCATTCCGTCGCATGTTATGCGACATTTTTTGCAAAAAATCCCCAATTATTTGCGTATATCATTTTTTGCCGTGACACTTTGACACTTTGACGGTTTTAATTTTTGTTCATGTCGCTGTGTCGCTGTTGTCGCTTTTATTTTATCGAGGCAAAGTGGCAAAGTGACAAAATTATTTCAGTTTTGTCAGGTGAAAAAAAAACTATTTTTGGTATTTTTGCCCTTTGAATGATTTAACTCACAGAGTTGTGAGCTTGGGTGGTATTAACTATCCGAAAGCTTGTTTTCGAGGAGTTATTATCGCTTAAGCACACAGGGAATCTCATTCCAAATCATTTAAAGGTTATTTTTTATATATTTTTCTTTTTAATAACGTTTTCGCCCTGTCGTTTACCTGTCAATTACCTTCCATTTACGGGGTAATCCTAGACTTTAGTCCTTATCATCGCGGGATCATGTTAATTCCTTCACCAGCTCATCGCTGATGTTGTTCCCAATTTGTTGACACACGTCCTGACTCCAACGTTGGGCCATAGCGATTCGAGCCGATTGGTCATCGATGCCATGGAGTTTGGCATAGATGTAACCGGCATTGAAATTATCTCCGGCTCCGACTGTACTGACGGTATCGATTTGAGCAACGGGATAGGTCTCACTACCATCTGGAGTGTAAACGCGAATGGATCGTGCTCCATCCGTTAGAATGAGCGTGGAGCAAAGCGAACGAACGCGTTTGTAGATAGCGTCAGCGTCCTGTAAACCAAAGAGATAGTCGAAGTCCTCCATCGAACCACGAACGACAGTCGCCAATCGCATATTCTCTTCGATATTTGGCAGGATCTGCGGTAGTTCAGCGATATGATTCTTACGGAAGTTGACGTCATAATAGAGCCATGCTCCGGCTTCGTGAGCTTCTGTTAGGAGTTTGCGTGTGACAGGACGAATGACGGGATTGATGGCAAAGAACGAGCCAAAAAGAACGATGTCGTCGGAGGTTATTTGTGGCAGAGGGATATCTAACAAGTCCCTCTTGTGATCCTTATAAAACTCATACTGCGCATCGTTGTGTTCGTCGAGAAAGGCCAAAGAAAGGTGCGACTTGGTGTTCGGATGGCGACAGACAAATTCGTCCGAGACACCGTTTTTGCGCAGGAAATCGCAAATCATATCTCCGATATGGTCACTTCCCGTTTGGGTGATCATCGCGCATGGCACACCGGCACGTCCCAGCGACACGATGCTGTTGAACGTCGATCCTCCTGGGACGGCTTTTTGAGGCTGGTCATTCTTGAACAAGATATCCAGTACCGTTTCTCCTATTCCGATGACGCGTGGCATTTGTGCTTATAAAATCTGTGCGCTATGATTCTTAGTGTCGACCTTTTCGATAATCCGCTCAAGGATGCCTTCCGCATTGAAAACAAAGGTTTTGCGGAGTGTTCCCATAGACACTTTGCCGTAGTTTTTCTTCTCACCCCACGCGCCAAAGGCTTGCAGCATCTCCGTCGTAGGATCACTCAGCAGCGGGAAAGGCAAGTCGTATTTCTCTTTGAACTTGATATGCGAGGCCTGACTGTCCTTGCTCACACCAAACACCTGATAACCCTGCGCAAGGAAGGCATGGTAGTTGTCGCGAATGTTGCATGCTTCAGCCGTACATCCCGGAGTCGAGTCCTTTGGATAGAAGTAAATAACGGTTTTCTTACCGATGAGGTCTTTGTCCGTGACCATTTTGCCGGTTTCGTCTGCTGCCGCAAAACTCGGCATCTTGTCTCCAACTTGTAACATAATTATCTTTATTAGAATTTCGCGGCAAAGGTAGTGAAAAAATTGCATATATCAAAAAAATAGTTAAAATTTAATCGTAATACTTGTGTATTTAGAAAATTTCAACTAATTTTGCAGCAATTTCTGTCCTGCGTCGGCAATAAAGTGGAGTACATTACAACTTTTTGACAAGCAAAACTTGCATATGTCATTTTTTTATCATACCTTTGCGGCGGAAAATTGTTTAACCCTATAAAACTTAATCATTATGAAAGACTTAAAAGGAACAAAAACCGAACGCAACCTCATGGAGGCTTTTGCCGGTGAATCACAAGCTCGTAACAAGTACACCTTCTTCGCTTCCAAAGCAAAGAAAGACGGTTACGTACAGATCAGCAAGATTTTCGAGGAGACTGCTGCTAACGAGAAAGAGCATGCAGAACTCTGGTACAAATACCTCAACGGAGGCAAAATCAGCGATACCGCTGCCAACCTCGCAGACGCTGCTGCAGGTGAAAATGCCGAGTGGACGGACATGTATGCTCGCATGGCTGCCGAGGCTCGTGCAGAAGGATTCGATGAGATTGCCGAGAAGTTCGAACAAGTGGGTGCTATCGAGAAACACCACGAAGAACGTTACCGCAAACTGCTGAAGAACATCGAGGATAAAGTTGTCTTCTCTCGCGAAGGCGATTGCATCTGGCAGTGCTCCAACTGTGGCCATATCGTAGTCGGCAAAGCTGCACCCGAAGAGTGCCCCGTTTGCCACCACGCCCAAGCTTATTTCCAGTTATTGGCTGAGAACTATTGAAAATAAATCGTGCCCTTGTGGCTAAGAACTATTAAAAAAAATCGTGCCCAGCCATAGTGAATGGCAAATATAACGAAGATACTTTTTATATGTCACGGTAACATCTGCCGCTCACCGATGGCTGAGTTCATCATGAAGCACTTGGTGGCGCAAGCAGGTCGTGCCTCCGACTTTGAGATAGCATCAGCAGCTGTGTCCACGGAGGAAATAGGCAACGATATCTATCCTCCGGCTAAGCGAATGTTAGCTGCGAAAAATGTGCCGTTTGAGCATCGTGCCTAATCAGTTGAAAATGAACAAAATCGAGAAATACCAATCCCTGCTCCCGCAGATCGAATCGCTAATCTCCGGAGAATCAGATCCGATTGCCAACATGGCGAACGTGGCAGCAGTCCTGCACGACGCTTTCGGCTTTTGGTGGACAGGGTTCTATCGCATAGAAGGGCAACAACTGGTCTTGGGTCCGTTCCAAGGTCCTATCGCGTGTACGCGCATTCCGTATGGTAAAGGTGTC
This sequence comes from uncultured Bacteroidales bacterium, assembly GCA_900318245.1. GTDB lineage: Bacteria > Bacteroidota > Bacteroidia > Bacteroidales > Paludibacteraceae > Colicola. Next base: position 41,244 of record ONJT01000001.1, read on the forward strand.
TGCGGCACAGCTTGGCAACGCGCCGAAACCGTCATCGTGCCTAACGTCCATGACTTCCCCGGACATATTGCGTGTTCCTCCGCTTCCAACAGCGAAATCGTCGTTCCAGTCATCCGTAACAACCAAGTCATCGCTGTCCTTGACATCGACAGCAAGGACTTCAACACCTTCGATGAGACGGACCAACTCTATTTGGAACAAATTGTAAAGATGTTGCAGCATATTTTGTCCATAAAATAGTATTAACCCATTAAACTCATAATCATTATGTTACCACTTCTATTCACCCTCATTTCATTGCCGTACGCCCCCAACGCGTTGGAGCCGGTAATTAGTCAGGAAACGATTGAGTATCACCACGGTAAGCACCTGCAGACCTACGTTGATAACCTCAATAAACTTGTTGTCGGAACGGAATTCGAGTCCATGCCGTTGGAGGAGATTGTTGCGAAGTCGCAAGGTGGCATTTTTAACAATGCCGGACAGATCTTGAACCACAATCTGTACTTCCTCCAGTTCAAGCCTTACACCATTGATCAATCATCAATCATCAATGACCAATTGCCGATAATAAAGGCAATTGTCCGTGATTTCGGTTCGTTCGAAGCCTTCAAAGCGGAGCTTGAACAGAAAGGTACCACGCTCTTCGGTTCTGGATGGGTATGGCTTGCCGCAGACAAGGATGGCAAACTTGTCATCACCCAAGAACCCAATGCCGGTAACCCCGTCACCAAAGGGCTAAAACCCCTGCTGACGATGGACGTCTGGGAGCACGCTTATTACATCGACTATCGCAATCGTCGTGCTGCTCATCTCCAATCCCTCTGGCAGATCATCAATTGGGACGAAATCAATCGCCGTTACACTGAATAATCCCCGATTTTCGCTACAAAATCAACATTTTTGAAAGAATTTCCCATATATATTTGCGTATATGGGATTTTTTGTATACCTTTGCCGCCGCAAATCTTGTGTGCGTATATGCACATACATTGCATACGTACGTACGAGCAAACACCGCAAATAACAACAAACCCAACGCGCAATGAACAATCAGGATATCGATTTTAGCAATCTCTCCGCTTATCGGGAAGGAAACCAATTGGAGGCAAAGAAAGCCACCATAGGGTTGCCGAATTCCATCTGGGAGACGTACTCATCGTTTGCAAACACAGACGGTGGGTTGATCCTGCTGGGTGTGGAAGAGGCGAAGGATCATGCGTTGCATGCGGTGCATCTGGACGATCCGGAAGCACTGATTCGGGATTTCTGGAACACCATCAACAATCCGCAGAAAGTGAGCCTGAACATCCTGACGGACAGCATGGTGCGGACGCAAGAGGTGGACGGAGAGACGATTATCGTCATCGAGGTGCCACGTGCTGAGCGTGAGTTGCGACCCATCTACGTGGGCCTGGATCCCATCAAGGGTACGTTCCGTCGCAATCATGAAGGCGACTACCATTGTACGCGTGAACAGGTGTCGGCTATGTTCCGTGATGCGGCACAGGTGAGCATCGACAAGAAAGTGCTGACGGAGACGGATAAGTCGGTGTTCTGCCAGGATAGCATCAATGATTACCGGATTCTATTCAATGCCAAACATCCGAACCATGCGTGGACGAAACTGGATGATGAGCTATTCCTGCGTCGGATCGGTGCGATGGGTGTGGATACGGAGACGAAGACAGTGCATCCTACGATTGCGGGACTGCTGATGTTCGGCTATGAATATGAGATTGTGCGTGAGTTCTCGCAGTATTTCCTGGATTATCAGGAGCGGATGGATCCGTCGATTCGCTGGACGCACCGTGTGATCTCGTCGTCCGGGGACTGGAGCGGTAACCTGTTCGACTTCTATTTCCGGATCATCAACCGGCTGACGAGTGATCTGCCGGTGCCGTTTAAGTTGGTGAATAATGAGCGGGACGACGATACGCCATTGCATGAGACGGTGCGTGAGGCGCTGCTGAATGCGTTGGTGCATGCGGACTATTATGGTCGCATGGGAACGGTGATCATCAAGAGTCCGGAGACGCTGTCGTTTGCCAATCCGGGAGATATGCGTATCAGTCTGGCTATGGCGATGGAGGGAGGCTTCTCCGATCCACGTAACGCAACGCTAATGAAGATGTTCGGGATGATTGGGGTAGGTGAGCGTGCCGGAAGTGGCGTGCCGAATATCATCGCGACATGGGAGAACGAGACGCAGCATCGTCCGTTGTACAAGATTATGTACTCCCCGGAACGTGTGATGTGTACGATTTTTGTCGCTGGTTCCGGCGATAAACCGGTGATAAATGAGGTTTCCAGCGATAAATCCGGCGATAAAGTGGCAAAATCCGGCGATAAACGACAGGTTATATTGGCATATCTGGCTCAACATCCGAATTCAAGGAACGCCGAGATTGCAGCAGAACTAGGTTTGAGTGTGTCACAAACGCGTGATTATTTGAACGGACTGGTGGCTGCCGGATTGGTGGAAGAGTCAGGGGCTAATAAGAACCGGAAGTATAGTGTGAAGTAATTCTTTTCTTTCAAAACCTGGCAGAAAACGAGGATTTTAAAATTAAACATGAAAGATAAAAGACAAAAAATCCATCGTAACTCCCTGTAAATAAGCGGTGATCGTTCTCGTTTGGAAACCAAAGAAAAGAAAAAGAAAAACAAAAGTTAGACAAAGATAAATGGACAAAACCACCATCCATATGGTCCCGGAGCCCCGCAAGACGGAACTCGTCAACGCGTGTTTCCCCATCATCGGAGCTATCTTCGAGGTGTACAAAACCCTGGGCCCCGGACTCCCTGAGTACATCTACCAGGAAGCGCTCCTCAACGAGCTGAACCGCACCGGACTGCCCACCCATAAGGAACTCGAGTACCATCCGATGTACAAGGGCCAACCGCTCCAGGCCTTCCTCAAGATGGATTTTGTTGTGGAGACATCCATCGGCAATGTCATCATCGAGTGCAAGGCTCTGACCCAACTGACGGAGAAGGAGCATTACCAGACGTTCGGTTACCTCCGCGGTACCGGTTATACGGCTGCGCTTCTCGTCAATTTTGGCACCAGCCCCAAGGTCCAACTGGAGCGGTTCCACAACAACCATGGTCAGATAGAAGTGTTCTAATCTGCCCCGTAAAGATCTTTGAATTATTGTAACCAAAAAAGTCGGAATCAACAGTTGCCGTTAGCAACTCCGGCATGATTACTCCTCATTCTCCTCGTGAGCAAGTCTCCCGGATAGACTGATGACTAATCCTGCCCAGCCGATGCGATACTTCGCTGCTTGTTGATTCCTCTCAAAAAACTGTACAAAAAAACGTTGCATTGCATTTCACTTCAAAAAAGTTTGCCCACGCATTCTTTTACTACCGCAGTGATTATGCTTAAAAAATTTTTTGGCATTTTTTGATCTTTTTTTTGTAAAGCAGCAGTTTCCGCTATGTCATTGAATATTTTTTGGCTTTTTTGTCATTAGATAGCAATGACATCTCGGATGTGAGGATTTATTAGTAGCGGATTATTGAAAGCTTGTTTTCGGATAAGACGATAGTAATAAATACTTGAAGGTACTGCAAGTACTATTGCTATCTAATGCTTTTTTTATAGTTTTTTTGATTATCTAAATAAAACTGCTGCTGCCTTTTTTGGTTACCTAGAAATAAAACGTATTGTAGCTACAAAAAGAAGTTCACACTATGCCTTGAATTTTTTTGGCATTTTTTGATCTTTTTTTGGAAAGCAGTCGAGAGGTTCGTGAAAGGAACCTGTCGAAATGGACGATAATTGGTTAGCAATGGAAGCTCGCTTACGCTTGGAACCAAGTATCGTACATTAGGGTTGATTTATCAACCTGGACTGCTGCCTTTTTTTGGTTACCTAAAATAGAATAAAACTAAAACGAATATATGAATACAGCGATTGAATTTGAACATGTGAGCAAGCAGTACAGACTTGGTCTGGTATCAACCAAGACTCTGTCACATGACATAAGAAGATTTTGGATAACGAATGTTCTTGGGAAAGAAGATCCGTATCTCAAAATCGGCGAGACGAACGACAGAGCGTCCAAAGGCACCTCCGAATACGTCTGGGCCCTCCGCGACATCGACTTCAAGGTCGAGCAAGGCGACGTCGTCGGCATCATCGGCAAGAACGGTGCCGGCAAATCCACTTTGCTCAAACTCCTCTCCCGCGTCACAGGCCCTACCACCGGCACTATCCGTGCCCATGGTCGTATAGGTTCGCTCCTTGAAGTCGGCACCGGCTTCCATGGCGAGATGACCGGTCGTGAGAATATCTTCATGAACGGAGCTATCCTGGGCATGAGCCGCGCAGAGATCCAGTCCAAGCTCGATGAGATCATTGACTTCTCCGGCTGCGAACGGTATATCGACACCCCTGTGAAGCGTTATTCCTCCGGTATGACTGTCCGTCTGGGCTTCGCCGTAGCTGCTTTCCTCGAACCCGAGATCCTCGTCGTGGACGAAGTCCTCGCCGTCGGCGATGCCGAGTTCCAAAAGAAAGCCATCGGCAAGATGAAAGACGTCTCCCAAGGCCAAGGCCGCACCGTCCTCTTCGTTAGTCATAATATGGCAAGTATAAGACAGTTGTGTACAACAGGAGTATTGCTGGATAAAGGAACGGTTATCTATCGTGATAACGATATCAACAAGGTTGTTGACAAATATCTGGAGGAGTCGTACAAGCAGGACGACAAGATCATCAACAATGTGACGGAGTGTGCTCCGTACGTTCACTTGCACAAGGTGACTGTGAACGGCAAGGAGATGAATCCGATTATCATCAACGAGGATAATACGGATGTGGAGATTTGTATAGAGGGCGAATTGGATATGGATGTGAACTTGGCATTTGAGTTGCGACTGAAAGATACGAAGGAGACTCCATTGGCATTCTACAGCCCGAATCATTATACAGGAACGACAGAGGTGATTAAGAAGGGCAAGTTTGAGATTAAGCGAACGGTTCACATCCCGAAGGAGTTTAATCAAGGAGATTATATATGCAGTCTGTATTTGACTGATCCGGGCAAGGCATATCACTGCCAGATGGAGAATGCGATGCGACTGAGTTATGAAGGTTTCCGCATGGAAACGGGTCATGTGTTTAATTACCAAGTTGGAAACGGATTGTTGTTCTTGCGATAAAAGAAAAGAAAGCGATGAGTCAGAAGATCTTTATCACATACGCAAATGAGAAGTTCGCGCTATCTGAGAAGCAGCTGCTGATAGAGGCGAGAGCGTTGGGTATATTCGACAAATGTATCGGATATACGCCGAATGATTTGCCGGAGTTTGTGAAGGCTAATCCGCTGATGGCTTTTGCAAGAGGTGGAGGTTATTGGTGCTGGAAGCCGTATGTGATATGGAAGACGCTGCAAGAGTATCCGAAGGCGATTGTGGTATATGCGGATGCCGGATGTATATTGCAGAAAGGGAAAGAATGGGATGAATGGTTTGAGATGATGGATAGTTGCGATACGCTGCTGCAACATTATCGGGAGGATGTGTATTACGGATGGGAAGAGCTGTATCCGGGAGTTAAGGTAAGCGCGTCGCTGAACAGATGGGCAAAGAAGTCGGCGCTGGATTACTATGACGGATGCTTTAAGGATAAGAAATGGTATGAGCAGCCATCGCTATGGGCAGGGTTTGTGATTGCAAAAGGGAAGAGTGAAGTGATAAAGGAGTGGTTTGAGATGAGTATGCTTCATCCGGAGTTGTTTTATGACCTGTATGCCGCAGAAAAATATGTACAAGAAGAGAGTTATATTGCGCACCGGCATGATCAGAGTGTGCTGTCGGCAATTGCATATATGGGTGTAGAGAAGGGATGGAAGGTTAAGATACTGCCGGAAGTGTCAGAGAGCAGAACCGATGCAGCTGTTGTTACAGCAAGAAGAGTTGTGAGAGAAGTGTCGGCATGGAGTAAGATACAAAGTGCCATAGAGTCACTGTTAGGCGAGAAACTATATAGAACGTTACACCCCAAAAAGAAATAAGAGGATGAAACTTTCGATAATAACAATAAACTACAACAATGCTGACGGACTCCGTAAGACGATGGAGTCTGTGTTTGCTCAGACATGTAAGGAGTTTGAGTATATCGTCGTAGATGGTGCTTCTACTGATGGTTCTGTAGATGTGATACGAGCATCTGCCTTACAAGCAGAGGGTCTAACCTTTACATGGATAAGTGAGAAGGATAGTGGCATCTATAATGCAATGAATAAGGGGTTGAAGATGAGCCATGGGGAGTATACGCTGATGCTGAATAGCGGGGATTATTTAGTAGATGAGCATGTGATAGAGCGGATAATGCCTGAGTTGGATGGGACGGATATAGTGCAAGGTAATAATATTGAGGAGCGGGCTAATGGTGTTTATCGAAACAGAGGATATGGTAAATCGGATATTGACTTTTTTGATGTGATGAAAGGGCAGTTTTTACACCAGTCATCATTTTGTAGGAGGGAGTTATTTGACAAGTTCGGATATTTTGATGAAAGTTATAGGATAGCAGCAGATACAAAGTTCTTTATGATTTGTTTGGGACGAAATGATGCTACTTTTAAATATGTAGATATAGATGTTACTAATTATGATTTGACAGGTATTAGTGCTGATCTATCTGATAAATGGGTATTCTGCCGCAAAAATGAGTTTAATCGTATTATAAAAGAGGTATTTTCTGTTCGTACATTTAAATTTATGCTTGAAAATGATAATAAAGTTCGATTATACAATGATCTACATGCTCATAAATGGATATGGTATTTAACGATGATTGTTGCGCATATTAATAATTGGTTTTATAAGAAATGAGCATGATTCACAAATATTTTGAAGTATTGTCTTCCATCAACTGGTGGCAGACATGGTCGTTATATCGACGTGTGATTAAACCTCGTAGCAGCAGTATACGTGTGCTCAATAGATCGAATATTAAGATTGCCTCTTTTGCAGCTATTGAGATGGCCGAACGTGCATCCTTTGAGATTAATCGACAAGATTATATCAAAACACATGAACGAAGTACGCTTTATTTGGGAGATAATGCGCAATTGAAGATTAATGGTCACTTTACGATGCATGGACATTCGTCGATTCTTATACACAAAGACGCAGTGTTGGAGATAGGAAACAATACTTATTTGAACGGAGGGTCTATTGATTGTTCATACGGTATATCTATTGGATGCGATTGTGCGATAGCAGATGGTGTGCGAATTATGGACAATTCATGGCATACTGCGCATTCGCTCGCAGGGGGGGGCATAACGAAAATCGGCAACAAAGTATGGATCGCTACAGGAGCAATGATTTTACCCGGCATCACGATTGGTGACGGGGCGATTGTTGCTGCCGGTGCAGTTGTGACAAAAGATGTGGCTGCACGATGCATGGTAGCAGGAGTACCGGCAAAGGTAGTGAAAGAAAATGTAGAATGGAAGCATTGAGATGATAAGTGTTGTAATACCGCTATATAACAAAGAGAAGAGCATCACGATGACGCTCGAATCGGTATTGGCGCAAACCTATACGGATTATGAGGTGGTAGTTGTGGACGATGGAAGCACAGATTCTTCAGCAGAGGTGGTGCGATCAATGATGGCGAAATCGAATAAGATACGACTTATTCAGAAGCCCAATGGAGGAGTTTGCTCCGCACGGAACCGTGGAATCATAGAGGCGAAAGGTTACTATATCGCGCTGTTGGATGGTGATGATATTTGGGATAAAGATTTTCTGATGGAACAAGTGCTACTTATCCATGATTTCCCGGAGGCTGTGATGTGGGGTATTAACTTTGCAGAAACAAGAAAGGGGAAAATCGTACGTAAAGTTGCAACGGCATTGCCGGATGGATATAGAGGATATGTGGAGCATTATTTTGAGATGCCGAAACGTGTATCTGATTTGTTTTGCTCGAGCAGTGTAGTGATTCGGAGAGATGTGTTCGATAAGGTAGGGATGTTTGATGAGCGGATCAAATATGCGGAAGATAGCGATATGTGGTTCCGGATTATCGCAACGGAGAAGGTGGCATTCTACGACAAGTATATGGTCTTTTACCAATGGGATGCTGAGAATAGAGCGATGCAGAGGAAGAGAGATTTGAGGTATTTTTTACCGTACTATGTGGGTAAATATCGCAATCCGATGTTTAAAAAGAATGCAGCGTTTTATAGATGGATCAATCGTTGGGCTGCAAATATATTTCGGAGATATTATTTCGACGGAGATAGTAACGACCGGAAAGAAGCGAAAGTTGCTATGAAGGATATCGATTATGCAATTGTTCCCTTTAAGTACCGATTGCTCTTTAAGTGGCCGTATGGTATAGCGAAAGTGTTGGATAAGTTAGATAAGATGTATCACAAATGATAAGTGTTGTAATACCGCTATATAACAAAGAGAAGAGCATCACGACGACGCTCGAATCGGTATTGGCGCAAACCTATACGGATTATGAGGTGGTAGTTGTGGATGATGGATCGACGGACAATAGCGCGAATATAGTCCGCAAATTGGTAAATGAGAAGATCCGGCTCATTAGTCAACCCAATGGAGGTGTTTCTGCTGCGCGAAATACGGGTATTATGTCAGCCAATGGAGAGTATGTGGCATTCTTGGACGGAGATGATATTTGGGATAAGGATTTTTTGAAGGAGTTGGTTGCGCTGATTGAAGAATATCCAGGTAGGAGTATATATGGATTAGGAATAGCTTGCATACGAGGAAATCAGATTCCAAAGTGCAAAGAGGAAGAATACTACAGAGGCGATATTCATTGGGACTGGACAGTAATTGTTCCATCCGGAAGTAGTGCATGTGTAAGAAGACAAGATGCAATCGATGTCGGGATGTTCGATACGAGAATGACACATGGGGAAGATATGGATATGTGGTGGAGATTGGTGCTGAAGAACGGTGGTGCATGTTACTCAAAGTCTTATGCATATTATCGGTTAGATGCAGAGAATCGGGCAATGCATAGGGTGGTACCACTCGAGAAACATATTCCATACTATATGGATAAATATGCTGAGGCTCGTGCAGCTAATGCGCAGTTCCGCAAGTATTGCGATGAGAATATGGTATTTCGGTTATACCCCTATTTGTTCGATAAAAGATATAAGAATGAAGCCCGTAAGATTGCACGTAAATTGGATTATAGTCAAATGAAATGGTCTATGCACTTTAGAATGTGCTTCCCCCGATTGTATAACTTCTTTCAGAAACACAAATTATTATGATATTCAAACATGAAATACTAACCCCGGTACGAAACTCTATCGCGAACTATCCCGATAGAAATGCCTTCTACATCGGTGGCACGTACTATACCTATCGTCAGTTTGCAGAGCGCGTGTCCGCTATACGAGGCGAGATACGCAAAGCGACCAAGAACGAACAAATCTGGGGATTGTCGCTGCATGATAATCTGAATACTTATGCGTCTATCTTTGCGCTATGGATGGAAGGAAAAGCCTATGTGCCGCTGCATCCGTCGTGGCCGGAAGATCGTATTGAGTCTATCAAACAGCAAGTGGGATGTTCGAACGTATTGGATACATGCGATGCTCCGTTCACAGCGATGGATTTGGATAACTGGGCAGAAGCCTCCGAAGATGATTTAGCATACATCCTCTTCACCTCCGGTAGCACCGGAGTGCCGAAAGGGGTACAACTGACGCGACGCAACTTAGCCGCTTTCATGGATTCGTTCTGGAAGACCGGCATCGACATCACTCCGGACGACCGGTGCATGCAAGTCTTTGACTTGACGTTCGATGTCTCGGTGCAGTCCTACCTTGTGGCACTGACACGCGGCGCATGCGTCTATACCGTGCCGTACGGACAGGTGAAGTACCTCTATGCTGCATCGCTGATCCAGGAGCAAAGCATCACGTTCGGTGCGATGGCACCATCCATGCTGACGTACCTGCGTCCGTACTTCGAGGAGTTCGACGCATCCAGCATGAAAGCGTGCATCCTCACGGCTGAGGCTTGTCCGGTGGACCTGATGGAAGCGTGGTACGGTTGCGCGAAGAACACGGAGATATACGATTTCTATGGTCCCACGGAAGCAACCATCTATTGCACCTATTATAAGCTGACTCGTGGAGGAGAAAACCTGAGTCTCAATGGAATTATCTCCATCGGCAAACCCTTGGCGAACGTGCAGGCCATCATCATTCGCGAAGATGGTTCGTTGGTGGAAGGACAAGAGAAAGGCGAACTCTGCGTGGCGGGAGATCAAGTCACTCCGGGCTATTGGAAGAACGAGGAGAAGAACAGCAGTTCGTTCTTTGTGCGGGACGGAGTGCGGTACTACCATACGGGAGACTTGTGCTACTGGCATGAGAGCGGGAACATCATGTATTCCGGACGCATCGACCAACAAGCGAAGATCCAGGGATTCCGTGTGGAGCTTGGGGAGATAGAGCATCATGCACGTACGTTCTACCAGAATGAGCGCCGCGTGATAGCGATTGCGTTCCAGAATGCGCAGAACCTTACGGAGATTGCGCTGTTTGTAGAAACGCAGCAGGAGGATAGCAAAGAATTGATTGCTTATCTCCGCTCGAAGATGCCGAGTTACATGATACCGTCACGGATTATTTATGAACCGAGTTTCCCGCTGAACAAAAGCGAGAAAGTAGATAGGAACGCTTTAAAACAAAAACTATAATGGAAAGAGAACAATTAGTTGCCGAAGTTCAAGAACTCGCAAGAGAGGTGTTTGAGAAACCGAATTTGGTTATCTGCGACACCATGAGTGCTGCTGATGTGGACACATGGACCAGTCTGAACTTTATGAAATTCCTCACCGCAGTTGAAGATAAATACGGCTTCAAATTCAAGATGATGGAGCTGCTTCAATTGCGTAGCATGGGTGCAGTAATTGATGCAACGCTTAAACATATCGCATAATGCCTGATCTGAAATTATATACGGTAGCACAACTGCGCGAATGGATAGAGAATAGTCATGCAACGGAAGGACTGTCGGAAAAGATAATCGCACCGCATCGTGCATATGCCATCATTCATAATCCTTATGTAAAAGATGCTGATCCGGTGGTTGCGGCTATCTTTTTGGATGGAGAGAATGTGGCCTATACCACTGCCTTTCCGGAGAAGATTAATGACAAACGCTATTGGTGGTTCTCGACTCTATGGTGTGATCCCAAGCATCGCGGCAATGGGTATGGACTAATTGTTATTGGTAGTCTTGTAGAGGTGTATGGTGCAGAATACTGTCTCGATAGATGGGGCGCAGAAGATACGGTAGAGATATTTGCATACTTTGGTCATAAGGCGACCTATACGCATCGCTATGCATTAGGAAGCAAAATAGACAGGAGCACACCAAAAGGCAAAATCGTTGCTTTTGTCCGTGCTGCACAGAAATGCTTGCACCGATTGATAGAGCGTCCGGCAAAGCGAGAGGATTATACGTTGAGTTATGTACCCCTTATGGATGAGCGCACGTACGCATTTATGCGCGCGCATAAAGGTGGAGACTTTATATTACGGACACAAGAGACATTGAATTGGGTGTTGCGATATCCGTTCTCCTATTCAGCACCATTGGCAGAACGAATAGATAAAACGTTGCCGATATTTAAGGCCGAGACTCCGCATACAGAATTGTTTGCTGTGCAGGTTCGGGATAGGGATGAGTTGATAGGTTTCTATATGATGAAGCAAAATGCGGATGTGCTACATATCTTATATTTGTATTACGATGATGCACAAAAGACAAAGGTATTCGCTTCGATTCGAGATCATGTGAAACGGATAAAGGTAGAGCAGTGTGTAACAGAGGATAAAGATTTTGCAGATTATTTGAAGAAAGAGATATATTTCCCGAAGCATAGTGTACAAAAGATATCCTTCTCAGTGCCGGAAGGGATGGAGTTGCCAAAGGAAGGGCAAATGCAATACGGTGATGGAGATGGTTTTACTGCGTGAAAATGTATGATGTTTAATATATGATGCATGCTGACACGAAAAGAGTTATATAATATGTTCGGATGGCGGACGAAACGCCATTTGGTGGTGATCGAATCGGATGACTGGGGAACGATACGTATGCCTTCGAGGGAGGTATATGAGGAGTTTATGCATAGAGGCATACGCGTAGATCGAGATCCGTATTGCCGATACGACGGATTGGCAACGAAGCATGATTTGGAGAACTTGTTTGAGGTACTGCAATCAGTGATAGATAAGAATGGTCATCCGGCAGTAATAACCGCAAATACGCTATCTGCTAATCCCGTATTTGATAAGATTAAAGAGAGTGATTTTACGCAATACTATTTCGAACCATTCACGGAGACATTGAAACGCGACGCAGCGCATGCAGATGCATTCGAGATGTGGCAACAAGGCATGGCTGCGGGAGTATTTCATCCGCAGAGTCATGGAAGGGAACATTTATACGTGAAGAAATGGTTGCAGACTTTGCGAAATGGAGATAAGGTAACACGTTCCGCTTTTGATTTAGGAACATGGGGCTTGACAAATTTGGTAGATCCTTCTATCAATGGCTATTATATGGGGGCATTCAATTCGGAGGAAGATGCGGATGTTCGGGATTTTGAAGCAATCATCGATGATGCGCTGCGGATGTTCAAGGATATCTTCGGATTTGAGAGTAAGTCATTTACTCCGACTACTTATACATGGAGTCCGAAAATAGAGCCGTGTTTGGTAACACATGGGGTGAAGTATATTCAGAGTACCTTCCAACAGAAAGTGCCGATGGGAGACGATAAAGGTGTGAAATGGTTGTATAGGGGATTCCAGGGAACTAGAACGAAAGCAGGGTTGATACGCACATGTAGGAATTGTTTCTGGGAGCCATCCACAAAGCCGGATTATGATTATTTCAGCGACTGCATGAAGCGTATAGAGATTGCATTTAAGTGGGGCAAGGCAGCGAATATCTGTGCACATCGATTGAACTTCATCGGTTCGATAGATAGTAAGAATACGGATAGGAACTTGCCGGAATTTAAGCGATTGCTTCAAGAGATAGTAAAACGTTGGCCGGATGTGGAGTTTGTTACGTCAGATCAATTAGGAGAAATTATTGAAAATTCGAATCAGCATTTATGGAGGTTATAGGGAAATATATTGATTTACTCAAAAACGCGATATGGGGCACGGATATGCAAGTAGATGTGCAGCCGGAGGAAGTATTGCAGATAGTTCAGTTATCAGCCTTTCAAGGAACAGGACCATTGGTATTTGACCAGTTGCTAAAACAGAAGGATGTGGAGATTCCCGCTGCTTTGCGCATGCAAATGAAGCAACAGTGCATGATGAGTATGATGCAGCAGAGCACGATGATGCCTATATTAGGTCAAGCTTGGAAAGCGTTCGAGAAAGCAGAAATACATCCGGTGTTGTTGAAGGGCTTTGCTTTAGCGCAACATTATCCGCAACAGCATTTGAGGCAGTGGGGTGATATAGATCTGTATGTTGGGCAGAAACAATATCACGATGCATGTGCCGTTTTGCGCGAAGCCTTCCCAGAAGCTAAGCATCCGAAAGAGGAGTTTGAGTTTTTAAAACACTATAATTTCGTATTCGGCGATACTGTCCTTGAGATGCATCGTATCAGTATGGATTTTCATCATCCGCGCGACAGACGGTATTATGAGGGATTGGAAGATAAGTATTTAACAAAAGACGGTCCGTCGTTTGAACTCAATGAGATAAGGATCACCACACCGGATGAGACATTCAATGTGTTCTTCACCTTCTTGCATGCATGGCATCATTTTATGGAAACCGGCATGAACATGAAGCAAGTATGCGATGTCGCTGTATTGCTGCATGCAAAACATGATGTGATAGACAGAGTACAGCTCAAAGAGATGCTGACGAAGCTGCATCTAATGGAAGTATGGCAGTTGTTGATGTATATCATAGTGCAGTATCTTGGTCTATCGCAGGCAGAGGCACCATTCTATAATGAAGGATGCAAGGATAGATCAGAATTGCTTTTTGAACGTATATTGAAAGAAGGCTCATCTCGCCAGGCTGAGAAACTCAATGCAGATGGCGCATCGTATCTGAAACGTAAGTGGCTGACGCTACAATCGCGCATGGCAGATAGTCGGATGGTCAAACCGTATGCACCAAAATACGCAAGGCATACGGCGATAAGTGATATACTACATGGTATAGAGCGAACGATAAAGGGTAGTGAAAAAGCATATAATGTAGAATGCGTATGATAGATTTATCGGTAATAATACCGGTATATAATGTTGAGAGGTATTTAGCAAAGTGTCTCGATTCGGTGCTTGCAGATAATGCATTCACCGGACAGGTAGTGTGCGTGAATGATGGGAGTACAGATAACAGTTTGAATATATTGGAGCAGTATGCGAAGAACTATTCGAATGTAGAGATTATCATGCAACAAAATGCTGGATTAAGTGCCGCACGCAATGCGGGAATCAAAGCAGCGAAAGGAGAATATGTGTGCTTCTTAGATAGCGATGACTACTGGGAACCAAACGTCCTAAATGGGCTATTGGAGCAGATTGAACGTGATAAGTTGGATGTGTTGCGGTTCAAGTATCAGAACGTGAATGAGAAGTATGAGGTGTTCAATCCCAATAAGAGTGATCCTTATCGTAATGATAATCACTCAGCGGATGTAACGGATGGCGTAACATTCCTAAATACGCGATTTGGTACAGCTTGTTACGCGGTGATGTTCATTGTTCGCCGCGAATTGTTAGAGGGATGTATCTTTACCCCTGGTATTTACTTTGAAGACACTGATTGGACACCGAGGATGCTAGTGAAAGCCAATCGTGTAGCAAGTACGGATAAGATCGTATATAATTATTTGGTGCGAGAAGGAAGTATCACGAAAGCAGTAGAGCGAGGGAAACAGAAGAAGGTGCTGGACGATAAGATGCGATTGATAGACGCTTTACAGAAACAAGCCAGTGCGTTGCAAAAGCAAGGGAAAGACAATGCTTGGTTTGGACGGATGATAGCGGCTAATGTGATAAGTATAATCGGGATATTGAGTACGGACTTTTATGGAGAGAGAAAGAGTTATCTTGCGCAACTGAGAGAGAGGAATATTTATCCCTTGCAATCGACAGTGTCAAAAGCAAGACTGATTAATTTTTCTCCCAGAATAGCCGTTGAATTGTTGCACCTTAAAAACGGATGATTATGAGCAAATTGATTCGAAAAATCTTAGAGTATTTGCGCGGAGAACCGCAACATATAGAGAAATTGTACAAACGCGGTTTGAAAGTCGGCAAAAATTTCCATCGAATGGGTGGAGTGATTATCGATCCAAGTCATTGCTATCATATCACCATCGGTGATAACGTAACGCTTGCTCCGCGTGTACATATCCTTGCGCATGATTCGAGTACTATGATGTTTCTAGGAAAGACACGCGCGGCGAACGTTACGATAGGGAATAATGTGTTTGTTGGAGCCGGTTCGATTATTTTGCCGGGTGTGCATATTGGGAATAGGGTGATAATAGGTGCGGGAAGTGTTGTGACTAAAGATATACCAGATAATTCGGTTGCTGTAGGTAATCCCGCAAAAGTAATTTGTGATATAGATACGTATTTAGTGAAAGAGAAGACAATGATGAAGGCTGAGAATACATTTGCGGGATTGGATTATGATAATACGGATGATATAAATAAAGCAGTTGCTGCAGCTATTAAATACGGAGAAATTTTTGTGGGAGGATAGATAAACCATGCTTTTCAACACGATAGAATTTGTGATATTTTTGCCGATAGTATTTGCTATCTACTGGCTATTAAGCAAGAAGTTGAAACTACAAAATTTGTTTGTAGTTCTTGCGTCATATATGTTCTACGCGTGGTGGGATTGGAGATTCCTAATCATTCTATTTGGCATGAGTTTCCTTTCGTGGGGAGCAGGATGGCTGATTAGTCGAGAAAAATACACCTTTAACTTCAAACCTCTAACTATACAGCGAGTATTGATGATAGGCAATGTTATCATTGATATTGGCATTCTTGCGGTATTTAAATACTACAACTTCTTCGTAAGCAGTTTTGCAGATCTATTTGGTTTGCAGAACTCGATACATTCTCTAAAGATTGTGCTACCGTTAGGTATCTCGTTCTTTACATTCCAAGCTATATCCTATGTGGTAGATGTTTATAAGCGTAAGATAGAACCGACCAATCTTATTGATTGCCTATTCTATATCGGTTTCTTTCCGAAGTTATTAGCTGGACCGATTGAGCGTCCGACAAATTTCATTCCGCAGATACAGAAACCTCGTGTGTTTGAATACGGCTTGGCTGTTGATGGCATGCGGCAGATATTATGGGGAGCTTTTAAAAAGATTGTTGTAGCTGATAATTGCGCGATATACGTGAATCAGGTATGGGGTGATTATGCGAACCAGAGTGGTAGCACCTTGCTACTTGCAGCCATTTTTTACACGATTCAGATCTATGGTGACTTCTCCGGCTATAGCGATATGGCGATTGGTACGGCGAAATTACTCGGCTTCCGCTTCCGAGATAACTTCCTCTTCCCGTACTTTAGTCGGAATGTAGCGGAATTCTGGAGGAGGTGGCATATATCGCTTAATACTTGGTTCGTAGACTACGTTTATGTTCCACTGGGAGGAAGTCGTAATGGTAAATGGATAACCATCCGTAATACCTTTGTAATCTTCTTGTTGTCAGGATTATGGCATGGGGCGAATTGGACGTATGTGGCATGGGGACTGTATCATGCATTGCTGTTTGTGCCGCTGATAATGATGGGTGCAACGAAGAAATATAAGGACACGGCTACATGGCAACATATTCCGCAGATGCTACTGACATTTGCATTAGTCGTTATCGGCTGGATTATCTTCAGATCGGAAACAATTGACCAAGCGTGGGAGATAATGTGTAGAATATGCAGCATTAGTGTGCTTACAGTTCCATATCTAATGACCCGAACCTACTATATACCGATTGTGATATGGATAGGTATCATGATGCTGGTAGAATGGTATGATAGACGAACGGAGCATGGATTACGTACGGTGTCTGGATTGTATAAGAAGGCGGTAAGTATATGTTTTTATTTAGCGCTATTCATTTGTGTGGAATATTATTTCTTTCGCTCGATAGGGCATGCAACCGGTTTTATTTATTTTCAGTTCTAAGACGCAATGAGGAAATTTATACGAAATATATTGATAGTTGGAGGTATCGCCTTAGGATGCACGGCTGCACTATGGCGATACATGGCATTGTATGAAAATTATTATACGCAGATGTCGCATGAGGTAAATGTGAGTCAACAGATCGCAAGGTTAGATACGTTACAGGGCCCAAAGATCCTGATTATAGGTGGTAGCGGATGCGGTTTCGGTATTTGTTCTCCGATGTTGGAAACGCACTATGGGATGCATATAAGCAATACGGGCACGCATGCCGGGTTGGGATTGCGATTGCAGGTGAAATTATTTAGGAAATACATAGAGGAAGGAGATGTGGTGCTGGTTATTCCGGAATATGCCCAATTCACGAAGCAGTACCTTGGTGATGAAACGGCTTTGCGTATTCTGACAAGTACGTGTAGGGAAGGATATAAGCAGTTCTCGGTATTACAACAGTTGTATTTATTTGCATTTGTACCGAGTGCATTTGAAGATGCACGAAAGGCCGCGGATGGTAGTTATCTGGATATGAATTCGCCATACGTGAAGAAGGCTCTGAATATATATGGCGATGTGGAGCGGTATGAGAGCCGCCAACATAAAGAGGCCGGATGGGAACCGCAGCATGTAGAAGGAGACATCTGGAGTTCGCCATTTCGGATGCTGAAGGACTTGAAAGAGTATTGTACATCGAAAGGAGCACAGTTATACATATACCCTCCGGCATATAGAGACAAGGCTTATGATTTAAATAGGGAAAAAATTGATGAAATTTGGAGGCGCTTAGAGCAATCCGGATTGCCAATAGTAAGTCAGCCGGATGAGTATATGACACCTGATTCGTTGTGCTATGATACGGATTATCACTTGACGTATGAGGGAGTGATTTGGCGAACAAAGAAGTTGATGAATGATTTGGATGCATTAGGCTTATGAAACGATTGGATATAAAAGCAATATTGTTGTGCATTTCGCTCCTATTTAATGTACTCATCCTGATAGGGGTAGTTTATGTATGTTGTATCAAAACGGACTATTTGTACCGACTAAGCGCGTATATTAATCATCAACCTAAAATGCCTACCGGATATGACAATGAGTGCGTAGTGAGTTGGAATAACTGCATTGAGAAACTGAATATGCAAGCCGACGTGGTGTTCTTTGGTAATTCGATTACTGCTATGGGAAATTTCCAAGAAGCATTTCCGACTGTTAGATCTATCAATATGGGATATATGGGGGATGATACGAAAGGGATGCTTCGCAGAGTGAATGCCATAAAGTCTGTACAACCGAAAAAAGTTTTTTTGATGGCAGGAATCAATGGATTAATGGAGCAAACAGAAGAGGAATTTGAACGTCGATATACGATATTGGTAGATTCGATTCGCTCATCCGTGCCGGAGGCTAAGATCTATCTCGAGAGTATATTACCGATCCGATCGTTATGTTACGAGCGCGATAATACTAAAATAAGTAAGACAAATGCTATTATTAAACACGTCGCGGAAGAACGTGGATTAACGTATGTGGATTTGTATAGTTTATATATCTCAGATGGTGCTTTACCGGCAGATATGACATTCGACGGGATACATTTAAGAAAGGAAGCATATTGTTTATGGTATGAGACAATTGATGAGTATATTATGGATTAAAAAATAGAAATATGATTCCGAAAATTATTCATTATACTTGGCTTGGAGGGAGTCCCTTACCGGAGTTAGCAGAGTTGTGTATTGCTAGTTGGAAGAAGTATATGCCGGATTGGGAATATATGCGTTGGAATGAGACGAACTTTGATATATCCTCCGCTCCTCTATACGTCCGTCAGGCATACGAGGCTCGCAAATATGCCTTCGTCTCGGACTATGTCCGTCTGTGGGCATTGGAACAGTATGGTGGCTTGTATATGGATGTGGACTTTATGGTTTTTCGTCCGTTTGATAATCTGATGGACAAGTATCCTGCTTTTGCCGGCTACGAAGGCTCCAAACGTCAACCGGTGATGCAAGGTGTTATCGCCTCAGAGCCGCATGGAGCGTGGGTGCGGGATATGCTCTCTACCTACAAAACGCGTCCGTTTGTAAAGCCTGACGGAAGGTTAGACATGACGCCGAATACGTCGTTCTTCTCTGATAGATTAGAATCTCAAGGATTCATTCCTGATGGAAAAGAAAAAGATGTTCTTGTAAACGGAGAGTTCTTTTTGCATGTGATGCCGGTATGGGCATTTTGCCCTGTACTCACAACAGGAGAGGATGTGCGGACGGCTGAGACGTATTGTGAACACATGGGGGAGAGTAGTTGGAGTACAAATAGGGGTTGGAAATCGAAGTTGATGCGGTTATTCAGTCCTGCAATGCGGACGAAGTTAATCAAACTCAAACGGAGGATTATTGGATAGAGTTTTTGTCGAGTTGATAGATTTTAAACAAATAAAACGACTACTCAAGCAAGATAATTCGAACTTGCCGGAGATGAAGGTGGCGCTGTTGGGAGATACGGCTACGCAGTTCTTGGCTACGGCTATTAAGGGTGTGGGCGTAGAGAGAGGATATAACATCAACCTCTTCGAGGCAGAGTACAACCAAGTGGAACGGCAAGTGCTGGATCCGACTTCGGATTTGCATGCCTTTGGCGCGAAATATACTGTCGTCTTCCAATCGACGCATAAATTGCTGGAGCAATACTCGCTTAATGAGTTAACGAATGAAAGAGTTAACGAGTTAATAAGCGGGAGACTGAACTTCATCCGCACCTTATGCGAAACCATAGAAGGCAAGATAATCTACTTCAATTATCCGGAGATAGATGATACGGTGTTTGGACAGTACGCGAACCGGACGGAGTTGTCGTTCACATGGCAGATCCGGCAGTTGAATTGTGATTTGATGCGGTTGACGCAGGAGTATCCGAACCTATACATTTGCGACATCGCGGCATTGCAGAACCAGTTCGGACGCGAGTGGATGTTCGATAGTTCGGTGTATGTGAGCACAGAAATGGTGCTGTCGCTGGACGCGCTGTCGTATGTGGGCAGTCGCGTGATGGATATCATCTGCGCGATTGAAGGAAAATTCAAGAAATGCCTGATACTGGACTTGGACAACACCGTGTGGGGTGGAGTCGTAGGCGATGACGGATGGGAGAACATCCAAGTGGGACACGGACTCGGTATCGGCAAAGCGTACACCGAGTTCCAGGAGTGGGTGAAGAAACTGAAGAATCGTGGTATCATCATTGCCGTTTGCAGCAAGAACGATGAGGACAAGGCGAAGGAGCCGTTTGAGAAGAACCCGGAGATGGTGCTGCGGCTGGATGATATAGCGGTGTTTGTGGCGAACTGGGAGAACAAAGCCGACAACATCTGGACGATTCAGCAGATACTGAATATCGGCTTCGATAGCATGGTGTTCCTCGATGACAACCCGTTTGAGCGCAACATGGTGCGGGAGAACGTGCCGGGAGTGTGTGTGCCGGAGTTGCCGGAAGATCCTGGGAATTATTTGGAGTATCTGTACTCGCTCAACTTGTTCGAAACGGCATCGTACAGTGCCGGAGACAAGGACAGGACGAAGCAGTATCAGACGGAGGCAAAGCGTGTGCAAGCGGCACAGAAGTTCACCAACGAAGCGGATTTCTTGAAGAGTCTGGACATGGTGTCGGTGGTGGATGGATTCACGCCTTTTAACACACCACGTGTGGCGCAGTTGAGTCAGCGGAGCAACCAGTTTAACCTGCGGACGGTGCGTTATACGGACGGAGAGATTGCTGCGTTGGGTGCGTCAGACAAGCATGTGTGTCTATCGTTCACGCTGGAGGATAAATTCGGTGATAATGGATTGATCTGCGTGATTATCATGGAGAAACGGGATGCGAAGACGCTGTTCGTGGATACATGGTTCATGAGTTGTCGGGTGCTCAAACGCGGCATGGAGAACTTCACGCTGAACACGATGGTGGAGTACGCCAAGGAGCATGGATTTGAGCGGATTGTAGGCGAGTATATCCCGACGCTGAAGAACGGAATGGTGAAGGAGCATTACACGAATCTTGGGTTCAAGGCAAAAGGGGAGAACTTGTACGAGTTGGATGTTCGTACATACGAGCCGCGAGAGTGTTATGTCGTTAAACGTTCATCCGTCAACCATTAACCGTTATATCGTATGGAAAAATCGCAGATATTGGATGAGGTGCAAGCAATCTTCCGTGATGTGCTGGACAACGAGGATATTGTATTGGCAAGCGAAACCACTGCTGACGACATCGAGGAGTGGGACAGTCTGACCCATATCCAATTGATTGTGGCAATTGAGAAGCATTTCAAGATTCGTTTCACTTCTCGCGAGATTCTCTCCTGGCAAAATGTGGGGCAATTAATCGATAGCATAGCCGCGAAATGATTTTTAATAGTCTGACATTTCTGCTGTTCTTCATTGCGGTTTTCCTCATCTATTGGTTCCTGCTGAAGAACACGACAAGAGGACAAAACATCTTCTTGCTGCTTGCCAGTTATTTCTTCTATGGCTATGCCGATTGGAAGATGTTGCCGCTGCTGATTGTGGCGACACTCATCTTCTATTATCTCGGCAAAGCGATTGCCGGAGCGAAGAGTGAGAAACAAGGCTATTGGCTCACTTTTGTCGGTGTCGCATTGGGTGTCGGAACGTTGCTGTACTTTAAGTATTTCAACTTCTTCATAGAGTCCTTTGCTTCGCTCTTTAATGCAGTCGGACTGCATGCGAACTTGCATACGTTCAACATCATCATGCCCTTGGGTATATCGTTCTTTACGTTCCGATTGCTCAGTTACATCATCGATATCTATCGAGGCAAGGGACAACCTACGGATGATATCATCGCCTTTGGCACGTATGTAGCATTCTTCCCCTGCATCTTGTCGGGACCTATTGATAGACCTTCTTTCATTAAGCAATTACAAGCGAAGCGCGAGTTTAGTTATGACCAGGCTGTAGATGGATGTCGACAGATCCTATGGGGCTTGTTCAAGAAACTAGTGGTTGCAGACACATGCGCTATCTATGTGGATCGTGTATGGGGCGATATTGCTCATCAAAATGGAAGCACATTGATTTTTGCCGCGATTCTCTATAGTTTCCAGATGTACGCAGACTTCTCCGGATATAGCGATATGGCAATAGGTGTGGGTAAGTTGATAGGTTTTAAGATAGCCGATAACTTCAAGACTCCATTCTTCGCACTCAATATCTCAGACTATTGGCGCAGATGGCATATTACGCTGACATCCTGGTTAACAGACTATGTATTCATGCCGTTGAATATCAAGTTCCGCGATTGGGACAACTGGGGTATGATACTGGCTATTATTATCAATATGGTGTTAGTTGGTCTATGGCATGGCGCCAACTGGACATTTGCGGCATTCGGATTGTACCATGGTTTGCTGTTTGTGCCGCTAATCTTATCCGGTTCGTTCATGAAGAAATCTAAACTGCAGACTAACAGACTTGGACTACCGATACTGAAAGATTTTGGACGGATGGTACTGACTTTTACCTTAGTTACAATTGGTCTGATTCTTTTCCGAGCACCATCCATTTCCTCTGCTTGGGAAGTTGGGTGTGCGATTTGTAGCAGAACGCTTCTATCTGTACCATATATGTTGTTTGCGCAGGATATGGCCTTTATGGCTATCGGCATCCTTGTGATGATGACTGTCGAATGGCTGCAGCGTAACGAGGACCATGGACTAGTACTGAATCGTATGACTAGCCGTGTGTTGAGATATGCAATATACATCGTGCTGATTATGATGATACTTTGGAAAGGCGACTCGGGTGATGCGTTTATCTATTTTCAGTTTTAGGCGAGAGTGAAACGATTTCTGCAAGATATAGGGTTGTTTACGGTAGTCGCGCTGTTGTTTTTCGGTGCGTTAGAGTGGATTGCTGAATCCATTCCAAACTCCTATACCTATAAGCGTACGTATATGGAGCAGCATGGATCGCAGATAGAGACATTGATTCTCGGATCATCCAATGCATATGACGGACTGAACCCAAGCATCTTGCAGCATGCTTTCAACCTGTCGAATAGTAGTCAGACATTGGAGGACGACTATCGCTTGTTGGCGAAATACATCGATTCCATGGATTCATTGCAGACAGTGATAGTTGGACTTGATTATCATGCTTTAGGAGCCACCTCTAAAGCCAATCGCAGAACCTACTATACCATATACATGGATTTGTACCCGCGATGGCCAATAAGCAAATATAGCTTCGAAGTCTGCAACCCGGAGATGCTCATCAAGAAGATCATCAAGTATGCCGTTTCGCGCGACGTCACGCGCTGCGATAGTCTTGGTCAACGGGTAGGACACACCAAAGAAGCAGCGGAAGCAGGAGCAGAATGGTGGAATAAAGACATGTTGTCATTAGTAGAGAATGACAAATTGCAGATTGCAGATTGTAGATTGGAGATTGAGGAGAATACGCGGTATCTACATGCGATTGTTGATCTTTGCAATGCGCATAATGTGCAACCTGTAATCGTGCAGATGCCGGTAATGGCGGAATATAAGCGGTTGTTGCCAAAAGAGCAAGTGGCTCTGATGGATGATGTGTTGCTTTCTTTGAATAGTTGTGCGATATACATCGATGCCTCCGAATTGGAGATTCCGGAAGAAGGATGGTACAATACTACGCACCTGACAAAGGAGGCGTCGGAGGAGTTTACGATGAAGATAGTGCATAGTGCATGCAAGTAGGCGTGTGCTAAAAAACGCTATTTGGAGAGTTAGATTGTGGATGTTCCTCGGCGAGAAGCCGGGGCTTTTTTATATATGGGTGTAAGTGCATGGCTGCGTTTTCATGGAGAAGCGAAACGAACTTATTCTTTAATTTAATAGAAAAACGCAGGCAATTTGAGAATTTTTCGTCAAATATTTGCATATTTGATTTATTTGTTGTAACTTTGTGCGCCGGATTATAAAATAGAGTATGAAGAAGCAGAAGATATTCATGAGTAACCGACACAATTTTCAGGAGACCATCGGAGGCGTGGGATAATGTAATAGGCAAGGGGACTGACCAATGAGCGGGAGAAGATAAATTATATGATATGAGCGAGAAAATATATCAGTGGATGAAGTATGGCGTGAAGATGCTGGTGGCAGGCGCCATTTTTTGTTATTTGTTATGGGCATTTGAGCAAAACTGGATTGAAGATTTCTGGAAGAATATCGCTGAACCGTATCTGGAGATTCCGGTATGGTTGGCTCGTATATTGACGATAATAGCAACTGTATTCATTGGAATAAAGGCCTTTTTTGTATGCAGATATAAGCAACGCATTAGATGGCAGTATGTGCTGCCTATTGTTGCCGCACTCACATTTGTCCATCTGCGATACCGGTTCTGGCCATACGCGTATACCTTTATGACTGAGATGATATGGGGGATAGAGGTGTCTTACGTAGGCATAGTGATGATAGCGTTTTATGTACTATTGATAGCAATACTAATTATAGAACTGATACTATGGCGACAAAGGAAACAGAAGAATATTGCGAGCGCAGATGTAGCTTATTTGGATGATAATCCGGCAAATCTAAAAGAAGCAGATGCGTTGAAATATTTTGTCAGAGCAGGGAAGATAGCAGAGGAGATACAGACACTACCTCTTGACCATGCGTGGAGTATAGGTGTCGTAGGCGCTTGGGGAAGCGGAAAGACATCATTTATCAATTTCATCACCAATCAACTGCCAGAGAAAGAGTATTGTATCATTACCTTCAATCCGCGTATGGCGGCATCCGTTTCACGGATTCAAGAGCAAGCACTAATCACATTAGAGGAACATCTACGTATGTATAATACGGATTTGTTTGCACTCATTCATCGCTATATGAAGGCTCTGAGAATTGCCGAGACAAACCGGTGGGTGCAATTGATTCTGACTATGTTTCGAGGTCCTGAAAATGGCGAAGAATTGAAACGGCGTGTGGATGAGATATTGCGCAAACTGCCAATTCGAGTGATATATGTATTTGAAGACTTTGATCGCTTGGGTAAAGATGAAATCATTGAAGTACTGAAGCTGATAGACGGCAATGCTAAATTCAGTAATATCATCTACATGGCGGCGTATGACTATGCTTATGTGGATAAATTATTCGGAAATGACGGTAAACATTCACACTATATATCCAAATATTTCCATATTGAGCATCATGTGCCCTTCCGCCCATCGGATTATATCCGGGATTATATTATTAAGGAGTTAACGCAGAAGTCTCTGCGCATCAGCGAAGAAGGGTATGCACAGACGCCGGATGTAATTATATCAGATAGATGGGAAGTAATACAGACGTATCTGCAGACGTTGCGGGACGCGAAGAGATATCTGAATTTGTTGCGATCCGATTATTCTCAAGTGGAAGCAGAAGTGGATTTAGAGGACTTCATGCTCATTACACTGCTGAAATACAGCAATATAGAGAAATATGAAGAGTTGTTCTTTAATCCGAATAAATACTTCAGCAAAGGGGCACGAATTACATACATTGAATCTGAAGAAAAGGATAATTCGATTATGAAGATCCTATTCCCGCAATCGGCAGAGCAGAGCCGTCGTCCTCGACGAATTAGAGATAAGGATGCATTCCTTTCCTATTTTGTAGCAGAGATATATAGTTTGCCGATGGCAGAAATGACCAAAGTATTGCGACAAGATATCAGCAACTCACGACCGCAGATCCAAGAATGGATAAAGACTGGGAAAATAGGCGATTTTGTGCAGTTCCTATATTTCAACTACATGTGGTTTTTACAAAATGACACGGAGTTACATAACTATGCGGATATTAGTTTCATGTTGCTACGTGAGGTAGGCAATAAAGTGCAATTGCCGGATATGCGTACTATGTTTACGAACGAGATATGGTCGGGCATGTCGGGATTATATAAAAGCAAATCGAAAAAAGAAGAGTATAAGCAACATCTGTTGGAAAAATTGAGTGAAACGGAGTGGCATAGTGGAGATTTGCATTTAGTGTCCAGACTTGTGTCGGCGTTAACGGGAAAGGAAGCACAGAACTATATTGTGACTCTACCGGAGATAACAGAGATTTGTAATATACAACTCAAAAGTATAGCAAACCGATACATGGATAAACCAAATGAGGAAACATTTGCGTTAGGGATGTCGGTGTTGGCTACGTGCCTGGAGCCGGAAACGAAAGAAGAAGGGCGATTGATGGGAGAGAGTTGCATGATAATGAGGAATATGATTGACAGGGAGCCAAAATATTATATTCGGGATTTTGTCAAAACGAGTAACACAAAATCTCCGGCAGGCACTCATGAGGTATATTGTGAAGAATACTGGAAACAAATATTCGGTGAATCAAAGGAGATGGAGAGTTTTTGGAATAGGGGCTATGACGTAGATAAGAATATCGGTCGTAATCGTAATTTCTGGGAACTATACAAGGCAAATAAGTACCAGCCGTTTACAGTAACAATTGATAATCTGACAACAGATATGACATCCTACGATTTCGATAAGGAGATAAAAGCGTTGAATCTGTTAAAGTCATATCAGGAGGATGCCAAAAAGATTATGAAGATGAGTGATCAGCGGGGGGATAGGAGAAGTGAACTGGTTAAGTTACGGAATATGGTGGAGATGGTCAAATTGGATAGTAAATTGAAAGAAAAATTGTTAAAAGATCTCAATAATTATCCACACATGGTAATTCCGAGAGCAAATTTTTATCAATTATAAGCAAATATTCTATATAAAAATTACCAAATATTTGTATAATTGATTTATTTGATGTAACTCTGTGCGCTGGCTGGAGTGGGAATAGAAAGAGAAGAATGAATGTCGAGGGATAAAAAAGAAAGGGTAATGAAGACAGAGACAATAATTAAAATATTAATATTTTCAGTTCTGGTAGTGGGATCAATCGTATTGGGAGGAATAATGTGTATGTTTGCCAAATGGCCGATTGGAACCGGGATGGGGATGTTGGGCGTGGTGCTGTATGTCGCGTTGGCGGCGATAATACCGTCTCCCCGGAACAGAATAATGCGTAAAATATATAAATTGTTCTATTATCCTATGGATGCAATTGCAATCCTATTGGATGTAATAAAACCATCTCTGGGAATAATGTCTGCCTACATGTTTGCTTTCGGAATAAGCGCGATACCTGCCATTTTATTTTGAGTAATATATTTTATTTGTGCCGGATTACCTTCCCCGGAGTTGACGGCGTTTCTGCTTATCGCCTTTTCAACTACTCTTTTATCCAATCATACGGATTTAATTAAGAAAGTATTGCGTAGATTTTCACCGTGGCATGTGTGGAATGAGAATGATGCTCAAAAGGAATTTGTAAAAATAGGAGAGTATGTACTGCAGCCCGGAAATGTGCATTTCGTTGTGTCGTTTTTGTATGTTGTGTTTTTGGTATTATATGCTATACAAGCTATTGTCAGGTATGAACCGCTGGTGCCTCCTTCCTTGAGTGACGCCGTATTAAAAGCATTTCTAGTATACGTCGCCTATTCAACAATGATGAAAAGATATGGAGAGCAGGAGATAAGTACTATAGGAATGACAAAAGAGCTATTAAAAATGTATCATTTAGAAGATATATTCATTTCCTCAAGTTCTCAAGATGGAGAAAAAGAAAATGATCAGAACAACATCGAACACAAGATAAATAATGAAATATAACTAAT
The DNA here is from genome assembly GCA_900318245.1 of uncultured Bacteroidales bacterium. Classification (GTDB taxonomy): domain Bacteria; phylum Bacteroidota; class Bacteroidia; order Bacteroidales; family Paludibacteraceae; genus Colicola. The sequence goes on from ONJT01000001.1 coordinate 69,224, forward strand.
TCTCTATGTTAGGAATAATTCTTACTGTAATATTTGGGATCGTAAGCGTAGTATCGCTGGCTGAGGCAATCCGGGCGAGGAGATACCCATGTAAATTGGATTTCTACGTTCATGATTTCGGGCGGATAATTAGCCCCCAGGCAAAAAAATACGATACAATCAGGTTAATGCACAAAGACGAGGAAATTCAGAACGCCTTTTATTTGAAATGTTTCTTCGTATGCTCAGGAGAAGATGTGAGCTTACCTGAAGACTCAAAGTATGGGATGCAGGTAGTTTTGCCGGAGGGATATAAATGGCTGGAAGTGCATCCGCAAGAAAGTACGAAAGGCTTGGATGTGTCATTATGCATAGATACAGACGCACCAAATAAATTATGCATCAGTAGCACATTGATTAAGCGTAATGAGATATATTCGTTTGAGGCTTATATCTGCGGGGACGAAGAAACTAGCATTTCCGCAGAGGATATATTGATTCAACACCGATTAAAAGACTTAGGTAAGTTACGCTTGCAGGAGACAGATCTGCTGAATCTCCGAGAAGCAAAACAAGAACTTAAATACAAAGGGATTGCCTATGCTTTTATCATCTTATTATTTGGGTTGCTTCTAACGAATACGTTGTTCTGCAAATCCGTTAGATTCGTGGAGAAAGATAATCCTGAAAAGATTCATACGGCGATGTTGGTTAAGAATGATACAATCGCGGTGTCTGTGCATCACAGTGCTCTGTTCCCGTGGGATAGAGAAGAGTATGCCATCAGCAGTTTTAATGAGAAATTTGAACTGGAATCAACTTTACCTAAATATACGAAGGACGGAGACCGAACGATAGTAATCGTATATATTATTGTAGTTATATCGTATATCGCACTATGGGGAATGTCTGCTGCTGAATATATTCGTCGAAAGAGGCTGATAGAAGCGATTGAGAAGGCGGGGAAAGACGGTCCTGGCGGAATATAGAGTGTATGGAATTTCCGAATAGTTGGATGGTATATTTGTTTTGCCTCGGCGAAAGCCGGGGCTTTTTTGTATATAATAACATGAATTGATAGAAGGATGCAGAAAAAGTGTTAACTTTGCGTTTTGGAGGCAATAGTGCCGCAAAACGATTAAAAAAAGTTAACATTTATGAAAAATCAGCATTTTGATTTAGGAGCGGAGACGGTTGCGTTCGTCCGCAGTCGTCTAATGGAGGTAGTTGGAGAAAATCCGGAGAACCTCCAGAAAGTAGAATGTAACATGAAAGAGGTGAAAGAGCAGATCTTTCGCCTCTTTTATGATTATCAGGTAGTTCGCGGTTGGCCGCACGTGGCAGCCAATACCGCGGATATACTGGGACTCGATGAGCGAACTGTGAGAAGATTGCGAAAAATTATGCGCTGAGTGCGTTTCGGACAAAATGTCCGTTGAGTTTGTTAAAAATATCGTACTTTTGCAGCGGATTTCAGAAATGTTATCCGCTGCATTGTACATTGACATATTGAACCCGCTGTATATATAATACATTTTCGGAATTTTTTTGGATTTTTTGGCATTAAATAGGATTGACATCTCGGATGTGAGGTTACGTTGTTCAGAAGCTATCTATAAATTTATTTATAAGTAGGTTATGAAGAACGGAAGCTCGGGGTACTGAAAGTACCAATCCTATTTAATGATTTTTCTCTAATCTTTTTTGGTTACATAAAATCTAAAATGTTTTTGATTGTTTTTTCCACGCAGTGGTGTTTTATATGTTTTTGTTTATTTACTAACCCGCGAAAGTTTTGAGGGGCTTGGATATCCGTAGAGTGCGCACTCACCATCAAAGCCTCGCACAAATCTTTTCGCTTATGAGACGAATTTGTAAAGAACAGAGAATTAAAGAACGTCAGCAGAGTAACAAACGTAAGAAGGCCCGAAAGCCTCTTCCGACGGTGGGCTATGCCGTGGTAGCTGACAACGGGAAGACGCTTCGTCTGAGGAACGGTACTGCGTTACGCCAGGCTATATCCGGCGTAGGGTTATATCTTTCTCAGTCTGGACGAGTGTATTCATTAACCGCCTTCGGATTGCGACCACGCCGTACCCGGTTCTTAAAAAAGAATAACTACGGTAAGAAAACAAGCGGCGGCACGGCACAAGGACAGCGCTATCCGTACATCATGTTCCAGGGGCATAAGTACGAAGTGCATATCCTCGTTACGCTTGCATGGCTTCGACCACGTAGAGAAGGGGAGGAGATTGACCATATCAACGGCAATATCGATGATTGCCGCTTGGTTAACCTGCGTATCGTGACGAAGGAAGAGAATCGTCGTTGTGCGCAGATTCTCAGACGGCTCCGCAAAGCGGCCAAACAACTGAACGACCCGTCCTTGGATCCCATCCACATCCCGCAATCGCGGTTGCTGAAGATCTTTGCGACGTTGACGGTGGGTGATCCCCATAAAATTATGGATGTTGACTTCACACATTATCGTAAGTTTTAATCTTTAGTTAACCAAAAAAGAAAATAATCTTCTTTGTTGGTTAGTCAAAAATGGCCAACAATGATCCCAAAATTTAAAGTATATGGAAAAAGAATTAATATTATGTCCCGAACTGATCGCAAGAGGACAAGTGACAAGAGAACAGTTAACAAACTTGATCTACAAAGCCGCTACGGCATGCAACCTTGACCCGATAGAGAAACTCCGTTTCTATCGTGAACTGGAGAAAGCAGCCGGTAACGCAGTCAAGATGGATGATCCGGACTATGATAAGTCCATTGACAGAGCTGCTGCCGATTTTGCTGAGACACTGCCGGAAGTACAGGAAGTGCTTGCTGACGGTAAGAAAGAATTTGAATACAAAAACTGCCGTTATCAGTACAAGGAGAACCGCGAAACCATCGATCTCTCCGATTCGGACAAGTACACCGGTGAGCATGCTGTTAGTTGGCGTGCTGAGAACAAGGAGTTCAAACGACTGGAGAAGGAGATCAAAGATCTCAAAGCCAAGCAGCAGAAGTGCAAGAACAACATGGCTACCGATGCGGAGCGCTATGTCGATAAGCATCCGAAGTTCGAGGTAAAGACGGAGCATTACATCGCTGTGGTATAAGATTTTTTGGATTTTTTTGAGATTTTTTGTAAGGCAGCAACATCTACAGCATTTTTGGAATTTTTGTTTATTGCAGTTAATAAAGCATGTACATCTTATGGATGTGAGTGCAGAAACGAGAAGTATATGATAAATTTATTTATAAATAGACTTATGGTTTGTGGACTCTTGGGTACTGCAAGTACCTATGCTTTATTAACTGTGTTTATTTTTGTTTTTTTCTTAATATCACATCTGTTATTGCCGCTTTTTTGATTACATATAATCTCTATAATTGATCTATAATCGATATAATTTTCAATCCTGAATGCCAAAGGACTATTTCACAACGGTTTACCATCAAAAGGCAGTACGCGTGCTGGGGACGAGAGATCTCTACCTCCGCACCGTGTACTGCCACGTGGTGAACTATACCCAGTCCCAAGGCAAATGGTCCGGCACCTTCCAAGAGATGGAAAACCAAATTGAAATATCCAAATCCAAAATCTGTAGATCTATGAACCAACTCATCGAAATGGGTCTTGTGCGCAAAGAGGACAAACACACCTTCATCGCCACCAACGTCCCGCAACCTGTTGCTAATAGCAATCCTCCCGTTGCTGATAGCAATGAAAACGATGCCGATAGCAACAAATCCGTTGCCAATAGCAATTCCCCCTGCACCCCCTTACATAAGGAAGAGACACAGGTAAGCCACGCACGCATGCATGCGCATGACGTGCCTGACTCCGAGGTTTCTTTTGCCGATTTCTGCGCCGCATATCGGCGCATTTGTGGTCCTATCACCATGAAGCAGAAAGACGATGCCTACGAAGCTTGGCGCAAACTGAATCCGCGATTCAAGAAAGCGCTGATGGCTGAGTTTGTCAAGCCGAATGGTTTACGAAAGGCACGTGCAGACTGGCAAATTGCTGACTTCGCAGCACTCAAACCGCAATGGTTATCCGGTGCAGAGCAAGACAAACTATTGCGTGAAGGGAAAACTATCTGTATCTGTCTGGACATCTTCTCTCCGGTCGAGCGACGTCAACCCATCGAGTACGAGGAAGCATGGCGATTTGAGTTGCCGTGTTTGCGGACGGAGCAGTTCGACTCCCGCACCGGTCGCCTCATTAAGCGCAACCACACTCCCTCAGATGAAATAGATCTCCCCATTGATCCGTTGCTATTGGCAACAAAAACTAATTAAGTATTTCGTTAATTGCGTCGGAAACAATCGTACCCTTGTGGTTAAGAATCGTATTCCGACATAAAATTCAAACTATTATGGAAACAAAATCGAATGAACAACAACTCACACCGGCCCAAGATCATTTGATGGACATATTTGCCACCATCAACTATTGGGCAAGCAAAGGCAAACACCAAGCTTTCGTCTTTCTCTGTGACGGAAAGGACTATCTTCTTTTCTCTAATCGCCACGAAGAACTCTGGTGCAATCTTCCCATGGCTATCTGCCGTGACCCGAAGATGGCAGCGATGTTCGATTCTCTAAATGAAGGAGTAGAAACTCTTCGCGAAAGTATGTGCGAGGACGAACCGGACTTCAAAGCGCTCTACGACTCCGTCCAATCCATGGAAGATCTTCCCGACTACTTCCTCTACGGAGAAGACCTGGGGGACAATGCCTATTAGTTAAACCATAGTGTGCCACGGGTGTGTTGCGGATCAATTCCGCGACCACCTCGTGACCACCTCGCGACTTGACAATAATATGAAAGTAATTCCAATAATGCCAATAGATGTGTTCTATGGCAAACTGAACGAGCGTGGCAAGTATTATTTCCGTCGTTCCCGCAAAGGTATCATCTACGCATGCCGATGCCCCAACCGTAAAGGCCACATCAAAACCCCTGCCGAACAAGCCAACCAACAACGCTTCGCCTCCACCTGGGGCCAACGTTACAAAAAACACTAACGCCTATGTCTAAAGAGAAAAAAGAGAAGCGATACAAGAAATCTACCTTGCGTCAGACGCTTGAAACTAACATGCGTCTTCGGCGCAACGAACCGTCTCTCACCGTCACTCCCATGGAGTTTTCGCGATGGTTGAAGATCTATTGTGAGATTTTCAACTTACCGGACAAACTCCTAAAGGCCAAAACCCTCCCTCAATCCCTCGTCGACTCCTTCGCCCTCTGGCTCGGAGATCCACTCCGATAGCCAACTAGAGAGGGTAGGTGGGAGGGATATGCAAAAAATTAAGATATAGATGACAAAATTTACAAAAATAATGGAAAAGATTGCCAATCTTTAAGAAAATGATATACACCTATTGTGTATATAAAATATTTTTTGTAATTTTGCAGCAGATTTAGTATGGATAATTGTGTATACGGTCACAAATTTAATTGTAAAAATACATCATGGGAAAGTTGTTTGAGCAGTTTTTAGCCTATTATAACTCGGCTTCTGCAGAACAAAAAAAAGCCGATTGGGATGAATTGTCCGTTTATAATGAGTTTGGTCCGCTAGCTTTGTATATGACCGAGAACTCATTGTTCTACTACAAGATGATGGGACAAGAGGCTTGTGGTAATAGCGGAGCTATGTTTAATAATGAGGTAACAACCTATAATTTGGCAGCATAATCATGGAAAAGGCCGTTTTTAACTTACAAGATTATTGTTTTACCAATATCCAATTACGTCTTTCTGATTTGGAGGATGAGAATACGTTATCGCTTGGTTTTGAACCGCGTGGCATTTTTGAAGAAGAGAAGAAACTTTTTAAGTTAATTTTCGATTTCAAAGCTGTAGCTGAGAAGAGTGGTAAGGTGGTGGCAGAGGTAACGTGTGAGGCTGATTACCAATTCAGAGATGCCATTTCTTTCGAGGAAATTCCTTTATATTTCTTCTCTAATAGTATTGCTATCGTTTTCCCATATTTGCGTGCAATGGTTAGCACTCTAACCTTGCAATCAAATATGAAGAGACCGATTATACTCCCAACTATGAACTTATCATCTCTTCAGGATCAATTGCGTAGTCAAGTCGAAATTCGATAATCACATGATTACCTCGCGCCTATATCAAACTGTTGAGAATAGGGAGAATCCTGATGAAGTAGAAAGTCGCGCGCCTTTCAAATGTACCAAGTATAGGGCTTGGTTAGGAGAGGGGTACTACTTTTGGGATACTTTCGCCCAATATGCCCATAGATGGGGTGAGGAGGTTTATCAAGGGAACTATTTTATTTGTGAGGTAATATGCAAGTATTGGAGTCATGATGTGTTGGATTTAGTTGGGAATACCACTCAAATCTATGATTTTGGAGAGATCACCAAAGTATTAGAGAAAGAGTACCATAGAGAAGTAACAGTTCCCTTTGTTATCAACTATCTCCAAACCAAAACTTCATTTGGTTACAAAATGATCCGTGCTCATAGTGAGAATGCTTTTACTCGGATAGAACCGTTACGTCTTCGCTTTGTAGAGGATAATAAGTCTACACTGAATTTACGACCAATTATCCAATGCTGTGTTATTGATAAATCGATTTTGCTTTTGCCGGTAAAGATTGTTTATCCTCCAGAGTATGTAAATGCCTCGTGTATTTAATCTATAATCCTGCATGCGATGGTATGTGGGATTTTTTTTTGAGACGTGACTTCGGTTGCGTCTTTTTTGTCTCTATGTGATTGTTTTTGCGCTACCTAACACAAAACCCGTTCTACTTAACACTCCAACCCCAAAACGCTTGGATTTTGATGATTTTGTGTGTATCTTTGCACCGTCAAACGAAAAATTACCAAAATCATGGCATATTACAAATTGATTAGATTTCCGGCAAACGGGAAGGCTGTGCGAGGGAGATTGTACGAGGCAAGTGAGACACGATTTGAGGAGGTATTGACTCCTGTTTGCGATACGATCGAAAATGCCGACTATCTGATTCCCGCGCTCACGTACCATTATTCGGTTACGATGAGTCCGAAATTCAAGCGTCTGCTCCCGATCTTAGACCAAGTACCCGGTAGGGCAGGTATACGTATCCATCGTGGCACCCATCCCAAGCATTCCAAAGGTTGCATCCTCGTCCCTCCTCACATGGAACAGGCGCTGACCAAAAAGCTGCTCCGCGAGCAGCGTTCTCGTGAGGACTGCCGCATCGAGATCTGCAACCACACCAACCTAAATACCAAATAATTTTTTGACCTTTTTTGAGATTTATTGAAAGACAATTGACCCCTTAGACTGTTTTTGTCGGATGTGAAACATCCATGTTTTTGCTATGGCTGAGGAGTGGAAAGTATAATTATTATAATTGCTGTAGATGGGATTAATGGGTATGTACAACCTTGTTGTGAGAGTAAGCATGTAGAAATACATCTGGATGCTCGCATACAAGTGGATTTGTAGATGATTACGCTCAAAGCCGCGTAGGCTTATACCATTCAGTGCATATACGGTATAATCTTTATAATTTTCAATCTAAGACATAGTGTTTTCTTGGTTTTTGTTTTCGATTATCCAATAAAATAGCCTGTCAATTGTCGCTTTTTTGATAAAATATTAACTAACCTAAATCTTAACTATTTATGGCAGAAATCAAACCGATGGCATTGATTGAATCAATGCGTAAAAAGGTGTGTGAACACAGCGATGTGTATTTCCGCACCAACAAACGTACCGGCAAAGTCTATACCGGTAAGTTGTGTAACCCTTCCACCAAAGAACCGTCTGCGGCTCAGACTGCGGCTAAGGCTCGTTTCACGAAAGTGCAAGCGGCTGTGCGTGCTATCCTGGCCGGTTCATCCGAGCAAAAGACGCAGCTGGTAGCGGAGTACAAGAGTCAGACGAAGTATGGTTCGTTGTTTGGCTATGCGATGCACAAGCTGAACGGGAACTACGACCAAAACGGAGACCTGATCGGAGGCTAAGCGCTATGAGAAAGTTCCTGATTATCGGAGTAATCGGAGTATTAGGAATACTCGGGTTCCAGAGCTGTAACGTGACGCGGACGATCACGAATCAGAGTGAGTACTACCAACGTGGCGACACGAGCGTGGTGATCCAAACCAAAACGATTGAGACATATGATGCCTCGAAGAAACTTTATTAACGAACCCTTTAAAACCTTATCAACTATGGCAAAAGTAGAATGGAGCGCCGGTATCGATAGCGTATCCGGAGCACTCAGTAAACCGGGCAAGAACGGTCAACATTCTTGCGAAAAGATGCTCCTCGGCACCCACCGCGTAGCGGCAACCGAGAGCAATGACTGTAACCGCGTCTATATCCGCCGCAAGGTACAACGCTCGACGGTACCGCAGGCAAAAGAGCTCGCAGCACGTGCTCGCTTCGCTTCGGTAGCAGCAGCGGTCAAAGCGCGCAGCAAGGACCTGATGCAGCAGGCGACCGACATCACCGACTTCCTCGCACAGAAGGACACCGCCGGTGGTAAAAAGACCATGAAATCTTACCTCTGGAAGGTTTGCGGTGATGCCTACGACGCAGCACTCGCAGGTGCGTAATCGCCGCAAAGCTCCAAGGGAGCACGGCGATGCGTACGATGCAGCACTTGCAGGAGCATAACTAAGCGCGAGTGAGAGAATGAGGTAAGAGGGGCTCTGTGGAGCTCCTCTTGCTATGTGTGATGGAGAGAAATAATATTTTATACTATATATTATATATAGTATTAAATTTTAAAGTAAAAAAAATTTGCACATGTCAAAAATTTTTTGTAATTTTGCGGCATGTTAGAGTATGCGTAAACGTACCACATGTGAAATAAATGCAGAAAAGTACCTTAAACATTAGCAGAAAAAGCATCAATATCTGGACAACAGTATTGTTGTTCGTGATGTGCATTGTCTTGCTTTTATTTTCATATAAAGGATTGAATCCTGTTGATATATGGTATAAGTGGTTTCGAGGTATACTATGGGGAGAGTTGGGATTATTGGCTGTTCATACGATTTTGAGTTATTTCCTTGATGGTATTGTTCACAAGATAACCCAGTATAAAGTGGCAGATCCATGCCCTCATTTGATATATGAGCAGTGTCCGTTTAACAACGAGAAAGAGTGTGAATACGAAAAATCCACATGCTTATTAAGGCAACGAAAGCAAAAGAAAAGCATGTTGAAGCCTTTTGTATTTGTGCTGTTCGTTGTTGCTGTTGGGATAATTGTATGGAGTATATTGGATGACCCAACGATTACTAAGGAAAACGTGGATTGGCTAACAATATTTCTAAGGGTTGCATTGCCGATAAGCACTTCTGTCATCGCTGCCATATTGGTGTCATGGATAATTGATATACCATCTCGTATCATGGAAGAAAAATCATTCTTTATCGACGTGATCACTTCCAATGACTATTTGTTAAAAGCGCTTGATGAAAATAAATTAACAGAACTTCATTTGCAAGCAATCAGGCATATGCATAAACGTGATTATCCTAAAATGGCGGATGGTTTAATAGAGGTGGATAAGAAAATATGCAACATGCTTAAAATGCCGTATTATATTAATTATAGTCAATCTATGTATGTCACAAGTGATAGTGATAATTCAGGACTATTGAAAAAGAGAGTTAAAGTGGCATTTACAGCCCAGAATCCATACGGAGATAAGAAACCGATACAAATGGACATCGGAATGGGGAACAATCTTAGTTTTGCAGACGATATATCCATTGAGCAGGCAGAAAAATTATTCAAGCTCATTGATTATAAAATTTGTTTTGATGGAGAAGAGAAAGAATGGGATATCAAGCCATACATTAGACTTGGAGTGAAGAAAAGTATAATAGAGGGATTAGCATATAATGGAATAGTGGCGATGACACTGCAAGAATCATTAACATCGCCACTTACCAGCGAAATGATAAAGGAGCAGAAAAATATACAAGACAGAAAAGATTATGCATTAATTGAAGATATAGACAAACCGAAGCTCATGTTGGAATTCTTAGGAAAGATACATGTGAGATTTGAGTATGAAGTAAGTGTTCCGAAGGATGATAATGTATTCACAAAACGGTTAAAATATCCGGCGCGAAATTTCCATTTGGATTATGCTATAGATGATAAATTATCTGACATTTCGCTGGTGGGACAAATGATTGGCACGATTATTGATCAAAACAGTGTAATAATAACCATTCAGCCCAATGGCAAGCAGATCACGATGAATACGCACGACTGGTTACTACCGAAGAATGGAGCAGTAGTAGTTCACGGCTCGAAACAGAAATGAAGAAAAATAAAAACAACTGATATTTAAGAATACTATGATGGTAGGAGAAATTGAATTTTAATGTATGTAAAGAAAATGGCTAATGCCAAGTAATTAACAACAAAAATCGAGGGATGTTCGCATGAGCATCCCTTTTCCGTAGACGAATCGATATATAAATGATCTTTTTAACACAAAACGCAAAAAAATCGCATTTTATTCCCCATATGCTTGCATATGCGGGAATATTTTGTGCCTCTGCACACAATTGCGTCAACACTGTTGTCAAAATAGATTGGACATATTAACTCGCATGAATCCACCGACCGATTAGATAGATTATCATTATTTAGGACACTGCGTATTGAGAACTACGTTTTAACAAAAAAACTGAGTGCAGGGGATAAAATGCCTCTGCACTCATTGTGTTAATACGGATACTTATTGCTTTTACGCTTATTCTCCGCGGATTGAAGCGGTTGGAGATTGCGAAGGCAATCTGTCCCACCTCTGCTGACAGGGTTCTTATGGTCTATCTCCCATCCCATAGCGGATTGTTTCCCGTATGAAGGACCAAAAATCTGATTCCCCTTGCAATCTTCTCTGTAGAGATTAGGATTCTTTCCTGGAATAGTTTTACCTTTCTCCCATACCTTTTGAATGGTTTCTTCTGAAAATTTTCCCATTGCTTTAGACTAATACGTGTTAATATCCTATTACCCGATAGTTCGGCTGTAATCCGTTTTCCTATGCAGGTATTACAGACTCCTGCTATTCAACATGGTTAGTTGAAATATTTCAGTATCTCATTGATATCCGATTCTACATGCACATTGCCATCGTCATCAATGTAGATATGGCCATTACTGGTTTTTCGTTGGCAAGCCGGAGAGTCTTTGGTTGACAGATTATTAACTGCTTCACAGTAGTCGGTTGAGGCATATCGAGAATCGATCTGTCGAGCATCATCTTTTGTGTTTGGCTTCTCCGGCACAATGTTAAGTTTATGGGTTTTATGCCCTTTTATAGCATCAAACAAGGCTGTTGAGAAAGACGAACGGAGACCATGATGAGGTGTAACAAGAAAATCAACACCAAAAGTTTGTAATTTATTTTTCAGTGTTTTACCTTGCTTATTTTTTGTAGTTCCGTTTAGAAGTGCTTTCATGCCTTCTTTTTGTAAATCTCCGGGGAAGAGAATACTATACCTGTCGTTGATATAAACGGCAAGACTGACGTTGTTGGTGTAACTCTCCGAGTCAAGAGTAGCATCATCTTCAACGGCTTTCGGATATAGATATGCTAATGTCATTTTGTAAGGATCAGTTACCGCGAGAGGAGGATTGCGATTGGCCATCATATTTTTGAGGTATAGTACATCCTCATCATCCGGAGTGGTGATGTGTGACCAATTGATATTCAGTTCGCTATCTGTATCTTTAGCGTTTGGAGTGGTGAGAAGAATCGGATTGAAATACTTATCAAAATCTTGAATGTCATTGAGGTGATCCTTGTGAGGATGACTAATGATAAGTTGGTCAATTGTATAACATTCTTGTTTCGGTTTCGGCTCCAAAGGATTATTATCTCTTTCTCTCTTGCGGAAGAGGGGGAGTAAGAAATCGTTTACAGGGGAGAAGTCGCTACTTTTCCCTAAATCAATCACTAATTTTCGGTTACCGAACTCTACATAAGCGCTGAGTGCTGCGCTGACATTGAAAATAACAATTTTCATAGCTATAAAAATTTTTAATTAAATATTGTCGTAAGTAGGACAAATAGCGTGCCGGAGCCAAATCGGCTGACAAAATGGCAGTTTTCTGTGCAAAAGAAAGAAATTCTGAAGAATTTGGCAGATAAATTTGCGTATGTCATTTTTTTTCCGTATCTTTGCGGCCGATTTGTTGTGCGCATATATGTATGCGTGCATATACGAGAATGATTATGAGTAAAAAATTAGTATATCTCGGCATGATTGCCGACATTATGCATCCGGGGTTGATTAATATCATCTCGGAGGGAGCGAAGTATGGAGATGTGATGATCGGGTTGTTCACCGATAAGGCGATTGCGACGCATAAGCGGTTGCCGTATCTAACGTACGAACAACGTAAGAACGTGGTGGAGCATATCCAAGGTGTGGCGCAGGTTGTGCCGCAGGATGATTGGAGTTACGTGCCGAACCTCAAGAAGTACAAACCCGATTATATCATCCATGGTGACGACTGGGTAGAAGGACCGGACAAGTACATCCGTGAGGAGGTGTTTGCGTTGATGAAAGAGCAAGGTGGCGAAGTGATTGAGATTCCTTATACAAAGGGTATCTCGTCCACGGGTTTGGCTGAAGAGTTTGCCAAGATGGGAACGACTCCGCAAGCACGTATGAAGACCTTGCGGCGCTTAATTACCGCAAAACCGATTGTGCGGATTCTGGAGAGCCATAGCGGTTTGACGGGACTGATCATCGAGAACACAGCAGTGCAGAAAGACGGAAAGAACTTGGAGTTCGACGGTATGTGGGCCAGTTCGTTGACGGACTCGACGAGCAAGGGTAAGCCGGATATCGAGGCAGTTGATTTGACGACGCGTCTGCATGATTTGAACGATACGCTGGAGGTAACGACCAAGCCGGTGATCTTTGACGGAGATACGGGTGGCAAGCCGGAACACTTCCCGTTCATGGTTCGTACTTTGGAGCGATTGGGTATATCGGCTGTGATTATTGAAGATAAGGTAGGATTGAAGCAGAACTCACTGTTCGGTACAGAAGCCAAACAGACACAGGATACGATAGAGGGATTCTGCGATAAGATTCGGATTGGTAAGGCTGCACAGGTGACGCGGGACTTCATGATTATTGCGCGGATAGAGAGTCTAATAGCTGGTAAGCCGGTGGATGACGCGTTGGAACGTGCTTTTGCGTATGTGGCAGCCGGTGCAGATGGTGTGATGATTCATTCGCGCAACAAGGACGGAGAGGATATTCATGAGTTCTGCAAACGGTTCCGCGAAAAGGACAGTCACACCCCGATTGTGGTGGTGCCGACGACGTTCAACCACATCACGGAGGATGAGTTTGCGGAGTGGGGTGTGAACATCGTGATTTATGCGAACCACATGCTGCGTTCGGCGTATCCGGCTATGGTGCATTGTGCGGAGTCGATCCTGGAGCATGGACGATGCAAGGAGGCAAGCGAGGAATACTGCATGCCGATTAAGGAGATATTGACGTTAATTCCGGGGACGAAGCAATGATTGAACCGAAACAATTCATAGAGCGTTTGCGTACCGGTGGCGTGGAATTCTTTGCCGGAGTGCCGGACTCGCTGCTGAAGAACCTATGTGCGTATATCACGGATAATGTGAGTCGTGAGAACAATATCATTGCGGCGAACGAAGGTGGTGCGGTGGCATTGGCTGCCGGTTACCATTTGGCGACGGGAAAAACGGGATGCGTATATATGCAGAACTCGGGTGAAGGCAATGCGGTGAATCCGTTGCTGAGTCTGATGGATGCGGATGTGTACCGGATGCCGTTGCTGATGATTATAGGTTGGCGCGGAGAGCCGGGAGTGCACGATGAACCGCAGCATGTGAAGCAAGGGAAGGTGACGCTGTCGCTACTGGAAGCGATGGGGATTAAGTACGCGGTGCTGGATGAGAACTGGGAAGGACAAGTGGATGAGGCATTGCGTGTGATACGCGAGACAAACGGCATCTTTGCGCTGATTGTGCGGAAGGGTACGTTTGAGGAGTATAAACTGCAAAATCAGGTGGTTTCGGATTGGGCATTGGGCCGCGAGGAAGCGATAAAGATAGTCGTTGACAAACTGCGCGAAGATGATATCGTGGTGTCCACGACGGGAATGATCAGTCGGGAGTTGTTTGAGTACCGCGAGGCAAAAAATCAAGGCCATGCGCATGATTTCTTGACGGTAGGCAGTATGGGACACGCGAGTCAGATTGCACTGGGTATCGCGTTGCAGAAACCGGAGAGAAGGGTAGTGGTGTTTGACGGAGACGGTGCGCTGCTGATGCATATGGGTGGTATGGCTATTATTGGCGATTATGCACCGAAGAACCTTGTACATATCGTTTTCAATAATGGTGCGCATGATTCGGTTGGTGGCCAGCCGACAGTAGGACAGATGATTGATGTGGAAGCGATTGCAAAAGCGGTTGGTTATGCGGATGTGATAAGTGTCGATTCCCAGATGTCGCTGATGGCTGCAATGAACCATGTGAATTGCGCAGTGATTGATGGTGTGAGCCTGATTAACGTTAATGTACGGAAAGGCAATCGCAAGGATCTTGGTAGACCCACAAATTCTCCTCAGGAGAACAAGCGATTGCTGATGGAGAATTTGGGCTCGAATGTATGATGTATAAATGTATGATGTATGATGGAAATTAAGCGAAATATACTTTTGAATCCGGGTCCGGCAACGACGACGGATACGGTGAAGATGGCACAGGTGGTGCCGGATATCTGTCCGCGTGAGAAAGAGTTTGCGGGACTGATGAAAGGTTTGCGGAGCGACTTGCTAAAAGTGGTGCATGCTCCGGCAGACCAATATACGGCTGTGCTGTTCTGCGGTTCGGGAACGATAAACATCGATATCTGTCTGAACTCACTCCTGCCGGAAGGTAAGAAAGTGCTGGTGGTAAACAACGGTGCGTATAATACCCGTGCTGTGGAGGTTTGTCAAATGTATCATTTGCCGCATATTGATTTGAAATCGTCCGTTTTTGAGCAACCGGATCTGGCATTAGTCGAGAAGACGTTGCAAGAAAACGACGATATTGCGATGGTGTATTGTTGTCATCATGAGACTGGTACCGGTGTGCTGAATCCGATTCGTGAGATTGGTGCATTGGCGCATAAGTACAGAGCGGTATTTGTGAGCGATACCACGTCGTCGTTGGGTATGATTCCGTTGGATGTGATCAAAGACAATGTGGACTTCTGCATGGCTTCCGCACAGAAAGGACTGATGGCCATGTCGGGACTGTCGTTCATCATTGGTCGCGAGGATATCATCCGTGCGTCGAAGAACTATCCGACGCGTTCGTATTACACGAATTTGTACTTGCAATACGAGTATTTCGAGAAAACGGGTGAGATGCATTTCACACCTCCGGTGCAGACGATTTATGCGACGATTCAGGCTCTGAAGGAGTATTTTGCAGAGGGAGAGACAGCTAAGTTTGCTCGGCATCGTCGTGTGTATGAAGCCATTCATCGCGGCATAGATAAGTTAGGATTCGAGACAGTCATAGACCCGAAGATTGAGTCGGGATTGGTGGTGTCCGTCAAGTATCCGGATGACCCGAACTGGGATTTTGAGAAGGTGCACGACTACTGCTATGAGCAGGGATTCACTATCTATCCGGGTAAAATCAGTACGTCAAATACGTTCCGGCTTTGCGCGCTGGGAACCATTGATGAACCGGATATTGTGGCGTTCTTCGAAGTATTTACTGACGCATTAGATCATTTTGGAATCCGTCATGATTAAGACAGCAGTGATAATGGCAGCGGGTATGGGGACGCGATTTGGCGAACGTACCGAGTTGATGCCGAAGGGGTTTATTCCGTTTAAGGGTAAGGCGATGGTGGTGCGCAGTATTGAGACGCTGATTGCATGTGGTATCGAACGAATCATCATCGGCACCGGCTACCATAAGGAGTATTATGAGGCGTTGCAAGCGCAGTATCCGCAGGTGGAGTGTTGCTTCAGTCCTCGTTTTGCCAAGACCAACAGCATGTACACGCTCTGGAACTGTCGTGAGAGGATAGGGGATGATGATTTTCTATTGTTGGAGTCGGATCTTGTGTTTGAGAAACGAGCCATTGAGTGCTTGTTAGAGGCTCCGCATGAGAGCACGATGCTGATTACTCCGGTGACGAAGTTCCAAGACCAGTACTACGTGGAGATGGACGAAAACGGAGTGTTGACCAATTGTTCAACAGATCCGAATGCGCTGCACTATAGTGGAGAACTAGTGGGAATCCATAAACTGACCAATGATTTCTATCGTATCATGTGTCGGGAGTACGCAGCTATCGTAGATGCAAAACCAAAACTCGGATATGAATATGAACTGCTGGACATCTCGCAACGCATTCAGCCAATGAAGGTGATGTGCGTAGAAGGATTGCAGTGGTATGAGATAGATGATGAGGATGATCTCAAATTCGCAGAAGCGAATGTGCAAATCAGTTAAGAATGAGAAGTAAAAGGTAAGAGTATATGAAACTATCGAGACTAAAACATTACATTAAGCAGATTATGCCCTACAGATGGGTATTAGAGTATGAGGAGAAGCGGGATTTTTATGCCCAGTATTTTGCATGGAAGGAAACGAATCCAAAGGTGGAGTTTGACAAGGATAGCAAGTGGGAAAATATTGTTTCGATTGAGGGATTTGGTTATAGCGGATCCGGTGCTGTAGTAGATTTGTTGCGGGAGTATGATGATTGTTTAGTGCATGGTATGGCGGAGGGTGGAAGTAAGGCTGTTGAGGCTGCAGACGACTTTGGAGAAATAGAGTTATTGACATATCCAGGTGGCTTAATAGATTTGGATACAGCTTTAGAAAAACCATCCCTAATTCATCAAGATGCGGCTATAAAGCGATTTGGAAAATTGATGTTTCGCGATAGGATTTATAATCTTGGTGCAAAATATAGAAAGTATATATATCTGTTCTTTGACTCGATGATAGATGATGCGATTCGAGACACAAAAGGTTCATGGTCTCCGATGGTTCCAAGATTGAAAGATAATATCTTCACATTGCGAGATTATAATAAGAAGGATTATTATGCATTGTGTCAACAATTCCTATATTCAATCTTTAATCAGCAGTATAACGGAAGTTGCAAGTATTTGGTATTAGATCAATTATATCTTTCGACAAAGATGGGAATGGAATATGGAAGAAACTTCTTGCCAAATATGAAAAATATCGTTGTTTGGCGAGATCCGAGAGATATATATACTATTGCAGTAAGACAAGATATCCAGTGGTTGCCTCATGATACGGTAGAACATTTTATTAAAATAATGAGCCATCGATATGGTAATTTGGATATAGATTCGAAGGAATACCTATCTATTCGTTTTGAAGATTTGATATTGGATTATGATAAGACGGTAGGAAAGATAGAGAAGTATCTGAATTTGGGTGAGCACAAACGTCCGCAGAGTTGCTTGGATATTTCCATTTCCTGTAAGAATGTAGGTATGTGGAAAACGGCAACTGGTATTCCGCAGGAGGATTATAAAAAGATACAGAAGGCAATGCCGCAATTTTGTTACGACAAATAATGAGTAGCGAGTCACAAAATACGAAACGATTGTCCTATGTTGATATAGGAGCCGGAGTGATGATAATATGGTTGCTGTATTATCATGCTTTGTATCCTATGTATGAACGCGAGATACTAAACGTATTTCCGTGGCTATTCTATTTCATGCCATGGTTCTTCTATAAATCAGGATATTTTTTTAAACCGAAATCGCTCAAAGAATCAATAAAAAAGGATGCTGGAAAGTTGCTTAAACAATTTGCTATATGGTCGGCAATCGGATATGTCGTGTATATGTTGTGTCACATATTCTTGTTTGATGATTTGTCACTTAGAAATGCTTTTTATACACCTTTACGTTCATTGTTTTTAGGGGGTAGTATCCCATTAAATAGTGCTTTGTGGTTCTTGTTGACACTATTTGTCGTGCGCCAAATAGCTATTTTTGTGACGCCAAAATGTAATGCATTATGGTTAGGCGTAATAGGCGCCATTATTGCCTGCATACTGCATTTTGTGAACTATCAGTTTACTCCATTTACTATATATTCAACAGCATGGGGATTATGCTTCTTCGCAATAGGATATGCGATGAAAAAGTATGAACAGAATACATGGGTAATCATTGTTTCGGCTATCGTATTACTTTTGACATTTGCTATAACGGATATTCCAGAAGTGTATAAAAAAGAGGATACATGTGCCTGGTATAGCTATGTGTTATGGTATCCTACATCTATTGCAGGCTGTATCGTATATAACAATGTGTGTCGGTGGTTAGAAAAAGCGGAAATAAAATTACATACATACATACATACATCGCTATTTTCTCCGATAAAATGGGTAGGGCGTCATTCAATGACATTCTATGTAGCACATTTTATAATCTTCAAAGTTGTGTACGATTTAATTGGCAAGTATCACGAAGCTTGGTATGCTGGTTGGCAGGGTGTATTGATAATCACCATTGCTTATATAAGCATCATTGTGTCGCTATGTTTTATGATAGATAAAATCCAAAAAGGATATGCAAAATAATAAACAAATATTAGTAACCTCTCCGCTGCTGCCGGATTTGAAGGAGTTCAATACTTATCTGGAGCAGATATGGGAGAGTAAGTGGATCACGAACAATGGTTCGTTCCATCAGCAGTTGGAGAAAGCGTTGGCTGAGTATCTTGGAGTGGAGTATATCTCCGTGTTCACGAACGGTACGCTTCCGCTTATGACAGCGTTGCAAGCACTCGGTCTTACTAAAGGCGAAGTAATAACTACGCCATACTCGTTTGTGGCGACAAGTCACTCTATTTGGTGGAACCAGTTGACACCGGTGTTTGTGGATGTCGAGGAAGAGACATGCGGTATGGATCCGGCAAAGATTGAAGCCGCGATAACACCCAACACCATAGCCATTATGCCGGTGCATTGCTATGGCAAGCCATGCAAGGCGAAGGAGATAGATGCCATCGCGAAGAAGCATGGACTGAAAGTGATATACGATGCAGCGCATGCTTTCGGAGTACGCGTCAATGGCGAATCGATACTCAATGCCGGAGATATCAGTACGCTTAGTTTCCATGCGACGAAGGTGTATAACACCATCGAAGGTGGCGCATTGGTGTGTCATACCGCAGAGATGAAACATCAGATCGACAATCTAAAGAACTTCGGATTCCGAGGTGAGGTAACAGTGGAGGCTCCGGGTATCAATGGTAAGATGGATGAGGTACGTGCAGCGTATGGATTGCTGAACTTGAAACAGGTAGATGCCGCTATCGAGGCAAGGCAGAAAGTGGCAAATGCTTACAGCGAGGCATTGCGCAATGTGAAAGGTATTCGGTTCTTCGACGATATGTTAGGTGTACGGCATAATTACAGTTACTTTCCGATATTCGTGGATGCGGAGCAATATGGTATGACGAGGGATGAGTTGTATGTGAAGATGAAAGCCGAGAACGTATATGGTCGTCGCTATTTCTATCCGTTGATTACCGCGTTTGAGCCGTATCGCGATTATCCGAGTGCAAGTGCAGCAAACTTACCAATCGCAACAAAGATTGCCGATCAAGTAATTTGTTTACCGATGCACCATGAACTGACAGAAGAAGATTTAAAACGAATAATTGATTGTATTAAGCAATGAAACATTTAGTCATTATAGGAGCACGTGGATTTGGTCGTGAAGTGTATAACTATGCATTGAAATCCATCGGCTATGGAGATGTGTTTGAAGTGAAGGGGTATTTGGATGGAAAGAGTGATGCATTAGATGGATATGAGGGCTATCCTGCTATATTGTCGTCCGTTGAGGATTATGAAGTTCAACCGGATGATATATTTGTGTGTGCCTTAGGGGATGTGAAATGGAAGAAACACTATGCGCAGATGATCTTGGATAAGGGAGGAGTATTCCCTCCGTTAATTCATCGAGAGGCGAAGATATCTTCAAATGTAGTTATAGGAGAAGGCTGTATTATATGTCCGGATTGCCGTATTTCGTGCGATGTAAAGATAGGAAAGTTTACTACTATTCAACCAAATGTATTTATAGGGCATGATGGTAGAATTGGAGAATGGTGTCATATTAATACGTTTGCAGCTATAAATGGGTTTGTATCGGTAGGTGATTTTGTTACGATTCATACATCTGCTATAGTAGTGCCAAAGGTGTCAGTGGGAGATAACGCTACTATAGGCGCAGGTAGTGTTGCTTTAAATAATGTAGACGCTAATGCAACGGTATTTGGAAATCCTGCAAGAGCTATTTTTCGCAGAGAGTAATTATGTTAAGCAATTGGAAGTTTGATCATATTGGTGTAGCAGTGCCGGAGATAGAGGGAACGGCAGCGGTGTATAAGGCAGCGGGATATACGCAGACGGAACCGGTGTATGATCCGATACAGAACGTGCATATATGCTTTCTGAGCAAAGAAGGTATGCCGAAAGTGGAGTTGCTTGCTCCGCATGACAGTACATCCCCGGTGCAGCAGACGCTGGATAAGATGGGGGTGACTCCTTATCATACCTGCTATGAGGTGGAGAACATTGAGGCAGCTGTAGCCGAATTGCGCAAGATGCGGTATATCGTGGTGCGCAAACCCGAACCGGCTATTGCGTTTGATAACAGACGCGTGTGCTTTTTGTACAACAAACAAGTAGGACTAATCGAGATAGTAGAACAATGACGTACGTATTTCGAAATAATACCATCGAGCATTTCTTGATGGGAGGCTACCAGTTCTCTGGGTATGATGATTATGGAACGGTGCCGGAGGCTGAGGGGTATCTATGGTGGTACCAGGTGCCGGTGAAGATGAACCGCGAGCAGTTGGTGGCTGAAGTGGAGACTTATGCGCAACGCTTGCTATGGGTAGCCGGACAGATTGGCGACAAACCGCTGTTGGTGCTGACGCTGGAGTGCATCTGGGAAACAAACGCGAACCTGAGTGATCGACGTTTGGCGCAAGCCATCGAGGCGTTTAACAATACGGCATGGAGTTTGGCTGCGGAACGGAAGAACATCAAAGTGGTGGACTTCGGGAAGTTCCTGCAGCAGTATCCGGTCAATGAACGGATCGATTGGAAATACTATTTCATCTCGCAGATGATCATCAATCCGCGGTTGAAGGGTGCTTTCAGTACTTGGCTCGCTGAACAGCAACGTGCGTTGGCGCTGCAGCGGAAGAAATGTCTGGTGCTGGACTTGGACAACACGCTGTGGGGTGGTGTGCTCGGTGAAGACGGGATAGAAGGTGTGCAACTGGATGGCGATTATCCGGGGAAGGCGTTTCATACTTGGCAGGAAGGACTGAGAGAGTTAGCAAACGCGGGAGTGATTCTCGCTATCTGCTCGAAGAATAATGAAGCGGATGTAGAAGCACTGTTTGCTGCGCGAGAGATGCCGCTGAAGTTAGAAGATTTTGTGAACAAACGGATTAACTGGCAGGATAAGGCGACGAACATACGTGCGATTGCGGAGGAGTTGAACATAGGTTTGGACAGCATGGTGTTTGTGGACGATAACCCGACGGAGCGAGAGTTGATTCGACAGCAGTTGCCGATGGTGGCTGTGCCGGAGTTTCCTACGCAACCCTATGGGTTGACTGAGTTGTATGCGCAGTTGGTGCGGGAGTATTTCAGCGTGTATGCGTTGACGGATGAGGACCGAAAGAAGACGGAGCAGTATCGGCAGAATGCGAGCCGAAAGCAGCTGGAGGCGCAGTTCACGGACATGACGGATTTTCTGCGTTCGCTGGAGATGAAACTGAAGATTGAGCGCGTGGACGCGCAGAGCATGTCGATACCGCGTGTGGCGCAGATGACGCAGAAGACGAACCAGTTCAACCTCACGACGCGTCGATACACCGAAGATGATATACGCAGCATGATTGCGCATGGTGCAGAGGTATGGACGCTTGCTGTGAGTGATCGGTTTGGCGACAATGGTATCACAGGACTGATGATACTCGTGCCGGAAGACGGATGGCGCATTGATACGATGCTGATGAGTTGTCGTGTGCTGGGCAAGGGCATTGAAGAGGCGTTCTTCAAGTATGTCATTTCGCAGTATAGTGGTTCGCTGCGTGGGGAGTATATCCCGACTGCGAAGAACTCACAGGTTGCGGATTTCTATGCGCGAATGGGATTGTGCAATTGCAGTAACAACCAATTCGAGGCGCAAATCGCAGATTTAGATACGAATGTAAAAGATTATTATACAATTGAATGAATATGGAAAAGCAATTGTTAGACGTGTTACGTCGCGTGTTTAAAGATCCGTCGTTGGACGAGACTTGCTCGCAGAAGAACTGCGCAGCATGGGACTCGATGAACCAGTTGAACCTGGTGATTGAGTTGGAAATGGAATTTGGTATCTCTCTCGAACCCGAAGAGATTGGTCGAATGATCGACTTCCCATCGGTTTTGGAGATTGTTAAAAGTAAAGTGGCCTAGTTAAATAATGACGAAAGAACAGCAAATATTAGTTGCTATCCATTGTTTGGTATATAATCACGAGCCATATTTGCGTGATTGTTTTGAGGGGTTCGTAAAGCAGAAGACGAACTTCCGCTTTGTGGCTATTGTACATGATGATGTTTCGACGGATGGTTCTGCAGCAATCATACGTGAGTATACTGAGAAATATCCGGAGATTTTTAGACCAATATATGAGACAGAAAATCAATATTCAAAGCATGATGGTTCGCTGGAACGTATAATGAATGCCGCTATAGATGCTACGGGAGCCAAATATGTAGCAATGTGCGAAGGGGATGATTATTGGACAGACCCGTTGAAGTTGCAGAAACAGGTAGATATATTAGAGGAGGATGAGACGCTAATGGCATGTTGCACGAATTGTTCTGTTGTTGATAATCATAGTCAAACGATCCATCCTGTACGTCCGGAATTCGTGGTAAAAGATAATAAAGAAGGACGTTATAATCTACGCGATTTCTTTAGGGATGACCATCAGTATCCTACATTAAGCGTAATCTATCGTAACTCACATATAGATGAAGTTCGCGCGAAATACATACATACGGCCAATGCCTTTTTGGGAGATTGGACGCTTTGGATTTGTCTATTAATATATGGTGATATCTATTTTTTAAACGAGGTGACTTGCGCGTATCGCATCAATCCTACGTCCGTGACACATACATATAACAGAGTAGCACGAGCAAAAGCTGCACGTGAGATATCTATCAAGGTTGCAGATATATTGCCGGAAAATTATGTGGATATTGCTGCTGATTTGAGAGACACAAGATGGGTTTGGGTATCGTTGATTTTTGCGTATAAGGCAGAAAAAAGATATCTAGGAATGATAGGTAGTATGATAGCTGCAGCATTTGTTTGTCCAAGGGCATTGTGGCATATGTTAGTAAAATTAGCAAGAAAAAATAATAGTGAATAATTTCAGACAGACATATTTTGTGAATAGACCTCCTATACAAATCATTAGGAATATTTTTCCTAACTGGTTGACTCTATATCCGTTATCTTTGTACATCACCTCTGTGGCGATAGTTAGTATTATATACTCAGCATATTGTATGCCGTGGTACTATATGTTATCAGGCGTGGTAAGTGTTATTGCGTTCTTCTTGTTTGGAGGGCGTTTGATAAAAGAAACTGCTATAGATAGAATACGAAAGAGTCAACGTTTCGAAAGAAAACTTTTCCTATATGCATTTATTCCTCGCGTGTTGTTCATGCTGCTAATATATTGGGTGTTCCAAATCAATTATGGGGATGCATTTGGATTTGAGAATGCTGATACACTGTTTTACCATGAACAAGGTATGGAATTTGCGAATGCATTAAAGAACAATGTATTTACAGAGGTATGGAATTTTGCAACTAAGAGCATTGACGTAGCCGATTTGGGATATGCAACCTATGTTGGATTTGTATATTGGCTAACGGATAATAATATCATAGCCGTCCGTTTGCTCAAATGTGTATGGTCGACTCTAACAGTGTTACTGGTATATCGTTTGGCAAAGCGAAACTTGGGAGAGCAAACAGGTCGTATAGCGGCTATATTTTGCACGCTATGGCCGAATTTCTGGTACTATTGTGCAGTGCATTTGAAAGAAACAGAGATGGTGTTTCTCGTGGTTTTGTTTGTAGAACAGGCAGACCAAATGCTTAGATCAAGACAGTTCACAGCATGGAAGGTAATACCAGTATTGTTGTTAGCCGCAAGCATCTTTACTCTACGAACTCCATTAGGATTAGTGGCGTTACTATCTTTGGTGTTCTCTGTGGTGATGAGTTCCTCAAAGGTGGTTAGTTGGGGGAAACGAATAATTGTAGGAATCTTGGCGATAGCATTAATAGGAGTAGTCGCAGGAAATCAAATCGAGGAGCAGAGTCGCAGTCTGATAGAACAAGTACAAGGAGGAGAACAGCAGCAGAATATGGAATGGCGGGGTAGACGTGATAATGGAAATGCTTTTGCTAAGTATGCCGGAGCGTCCGTTTTCGCACCGCTGATTTTTACGATTCCGTTCCCAAGTATGGTGCGCCCGTTTGATGGACAAGATGTGCAACAATTATTGAACGGAGGAAACTTTGTGAAAAACATTATGTCATGTTTTACTATCTTCGCGATAGTCATGTTAGTGATGACGGGAAAATGGCGCGAACACATATTGCCGCTTTCATTAATGCTTGGATACTTAGTGGTCTTGACTATGAGTACGTTTGCGCAATCAGAACGATTCCACCAACCAGCGATGCCTTTTGAGTTTATGTTTGCTGCGTATGGATTGAGTATAGCAGTAACAAAACCGAAATATAAGCGGTGGTTTACCTATTGGTGTGCGCTGATGTTTATAGCTTGTATTGTGTGGAACTGGTTTAAAATGGCGGGTAGAGGAATGACGTAAGGCGCGAACAGTATTTTGTGATTTTTGAATTTAGATTTTTAAAATACACATATATGAACTTAATTTCAATTGAACAAGCTGAATTTGTTCTCAATAGATTGAGAGTAAAGAAACCAAACGAATTCTCGTCGCATGACTTTATCGAAGAATACAGCTTATGGCGAGAGAATGATTATATCGATTGGTTGAATAGTTATCGCGGTGATGGACGCGTCTTTTGGCATGTACATCAGAATATTGGTACATTTCTTTCTGCGCAAGAGGGAAGACTAACTCCGCGATATCACCGGATAGGTCGTCGAGACAGTGAGAATGTTCATGGGAACATAGACCAACCGATGTGGTGGGAGTGGGTTAGATAAGTGTTTTGTAATTTAATTGATAATAGTAGATGGTGGATTTGTCGAAATATTTCACTGAAGATAAAGTGACGTATGCAGCGCAAAAGATTGCGTTGTATAATTTCGATGAGTCTAAAAGTGCCGAGTTTATTAACGAGATGATGGTGCCTATACGGAATGCCTATATATCCGATAAAAAGATAGATAAAATTGCAAAACGCTATAAAAGGAGTCGCGCAGAAATAATAGGGAAACGACTTCCATATACAACAAGTATCACATCCGGAGACTTTGGTGAGATACTAACATTCTATTTGGCACAACAGACATTTGCGCCCAATGCGACAATAACTCCTATGAAATGGCGGCTTAAAGATGACAAATCAAAGGCTTCGCCCAAAACAGATATAATGCTCTTTTACGTTCCTGATATAAATGTTCCTTCAACGGATGACACTTTATATTCTATCGAAGTAAAAACTATGGCTTCTCATCCATATGGTAAGAAATGCTCTATTTTAGAAGCCGTAAGTGGTGCAGATAATGATAGAACGTCAAGAGCGGCAGAAACAATAGTATATCTATTAACAAGATTAGAGGATAAGATGGCTCCATTGGAGTTGTACAATGGAGTTAAAAGATTTGAAAAACCATATTATGACACATGCAAGAAGGTATTTAATGCAGTAGCGGTAGTAGAAAAAGGATATCTTGCTAAACATATAGCGCATATACCTTCAGATATGTTGACTAAGTACTCAGGAATAGATATTTATTGCTTACCGATAAAACAACTCGGAAAGATATACAAAAAGATATACAAACAAATACCGACTCAAGCATAGTGCCGCAACATAATGACATATTACAACGGAGTTTCATCGACGCAGAGGCATTGGAAATGATTCGTAGTTACCATCTGGAGCCGGATGGGGAGTATGAATTGCAGAAACGTCAAGATGACTATTATTTCACATTGATAAGTTCAATGTGCCAGTTGATGAAGGATTTGTTTGATGAAAATAAAGCGGGACAAGCAGAAGAGAATAGGGAGAAACTATTAGATATTGCGAAAGGCTTGTTATTGTATTCAGATCAGAATACACAAGAATTGTTTAACGGGGTTAATCAAGTTAATAATACACTCTTTGTAGCTGCGATATACTATGTATGCCAGTATGAAGCTATAGCGAGTGTCGTATTAAAGTTGTTAAATATAAACGACCTCAAAACAGCAGCCGGACGAAAGTTATTCTATATCATAAGCGTGCCCCCATTAAAAGAGACGTACGAAAAGTACGATGAGATACGTTTCGTAGATGAGTTCTTGAAAGACGGGGATAGCGCATACATAGAAAACGAGATAGCAAGATTAGAGCAACTGACCAAGGAGGATGGATTTGAAACGCTGCGTGAGTTCTTTGATTCGCAGATACTGATAGCAGTACTGAAGAAGTTTTTGAAGCACAATCTATGGACAACGTTAAAGGCTTGTGATGATACGACAGATTGGCATAATTATATCGACTACTCCAAATCGGTAAAGCGTATATTATCTTTTTTGCCATCACAAGAAGATGCTATAGAGAACGGATTGTTGACATATAATCGTTCGTTCTGTTTAGGAATGTCAACGAGTGCAGGAAAATCCTACATCACGGAATTGATCATCTATCAGGAATTAAATCGCAATCCTGGAACAAAGGTTTTATATTTGGCACCACTGCGTTCGTTGACAAGAGAACTAAAGGATAGTTTTGGAGATTTTAGGGATAAACTGCATTATAAGGTCCGGTGCAATTACGGTGGACATGTAAGCGATTTGGGCGATGCGGGATTGGAGGAGGCAAGTTTGATTATCTCCACACCGGAAGCGTTTATGTCCGAGAACGTGTTTACAGCAGATTTTTCGTTGGTGATATGCGATGAAGGACAACTGATTGACGATTTTAGTAGAGGTATTCCATATGAGTTATTACTGACGCGACTGAAACAACTTGAGAATATACGATTCTTATTCTTGTCGGCGATTATACCTAATTTGAGCGATGTTAATATATGGATGGGCGGAAAAGAAAATGAAGTGGGTGATAGTCGATATCGTCCGTGTCGTCAACGGTTAGGCGTGGTGAAGTACGAAAGAAAACAATGTCGAATAGAGATGTATGATGCTCAATACAATCATCCTATCTATTCGATACGATTGGAGGAAAAGATTCGAAAAAGTTGGGATAGAGCATCTAAATGTGTGGCACTGGCAAAACAAGTCATGCAAGCCGGAACAGTAATGATCTACGCATATAAAAAAGAAGATTGCAAGAAACTATACGATAAGGTTTTAGAAAAAGGAATCAACTGCAATGGCGATCCAGCGAAATTAAAAAAGACATTAGAATATTGTGTGTATCAATTAGGAGCGGAGTTTGATTTAGTACGATGTCTACAACAGGGTTTTGCGTATCATCATGGCAATCTGCCGCAAGACATCCGAGAGTGTGTTGAGGTATTGCTCGCAGGGAAAGCAATAAAGTTGATCATATGCAATAACACATTAGCAGAAGGCGTTAATTTTCCTATACGGACGTTAATCCCAGCTTATCTAACAACGTATTATGATAGTAGAAAAAATACCAGTTTGCCAGTAGGTGCAGAAACATTAAAAAATGTTGTAGGACGAGTAGGAAGAGCTGGAAGAGAAATGTATGGTGCAATTCTCTTGCCTAAAGAAGACATGTTAGACAATATATTACCCGCACTTCAGAACCGCATAGATAAGAAAGTAAATGGCAAATTATACGATTTTGTACACTCGTTAGAAGACATAAGCAAGTGGAACGAAGATGAGAGATTGGTTAGTGCCATCGATTATTCGATTATCAATAGTCGTGCGGCAGAGAAGATAGATGAAGTTGATCCTCAGAAATTAGCGGAGAATACATTTGCATATGCGTTGGGAGATCAGGATGAGAAAGATTGGCTTATAACCATGTATAAAGAGCGCTACAATGTTATTAAGGAGCGATTCGATGAAAAAGGGTACAAGGCATATAAAACATCCGGCTTGTCTATCAGGGAAATTGATAAATTGTCAGAGAGAGTAGATGAGGGGCTGATAGGCGATTTGCGAGAGTACAGGGAAAGTGATATGCCGGATATGGTGAAGCGATTGATAGGGATAGAGCGAGCCATGACAGCACCAGCAGGATATGAGGTAAGCACGCAAGAAATAGAACGGATAGGATTAGTAGCGGAGAAATGGATGAGCGGTAAAACGTACAAACATATAGCGGATGAATGTGGCATGAACGTGCAGGATGTGATACTTACAATTCATGGGATTATGAATGAATTTGCGTACAAAGTGCAGTCGATTTTGACCTATTTGATGGAGATGTACGAGATTACTAATGAGAAATTGATGAATATTCCGGTATATATGCAGCATGGCATTTGTAATGAGTTCATGAAATATTTGCAGTCCATGAAATTGGCAGACAGAATGGCAGTGCATGCGTTAGATTATGTGGTTAAGAAAAAAGAATGGGAAAGCGATGCTTACTTAGGGATTGTTACCGCATTGAGAATGCCACATAATAAGGTTGAAGAGGAGTATATAATGCCAATGCCGATCCCAGAATTGGTGAAGGAGAAAATCCACAGATGGATGAATCATAGATTGCTAATACAATAAGTTATGCTGAACGGGAATAAAAGATGCTTTAAAGTGAACGGACTGAGTCCGTTGGAGAGAGACCTGATTTATGCTTATCTGCAAGGAGCGGTATATCGGAGATGTAATCAAGAGCCGAATGACTGGTTCGCGGCGAAGCACTTGGTAGGAGAGCAGAATCACCAATGGGAAGGGACTCCTCTGATAGTGGTGTATGAGCATTATAGAGCAACTAATCCGAATAAGAGTAAACGTTATGCTGAAAAACAGGCAGCGAAAGCGATTGGACATATGTTAAAGCGTGTGATTGTGGATGACAAACGAACGTTTGATACTAGTATTCGAGCGAGAGTGCGGCATTACAAATGGACAGGGGCAGAGGATAACACAAAGACACCGAACTGGCAGAGATCGGCAGCGAAGTGGTATCAGGATTTGCGGATGATGGCCGGGTGTTGATTCCGGCATGAGATGCCGGACTAATAAACGAAAAGACAATCCGGATTTAATCCAGGACAAAAAAAGAAAGATAATATGAGAGTATTGATAGTTTGTAGTTACAAGCCTCAGATGCCGGAGGGATGTGTACCGTTTATACGCGAGCAAGTGGAGGCTTTGCGAACTCAAGGCTGTGAGTGTGAATACTATCACATAAAAGGCAAAGGTTTGCTTGGTTATTTGCGCGAGATTTCGGGATTGAGGAAGAAGATTAGTGAGTGGAAGCCAGATGTGGTGCATGCGCACTATGGGTTGTCGTGTTTGTTGGCGAATCTGGCGACGAGACGTGTGCCGGTGGTGAGTACGTATCACGGCTCGGATATCAACGAACCGAAAGTGTTGCCGTTTTCCAAATTGGCAATATGGCTTTCGGCGTGGAATATCTTTGTGAGTAAACGGAATGTCGATATCGCTCAACCTAAGAAACATTGGTCGCTGATTCCCTGTGGAGTTGCGTTGAGTGATGAGCAATTGCAATCACGAACCGAATCACGCAAAGCTTTAGGGTGGAAGTTAGACGAGAAAAAGGTGCTGTTTGCAGGGGCGCTTGATAATGCAGTCAAAGATCCGGAACTGGCAAAAGCATCTGTTACTTTGCTCAATGGAGTGGAACTCATCGAACTCAAAGGCTACAACCGTCAGCAAGTGAATGCCCTCATGTGTGCTTCCAATTGCCTCCTAATGACTTCCCGAACCGAAGGTTCACCACAAGTAATCAAAGAAGCGATGGCGTGTGGTTGCCCGATAGTGAGTGTGGATGTTGGCGATGTGGCAGAGCGAACCGAAGGAGTGAACGGATGTTATGTCGTTCCACTTCGTGAACCCGAGGACATTGCTGACGCATTGGAGAGGGCTATTGCGTTTGAGGGAAAGACTAATGGGCGTGAGAAGATACTTGAATACGGATTGACCAATGAGTTAGTAGCAAAGAAGATAATTAAGATATATGGAGATATTATCAAACAATAGCATTGATAGAGCCCAATGGGAAGCATTCGTTGCTTCGCATCCGAAAGGGAATGTGTTCCAAACGCCGCAGATGTTTGATGTCTATCAGCAGACTCCCGGATATGTGCCGCAAGTGATTGCACTTGAGCAGGATAAGCAGATGGTGGGGCTCATGATGTGGGTCGTGATGCGAGAAAAAGGACTCAAAGCACGGTTCTCGGCTCGATCCATCATTCAAGGGGCTCCGTTGGCAAAAGATGACAAGCCGGAGTACATCATCGCATTGCTCGAAGCATACGAACAGATGCGGGACAAAGGTGTGATCTACACCCAAGTACGGAACCATTTTGAGATGCTGACAGTCAATGATGCGTTTCAGCAATGCGGGTATCGGTTTACGTCGCATCTGAACTTCATCATCACGCTGGACAACGAAGAAGATGTGTGGAACCGTATCGGCAAGGGACGCATCAAGCAGATAAAGAAAGCGCAGAAGAACGGGTTGTACGTAGATGTGTACGAACCCGGACAGATAACAGATGAACTGATAGCGCAGGGGTACGAAGTTATCCGTTCCGTCTATCAGCGTGCCGGGTTGCCATTGACGGATCTGGAGCAGATAAAAGCGACGAACAAACAAAAGCTATTGGTGGTGTTCGTGGTGCGGAACGCAGAAGGAGAGATGCTCGGTTGTCGGTTCGGTTTGCTGTACCGCGATTCGATATACGGATGGTATGCGGGGAGTTTCAGCCAGTACTACAGTCTCTTCCCAAATGATATCCTCATCTGGGAAACACTCCGTTGGGGCATCCGCAAGGGGTACAAGACATTTGACTATGGAGGAGCCGGAGAACCGAACAAGCCGTACGGGGTACGTGCGTTTAAACAGCAGATGGGAGGCGCGTTGGTGAATTTTGGTCGGTACGAGAAGATCCATCGTCCTGCGTTGTTTAAAATAGGCGTAATGGGCATTAAAATGATGCGGATAGCAAAACCCTTGCGGGGGGGGGGGGTAAAATCCTTGTAAATGAAGAGATTAACGAAGCGTTGTGGCGCGAGTTTGTGGCTGAACATCCGTTAGGAACGGTGTTCCATACACCGGAGATGTGGAAGGTATATGGGGTAACGGAAAACGTGAAGCCTTTGGCGATAGCAGTAGAAGTAGAGGGGCATGTGGTTGGGGTGCTGTTAGCGCAAATCATGTGGAATGGAGGAACGATAGGGAAACCGTTAACTGGAAGGAGCATTATAACCGGAGGACCATTGGCGATAGATAATGATGAGGAAGTGCTGGAGATGCTGATGGAAGCATATCGGGAGAGGTTGCCGAAATGGGTAGTGTACTCCGAAATACGGCCGATTTATCCTATTGACGAGTTAATGAATGAGAGAGTTAATGAGTTAAAGAGATGGAAGAGAGTGGGGCATTATAACCTGGTGATGCGGGTGGATAAGAGTGAGGAGGAGCTATGGAACGGGATGCACAAAGAACGGAGACGGAACGTGGGACAAGCAGAGAAAGCAGGATTGCGGTTCGAGGAAGTGACAGAGGCTGCGGGACGGAGAGAAGTGGTGGCATTACTGCGGAAGACATACGAACGGAAGCATGTACCGATGGCTGATGACAGTCTGTTTGCGCGGTTGACGGAGATAATGCCGGAATTTGTGCGGTTCTTTGCGGCATACAAAGAGGACAAGATGATAGCAGGGCAGATACGATTGGGGTACAAGGACCTGTTATACGCTTGGTACGCGGGGAGCGATGAGGACTATTTCAAGCTTCGGCCGAATGACTTCACGATGTGGAACGTGATCCGATGGGCACATGAGAAGGGGTATAAGGAGTTTGATTTTGGTGGAGGAGGCGAGCCGGGGAAGGCGTATGGAGTGAGGGATTATAAGTTGAAGTATGGGTGCGAGATGTTTGATTATGGGAGGTATGTTTGGGCGCATAGGCCGGTGACGTATTGGGCTGCGGCAAAGGCTTACGCGTTGTATCATCGGATTAAGGGGAAGTAGATTAAATCAAAAAAATATACAAAAAATAATTATTTCCGCATCCCATGCGGGATAATAGACGAAAGAAGAAGATGAGAGTTTGGATAGATATATATCATGTGCCGCAGTTTAATTTTTATGTGGCGATGATGAAGGAGTTGGTGGCACGGGGACATGAGGTGCTGCTGACAGTGCTGGACAGAGGTAAGACGGTGAAGATAGCACGGACGGACCTGGAGCGGATGGGCCTGCTGGGTAATGGTGTGCAGGTGTTTGCAGTCGGGAAGCACAAGATGACGAAATGGTCGGTGCTATGGGATGCGAACATTTGCAGGCTGGTGGAGCTGGGGCAGTGGAGACGGAAACACAAGGTGGATGTGTGCCTGACGAACGGATTTCAGGCGGCAGTGTGGAGTAAGGTTTACGGCAATCCGTGCTACACGTTCGGGGATGATCCGGACACGTTCGACTATTGGCCGAAAGTGTGGTTTGCGACGAAAGTGCATTTCTGCCTGGTGGATAAGCAGTACATAGACGGGAACGGACGGGAACTAGCGGCGTCGGTTGACGTGACACGGTGTATGAAAGAATGGGCGTATCTCAATCCTCGGACTTTCGTTCCGAAGGTGGAGGTACTAGAGAAATATGGGGTGAAGCCGAAGGAATACATGTTCTTACGCGAGGTGAGTGTCGGGACGATCAACTATGCCGGACAAGCAAGCGGGGCTATATTGGGAATAAAGGATATGATACCCATGGACATGCGAGTGCTCTTTTCGCTGGAGGAGAAGAAGCGGCGAGACGAATATCCGGCTGATTGGATTCTGCTGCAGGAGCCGATAGAGGATATACACAGCCTGATATACTATGCGGCGGGGTTGGTGTCGTCGGGTGATTCGATGGCGCGCGAAGCTGCGCTGTTAGGCGTACCGTCGTACTATCTGGGGATACGGTACTCGATGCCTGCTAATGCGGCGGCGAGCAAGGTGGCGAGTTTGCAGAATCAGCGGACGATGGGGTTTGAGGAGTGGATCAAGGAGTATATAGAGAGTAAACCAAAAACGCAGGATTCACAATCGCCCGAAGACGATTCCCTATTAACGTCTCCTTACTCTGCTCATGAGCAAGCTCCTGGACAGACTAATGATCCGTCAATAGTCGCAGATGCTCTGCTGAATCCTTTACAAAAACAAACCAAAAATGCCAAAAACGGCCATGCGGGTGAGAACGTAATAGAACAGCGCATGAAACAGCAACAGGAGTTACGCGCAAGGATCGACGCAGAGTTCATCGACATCAACGCTTATATGCTTGCGCTTGTTGAGAATAATATGTAATCAAAAAAGAAAACAAAAAAAATAACATTAAAGAGAAATAGAACTTGCAGTTCTTTGAGTCTTGGTTTCAAATAGCCACTTATAAATAAATTTACAGATGCCTATTCGTAACAAATCCTCACATCAAGGATGACATTTCTATTTAATGTCAAAAATACAAAAAATACATTCTTATCTTCTTACTTGTAGCCCAAAACATCCCCAAATGGACCCAAAATTCTTATTTAGAAGATAACCAAAAAAACAGGTAAAAAAATATACAAAAAACAGTCAAAAAAGATTAAAGAAAAATATTTTTATTCCTTACAAAATACAAATAAATTTGCATTTTTTCAGTTTAAAACTTGTGTATTCCGAATAAAAGCAGTATCTTTGCAGTGTGAAATGTTGGAAAAGTATCAAAAATAGTGCTAAAACATATTGGAAAAGTCACATAAACAGGTGTTAAACGTATTGGAAAAGTCACATATGATAGACAGAAACATCGACAAAATCATTGAAAATCACTACGCTAACAATAAATCGGCATTACTGTTAACCGGTGCAAGGCAAGTAGGTAAGACAATTGCCTTCCGCAGGTATGCCGAGAAAATGGAAATGAAGTTGGTGGAGATCAATTTCCATGAGGACCAGTTGGCAAAGAACATCTTCATCGGTGCACAGAATGCACAGGAGGTGTTGCTGCGTATCAGTGCGCATACCCGTACGCGTTTGATACCAGGCAAGACGCTGATCTTCTTCGATGAGATACAGAAATATGCGGATGTGGTGACGTGGGTGAAGTTCTTGGTCGATGAAGGCAGTTACCGATATGCGTTGAGCGGAAGTCTATTGGGGGTGGAGTTGCAAGACATACGCAGTATGCCGGTGGGGTCGCTGGATATCCAGGATGTGTACCCGTTGACGCTGGAGGAGTTTGCGAGAGCAATAGGCGTGAGTGATGCGATATTGGGTTCGATACGAGAAGCATGGGAGCAGCGTAAGCCGGTGGATGAGGTGGTGCATGCGAGTATGATGCGTGTGGTGAGTCTGTATCTGTTGGTAGGAGGTATGCCGGCAGCGGTGCAGACGTATATCGACACGAACGACATGCAAGCGGTGCGAGGAAAACAAGAAGAGATACTGAAGTTGTACCACTGGGACATTGCGCAGTACGATCCGGATAACAAGTTGTACCTGAACGAGATCTTCGATCTGATACCGACAGAGCTGAACGCGAAGAACAAGCGGTTTATCTTGAAGGATCTGAACGAACATCGGATGTTTGCGCGTCATGAGAACGGGTTCATATGGCTGAAGGATGCTGGAGTGGCGTTGCCGACATACAACGTAGAGGAGCCGCGAGTGCCGCTGAAACTGAGTGAGCTACGGAACCTGTTTAAGTTATTCCAGAACGATGTGGGTCTTCTGGCAGCGCAATATGCACAGGAGATAGCGATGCAGATCCTGACGGGGGACGTGAACATCAACTACGGTGCGA
Source organism: uncultured Bacteroidales bacterium (assembly GCA_900318245.1). Classification (GTDB taxonomy): domain Bacteria; phylum Bacteroidota; class Bacteroidia; order Bacteroidales; family Paludibacteraceae; genus Colicola. Next base: position 104,488 of record ONJT01000001.1, read on the forward strand.
TATACGAGAATTTTGTGGCGCAGGAGCTGCAAGCGCATGGATGGACGTTGCGGTATTTCAACAGCAAGAAGCAGGGAGAGGTGGATTTTGTGATTGAGGAGGGAACGAAGGTGCTGCCGATAGAGGTGAAGTCCGGCAAGGATTATCAGCGTCATTCGGCTTTGACGAATCTGCTGACGAACAAAGAATACAAAATCACGGAGGCGTTGGTGCTTAACAACGAGAACGTGAAGTATAAAGGAAACGTGCTGTATGTGCCGATATACATGACGATGCTCGTGGAGAAGATGCGCGTGGTAGGCGAGACGAAGTACGTATTGGATATGGAGGGGTTGAAGTGATTGGATTGGAAGGGAACCGCCGATAAACGGAGGAGCGGATTTATACATTAGTGAATAAATAGAAAGAAAATGAATATATCGATTTTTGGATTAGGGTATGTCGGATGCGTGGGAGCTGCGTGTCTGGCGAAATTAGGACATCGGGTAGTCGGTGTCGATGTGAATGAAAACAAAGTAAGGCTGATCAACGAGGGTAAGCCGACGATCATCGAAGAAGGGATTGCCGAATTATGCGCCGAAGCTCATGCGAAAGGGTTGATGAGCGCGACGATGGATGTACGGGAAGCGGTTCATGCTACCGATGTTTCCTTTATTGTGGTCGGTACGCCGAGTTCGAAGGAAGGGCACCTCAACTTGGGTTATATCTTCACTGTCGCCAAACAAATAGGCGAAGCGTTGAAGGATAAACCCAAAGATAATGGTGAATGGTTAATGGTTAATGGTGAATGTAAATCCAGCCTGCGGCATATTGTGGCGATTCGATCGACGGTGCTGCCGGGAACGAATGAGAAAGTGGGGGAGATCATAGCTCAGGCGAGTGGGTTGGTTCGAGGAAAAGACTTTACCATCGTCAGCAATCCGGAGTTCCTGCGCGAAGGGACGTCGGTGAAGGATTATTTTAACCCGCCATTGACGCTAGTGGGCACCGACATGCCGGAAGCAGAGGCTGTGTTCCGGGAGATATACAAGGGCATCGAGGCGGAGTTTATCTGCACCGATATCCGCGTGGCAGAGATGATGAAATACGTGAACAACACCTATCACGCGCTGAAGATTGTGTTCGGCAACGAGGTGGGGAACATCTGCAAAGAACTCAACATCGATAGCCACAAAGTGATGGAGATATTTTGCAAAGACAAGCAGCTGAATATCAGTCCGTATTACTTCAAGCCGGGGTTTGCGTACGGTGGTTCGTGTCTGCCGAAAGACATGAAGGCGTTGAAGACGCTGGCGCATGACCATTACGTGGAAGTGCCTGTGATTGAGGCGATTGGCGAGTCGAACGAGTTGCAGAAGAAACGTGCCGTACAACTGATCATGGCGCAAGGACAACGCAAAGTGGGTATCTTAGGATTGTCTTTCAAAGCCGGAACAGACGACCTGCGTTGTTCGCCTATCGTGGATGTGGTCGAGAGTCTCTTAGGCAAGGGATTTGAGATTCGTATCTATGATAAGAACGTCAAAGTGAGCGAGTTGACAGGTACGAACAAGGATTTTATCCTGGCGAAGATACCACATCTGCAGCATTTTGTGACGGACGACCTGGAGGCTGTGTGCCGTGAGAGCGCCGTGCTGGTGGTGACGAACAAAGAGGCGGAGTTTGCGGATGTGCTGGGTCGCTGGCCGGGTAAGACGGTGGTGGATCTGGTGCGGCAGTGGAAGGAAGTCGACTACGATGGGCGATATGAAGGACTGTCGTGGGGGGACATCAACGCCAATCGGGACGGACAGTCGTCTGACGTCAAGCGCGATTTCCGGCAGACGGAGTTTTAAAGGATTTAAAGTGGTCGATTTTGACCACTTTGAATTTTTGGGTTAGTCAAAAATGGCCAATATGGACCAAAAGATTGAGTTAAAGGAAAACGATAAGGAAAACATGTTGCACGAAAATAACATCGAAAACAGTTTTATTCTAGGTAACCAAAAATTATAAAGAAAATAACGCTATGGATGAATGATTAGGATACGGACGGGACGTCCCACATATAATTGCTGATAAGTTTACTTGTAAACGAATTTCCAGATAACCTTCTCATCAATTCTATGTATGATATGGATATCATCAGTATCCTTTCCCATTCAACCCATAGCGGCAAAAATATCAAAAATAGATTTATACTTGCTTTGGGTTTGTCACACATTGTCAACAATCACTAATAATTACCGACAAAATATAGTTGATAGTGTGGATGTGGTGTTGATTGGACATTCGAAGACTTTCGTGTTGTATAATGAGAAGACGCTTGAGCCGTTTTTGAAGTGGGTGGCTTTGGCGTAATAGATTTTTGGCAGAGGTTTTGGCTATCTTCGATGGGATATTGGATGAGGTTTAAATGAGAATAAAGAATGGTTTTTTACGTCTAAAATAAGTTGATTATAAGAAAAAAGTATAAATTCAAGGCAAAAATGTGATAAATTTGAAGAAAAATTAAAAAAAATCAAATTTTATTTGCATAGGTCAAAAAAAAGTAGTACCTTTGCACGGCTTTCCTAATATGGGGTATAATACACTAAATATTGCACTTCTGGAAGAATTCATGCAAAAAGGCTCAATATCCGGACAAGAGTCTGGTATCATTGAGTTATATAAGAATGCAATTTCAACGTATGTCGAGGACGATATCGAAATCGACGTGTTAGGGAATTGCATTTCGTATATAAAAGCCAATACATGTACTGAAGAAAAACTCGAGCCTCGAAAAATTTTGCTTGTCGCTCATGCTGATGAAGTGGGTTTGATGGTATCTCATATTGATGAGAATGGATATCTATATTTTCAGGAGAGTGGGGCTGTTGATTCGCAGATACTGCAAGGTGTTGAGGTCGATATAGAGGGAAAGGAAGGCAAGTGGATACGAGGAGTGATTGGTAAAAAGCCAATTCATTTTCAAAAAAAGCAATGTGAGGGGAATGAGAATAAAACAGAGGATTTGTGGATAGACATTGCAGCAGCTGAGATCAAGGACGATAATGGAAATACAGTTACTACAGCAAAAGCATGGGCGGAGGACCATGTTGAGTTAGGAACTCAAGTCGTATTTTATCGTCATATGGAGGAAAGTAAACAAGAGGGAGTGTATAATGGCGCCGGGTTTGATGACAAAATAGGATTGTACATCTTGGTGGAACTTGCAAAGAGATTGAAGGGCAAGGTACTGAATTCGGATATATATCTTGTTGCTTCTACTCAAGAGGAATTAGGAGGAAGAGGCGCTAGCGTCGCTGCAGCAAAAATTAAACCAGATGAATGCATTGTAGTTGATGTAACTCATGCTACTGATTATCCAACAGTATCAATTGAACAATACGGGGATATTAAATTAGGAGGAGGACCGGTGCTGTTCTCCGGACCTAATATTAATAGAGAAATATACCAAAAATTGCAAAACAATGCGGGGAAGGTCAAATATCAAAAGGAACCATTGGCGAAGCCTACCGGCACTGATGCAAATGCGATACAGATTACGGGAGAGGGGATTGCTACAGCGGTAGTTGGTATCCCGTGTAGATATATGCATACGCCTAATGAGCGAATATCTATGAATGATGTAGAAAAAGCTATTGATATATTAGAGGCATATATTACAAAGAATGACTAAATATTAAATCGAAATTGGACTTGTTATGAAAAAAGAATTTGTAGTTTCTTTTGAATGGGAAACTGAAACGTCAGACTACACCGGACGTGTTGGCGCAATGTATTGCTTTAAACATTGTGACGTAAATCAAAACTGATTTTGCGGGGCATGTTCTATGGACTGCTCGTTGCAAGGTGTGAGAGGAAGTGTTCCGGGTGTAGAGTCCTGGAACACTTCGTTGTTCAAAGAAGTTGATATTAATGAAAGAAAGAGACTCGTTGAGTAGTACCGACGTACTGCACTTTCCTGTCAATATTGTATGTAAACAATGTGATGACAGATGGATAGTCGTTTCTCCGGAAACGGCTAATTGGATTGTGTTGGAATCGGAAAGGCAAGAGATTTTATTGAATAGATTGATAACGGGACAAACCGTAGGAGATGTGTATGCGGAAGCAGAGCGTAGCGGTATGATACCAGAATATAAGCGTTTGTTGGCTGCCATATCAGTTAGAAAATTTGCGAATGTAGATGGTGTTCCAGCAGTAGATGCAATACAAGATTTTGATACCCTCAACGTCTATTTGACGAATGCATGTAATTTGCGTTGTAGGCATTGCTTCGTTAAAGCTGGGAAGGCATTGGCAAACGAACTGACTGAAAGTGAGTGGTGTGCTGTTTTACAAGATTTCCATTCGTTGGGTGGAAGAACAATCACTATTACAGGTGGTGAGCCAACTTTTAGACATGACTTTGCTTCAATAGTTCGAAGAGCACATACAATCGGTCTAAATGTCACTGTCTTGACAAACGGAATATTGTGGAATGCAGAGATGATTTCTGCACTTGCTCCATATATATCGGAGGTACAAATCAGTTTGGACGGAGTGGATGAAAAGAAGAATGCTGAAATTCGCGGTGAAGGCTTCTTTGAAAAGATAAAGAAAACGATCATTGCTTTTGCAAACGCAGGAGTACATACATCAGTGTCCACTACTTTTACCTTAGAGACAATGGATGAAAATACTGCTGAGAAATATCAAAATCTCATTGTTTCAATAAATAAGGAGTCTGATGCACCGGTGCATTTTAAGCTAAGCACCAAAATCCTTCCAGGACGGGACATAAGTTATACGGCAGAACAGAATGAGCGCTATTTGAAGGAAATTAATAGAATTCAAGGTATGGTTAACACGGTGAATACCTATGATTTCTTTATGGAAAATCATTCTCCAAATACAATCATAAAAAATTGTGGATATGGTGGGCTTTCCGTAAGGGCAGATGGAGAAGTGTTCTTCTGTAACCGAATATTAGATTTGGATAGTTGTGGAAATATTCGAGACAACGCACTTGAATATTTTATCCGGCAAGGGAAACTTGCATATGAGAAGACCGATGTTAATCATATGCAGCCGTGTAAAGATTGCTATCTAAAATATTTCTGCGGAGGAGGATGTAGAATCGATGAATGTAATTTCAAAGGCAAACTTCATGATTCATGTGGAGAACTGCGGAATGTGACATGTACACCAGAGAAAAAGCAGCGGTTGCTGCGTAAGATGATGGATAGTTATCTGTATAAATATCATTTTAAATGACCAATTACAGATTAATATGCATATACGAGAAAAATCCTATAGCACATCGTGTGCGTATAGAGGTTAATTATGATACCAAAGGAAAAACATTGGCTCCATTCTTGCGGAAGGTGTCCATGTCCGATATGATAGGCCATGTAGTGTCGGAGTGTTGTGGCTTATATCAATTAATGGAGCATAGTGGTTTAACACAACAGCCGTTCTATTTACCTCAAATCATACTAATTAATCCCCAAGTAGTAGATTTCCTAGCTAACTATCCATATCAATATATACAATCAAGTAAAGGGAATAGCCTGAAAAGAGGACGCGTTGCGATGTCACATCCTGTCCAACGAGTAATCCCTATCGGAAAATTGTTAGGGGGAGAATTGTATATTTCAAATCTAAATGGTATATATTTTGATTGTGCAGTCCGTTTTCGTTATGCAGGAGCCTTTCGTGAATTCTATCCTCAATATATTAATTTGCCATATGCAACGATAGATAATGAGTTGTATATGCGCGACCAATTAGAAGAAGAAAGGTGGTTGAGCACCTTAGAATCTTTATATGAACCACATCAGGGAGTAATAAGGCTTAAACATACGGAAATAGAGAAACTTCAAATATATATAGAAAACGGCTGGCACGTATATGTGCAACGCACATCTCAGACAAGATCCCGGGTCTATGCTCATCAGAATACAACCGGTATAGTATGGTTTTCTACTCAAGAAAATGCAGCGAATGATGAAATAACAGAGGCACTATTAGATGCTTATATCCATCATCGTAATTATCAACAGGTGGGGGATAAAATAGTGCTTTGTAATAATAGGGATATTGAGAAGGTCGGGGATAAAGATGTGCTTGCATGTTGGCAAATACCGGAGCATACAAGAAATTTATATGATACGGTTCGTCTAACAGAACAAGAGGAGTCGGATTATATGAATAATGTGAGGAAGCAAATAGAAGTAAGTTTGTTTCCATATCAAGAAAAAGGAGTGGTATGGCTGGAAGAACAACGCCGGAATGGCCGTGGATGTATGCTTGCAGATGAAATGGGATTGGGAAAGACATTACAAGTTATTGCATATCTCACATCACGTCCGGCATCTGTTCATCATTTAATAGTAGTACCTTCTTCGTTAGTTTTTAACTGGAGAAATGAAATACAAAGGTTTGCTCCCCAGCTACAAGATCAGGTAACGATAGCCAGCTATGATATAATTCGGCTACATATAGATGAATACTCGAAAGAATCATATGATACAATCGTTGTGGATGAAGTCCAAATGATTAAGAATAGTGATACACAACGCTATGCTGCCATCACACAGCTAAAGGGTTCGCAAAAAATATTTCTATCAGGAACTCCGATAGAAAATTCGATTGATGAATTGTGGGCACAATTTATGGTCTTGATGCCAGAACTGAAAAACATGTATTCTTATGTCCGTTCTCTTGGTATATCCTCGTCACAGGAGGAATATGTTAAGTTGTCGGCCAAATTGCTGAAGCCATTTATCCTACGTAGGACGAAATCAGAAGTGATGCTTGAACTTCCAGACAAAACAGAAGAGGTGGTATATGTGGATTTGTCTCCTACTGAAAGACAGATTTATACCAATCTACATTCTATTATTTCTCGAGCTTTGTCAACAGGATTAACCGGGAGAATCAATAGTCTGGTATTGGAAGGTTTATTGCGATTACGCCAAGCATGTGTGTCTGTAAATATGCTGCCGGTTTCTCTGCGTAGAGAAAAGAAAGTAGAGAGCAGTAAATTGGAATTGGTAAGAAGCTACATTAAACAGGCACAATCATCTAATAAAAAAACAATTGTTTTCTCTCAGTTTGTCCGTGCATTAAAAGAATTGGAGACCCTATTAAAGGAAGATAAGGTTGAATATTCTGCACTGTATGGAGAAACACATGATAGGGAGTCTGTCGTCAGTTTATTTAAGAAGAGTAAGGGAATACCGGTCATGCTTATGAGCCTGAAAGCCGGTGGGGTTGGCTTGAATTTGACGGAGGCGGATTCGGTTATATTATTAGATGATTGGTGGAATCCAGCGGTGGAAGATCAAGCGATAGCACGTGCGCATAGAATAGGACAAAAGAAAAATGTGTTAGTACTTCGCTTGGTATGTAAAGATACGGTAGAAGAGAAGATCCTGCAGTTACAAGAGAAAAAACGCCTAACGGTAGATCTCTTTAATAAAACAAGCGCTTCTCTATCTATTAGTGAAATTAAGGAATTGTTATCATAAATCAACATAAAGCTATGGAAAATATTAGTACATCTATTCAAGCCATTTTCGGGAAGATAGACGGTGATACTATTTTGCAACATGCCCAATACATACCGGCATCCTCACAACTGAAGGAATCGGAGATACAGTTACCGGTGCACTTGGATTCTAAAATCCCCGAGTCTATTTTGGTAAATCGTCTTATGAAAGTAGATGAAACGCATACAATAGATCAGATTATTATGCTTGCGCAGGTCGTTATCCAACAATGGTTAGCTCCGGATAATAAATGCCAAGCATATCAATTCTGTAAGCAATCATCTATATTTAATATTATATTACATTTTTCCATACGTTGTTTAAGAATAGTAGATGGAGATCCGGTCTGTCGATATAACCAACTATTGCGATGGCATACACTAACTACTAAGTTGGGAGAAGATCTGTTTACTACATCGTTTATTGCAGCACACGGAGTAAACCTCCAAAATGAAGAACGGAATGTTTTTGATTGGCCTGCATATTTGGAGCACGATTGCAAAGAAATAAAAGCCATCACTGGTAAGGGGATGGCGGATTTGCATATGCATCTTAAAGGTTCTTCATGGAATTTCGATATCAGTTGGTTATGTATAATGAACCATATCGGAGTTATGCAAAAAATGTTTGATGATTCGTTAAGGATGCAAAAGTATGAGGAACCAGATAGGAAATTTTATGAAAAGATGAAACGTGCAGCTGCAATCCGTTTGTATCTTGCCGGTGTTGTCGGGTGTATATCTCCGGTTATTACCTTTGCACAATTATTAGACATCCTCAATCAAGACAGTTCAAATGATAAGAGAAGCGGGAACAAATTGCCGGATACAAAAATAGATTTGCAAGAAATACTGAATAAATGCAGAGTTGAGGAAAGCGAATTAGATTACATCCATAACGGTAATAATCTTTCGAAATGTGAAGAAAATAATGTTATTGCTACCGAACGCAAATTCATGTACAAAGTATATGTGCAAATATATAAGGAAGGTGGTGACGAAAAACAGAAAAGTCAAATAGCGACGTTATTCTATGCGTATTTAACTTATAAAGTGGCATTCCGCAGCTATCTCTTGCAATTGAATGATAGGGTTGGATTTGCAAATTTCAGTTTCTATGAAAAGCGCAAAATGGATTTCATCTTGCCACAATATGAACAATTAGTATATAAAGCTGCGTTAAAAGGCTTTTTGGAGAAAAACCCCAATAATTATATAGAGGCTCGAATCGCGCCGAAAGAAACTGTTTTAAAAATTGAAGAACAAATTAATAAGATTACAGCCGTACCGGAATTAGAACCCTATTTAAACCGTTTTCATTTTATCTTTCATTTTATCAAGGAACGTGATATGAAAGATAGTGGTAAATATCGTCATTATGCTTTGCGAAAAGAGTATAAGGAGCAAGCAATGGCTATTTACAATTTCCGACGAAATTTAAAAGGGCCCAAAGAACAACAGCGTTTGATTGGTACCGTGGTAGGGTTAGACGCAGCAAGTTCTGAACTCTTTTGCAGACCTGAAGTGTTAGCACAAGCATTTCGCTTTTTGAGGGAGCATGATTGTGGCAAAAATGAATACACGGAACGTCCCGCAGATTTGCAGATTACGTATCATGTGGGAGAAGATTATATGGACATAGCCGATGGTTTGAGAGCAATAGAAGAAGCACTGATTTTCCTAAATTTAGGTACGGGAGATCGACTTGGGCATGCGTTGGCATTAGGCGTGAATATTCGACAATATTATGCCAAACGTTATCATACTATTTGTGCACCCAAACACGTGTTGCTAGATAACTTTGCCTGGCTATACCATCATTGTGTACGTCTTATGGGATATACTCCTTTAAGCGGATATCTGCAGACGATGTTCTCTCGCTATTTTAATGACATCTATGTTATTGATCACACCTCTTATGGTAATGATATTTCAGAATTGTTTATGGAAAATTATAATGAAGATTCTGACAAAAAATCCAAGAATGATTCTAATGATGATTCTAATTATGATATAAATGATTACTATCAATCTTGGTTGTTACGTGGAAATTCTCCTATATTTGGATATGAATTGTCTACAATAAATGAAATTACAGATAATGCAGAAAAAGCCTGGAGATTAGCCGGAATTAATCATTATGAGGAGAGTATCATTGCTTGTAAGAATTCTAAAGCAAAAAATTTGTGTGATAAATATCAGTCTTATAAATATGCAGAAATAGGCAACCGAGCAGAATCTTTTTCTGTTCCGAAAGAATATCGTGATGCGTACTATGAATTACTTGAATGCATACAAGAAGATATGATGACACGTTTGGAACGGAAGCATATTGCAATAGAATGTAATCCTTCTTCTAATTTTAAAATAGGTGATATGGATAAATATGACCAACATCCGATATTGCGTTTTTATAATGATGGTTTGTATACTCCATATAAACCACATCATTTGGCGGTTTCTATCAATACGGATGATCAAGGGGTATTTTCAACTTCGTTGGAAAGAGAGTATTCTCTTGTTGCACTGGCTCTAGAGAGAAATGAAATGCCGCCTTATGTTAATTCTCCCCGAGCAATAGCTGAATGGTTGGAACGAGTCCGGCAAATGGCTAATGAACAACGTTTTGATAACAATTAAAATTAAATAATTATGGAAAAAGTATTTTTGAAAGAATGTTTTTTGACAGACATTATCAAGTATGACGCGTTGTCTGTGTGGGAAAAGCTTATGATTGGTAAAGAGTTGAAATTAGAATTTAATTCAACTCTATACAATAGTGGCAAAAAATGTATATTTGCTAACTTGATTGATGACTCAAAAGGCACACAAAAAATTGGAGTCTTGACAGAAGAAGATGTTAAGATGATAGATCAAATCATGAGTATGGGGTGGGAAGATGTATTTTCGTGTCGCATAAGTCAAGTTGACAACGAAGCAACAAATGATCAACGTATAAAGGTGGCTATATATATACAAAGATGCCCGAAAAGTAAATAGTGTATAACTGATATCTCGATGATATAACTATTAAAACATTAGTATTAAAAAACGAACTAACGATAATATCAAATTATGGGTATATATGGAGCAAAAGAAGATAGATGAAGAGAGGGTTAGGCAACTATATAATCAAATGAGTGATATATGGCCTGCAGATGACAAATGGTATACTTATACTCATCAACGCATAATAGAATATATCAATCGTTTTGCAAAGAAGAATGGCATTAGCGATTCTTCCAAAGTAATAAACATAGGATCAGCAGGAAATGAATATGGGTTGCCTGGTACTCACTATCATGTGGACATTGCCGAAGAACGAATAAAACATTGTGCTCATTATGTGGTATGCTCTGCGGAGCACCTTCCTTTTCCGGATAATTATTTTGACGCAGGGCTGTGTGTTGGCGCGGTTATCAACTATTGCGATCCATTGCCGGTAATCGCTGAAATCAGTAGGGTTCTAAAACCAGGAGCAAAGTTGGTCCTAGATTATGATCAAAGTAGGAGTTACGAATTTATAGGCTTTTGCTATAATCATAATGCGCATATTATTGAGACGTTTAATAGTGGCGAAACGGATAGTGTGTGGGTGTTCTCGGAACGACTGATCTCCTCCTATTGCCAAAAGCATGGTCTCAAAATATCCAACAAAGAATATTACCATCTCCTGACTCCATTAATATATAAAATTTGCAAAGACGAAGAAAAAGCGGCCACTTACGTTTGGACTGACAAGATACTGAGATACTTCCCTTTTCTAAATAGAATCTCTTGCAACATCATTTTAACGCTGACAAAGCACTAAATATTGGTATTTTTTTTAATGTTTTTAAGTTACTCTTATCAATTAATATTAATAGCAACAAGAAAATAATTAAAATAAAGACTCCTATCGTAATGAGAGAATTTATCTCATATTCCATCATTTTGAGCAGATACAAAATACCCAGCACAAGCCCAACAATAATCAAGCAACATAACAAAGCGATCCATAATGTATTACTACGTTTTGGCGGAATCTTATTGAGGTTTGCCCTTGATAACGCATTCAAAGGACAGCCTGTCAATACGATGTAATCATCATTAATGCTTTCTCTAATTGAATTTGTGTTTACATCTTTCAAAGCTCCTCTTTTGGTCAGTTCTTTGATGTCACATACTTTTGAATCCCAATATAAGTAGTAGTTATAAATAGTGTCGACAATATGAAGAAATGTTTCTTTTTTTAGTTGGTAGAACTCTCCTGCGCGGGTGTAAATCATGATAAGCGCCTCCGTAGAACTTTCGTCATTATGTGCTTCTAATAATGGCTGTATATATAGCGTATTTACCATCTTGAAATTTTCAAGTTCGTATTGGCACACCTCTTCGTTTCTTATGGGATTATTGCCATTTTTGCTTAGGATTTCAATGGTAATATAATCGTAGTCACAATTATTCTGATCCATATAGTTCATAATCAATGAATAAAAACTATAGAAACTACTATTTGTCCTATATTCAGAAGCAATATTTATGTAGTCAATTATCAAAATCCGCTCCTGCTTTATGTATGCCAACTCTGCATATCCGATAACTAATCCGTTGGCCTTTAAACCAAAGAAGAATAGTTCTCCTATCTCAAACTGTTTAAGATTATCAACCCAATATGTAATTTCTTTTATATCAGTCTTTTGATCATGGGATGTTGTTTTTCTATACACCTCCATAGCTTCAAGAAATTGCTCATCGGAAGAGTTCTTGAATCTGAGCAATTCATATGTAATAGAAGAATTATTCATAATTTGATATTATCGTTAGTTCGTGCAGAAAGCAATTAAATATATAAACAAATAGCGATTATGAAAAAAAAAGACCATTGGTAACGGAGGTGATGGATGATTTTCTGGAATATTGTTCCATAGAAAAGAAATTAGATGAGAAGACAATCAGAGCCTACAAAACTGATTTGCAGCAATGCCTGTCATTGGTCGGGAATGGGGCAATAGATCAACTCACCAAGGAAAAAATCCGGACATATATCAGAGATATATCTCATTTTCGACATAAGACTATTAAACGCAAATTGGCATCGCTAAATGCGATGCTTAATTATTTTGAATGGAACAATGAATGGTATGTCAATCCGATGCGTAAGATGCATATTCATATGCGTGAGCCGGTTCGATATCCCACCGTGATGACCATAGAAGAGGTGAGAAAGATGATTGATGTCGTCAAAAAGCGTTCTATGGCGTATCCTAATGATTCGTTCAGTTATGGTTTGGCGAAACGGAATGAGGCGATTATAGAATTATTGTTTGCATCCGGGATGAGGGTGAGTGAGTTGTGCGATTTGAAGATATGTGACGCGGACCTGAATGTCGGACGAATCCGGATAATCGGGAAGGGCAACAAGGAGCGATTTGTGGATATATGTCAGGATGTGACCAAAAAAGCGTTATCTAAATGGTTGGAGTGTAGGGGCTGTTATGCGGATGATGCTCCATTCTTTTGTAGCCGATTAGGAAGAAAAATGTCTCCGCAGTCCGTGCGTATGTTAGTGCGGCAGTTGGCTTCGACTTGCGGGATAAAGAAGCATGTAACACCTCATACTTTTCGTCATACGTTTGCGACATTGCTTTTGGAGGAAGATGTTGATATCGTGTATATTCAGCATTTGTTGGGGCATAGCTCCATCATGACAACTCAGATATATACGCATGTAAATTTGCATAAACAACGGGAAATACTGCAAGCCAAACACCCAAGAAGGAAGATATAAACGAAAAAACAAAGTTTTTTCTCAAATTATTTGCATATGTGGGATTTTTTTTGTATTTTTGCAGGCGAAAATAATATGTATAACATTTAAATCAAATATTTATGAAATGTCAATTTTGTAATCAGGAATTACCTGACGGGGCAAAATTTTGTCACAAGTGTTATCGCCAAATTGTATGTCTCGGTTGCGGGGAGTTATTAATAGAAAATTCTTCTATCTGCGTTTATTGTGGGAAAGAAATTAAAATGCCTTCTGTACAACCGAACGTGAATCATATTAAGTATTCGGAAACTGAGAACGGAAAGTCTTTTGAGGCTTCGTTCTCGGATGAAACGGCAGGGAATGTGGTAGATGTTTTTGCTCGTTTTTTACCCATAAAACGAAATAGTGATATACAACAAAATGTTTTACAACTTTCGCAAGCGGAGGATGCAAAAGCAGAAGAAATAGAAGATGTCGTAAGTGATAATAATGGAGTCAACTTGCATAAAAATGAAAATGCAAATATGATTAATAGTATATTTGCGGTAAAAGGTGATTCGATAATGCTATATGAAAAACGCTTAAAAGCAAAATCAAAAAGCGATTATCAAGCTCGAATATGTCTATTATATCTTTTGTATAATAAAGCGATAGCTAAAAAAGAAGTTAATCGAGAGGATTTGAATGGTATAATGGAGAAGGAAAAACTTTATGATGGAAATTTCCGCGCATGGATTTCTCAGCATAAGTCTTTCTTTATCATAAATAACGATGTAATAGAGTTATCTCCAGAGGGAGAAGAAAAGGCGCAAGTCATTCTTAGTGAGGTATTTGATAAAAGTATTGAGAATTCTTGGAGTCCAAATAGTGGGAATCAACCATCTACCACTAAATTATCGTCAAAACGCAAGAACCCGCAGGTGGTTAAAGACTTAGATTTGTTTCCTAAAGGCAAAGAATCTTTGGACGATTTTATGAAGCACCACAAATATGGGAAGAGTTCTCCAAGAATCATTCTATTATTTGTATATTATTTAAAACAAGTACTAGGTAGTGAGAATGTGAATCAAGATCATATATTTACGTGTTTCCGACGAATGAAATTGGCAATACCTAACAATTTATACGCATGTATAAGTGATACGATTCGTAAAAATGGTTGGATAGAAAATATTTCGAATCTTAATGTAACTACACAAGGAATCAATGAAGTTGAACAAAAAATGGAAACAAAATGACTTTAGATGAGTTTATAGATCGTATAGAAGGCTTTGTTGATAAAAAAGCATCAGAACAGATTCCTTATTTCGGCTATTTTTTAATTACATATCAAGGTCAAGCATCTTTTACCGCAAAGGATATTGATTCTTGTTTTTTACAAATACGATTACCGGCGTATTCGAATATCTCTGCATTTTTGTCGAAAGAACAAAAAGCTAAGAGATTGTTAAAGGCTAAAGTGGGCTATATTTTGTCGAAAAAAATGAGTGATGCTATAGCTAACGATATAGGTGAAATAAAAGTAAAGGCACCATCTGATAATTTGTTTCCTATTGATATATTTGATAATACTAGGGATTATGTAAAGAAAACAGCTCGTCAGGCTATTTTATGTTACGACTATGGGCTATATGATGGCTGTTTGGTTATGATAAGGCGATTAATCGAAACATTGATTATAGAGCTATTTGAACATAGGGAACTTCAGGAACGTATTTTAGATAAAAATAACAATTATTTGTTTTGCGGAGATTTAATTGATAATCTCTTGAATGAAAAGAAACTATGGACTATAGGACGCAATGCAGCGCAAGAATTGCCCAAAATTAAAAAGTTGGGGGATTTAAGTGCACATAATAGGCGATTTAATGCGAAAAAATCAGATATAGATTCTATAAAAACTGGACTTCGAGTTGTTCTAGAAGAACTTGTACATTTGGTTAATTATTAACAGCACAAATAAATTGCATTTTTTTTTTGTGACAAATGTTGTGTAAATTAGAATTTGCAGAATACAGAAATTGAATTGATATTTAACTACCTATTCTATGGCTAACGAATCAGTAATCAAATTGTTTGAAGGTAAGCAAGTGCGTATCGTGTGGGATGAAGAGCAAGAGAAGTATTATTTTTCTGTGCTGGATATTGTGCAAGTATTAACAGATAGTGCAGATGCAAAGCAGTATATCAAGCGTTTGCGTACACGTGATGCAGAATTGAACCTCAAGTGGGGTACAATTTGTACCCCTGTTGAAATGGAGGCTTTAGACGGGAAACGTCGTAAGGTCCAAGCTGCTGATTTACAAGGTATATTCCGCATTATACAGTCGATACCATCGAAGAAAGCAGAGCCAGTAAAGCAGTGGTTGGCTGAGTTGGGACAGATGCGAATTGATCAGATGATAGATCCGGAGCTGACATTCCAGATGGCTGTTGAGGACTATCGACGCAAGGGTTATTCTGACAAATGGATCAACGAACGGATGCGTTCCATTGAGATGCGGAAGGAGTTGACGGACGAATGGCAGCGCAGCGGGATCACGGAACATAAGAATTTTGCGATATTGACAAACGTGCTGACGCAAGCATGGAGCGGCATGACAACAGGACAATATAAGAAGTTCAAAGGGTTGACGAAGGAGAACTTGCGGGACAACATGACGAACATCGAATTGGCGCTGAACACGCTTGCGGAAGTGGCGACAACGGAGTACTCGCGGCAATCGAATCCACAGACGATGGAGGAAAACAAACGTGTAGCACAGGAAGGTGGCAGCGTGGCTCGTGAGGCACGTGAGACAATGGAGAAACGGCTGGGACGATCGGTGGTGTCGAAAGAACGTGCATCGGATTATATCCTGCCGGAGCAGCCGAAGAAAGATGTGGAGGAACTGCCGTTTGAGGATGTGACTGATAATGGCGAAAAGTAACCGTGTGCAAATCGATGCGGTTAGCGGATAATGCGGTATCTGGACGGAGTGAAGAGTGGGGAAGCGATGAAGGCTGCGCCGAAGGATGCGGGGAGTGAGTTTTGGAAGAGGTTTAAATAGGAAAACAACATAAAAAACCAGGGAAGAAAACAATCGAAAACATTCTTTCTAAGTAACCAAAAAAGCATAGAAAAATTCAATTAAAGAACAAAGGTGCTATGCAGCACCTATAAGTGTAATCGTTTATCAGGCTACTTATAAATTAATTTACAGATACTCTGCTAATCGCTTACCCTTACATCAGCTGGATGTAATTGTTCTTGAATTGACAAAAAATGCCAAAAAATAGGGAAAATGTTTTTTAAAATTCGTAGCACCATATAATATAATAGGAATATGGATAAAGAGTTGACAATACGTCCGGAAGGACAGGAGAAGCATGACGAGATTGTGATCTACCAATCCGAAGACGGACAGGTCAAGGTGGATGTGCTGTTCGAGAACGAGACGGTATGGCTGACTCAGCAACAGATGAGTATGCTGTTTCAGAAAGATAGAACGGTGATAACGCGTCACATCAGTAATATTTTCTCTGAAGGTGAACTGGATGAAAAAAGCAATGTGCATTTTTTGCACTTTCCTTTTTCGGATAAACCAGTAAAGTTCTATAGCTTGGACGTGATTATTTCTGTGGGGTATCGCGTACACTCGCATCAAGGTACGCAGTTCAGAATTTGGGCGACACAGCGATTGCGGGACTATATCATCAAAGGTGTGGCATTGAATGATGAGCGGTTTAAGCGTGGGAACTCGATGAACTACTTCAAGGACTTGTTGGAGCGCATCCGAGAGATTCGTTTGTCGGAGCGGGTATTTTACCAGCAGATAAAAGACATCTACAAGACGAGCATCGATTATGATCCGTCAGACGAGATGACGTTGCGTTTTTTCAAGGAAGTGCAGAACAAGTTGCTTTGGGCAGTGAGTGGTAAGACAGCAGCAGAGTTGGTGTATTATCGTGCTAATGCCGCGTTGCCGCAGATGGGATTGACATCGACGGAGAAGCAGGGGAAAGTGCTGAAATCGGATATAGAGATTGGCAAGAATTACTTAACGGAAGAGGAAGTGGGGCTGTTAAAACTGATTGTAGAGCAATACCTGGCTTTTGCGGAGGCGCAAGCGATGGCACATGTGCCGATGTACATGGCAGACTGGGTAGAGCGGCTGCGGATGGTGCTGACGATGAATCAGCGTTCGATATTGGAAGATGCGGGACGGATATCGCATGAGTTGGCAATGGAGAAGGCGAATGAGGAGTATCGGAAGTATCAGATGGTGCTGCGGGAAGAGGAGCATCTGGAGAGTCTGCAAGAGTTGGAGCAGGATCTGAAGGAGTTGCCGTTTGAGGAGAAATAGATAGTGAAGAGTATGTTGGATATTATCCGACGAAATGGACGAAGCGGGAGATAGTTATAGGAGATAGGATTTTTTTGATTAAAAAATTGTAGACCATATAAATGAGAGAGAGACTAATTGAAATATTAAAGAACAGGATCGACACTGATGATTGTGTCAGTGGTTGGCTGTTCAATGAGATGCAGTCAATTATCAGACAGACGACGAATCACCTTAAGTATGTAACGCGGGTGATGCCAGAGTTTGATATACATGATGCATCACATAGCGAAGCTGTTCTTAAAATCATTGAGGGCTTAATAGGTACTTCTGCCAAGAAGTTACCATCGTTCGATATATTCTATATCATAGCATCCGCTTATCTACACGACTGCGGAATGGCTATATCGGATTATGAGATTAGGGTTCTGGAGTTGACAGAAGGGACGGACAAGAAATATGTGAACGAAGAGTCGTTTAAGAATGATGGGAAGCGTTGTTTTACCTATGCTCAGGCGGTAGAAGTTATACGAAAAAACAAGGATAAGATATATCAAGATTTCGAAGGAGAGATACAGAACTGGATGTTTGTTCCAGCGACAGAGAAGGAACTGATACACTATTTAACTTCATTATTAGTAGAATATCAAGAATTCAGGAATCAAAACTATTCGACAATAAATAAATGTAAGGATTTCGCATCAACCAACCAATCACTCCGTGTAGAATATATAAGGAGAACGCATCATAAACGAATAGCAGAGTACGTAAGAAGATGGGGTAAGACGCAGTTTGCAAAATTTCCCGTCAGTGATATAGGTCAACGCATAGCTAATGATTTAGCAGCTATATGTGAAGCGCACGGAGAAAAACCAGAATATGTAGGAGGGTTAGGCACACAAGCTGAATATTGTGGAGATTATTCAGCAAACTTGCAATTTGCAGCGATGTTATTGCGCATCGGTGATATCGTTCATTTCGATTATGATAGAGCTCCGGTAGAGTTACGATCTTTGCATCAATTTGAGTCGGAATACAGCTTTGGACAATGGAGGATTAAGTCGGGGGGAGTAAATCATCAGATATCCAAAGGTACAATATTCTTTAGAGCTTTCATATCCAAACCGGTGGATTACTACGCGTTGTATAACTATATAGATTGGATAGATAATGAATTACGTTTATTCAATCAATTGAGTGCGAAGTGGAATAAGGATTATTGTATGCCCATATCGGAAAAGGTGGACCGGTCTAATGTGACGTACGATAAGACGATATTTACACCTGTATTGGGTTTGAAATTCACGTTAAATCAGAATAGGATACTGGAATTGCTGAAAAGCGTAGGGTTATATAAGGACAAGGTAGCATGTATAAGGGAATTGTACCAAAATTCGCTTGATGCATGTAGGTGTCAAATAGCCAAGGACAATGCGAACGGAAAACAATCCAAGGGAGTGATAGAATTCGGTATAGGAGAAGATGAAGCAGGGAGATATATGTATTGCTTGGATAATGGCAAAGGAATGTCCAAAGCGATTATTGAGAACTATTTGCTTAAAATAGGAAACTCGTATTATCAGTCGCAGGATTTTTATCAAAGCCAAGCTGAAACCGGTTTTCAGTTTGCACCCACGTCTCAATTCGGAATAGGAATACTATCCTGCTTTATCATAGGGGATAGAATAGAGATTGTGACGAAAGAGGAGGATGACGAACATATAGCATGTTCGATAGATGGGGTGTGTGAATATTTCTATTATAAGAATCCCGCGAAGGAGGACCAAGAGCAAATACGAGATTCAGGAACTTTAGTTAAAGTGTACCTGAAAAAAGAATGCTATCAGGAACTCAATACGAAGGAGATAAAAAATATAGGTATTGTCTCTTACGATTTTCGAGGGCGGTTACAACGGTTCCGTCCTGACTTAGAAGAAGACTTTGTAAATTGGCAAAATAGCCTCTATAACATCATAGATAAGTATATAATGATGGTGCCTGAGCAAATAGAGGTGAGTGTGAGATGGAATAACGGTAAGAAGCAGCAACTTTATAGCAAGCCCTATATTTACGGTCCGGATGCATTGCAGATTCAGGATATGGATATTATAGACCAACAGATAAATATGTTCGGGACAGTATGTGAGTATCCGTTACGAAATTTTATTGACCTTGTTGAATGCCGCATACTGGAGATATCACACGAGGGCATCCAATATAAGGCAATCATGAAATTACCCAAACCCGGATTGGAGAAGATAGGTTGCGATGTGATGAAACATATACCGGTTCATTATGCGAGCGGTATATGCGTAGATGGAATAGCGGCAAATGGGAGTTTCGGATTATATTCGTTTACGGAGACTCTAACCCGTTACGGAATAATAAATTTCTATGGAGAGAATCGTCCCCAATTGAGTGTAGATCGAACCTCTATTATTAAGGAGATGGAGGAGACGTATGATTGGATAACAAAGGAGATAGTTCGGAAAGTGATGGATTGTGCCATCAGTACTGCGCATGAGCATATTCAGAAGTATGCCATTGCAAAGGGGAGTGAGTTGTACGATATGGTATGGGAATGTGTGTTCGGCAATTTCAGCTATTCATCCAGCATACTGATAGACGAACTATCCAAGAGTCAGTATAACAACATAGAATGGGATAATCTGTCGTCATTTGCCGGATTGGATATGACAATAGGTGAATTCATCACAAAGGACGAAATGACGATAAATAATTATGATTATCGAAAATTGGATCGTGTATCGCGGCTTATCCTATTAAATAAATTGTATAACGCATCGGAAATAGAAGTGAATGAGAAGACGGTTTGTATACGATCGCGTAAAAATTTCGAGGGGGATGTGCTCGGATATAATGTTGAGGATGAAATAGAAAGAGCAAAGTACTTTGCCAGAACGAGCAAGTATGGAAGCACATTTGCGGACTATGACATAATATCCGATTTGTATCCTATCATTCCGGATTATCTGTTCGATCTCATAGAGATGCACGGAGGTTTAAAAATACGGAATGATCACTTTAAAAAAGTACAGAACTTTTCTAATGGTATATGTGCATTCTATGATCAGAATCCAACGGAAATAAATGAAGAGTTAGGAATGTATTTAGAGGAAAATGATGGATTCAGGCGGAAAGAGAAACATCTTCGTACATTCAAGACCAGACGAAGTTCCTTAGGATTTTTTGAGATGAGATTGCCGAATGGGGAACATGCGGAAAACAGTAAATACCGATTGGCTATTACCGCATATATAGCCCCGCGCGAACTATTAAAAAATGAGAAAGCGGAATTAGCGGAATGTAAAGAGAGTAATCCGCTTTATTACAAAGGAATCACGGAGGGATGGAGTCTGATAGTGACTGGAGAGCCGGACGACAAGATGAATACCTATATCAAAGCGGGGAAGTGTACGAGGGAGGAACTGGTTCGATTCATTCCGGATGCGTTTTGGGAGAAATATAAAGAGCATATACATGTATTCCCGAATGGTAGGATGTTGAAGGAGTATTTGGAAGGCAAGGAATAGGAGAACGGAATAAGAATGACGATACGGGATTCACATATTATGGGAGGACGGCACTTGGTAATTCTGGGTGCAGGAGCGAGTATTGCATCTCATAGACGCAATGCGGAGGCAAATGGATTTTGCCTGCCTTCCATGAACGATTTACCGAAGGTAGTAGATATGTCGGATATATTGAGTCAACTGCCGGAAGAGATACTATGTGACAATTTCGAGGAGTTGTATGGCAATATATACGAATGGGATGCTAATTCAAGATTCTTAGAAGAGATTAATAATAGAATCTATAGATACTTTGCGGCATTAGAGTTGCCGATGGAACCCACGATATATGACTATCTGGTGATGTCGCTGCGCGATAAGGATGTGATAGCAACTTTTAATTGGGATCCATTCCTGTTCCAAGCATGGTGGCGCAATTATCTGCATGGATCAAGTCCCGGATTGTTGTTTTTGCATGGGAATGTGGCTATTGGATATAACGAAGAAATAGAGGGAATCGGTTGGGCTGGTACAATCGGTAAAAGAACGCACAAATATTTTGAGCCGACTAAATTGATGTATCCTGTAAAACACAAGAATTATACGGATGATGTGTTCATCAAAGAGCAATGGAAACGGTTCGAGAAATGTTTGCAAGACTCAAAGCGAGTGACTGTGTTCGGCTATAGTGCACCCAAGTCAGATGTAGAGGCAATATCAGCGATGCAGAAGGCATGGGGAACTCCTGAGCAAAGAAACTTGGAGCAGTTTGAGTTGATTGATATACGTGAAGAGAATGAGGTGAAAGCATCATGGGATGGATTTATTCATAGTCATCACTATGATTATTGCACGGATTTCTTTCGGTCAAGTTTGGCATTATACCCAAGACGCGCGTTTGAAGCATATATGATGCAATGTTTTCCCTGCACGCCAGAAGAGGCATTCGTGGAAGCGGTGCCTATTCCACAAAACGAGATACATACGTTTGATGAGATGTGGGAGTGGTATGAGCCATTGATTAAGCAGGAAGAGGAAGATAGAGAAAGATATATGAATAGTAAATAGAGGATAGGATATATTTGGCAATGGCAGACAAGGAGCGAAATATGAAGACATGGAAAGCCATGGGGAAGGCGATTGCACAGTTGTGCTATGATCTGCGGGGGACGTTGTTGGCGTATTGCAAGGTGGAGGATAAGCAGAAGCGAGATCTGCTGATGATGGATTTTGTGAGACGAATCGAATGCAATATGTTTGCGGTGTTGGTGTTGACGAGGAACGCTGTCAACAGAGGAGGAACGACGTACTTGAAATTGCCGGTGGGATTACTGATACGGACATGTCTATCGGATTGCATTATGGGGCTGTATGTTTCGCTGTTATCCAGGGATG
Organism: uncultured Bacteroidales bacterium; assembly: GCA_900318245.1. Classification (GTDB taxonomy): domain Bacteria; phylum Bacteroidota; class Bacteroidia; order Bacteroidales; family Paludibacteraceae; genus Colicola. Next base: position 127,012 of record ONJT01000001.1, read on the forward strand.
ATGTAGAGCAGTTGTCGCAGACTCTAACAGAGGAATACGTAGCATCGCTGTTCAGTAGAGCAGAGGTGTATAAGGATAAGGTGTGGGATATTATACCCGGATATGAAGATCAACTTGATGGATGGTATACGATGCAGATAGAAGATCATTTTATTGAATATCTAAAACTAAAACCGGATGCGACAAACTTTTACGAATGTTCGATGTGGGAGGTTGACAAGACGGGGAAACATATTACGTTGCAGAAAATGGTTGAGGCATTATTGAATAATGGAGAATTAAAGAAGATAGGGGAACGGTTATATTCATATTATAAGTATTTCTCTCAGTATGAGCACTTCTCGGAAGCATCGCATGGAGATACGTTGGTGGATTTTGGGTTGGATAATGTGTCGTTTGAAAAGGCGATAGAGGCTTTGAAGAACGGAATAGAAATTATTCTAAAGAAGGTATAAATCGAGGGTAAGAATCATGGAACTGATGGAGGAGAAGAAACTCAAATATTATTTGGAGAAGAAGGATGTTATTGAAGAATAATGAAGCCACGTGTGATTTGTGATTTGCCGGAGGGAGTGTTAAAGGAAAATGGCTGACAATGATTTAAAAAGATAAGATAATCGCAGAAAATTTAGTAAAAATAAGAAATATTCGTGAAAATTTTAGAAAAAGTAGCGATTCTATTTGTTTATTCGCAAAAATTTCTTAGAACCAAGTTTGAAAGACTTGGCCTTTTTCTTATAAAAAAGAAAACACGTTGTACATAAACAAAGACGCGACTCCGATTTGAAGCCACGTCTTTGTTATATCCTTTCTTCAACTAACTGTTTGAGCAAGTCACTTGGGACATTGGGGATGCCGAGGGAAATGATGGTGGTGTATTCCGGGAAAGAGGGACGGAATATCCAACGACGAGGTGTGCCATCAACGGTAGCATGGAGGTGAATATTGCCTTTGTAGGCTTGCTCCAGATAGACATTGGTGATGTGCTTTCCTGACGCAGTCGTCCAGGTGAGTGGTTGCAGCCGAATGTCAAATCCCCATTCCCGCAGATGCGTGAGGAGAACGTCTTCTATACGACCAATCCACTCCGGTTTAACTTCGTTTTTATCAGCAAGTGTACGGAAATTCATCACCGCTGCTGCTACCTGACGGATGATCTTTTCCGGATTGCGGATACCGTTTTCGTTAGCAAAACCCAGTACATCCTCCATCGTCCAATCGCTGCGTTTACCACGCAGAGAAAGGCAATGGCTGAGTTCCGGCTGATAGCCTCTGACATTAAAGATATACGTCATGTCGTATGCCGGAGTAATCGACCATTCACCCTTGCGATTCATCATGAAGGCGAAGTTCTTGTGGTGATCATCGGTGTTGTTGGCCAGGTAATTGAAGACCAAGCGACGGAAGATCTCGTCCATGGCTGCATCCGGCAGATGCAGTTTGCGGCATGTCAGCATCAGCGCCTCATAACTCTCTGCATCCGGATCCATGGCAGCCAGTGTCTGTGTGTGCAGTTTCTGTCCGTTGGGTCTATCGAAACGCTGCGTCATGAAATGCTTCTCTCCGTCTGCCTCTTTGATAAAACAAGGCATCATGTCGATACCGGCTGCACGAGCCATCTCGTAGTACGTCATCTCCAATTCAGCTGAACTGCGTTCCGCATCACCAAACTTCAATATATAATAGTCGAACCCATCCAGTCCGGCTATCTGTCCCGAACGGATCTCACCCGTCTCACGGCTCACGGCAATGATAGCCTTTGGCTGTCGTCCACCGGCAGAGGTGCCGACAGCCATCAGCAACTGCTTCGTGATCTCCTCGTCCGGAGCAATATGCGCCTCTTCCCTATCCACAAAAATCTTCAGCGCCAAATGAGCCAACTCGCCAATGTTTACCGGCTCTGCATACGGCATCAACTGTGCATCCGGTTCAAACTCCAGTGCACCCATGCCGCGTTTGCCGATGAACGTCAACTTGTCCAACGGTGTCACTTCAGCCGGAGCCAGGTGTCGCTCCATACGCCAATGTTCGAACAGCGTGTTACCCCAATCGTCCGGCAACGAATCCGCTATAAAAGCCGGAAGACGCTGATAGATACGCTCTTCCTCGCTGCCGAAGGAACGATACAATGTGTTGGAATCGATAGGAGCCATTAGTGGAGCTATTGACGCACCACCTTTTGCCAAATACGCAGGATTGTACGTGAAGTACGAACGCCCCATACTCGGTTTCCACTCCAAGGCACCAATCTCTTCGCCCCAGAGAAATATGTGAATAAGGTTTCTCATTGCTTCTTGTGTCTTACGCGTTGCCGTTGTTCACCGTTGTCGCGCATCAAGTAAGGCGATTCTGGGATTTCGGCTAATAGGGTGTCTGCTCCTTCTAACTGATTGATGGAGCGTAATATCCGCAGCAGCGTCGAGAAAGAGATGTCTTTGTTGGTCCCGTTTTCGAAGGCTTGCAGCGTCGGCACCGATATCCCGGCACGTTCAGCCAGTTCTTTCTGCGTAAATCCCAAACGTATCCTGTAGGTCCGCTCCCGTTGCCCTAAGATCTGTATGATCTCTGGTGTCGAATATTGATAGATATCTCTCATATAGTACTAACTATATTTTATATTATGCGTGTATTTTGTGAATAATACAAATTGAACTTTGTTTAAATCTGATGCAAAAGTACTGCTTTTTTTTGAAATATGCAAATAATTGGGCAGAATTTTTGCATTTTATTGATTTTTGTGTGGAATTGGCAGGTAGAGGTGGGTATAAAGTGGGGTACAGATTGTCTCCCGGTTGATGTCAGTTATTAAGTTTTACTTAAGTACTGAGTTGTACGGAAATTCCGAACAACTGGGGAACTATTCGAAAATTTCGAATGGTTCGATGGGCAGCAAAGGAGGGTACAAATTGTACCCCTCCTTGAAATGTTATGTAAATTGCGCAGAAAACATAACATCGGATGACTGTTGCAGAAATTGCAACTGTAGGTGGATAAATGAGTCAGAAAGATAGCAAAATTCATGCAAAATCGATTATTTTAATAAAATAATTATTAAAAGTTTGTGTATGTGGATTTTTTTTTGTATCTTTGCGCGAAATTGTGTAAATGGGAAATCGAGGCGTGATCATCGGTTATTGATGGGAAAGCAGGATAAAGGCTTCAAACAAATCAGAATATTAATAGGAGAAAATTAAAATCACGGGATATATACATAGTATATATAAGGTATGGTGGGATACGTGATAACCCCGTTCCGCATAGGTAATGCCACTGCAACGCTACTGATGAGCGTGAGGAACAAGGTAGAAAAGAAAAATATGGCGATTATAAACAGCAAAGAGAGAAATAAAGCAATTTGGCGACTTATGCGTCAGGGAGCAAAGAAAGAAGGGATGGTACTATGGGTATTGACTATTTCGGTTTGTTATGCCTTAATATCCAATCTCCTTACGCATTGTTCTCCCTTACCTCTTTCTGCAAATGTATTGGATGTCATGGCATCCATTGATGAAACAATAAGAAATTGCTGCTATGGTTTGATAGCCGGTATTTCGTTCTATATGTTAAATGATTTCTACAAGAATTCGTATCAAAAAGTAGATCTATATAATGACATGTATCCTAGTTTATATAATTTATGGTTACATACGTATCAATTAGTTCTTGCATTAAATAATAACGAATTAGACAAATTGCAAAATAACGATGAACTTCATTTATCGATAATGACCAACCTTTGCAAACAATCAGACAAAGAAATGTCCTGTAGTATGATGCGCGAAATTCCATTCGACATATTTCATATATTATACATACTTTGGTCTGATATTGTCAAAGAGAAAGCAAAATTTCTTGAAGTGTATGGTCACATTATAGAAAGAGAGGAACACGCAAAATTAAATGATAAAGAAATCGATATTTCTGTAGAAATGATAAAAGAGTTTATTCCCGATAAAGATTACTCAGTTGCTATAGATCATATCACGATAAGGGATCATACTCTTCAGCACACTATCTATCTCATATTGAATTTCAAAACAGACTTAGCTGAAATGGTGAACAAATATTCTATTTATTATTATGGAAACCAAGCGGCAATAGGGAAAGATGCTTTTTAATCCCGAATAATAAGTAAGTAATCGTCAACAAGTCACATACTCAACCAGTAATTTTTATACTATGGATATTAAGGAATACATAAGCACCGTCAATCAAAAGTACTGTGCAGGGAATGCAACCGAACATACCTATAGAGGCGCGTTAGAGCAATTGATGCAAGACCTACTTCCCAAACTCCGTATCGTGAACGAGCCGAAGAGGGAAAAGTGTGGAGCACCTGACTACATCGCTAGTCGGAAAGACGGAATGCCGGTATTCTATATTGAAGCCAAAGATATTGGCGACAATGATCTTGACGGACGCAATCCTCATGGTCACAAAGAGCAGTTTACACGTTATAAGCAAGCACTCGATTATATTATTTTCACGGATTATTTGGATTTTCACCTTTATGAGTTTGGCGAGTTTGTTGATAGTGTGCGTATAGCCGAAATAAAAGGGGATAAGATTGTTGCTATCAATGAGAACGAAGACAAATTTCTGAATCTCATTGAGCATTTGGGGAATACTGCAATACAGAGTATTACATCTGCTTCACGTCTGGCAAAACTGATGGCTGGTAAAGCTCGGCTATTAGAGAATATCATCGAGCAAGCAATGAATGACGAAACAGATAGTTATGCCAACGAAAACATTAGGGGACAATATCAAGCATTTAAGGATGTACTTATTCAGGAATTGAAACCCTCAGAATTTGCCGACATCTATGCGCAGACTATTGCGTATGGTATGTTTGCCGCACGTTTGCACGATGATACGCCGAAAGATTTTAGCAGGGAAGAAGCGGCTCGTCTTATCCCGAAAACAAACCCGTTCTTGCGACAGATATTCAATAATTTGGCTGGCAATGATCTGGATGACCGTATTGCTTGGGTGGTAGATGATTTGGCAACAGTATTCCAAGCCACAAACATTCAGAAGATTATGAAGACGTATGTGCAAGATAAGCGTCACCATGATCCAATGATTCATTTCTATGAAGACTTCCTTTCGGAATACAATCCCAAATTGCGCAAGTCAAAAGGCGTATGGTACACTCCGCAACCTGTCGTTGGATTCATTGTGAGAGCTGTCGATGAAATTCTGCAAAAGGAATTTGGATTGGCAGAGGGATTGGCTGACTACTCTATGATAGAAAAAGAGGTTGCAGTTGAACAAAGCCGAGACAAACGCACCTCGGACGGAGCAAAACACGGGATGCAAAAGTTCCATAGAGTGCAGATACTTGACCCTGCTACTGGAACAGGAACATTCTTGGCAGAGGTCGTAAATCAGATATATGACCGTTATCGTGACAATCAGGGTATTTGGCAGCAATATGTAGAACAACACTTGTTGCCTCGTTTGAATGGTTTTGAGATATTGATGGCTTCATATGCAGTTGCTCATATCAAACTTGATATGCTTCTGTCTGAAACAGGTTATCAGCATCAAACCGACAAGCGTTTACATGTATATCTTACCAACTCGCTTGAAGAAAGCAACAATGAACCTCGCACGCTCTTTGCTCAATGGCTTAGCCGTGAGGCGACTGAAGCTAATGTTATCAAACGTGATTATCCTGTAATGGTAATGATCGGCAATCCTCCCTATAGTATTAGTAGCCAGAATAACGGGAAATGGATAACAAACCTTGTTGCTGACTATAAAAAGAGCCTCAACGAAAGAAATATACAGCCACTTAGTGATGATTATATCAAATTTATTCGTTTAGGACAATACTATATAGAAAAGAATGGTGAAGGAATCCTTGGATTTATATCTAATAACTCTTTTATTGATGGTCTTATCCATCGTCAGATGCGAAAGAGCCTTTATCAATCCTTTGACAAAATATACATTCTTAACTTGCATGGTAGCGCCAAAAGAAGAGAGGTCGCTTCTGATGGTACTAAGGATGAGAATGTCTTTGACATCCAACAAGGAGTTAGCATAAACATATTTTGTCGGACAAAGAATAATCAGCAAAATAATTGTCAAGTTTATTATTTTGACCTTTATGGAAGTCGTGAAAACAAATATTGTTATCTGAACAGCCATAGCCTAATGGATGTAAATTGGGAGCAATTAGATATACAGGCTCCACAATATTTCTTTGTCCCCAAAGATTTCTCTATACAAGAAGAATATGAGAAAGGATTTGAAATTGGTAAATTAATGCCAGTTTCTTCTAGCGGTGTTAAAACTCATCATGATAAGGAATTAGTTTCTACAACTCCATATCAATCGGAGTATAATAAACCTTACACATATCGTCCATTTGATAATCAGTGGATTGATTACGACTTAAATAAAGTTGTAAGACATCGTTATAAGTATATGCGGCATCTTCTCAAGGACAATATTTCTCTAATTATTGGTCCTCAAGGACAAGCCATCGGAGAAATGCCTTGGAATATTATTTATACATCAAAATATCTAGTTGACACTAACATATTTTATCGAGGTGGTGGTATAGTATTCCCCTTATATCTCTACGTGGAAAATTTGGGTATTGAAGAGCGCATCACTAACTTTGATACCAAAATACTCTCTCAAATCGAGAAAGTTCTTGGAGAGCAAATTGAGCCACAAGAACTCTTTGATTATATCTATGCCGTTTTACATTCTCCGAATTATCGCGAACGCTACAAGGAATTCTTAAAGATAGACTTTCCGCGCATCCCGTATCCTGTAAATGCCAATGAATATCATAGATTGGCAAAATTAGGTGCGGAATTGCGTAAACTGCATCTAATGGAGAATATACCCAATAGCACTGGTATTTCATTCCCCAAAACAGGCACACTGCAAGTAGATGGTTTCCATTGGGAACAGAACCGCGTCTATATCAATAGTGAACAATACTTTGAGAATGTACCGGAATCTGCTTGGAACTTCTATATTGGTGGCTATCAACCTGCCAAAAATGGTTGAAAGACAGAAAAGGTATGACGCTTGATTTTAAGGATGTGAAGCACTACCAGAGTATCATCTATGTTCTTCAACAGACCGACCGTATCATGCAAGAAATTGACTCATAAAAGCAATAGAATACAAAATACAATTAATATGTTGAGAGAATTAATCGAAGAAGGTCATCTGTTGACTCAAGAACCAGAAATTGATGCCTTGTATCAACCTACATGGGTAAATGGGAACAAACATGGTGATTTTCTGAAATGGGAGATGAAAGCACTGCTTTATATTCAGCAAGAATATAGAGGGATTCCCATGGTATCGGAATTTAAGAAGATTATTGATGAAGATAAAAAATGTTGTTTCTTAAAAACTCTCTTTTCTTTAGTCGGAATATTGGAAGCATTTGAACAACTCCAACCTAAAACCGTTAATATAGATTATGACTTAATCATAAGAAATATAATAGAACATTTTAATGCTTGTGCAATTCAATTAAAGAGACGACATGCAGGTAGAGAAACTATAATTATCCAAGATGAATATGACGTTCAAGATTTACTACACGCGTTGCTTAAATTACATTTTTCGGATGTAAGACCAGAAGAATGGACTCCCTCATATGCTGGTAATAGCAATAGAATGGATTTCTTGCTTAAAGAAGCGCACATCGCTATTGAAGTTAAGATGACTAGAGATAATCTGAAAGACAAAGAAATCGGTGAGCAACTTATCATTGATGTTGCGAAATACCAGCAACATCCGGATGTTGACGCGCTATATTGCTTTGTCTATGACCCGAATGCTATTCTCCATAATCCGGTAGGACTTGAAAACGATCTAAACAAACTTTCAACAGATAATTTTTCAGTGAAAGTATTTGTCCGTCCCAATTAGTTTCCGTTAAAGGAATATAGACATATTGGAAGCAAGCAAAGAAAGCAGCAGAATAAATGATTTTAGGATAAATATGAAGAATGTAACATACCTAATAGGAGCAGGGGCAAGTGCGGGCAAACGAGGGAAAGATTTACCAGGTGGAGATCCGAAAGACAATAGTATATATGAAGGTTTGCCCTGCGTAAATGAAATATCAAATTGTTTATGGAATATATGTAACTTACTTGATAAAAATGCTATTCCTAAAGATATTGACTGGAAGGATCCGCAAATAGGATTAGCTTCTTTCGAAGATTGGGAACATGCACGTAAAGAATTATGGAGACGCCTATATAGATTATATATAGAATGTGACCGCCATGCGACAATAGATACATATGCAAAGAAACTTGTATTAAAAAAGAGACCAGAAGAATTTAAGCAGTTAGAGCAACTTTTGACATTGTTCTTTTTGTATCTCCAATTACAGAATTATCCAGATTCAAGGTATGATACTTTCTTTGCTAACATATTGGAACCTAATCTGCATTTCCCATCGAATATTCGTGTGATTTCATGGAATTATGACAGTCAGTTTGAATTAGCGTATTCCGGTTATGATGAACAAGGAGAATTGTTAGTGGGGTATAAAAATGCCATGTTCGATGCAGATTACGAGATAATAAAAATAAATGGCACAGCAACATTCGCGAAACAAACAAGCATAGTTACATTACGTAAAAAGATAAGAGATAAATTATTTGCAATCAAAGAAGAACCTCATCGTAGCGAACAGCTCCAAAGAGAGCAAACATGGTTGTTAGAGTTTATATATCTTTATCAATTGTATGTAGTAGGGAAAAAGGATAATACTCATTTGTCATTTGCTTTTGATGATAGTCAACCGAGTGAAAAGATTTTTAACAGAGTTGATAGGATTATTGGTAAAACTGATGCTTTGGTTATTATCGGATATACTTTCCCTTTCTTCAATAGAGAAATTGACAGGAAGATACTGAGATATTTGAAACCTGATGCAAAGATATACATTCAAGACCCAAATCCAAAATCCGTGCGACAAAGTTTAGAGGCGGTTTTAACGAAAGAGCAAAGTCAAGTTCAAATTGTAGAAATTGACAGAACAGAGCAATTCTATTTGCCACCAGAGTTGTAATAAAAACTAAATATACTTAATATGCCCTGTCCACATAATAACATAGATTGTCCTTGTACAAAAGAAGGATGTCCGAGACACGGAAAGTGTTGCGAGTGCGTTGCACATCACAAAGAACACGGGAAAAAGTTACCGGCTTGTTTGAGGGGAATAGAATGGGAAGGATGAAAAACAGGAAAGACACCTATCTATGACGTCCGTAATGGTCGCGAGATGGTCGCGGGAGTGAAAGGTAAATGAAAGGAAAATAGAATTAGGGAATCATGGATAACAACGAAAGCAATATCATCATTTATAACACCATCGACGGAAAGGCGAGTGTGGTGTTGTATGCACGGGATGGGAGCGTGTGGATGAACCAAAATCAGCTTGCGGAACTTTTTGACACCTCTAAGCAAGGTATAGGTCAGCATATTGCTAACATACTGAACGAGAGGGAATTAGACGCAAATTCAGTTGTAAAGAAATTCTTTACTACTGCCGCAGACGGGAAGAATTATGAGGTGACGCGGAGTTGGCTGCGATAGAGGAGGCAGTGGAGAAACGGGAGAAGGAGTAGTTCTAGATTGAAGATTGGAGATTTAAGATTGGAGATTGGAGATTTTTGATGGAGATACTGACGGACAGTTTGCATAAGGTGGCGTACGCGACGGATGCGAGTGTGTATCGCGAGGTACCGTATGGCGTGGCATATCCGAAAGATGAGGCAGATTTGGTGGCTCTGATCGGAGAGGCGCGTCGTAGAGGAACGAGTATCATTGCGCGTGCAGGAGGTACGTCGATAGCCGGACAGGTTGTCGGCAAAGGTATCGTGGCAGACGTGAGTCGGTATATGAATCGTATCCTAGAGATCAATGCGGAGGAACGGTATGCATGGGTGGAACCCGGTGTGGTGCGGGATGAGTTGAACATAGCATGCAAGCCGTACGGGTTGTTTTTCAGTCCGGAGACATCGACATCGAACAGGTGTTGCATCGGTGGCATGGTGGGTAATAACTCGTGCGGGACGCATTCGTTGATATACGGAAGTACGCGTCCGCATGTGTTAGAGGCTGATGGGATCCTTGCGGATGGGAGCAGGGTGCATTTTGCGGAATATACGATTGGAGAGCTGGAAGCGCGGTTTGGACGCGCGTTCTGGGATGAAGGAGTTAGAGAGTTAGGGAATGAGAGAATTAGGGAGTTAGAGGAGAGGATATATGCGCAGTTGATACGATGGGCATTGGATGAAGAGACACGGACGTTGATAGCGGAGACGTATCCGGATAAGGAGTTGACGCGAAGGAGTTGCGGATATGCCATCGATGAGGCGATAGAAGATTTGTGCGACGAGAGTAAGCCTTTGCGGGAACGGAAGATCAACCTATGCCGGTTGATAGCGGGAAGTGAAGGGACGTTGGCGTTGCTGTCGCGTATCAAGGTGTCGTTAGATCCGTTGCCACCGAAAGAGGTGATGGTGGTGTGTGCACATTGCACGAGTCTGGATGCGGCTTTTGAGGCGAATCTGATTGCGTTGGCGCATCATCCTACAGCTGTGGAACTGATGGACGGGGAGATAATCCGACTGAGTCGAGAGGCATCGGCTTTCAGTAGTCAGCAGATTGATTTTATCGAAGGGACACCGGCTGCATTGCTCATTTCGGAACTGCGTGCGGAGAGCCGTGAGGAGATGGATCGTCAGGCCGATGCGATAGAGAAAGCGTTGATGGCGAGCGGATTGGTGAACCTTTGTACGCGTGTGTACGGAGGTGATGTGGCGAAGGTGTGGAATCTGCGGAAGGCCGGATTGGGTATCCTGAACGGTATGCCTGGAGATGCGAAGCCTACGGGAGTGATTGAGGATACGGCAGTTGCGGCAAAACGGTTGCCGGCTTATATGCGTGATTTTCGTGCGATGTTGGAGCGGTTGGGCACATCGTGTGTGTTCTATGGGCATATCAGTACGGGAGAGTTGCATCTAAGGCCGATTCTGAACCTGAAGACGGAAGAAGGAAGGCGTCTGTTCCGGCAGATTGCGCATGAGACGACGTTGCTGGTTCGGAAACATCGCGGTACAATCAGCGGAGAGCATGGCGACGGACGATTGCGAGGGGAGTTCATTCCGCTGCAATACGGGGAGAAGACGTATGAGCTGATGCGTGAAGTGAAACACTGCTGGGACGAAGAGGAAATTTTCAATCCGCATAAGATCGTGGATACGCCGAAGATGGATGAGTGGTTGCGAGTGCTCGGTTACGGGAAAACGATTAAGGACGCGGAGATGCTTTGCCTTGTGGAGCATTGTAACGGAGCCGGAGATTGCCGGAAGTCGAAGCTGATAGGTGGAACGATGTGTCCGGCATATAAGGTGAGCGGGGATGAGTTGCAGACGACGCGTGCCAGAGCGAATGTGCTGCGGGAATGGTTGAGCGGCAATGCGGCGATAGGTGAGGCTGAGTTGAAAGAGGTGTTGGCATCGTGTCTGGCCTGCAAGGCGTGCAAGCGAGAGTGTCCGTCGGGAGTGGATATGACGCGGTTGCGTGCAGAGGCACTGCAGAAATTGTATGATGCGCATGGGACACCGTTGCGGACGTGGATGGTGGCGAGGAACGGTGCTATTCAGCGGCTTGGCGCGATGATGCCAGGGATTTATAACTGGTTCGCGACCAACCGATGGACATCGACAATGCTGAAGAAGATAGTTGGGTTTGCGGAGGAGAGGAGGATACCACGTATTAAAATTTCAAATTTTAGATTTAAGATTTCAAATTTTGATTTTCGATTTGAGAAGCGGGTATATTTGTTTTTGGATGAGTTTACGCAGTATGAGGAGCCGGAGTTGGTAGAGACGTTTGTAAGGCTGATGAACAGGCTGGGGTATGAAGTGATTGTGCCTAAGCATACAGAGAGTGGTCGTGCAGCCATCTCGAAGGGTTGTCTGCGTTTGGCGAGACGTTATGCGGAGAAGAATATCCGGTTGCTGAAAGATCTGGTGAGCGACGAGACTCCGTTGGTGGGCATTGAACCGTCGTGCATCCTTACTTTCCGCGACGAATATCCGGAGTTGGTGGCGAATGGTGAATGGCGAGAGGCTGCTGAAAAATTGGCAAAGAACTGTCTGCTGTTTGATGAGTTTTTGATGCGCGAGGTGGAGGCCGGAAGGATAACCAAGGAGCAGTTTAGCGATATGCCGGCAGAGATTTGGTTGCACGGACATTGCCATCAGAAGGCGCTGGTGGGTGTGGAGAAGACAGCGGCGTTGCTGGATTTGCCGATGAACACGAAGGTGCATGTGATTCCGTCCGGTTGCTGCGGAATGGCCGGTTCGTTCGGCTATGAGAAGACGCATTATCGGACGTCGATTGCTATTGGAGAGATGATTCTTTTCCCTGCTGTGCGTGAAGCTGTGAAAGCGGATTGCGTAGAGCGGCCGGTGTTTGTTGTTGCACCTGGAATCTCGTGCCGAACGCAGATTTATGACGGAACGGGAATTACGGCACATCATCCGATAGAGATACTATACAAGTTGCTGAAATAAGGTGCTAATCGTAAAAAAAATCTAAAAAAATTAAAATAATGGCATATACCTTTGTATATGTCAGTTTTTTTGTGTACCTTTGCAGCCGCAAAGGTTTTTGAAAAAAATGCAAGTATCAGAACGAGTAAAAGGGATAGCGGCGTCACAGAGTTTGGCGATGGCGGCGAGGGCAAAGGCGATGCAAGCTGCAGGGGTTGATGTGATCAGTATGTCGCTGGGTGAACCGGATATGGAGACACCGGAACACATTCGTCGTGCGGCGCAAGAAGCGATAGACAAGGGATGGACGCATTATGGGCCGGTAGCGGGAATCGCATCGCTGCGCGAAGCCGTTGCGGCAGCGCAGAATGCGAATTGCAGATTGCAGATTGAAGATTGCAAATTTGAGGCTGCCGATGTGATTGTGAGTGTGGGGGCGAAGATGGCGATATACAATGCCATTCAGACGGTGGTTAATCCGGGAGACGAGGTGGTGATTCCGATGCCGAGTTGGGTGAGTTATACCGAGATGGTGAAGGTAGCCGGAGGAAAGGTGGTGGCGATACAGACAAAGTATGAAAACCGCTATTGCCTCACCGCGGACGAGTTGAGAGAGGCGCTGACAGAAAAGACGAAAATGTTGATCCTGTGCAGTCCGAATAACCCTACTGGAAGCGTATATAGCCATTCGCAACTCGAAGCGTTAGTAGAAGTACTGCGAGCGTATCCGGAGGTGGTGGTGCTGAGCGACGAGATTTACGATGCGTTGGTGTATGAAGGTGCCGCTTGTTCGATGGCGGAGTTTGGGGAATTGGCGGAACGATTAGTAATAGTCAATGGTGTTAGTAAAGCATATGCGATGACGGGATGGCGAATCGGATGGCTGATGAGTAAGAACAAAGCGTTCATCGAAGCGTGTGCGCGGTTGCAAGGACAGCAAGTGACATGCGCGACGATGGTGGCTCAGAAGGCAGCCGAGGCAGCCTTGACAGGATCACAGGATTGCGTAGAGCAAATGCGGCAGGTGTTTGCAGAGCGGAGAGAATTAATCTGTAAGTTAGCAGCAGAGATACCCGGATGGAAGTTTGAGAAACCGCAAGGTGCGTTCTATCTGTTTCCGGACGTGAGTGCGTTAGGCGGAGGCGACAAGGTCGCGGAGTACCTGCTGGAAGAAGCGCATGTGGCGGTAGTGAGCGGTTCGGCCTTCGGTAGCCCGGAATGTATCCGGTTATCGTACGCGATTAGCACGGAGGAGATCATGGAAGCCATGCGGCGGATAAAGATGGCGATTGAGAAATTGAAATAATTAAAAATATAAGCAATATGAATAAACCATTAAATTTTGCATTGATTGGTGCGGCGGGATATATTGCTCCGCGTCATATCAAGGCGATTGCAGACACAGGTAACAACCTGTTGGTAGCGTATGACAAGTTTGACTCGGTGGGTCGTTTGGACTCGTCGTTCCCGGATTGTTCGTTCTTCACGGAGAATGAGCAGTTCGATAGGTTCTGCTCGAAGCAGATGCGGACGGATAAGCCGCTGAACTGGGTGTCGATATGTACGCCGAACTACACGCACGACGCATTCATCCGTTACGGTTTGCGTCTGGGATGCGACGTGATATGCGAGAAGCCACTGGTGCTCAACCCGTATAACATCGACAACCTCGTGGAGTTGGAAGCCGAGACGGGACATAAGGCGTATACGATTCTGCAGTTGCGTCTGCACGATAAGATCCGCGCGCTGAAAGAGAAAGTGGAGAAAGGTCCGAAAGATAAGATCTACGACGTGGATCTGACGTATATCACGAGTCGCGGCAAGTGGTATTATAGCAGTTGGAAGGGCGATGTACACAAGAGTGGCGGTATCGCGACGAACATCGGTGTGCATTTCTACGACATGCTGCAGTGGGTATTTGGCCCGGTGAAGAAGAACATCGTGCACGTGATGAGTTTTGATCGGGTAGCGGGTTATCTGGAGCTCGAGCAAGCGCGTGTGCGTTATTTCCTTTCTATCAATGCAGACTGTCTGCCTGCAAACGCTGTGCAAGGTGAGAAACGAACCTATCGTACCTTGTCCATCGATGGCGAGGAGTTTGAGTTCAGCGCAGGATTTACGGAGTTGCATACGGAGAGTTACAAGCATATCCTTGCCGGAGACGGATTCCGCATCGCTGAAGCACGTCCGTGCATCGAGACGGTGGCGCAGATACGGCATGCCGAGCCGATCGGACTCGTAGGCGACTACCATCCGCTGGCAAAATTACCATTAAGTGCGCATCCGTTTGGCTGGGATGAGAGGCGATAAATCGCTATTTTAGATTTAAGATTTTAGATTTAAGATTTAATGATTAGAGACGGATGGAATAGGAGAATTGCGGTAGACCTGCTGGTGTGGGGTATAGCGGCATTGCTGTGCATGCTGTGGCGATGGGTGTCCGACAAGAGCGATATCGCACATTACTGGGCGCTGTTCGGTGTGCTGGCTGTGCTGTGGATCGTGGTGGGTTTTGCTGTGCAATTGTACCGCTCGTATAAAGACACCTGGTTCTGGCAATCGCTGCTGTCGTTGATAGCGGATGCGGGTATACTGATCGGACTATGCTGGTGGCTATTGCCGAAAATGCCGTACTCGCTCTCTCCGCGTGTGGCGATGTGGACGATCCTGATCGTGGGAGGACTGGAGACAATCGTGGTGATCATCGAACATTACTGGAAGTACGCGACGAACATGACGGTTCCGGCCATGAAGATCGAGCAGCGCAAGGACGCGCAGGTACAACGTCCGGACGAGAAACGCAGTAAGTCCTCCATCGAGTCGATTCATCAGTCGGTGCTGAGTGTGACGACGGAAGCAGACTACTACATGCTGCGCAAGAACGCGCGACTGGACAGCCGGCAGACGAAGGTGGTTTGCGACCGGAACCGGTTTGCCTTCCTGCAGATACCGGATTACCAATACCAGACGATCGTGGACCTGACGCTGCTGAACGACGCCAAGGGTATCAACCGACGGTTCTGCATCGTGAATCAGAAACTGCCGGACGAAGGGCGCTATGTATGCTGCTACCGTCCGCAGGAATATATCAAGCAGAAGATATTGAACCGCTATCCGTGGGGATTGAATTGGATCGTGTATTGCATGTATTTCTTTAGCAAACGGGTGTTGCCTCGATTGATGCTGACGAGTCGTCTCTACTATGATATCAACAAGGGCCGCAAGCGTATGCTGAGTAAGACGGAGGTGCTGGGACGACTGTATTACTGCGGTTTTGAGGTAGATGAGATTGTGCCGATGGGGCATATCGAGTATGTGTTCGCCCATCGTCACTCACAACCGTATCCGCAGGAGCAGATCAAGGTATATGGTCCGCTGATCAAGTTGCCGCGCGTATGCAAGAACAAAGAGATCAAGTATTTCTACAAGACGCGAACGATGCACCCGTATGCGGAGTATATTCAGAAGTACGTGTTTGATGCGCGCGGAGGTATGGACATCGCGGATAAGAGTAACGACGATTGGCGTATCACGACCTGGGGCAAATTTATGCGCAAGTACTGGTTGGACGAGCTGCCGATGCTGATTAACTTGCTGAAAGGCGATGTGAAGTTAGTGGGTGTAAGGCCGTTGAGTAAGACGATGTTCGAGACCTATCCGGAGTGGTTGCAAGAGAAACGAACGCGATGCAAACCGGGTTTGATTCCTCCGTTCTACATCGATCATCCGGACACGTTTGAGGAACTATTCGCGAGTGAAGACAAGTACCTGACGGAATACCTGGCACATCCGGTTCGCACGGATATCAAGTATTTCTTCCTGACGATGGCGTCGATATTAACACGCAAGACGCATAGCGCATGATCTTAGATGAACTGACATATGAACAATGCCTGAGGCAAGGGGTAGGACCTATGGTTTTCCCTGCGCGCTTGGAGAAGGGTATTGACCCGGCTAACAGCATGCGGATGAAGGCCGTGTGTATGCAGAATATGCAGACGCAAGCGAAGTTGCAGATTGTGCTGGAGCGAGCATGGAAAGCGCTGGAGAAAGCCGGTATTAAGCCGGTGCTGATGAAAGGTGCGGGTTTGGCGGCGCTCTATCCTGATCCGTCCATGCGGCAATGGGGCGACATCGATCTTTTTGTCGGAAAAGAGCAATACCATCCGGCTTGCGCGGTGATGCGCGAGACATTTCCGAAAGCCTTGAAGTTCGACGAGGAGTTGGACCATTACAAGCACTATAACATCATTGCGGACGGGGTGTCGATCGAGACGCACCGCGTGAGTGTGAGTTTCTCGCATCCGATCGATGAACGACGGTATGCGAAGATGGAAGCGTTCGGCGTGAAGCACGCTTCCGAATTGGTGATTGGAGATTTAAGATTGCAGATTTTCGAGCCGACATTCAATGCGCTATTTGTGTTCTTGCATTCGTGGGAACATATGATGAGCAGCGGGGCGAGCATCCGGCAGTTATGCGATTTGGCGCTGTTGCTGCATCGCAACAAAGAAGCGATTGATGCGCGGTTGTTGCGGAAATGGCTGAAGGCGCTACACCTGTATGACGTATGGCAGCTCTATGCATATAACCTGGTGCAAAGTCTAGGATACCCCCGTGATGAGGTGCTTTTCTATACGGATTCGGTAGCAACGAGAGCGGAGAAGATGATGGCGGATCTGCTGGCCGGAAGGATGGACGAGAGGTTGAAGGATGCAGGGGCGAAGGGTGAAGAGAAGAAAGGAAAAACGCCGAAGAATCGCTATCTGCGAAAGATCCATACGATGCAAGAGCGCATGCGCAATGCGCGACGCATAGGGCAATACAGTTCGGAGTATGCGCGACATATGAAAGCCACTATTTGGTTGAGCGGTTTGGCGCGGTTGTTTGCGAAAGATAGGCATTGGGAGTAGATAAAGTTGAAAGTTTAAAGTTTAAAGTTGAAAGATAAACTGTACATATTGGCAGCGAACATCGTATATTTTGCGGTGATGGCGTGGATGTTGCCGTTGGGGTTCGAGGAGAATGACGACGTGATGATGGCCATGATTGCGAACGGCAGTTATTCGGGTGCACCGGATTATCATCTGGTGTATATCAATGTGTTGTACGGATGGGTGCTGGCCGGTTTGTACAGTTTGACCAAGGTCGTTGAATGGTATACGCTGAGCTTTGCGGTGCTGCATGTGCTCTCGATGTCGGCGCTGAGCTATTGCCTCATCACGATGCCTAACCGCGCGCGATGGGAAAAGATATTATGGTTGATCATTCTCTATGTGCTATGGGCGCGCATCATCGTCGCGCTGCAGTTTACGACAACAGCGGGATTGGTTTGCCTCGCGGGGTGCGTGTTACTGTTGCGCGAGAGTAAAAAAGCACGATGGAGCGGTGTGGCGATGGTGATTATCGCGGCGCTGATACGCTTCTGGGCCGCGGGATTAGTAGGATTGCTGATGGCGCCGATCATCGTCTATACCTACCGTCTTGAGTGGCGCAAATATATCGCGGTGGTGGTGATGCTGACAGCGGTGGTGGGATGCCGAGTAGCGAATCAAAAGATTTATGATCGCGATCCGGAGTGGAAGTACTACCGGACCTATAACTTGTTACGCGCCCAACTGAATGACAACCCCAATGCGTATACCTTACGTCCAAGTCAGTTGCCTGAAAATATCAACTGGATTGACTATCAGTTGTTGCTGCGATTTATTCCGGACGGAGAGCAAATCGACTTGGCGGCGATACGGCAGTTGAGTGCGGTAGTGGGCAAAGTACCGGTGCGCGACCAATGGCAAAACCTGTACCGATTGGACAAGTATGCTGTAGAAATAGTGATACTCATCGCGATGCTGGTGCTGATGATATTGACGACAGGAAACCGCACGAAGTATATCTTCTTGATAGCCTATGCCGTCTTCGTGGCAATTTTGATTATACATGTGAGTTTGGACGGGTTCCTCAAAAACCGCGTGTTCCTTTGTATGCTGATGCCGATGCTGGTGACGGATTTCATGTTGCTGCCGAAGACGACGGGGAAGAGGCGGCAGTGGGGAATAGGGATTGCGATGGTGGTGCTGAGCGGGTGGTATATGTATCAGATATACGCGGAGTGCGTGACAGCGAGTTATAACCGCTACGTATGGGAGCGGTTGCAACGGCCGTTGATTGACTTTGTGCCGAGCGATGCACAGGTGACGACGATTGGTACGACGATGATGATGGAGGCGGTGAATCCTTGGCATATCTGGCCGTACAAATGCGAGAAATATACCTTGGGTTGGATGACCTGGAGTCCGCTCAATCAACCCGTAGGACACAGTTATCGCGCGTTGTTGCGGGACGATATGTACATCTTTACGGACGTGCAAGGATACAAGCAGGAACGCACAGCCGTTCCGCGAATATGCGAGCAGATCGAGTTGCACTACGGTGTGCCGACGAAGGTAGTGCCGATATGCCATAACGGAAGGTATGCACTTATTCGATTGCAGATTGCAGATTGAAAATTGTAGATTTTAGAATGAAGAGTTTAGCGATTATAGGAGCGAGTTATTTGCAGCGGCCGTTAGTGGAACGCGCAAAGGAGATGGGACTCAGGACGATTTGTTTTGCCTGGGCAGAAGGCGCGGTGTGCAAGGACCTGTGCGACGTGTTCTATCCGATTTCCATCACGGAGAAGGAAGAGATTTTGCGTATCTGTAGGGAGGAGCATATCGACGGTATCTGCACGATCGGCAGCGATGTGGCAGCGCCGACAGTGGCGTACGTGGCAGAAGAGATGGGGCTGACCGGAAACAGCTATGAAGCGGCTGTGCGTGCGCATGACAAGCACTTGATGCACGATGCGCTGGTTGCGGCCGGAGTCGATTGTCCGAAAACCGATGGCACGGCATTGCCGGTAGTTGTGAAGCCGACGGATCGAAGCGGAAGTCTCGGTGTGCAGAAAGTGGAGCGAAAGGAAGATCTGGCACCCGCAATCGCGAAGGCGAAAGCGCTGTCGATGTCCGGGCAAGTGATTGTAGAAGAATATATCGAGGGTCGCGAGATAAGCGTGGAGATGATCAGTTGCAGGGGCGTGCACTATGCGCTGCAGATTACCGATAAAGTAACGACCGGAGCGCCGCATTTTGTGGAACTGGAGCACCATCAGCCTTCGGACCTGCCGGCCGATATGCAGACGCATATTTTTGAGATTACCCGTCGTGCCTTGGATGCGTTGGGGATCACCAATGGCGCGAGTCATTCGGAGTATAAGATCACGAACGAAGGCCGTATCGTAGTGATGGAGATAGGTGGACGCATGGGTGGTGATTTCATCGGCAGCGACTTGGTCAAACTGAGTACGGGGTATGACTTCGTAGAAGGCGTGATACGTGTGGCGCTGGGCGAGATCATTCATCCTGAAGTTAAGCAGATAGGACGCAGCAGCGTGTTTTTCGATGCTCCGGAGAATGTGAGTTGCAGCGGAGAACGCACAGGGTATAAAATCTACCAAGATGATAGATTAGTAGTTAGCAATTAGCAATTATAACATGTATAAACAAAGTTTGTCGGTAGTTGTACCGATTTATAATGACGAAGAAGTGATCAATGAATTGCTGCGACGCTTGACAGCCGTGGTGGAGACGATCGTGAAGGAGTATGAGATCATCCTGGTGGATGACGGTAGTCGCGACCGATCGTGGGAGATCATGCAAGCAGAACGTGCACAGCGAGAACATTTACGCATCGCTCGGTTGAGCAGAAACTTCGGTCAGCAGAACGCCATCGCCGCAGGTTTGAGTTTGACGACGAAGGAGTTGATCGTGCTGATGGATAGCGACTTACAGGATCGGCCGGAAGATATCCCGGTGCTGATCGATGCGCTGTTGGCATCACCGGAAGCGACGATGGCTATTGCGCAGTGGGAGGAACGCAAGGACAGCAAGATGAAGATTGCCGTGTCGCGTCTTTTCCAGCGCGTGAGCAACCGCATCACAGATATCCACACGATGCCGCGTCTCGGTATCTTCCGCGTGATGAAGAAGAGCGTCGTGGAAGAACTTCGTCGCTTCCCGGAGAAGACAGCTACGGCGGTGAGTCTGCTGTACTATATCGGCAATAAATATGTGGCGGTGCCCTTGAAACGCGATGCGCGCTTTGCCGGTAAGAGCGGGTATAACCTGAGCAAGATGCTGGCGCTGACGTTCGCGCGTATCTTCTCGTTCTCGATGTTCCCGATTCGCATCGTGACCTACCTGGGCGCGCTGCTGTGCGTAGGCAGTATGATCGCGGCGCTGGGACTGATCATCTACAAACTGGTAGGCAATGTGGTCACCGGATGGACGAGTATGATGGTGCTGATGCTGTTCCTCTTTGGTCTGAACTTCGCGTTTCTGGGGGTATTGGGCGAATATATCGGCCGTATCTTCCTGGAGACCAAACAGCGTCCGAACTTTATAATAGAACAAGTTGTGTAAGGTGTAAAGTGTAAGGTGTATGAGTAGAAAAGTAGCGATATTAGGTGGGCAAGGCAATGCGGCCGTGGTGGCTGCAGCGATAGAGCATGCGCGACGGATGGGTGCTACGGATCTGGAAGTAGCGGGATACTTGAATGATCGCACACCGGTAGGAGAGAAGATCGATTTGTTTCCCGTGATAGGCAAGATCAGCGATGCGCAGCGACTGTTAGCCGAAGGCTATTGGTTTATCAACACCATCTTTCGCATCGACGGAAACAGAGAACGCATCGCGCTATTCGAGAGTCTGGGTATTCCCGATGATCGCTTGGCGACGTTCGTGCATCCAATGGCGTATGTGGCACCGAGTGTGGAATTAGGACCGGGTTGCGTCATACTACCGAATGTGTCGATGTCTCCGGCTACGAAGTTAGGCAAAGGCTGTATGATGATGGCGGGAAGTATGATGGGGCACGACAATGTGGTGGGTGATTTCTGTCATATCGCCGCACAAGCCGCTGTGGGCAGTTATCTGACGATCGGCAAAGGCGTACATATCGGACTCAATGCCACCATTCATGAGTGCATGACCATCGGCGATTATGCCACCCTCGGTATGGGCGCTGTGCTCAAACATAATATCGGCGAAGGAGAAATCTGGGCAGGAAACCCGGCGCGTTTCTTGCGAATGGCGGAATGAGTAATTAGTGAATTAGTGATTAGAGGTAAACACATAGTAGCGTTAGTGGGTGTCAACATGCTGTATGCCTGCGTAGGGATTTGCACGAAGATGGCTTCGATGCAAGAAACGGGTTCATGGCCGTATCTGTTGTGGTTCGGCGGGGCGGTCGCGATCATCGGCATCTATGCGCTGCTGTGGCAACAAGTGCTACGGCGGATTGAGTTGAGTACCGCGTATATGTTCAAGGGCACGACGCTTATCTTCACGATGCTTATTGCGGCCTTGCTGTTCGGCGAGATCATCACGATCCCGAACATCCTCGGTTCAGTCATCATCATTATCGGTATCGTTTTATTGGCGCGCTCATGATATATGCTTTGATTGCCATAGGGTCCGTTTTTACCGCCGCTTGCGCACAGATGTTGCTCAAGCAGGGCGCACGCCGCGGCTATAGTCCATGGTGGCGGCAGTACATGAACGGGTGGGTGATAAGCGGATATGGTATCATGTTCGCGACGATGGTGGTGAATATATGGTGCATGCATCACGGGCTGCAACTGAAAGAGATAAGTATCATTGAATCAATGAGTTATCTGTTTGTTCCGGCTCTCAGTTGGGCGGTATTTAAGGAACCTATCTCGTGGCGAAAAGGACTCGCCATCGGGGTGATTATTATTGGCGTAATTGTATTTTTTCTATGAAGATAAATTTCAACCAACCGCACTTGACGGGAAAAGAAGCGCACTACATGTACGAGGCCGTTTTTGCCGGTAAGTTAAGTGGCAACGGTAAGTTCACAAAGGCCTGCCAGGCATGGTTTGAGCAGCGTTACGGTTTTCGGAAATGTCTGCTGACGAGTAGCGGCACGGATGCGCTGGAGATGTGCGCGATGCTGTGCAGTCTCAAACCCGGCGACGAAGTGATTGTGCCGAGTTATACGTTTGTCAGCACGGCTTTGGCGTTCCTGCGCGAAGGTGCAACGGTGGTTTTTGCGGACAGTATGAAACGCAACCCGAACCTGGATGCAGAGACACTCGAAGCACTCATCACGCCGAAAACGAGGGTCATTGTGCCGGTTCATTATGCCGGTGTGGCGTGCGACATGGATGCGATTTTGGCAATTGCCAAGAAGCATAACTTGCTGGTAGTCGAAGATGCGGCGCAAGCAGTGGATAGTTACTATAAAGGTCGGCCATTAGGCTCGATCGGACATCTTGCCGCCTTTAGTTTTCATGAGACGAAGAATATCACCGCAGGTGGAGAAGGAGGACTGTTGGTTGTGAACGACGAGCGGTTTGTTCGCCGCGCCGAGATTATCTGGGAAAAGGGCACCAACCGCGCAGAGTTTTTCCGCGGCGAAGTGAATAAATACGGTTGGGTTGATATGGGTAGTTCGTTCCTGCCAAGCGAAGTGAATGCAGCATTTTTGTGGGCGCAACTGGAGAATATTGACGATATCCAATCGAAACGTAAGGTGCTATGGAACCGATATTACGAACGTCTTAAACCGCTGGCAGAGCAGGGTAGGTTTACGCTGCCGGATATCCCGGAGTATGCGACGAACAATGCGCATATGTTTTATCTCGTATTGCCGAGTTTGGAGGCCCGTACGGGATTGCTGGCGTATTTGAAAGAACACGAGGTATATGCCGTATTCCATTATTTGAGTCTGCATAGTAGCCCGTACTACGCGTCCCGCCATGATGGTAGGGCATTGCCGGAATGCGACCGGTATGCCGATTGTCTGGTTCGTTTGCCGCTGTTCTATGACCTGAAGATAGACGATGTTGAACGTATATGCGATCTAATCGAAGCATATTATCGATAACGTTGCTGGTGGTGGCGCTGGCATGGACGCTTTGGTTCGTCTTTGCCGGTTTTGGAAACCATCAAGACCCGCTCTACTGGTTGTATAAATACCAACATTTAGAGGGCGGATGGATGGCTGTGGGTACACTGCTGACGGGTGGTGCAGTGGTACGAATCTTCGGCGCCGAACTGCTGCCGCTTCGCCTCTTCGGCTGGCTGTGTACGGTAGCAGCGATCGTTTTGCCGTATTGCTGTCTATTGGATAAGGATCAACGAAAAACCAATCTCCATTGGTTGGCGCTGACTTTGCTGCTGATGGGGTACGGTGCTTTCCAGGAATTCAGTCCCGGAACTTTGACGGTATTGCTGCTGTCTGTGATTTGGGTGTTAGCAAGTAAATCATACACCATACACTATACACCATACATTGCAGCTATTGCTGCAGGCCTCGCGATAGCTGTTCGTTTTCCGAATATATTGGTGCTATTGGTACTAATTCCGCTTTGGAAAAAACGCAGTTTGTGGTGTGTGACGATAGCAGCAGCGACAGCAGGATTGGTCTATTTGCTCGGGTATTGTTTTGTGAATCCTGCTCCGATGGATGCGGCTATGACGAGTCACGATTTATGGCCGATGATCAGCAAACTTTGGACGAATGCAGGCATGCTGATAGGATTTATCTTGATGGGTATCGGAGTACTTGCGTTAAAGAGCGAAAGAATGAGTGAGTTAGTGAATGAGAGAGTTAGGGGATTAATGGTTGGCTTGGCCATCGTGCTTTTCATCGCTTATACGATTAAACCCACGCAGTGGTATAACATCGATTTGACCTACCTGATTTCGGCATTGTGTATTGTGATCGCGGTGGCGGCAAGCAAATCAGAAATCATAAATCATAAATTTGAAATCTTAATTGGAGCGGCGATCTTAATAGTCGCGACACTAGGCACCGACACCGCTTGGCTCAAACTCTTTCCGGCGATGCTATGTCTGCTGCCGGTAGCTGCGGCACAATATGAAAAGCCGATGCGAAGATACGTATGGTGGGTACTGGTACCGGTGACAGCGATGGTGATGGTGCGGCACAGCACGAACAGCATCGGAAAGAACAACCTGATCCAAGCGACGACCATCAGCGCTATCTCGCCTTATCGCGGCATTGCCATCACCGAAGCGCAAGAGGCAAGGATAAATCAGTATAAAACGGATTATAAGGAATTAAAGAGTGAAAGAGTATTGGCGCTGGGGCAGGAGAATCACCTGATGCGCGCAGTGACGGGTTGCGAAGCGGCGCGGTACAATGAGTTTTGGTCGAACATATATGATTCGGTCTATACGGCCAAATACCAAACGATTATCGAAGCGGAACGGCCGATTGTGTTCTGCTCCTTCTCGCCGCAGTTCAAGACCAAACCTGAGTACAAAGACCGACAAAGCGCGATGGAGAATATGCTGCGCGAGCACGGATATATGGAGATAGAACGAAGCACGTATAAATACGTCGTATTTATTCCGAAAGATTATGATTAAGAAATTCAATGATATCATTGCCGATCTGAAGGCAGACAAGTACGCACCGGTGTATGTGCTGTGCGGCGACGAACCGTATTATCCGGATCAGGTGTGCGACTATATCGCGGAGCATGCGCTGGATGAGATGGCGCGGGAGTTTGACCAGCAGATCGTGTATGGTCGAGACTTGCAGGGTGCAGATATAGCTCCTATTATAGGAGCAGCGCGCGGGTACGCGATGATGGGCGGACGCAAAGTGGTGATTGTGCGCGAAGCGCAGCCGATTAAGAAATGGGAGGCGTTCGAGGCGTACCTCAATAACCTGATGTCGCAGACGGTGCTGGTGATTTGCTTCAACGGCAAACCCGACAGACGGCAGGGAGTTTGGAAGACGGCAGCGGAACATCCGGACGTGGTATGGCTGCAATCCGACAAGTTACGCGATTATGAAGTAGAGCGCTGGATCAACAGTTATATTGCGGATTTCAACAAAGAGTCGGGTGTGCAGATCGACCCTCGTGTCGCGCCGCTGTTGGCGGACCATTTAGGCACGGATCTCTCGGCGATAGTGGGTGCGGTGCAGAAGTTGATTGATGGTCGTCCCGAAGGCGTGAACGTCATTGACGCGGCATTGGTGGAGCGCAATATCGGTATCTCGAAGGACTATAACATCATTGAGTTGCAGTCGGCATTGATACGCGGCGATATCGCGAAGGCGCATCGTATCACCCAGTATTTCGCGTCGAGCAAAGACCATGTGATGGTGCGCGAACTTGCTCCGCTGCATACTTTCTTCTCTAACCTGCTGATGTATCACTATCTGCCGGACAAGAGTCAGGCGAACGTGGCGAAAGAGTTGGGCATCAACCCGTTCTTCGTGCGCGACTACGCTATGGCCGCAAAGCGTTATCCGGCCGGAAAAACATTCCTGATTATCGGGTATCTGCGCGAGATGGACGCGCGTTACAAAGGTATCAACAACCCCTCGGCGAAAGATGCCGATCTATGGAAGGAGTTGATCTACCGCATCATGCACTAAACGCTCCGGCAGCGGTTCCCAATACGTAGGGTAGCCGTGCTGCGTCACCCAGAGCATACTGTCTAACTGGTGCTTTGTCAGCGCCGGTTTTTTCTTGGGTCTGGGCGTATATAGACTTGGGCGGAAAGTCAGTTCAGCTTCATGCGCCGCCTCAAACGCTTCGCGCTCCGCGTCTAACTGCGCCAGCACTTTCGGATAAATCTTGTCGAACAGTTGCGGATGGGCGGTGTACCACACCAGCGACGAGTCAAACTGCGCTTGCGTCACGCCGTGTTTCTCGAGTACCTCTGCATAGTAGATATCGGCTGCATCGTTATGCCCAAACTGCAGACCCGCCACTTGCAGCATCGCGTCGGTCTTGTGCAGATCGACCAAGACGTCCCGCATCTCCCACGAATGCAAGATGCCTTTTGGGCGGCATGAGTGAAATGAAAATTGAAAAATGAAAATTGAAAGGAGAATGAACATCCCTTTCCCCTTTAACCTTTCATTTTTCACCTTATATTTCCTTTCACCTTTCACTTTTCACCTTGATTGAGTTCTTTCATGTAGAAGAGTAGGATGACGACCACCGCGCAGGTGATGCAGCTATCCGCGAAGTTAAACACCGGCCGGAAGAAGAGCACCTCCCCGGCGCTGTTGTGGATGAGCGGGAAGTAGAACATATCCACCACGCGGCCATAGAACCAACCGGCATAGCCGAAGAGTTTGCCATAGAACACGCAGTCGATGATGTTTCCCAGCGCCCCGGCGATGATGAACGCTATCGTCGCGAGAAAACCCGTCTTCGTCTCGGGTTTGTTAATCAACATATGGACATACCAGCCGAGCAAACCTACCGCCAGCAGCCGGAAGAGTGTCAGCGCCAGTTTGCTGAACCACTCGATGCCGAAGGCCATTCCGTTGTTCTCGATATAGCATATCCAGAACCATGAGAATATCTCGCGGCTCTCGCCCAGCGCAAAATGCGTGGCAATATAGAGCTTGATAGCCTGATCGATGATCAGCGCGCCGAGGACGATGCCTATTACAAGCCAAACGCGGCCTTGACGGCTGCAAGTCGGTCGAGTTTCTCCCATGTGAACAGTTCTACTTCGCGTGTATATTCGTTGTCGTCGGAGTCAAGGAAAGTCTTGGTGACGATCTCGTTCTTACGTCCCATATGGCCGTAGCGCGCTGTCTCTTCATACATCGGCTGCGTGAGCTTGAGGTCGCGCGTGATAGCAGCGGGACGGAGGTCAAAGAGCAGACGTACGACGTTCGCTATCTCCGCATCGGACATGTTCACTTGCGCCGTGCCGTTGGTGTTGACGTACAGCGAGACAGGCTCCGCTACGCCGATAGCGTAACTCACTTGCACGAGCGCTTCATGTGCCACACCGGCTGCTACCAGGTGCTTCGCAATCCAGCGTGCAGCATAGGCTGCCGAGCGATCCACTTTCGAAGGATCCTTGCCGCTGAACGCACCGCCGCCATGAGCGCCGCGTCCACCGTAGGTATCGACGATGATCTTTCGTCCCGTCAGACCCGTGTCGCCGTGAGGACCACCGATGACGAAGTTACCCGTCGGGTTGACCAACAGCTTTGCTTTCGGATCCTCGAGGAACTGCTCAAGCAGGTGACCATAGCGCGAGTCGCGAGTCGCTACGCGCGGCAGGAGAATCTCGATGATGTCATGCTTGATCATCTCCGGCGTCACGAGCAGGTACTTGTCGCCGATATGCAGTTTCTCGTCATGTTGCGTGGAGAGCACGATGGTATCGATACGTACGGGCCGGTTCTGCTCGTCATATTCGATCGTCACCTGAGACTTGCTATCCGGGCGAAGATAGGTCATCTGTCGGCCTTCCTTTCGGATGCGCGCGAGTGTGAACACTAAGGTATGCGCGAGATCGAGGGTGAGCGGCATGAAGTTATCCGTCTCGTCGGTCGCATAACCGAACATCATTCCCTGGTCTCCGGCGCCTTGCTCTTCCGCTTTTTCGCGACTCACACCCATGTTGATGTCCTGGCTCTGCGCATGCAACGCCGTGAGAATACCGCAACTCTCCGCTTCGAATTTATACTCCGACTTGGTGTAACCGATCTCGGCGATGGTCTTACGGGCAATCTTCAGCAGATCGACCCATCCTTTACAACTCACCTCACCGGCGATGACGACCTGTCCGGTCGTACACATCGTCTCACAAGCCACATGCGCATGGGGATCCTGCGCTAACATGTTATCCAATATGGCGTCCGATATCTGGTCCGCCACTTTGTCCGGGTGTCCTTCCGACACCGACTCTGATGTAAATAAATAGTGCATAGTATTGTCCATAAAAAATCCACAAGCGACTGTTTTAGCTTGTGGCACAAGTTTTAGCATTGTTTTAACGAGGTTGCAAGCAGTCAAATCCATCCTCTGTTTCAAATCCGCTGCAAAATTACAACAAAAATTGCACATACGCAAATTTTTGAGCGAAAAATTTTAGCAAAATAGAATTTTTATTCTATTGTTACGGGTATGGTTGCGCACTCGGGGGCTTGCACACAGAGGGCGTAAACGGGCACGTAACATAGGGCACAGCCCTGCTAAAATTTATCGCTCTACCTTGCGTATGTCCGGCAGGACGCGAACGTAAGTTCGGAGGGAACCCGCCCTGAGTAGGCTAAGCCTGCGAAGGGAAGGGGCGTGCCGAAATTACAACAAAAATTGCACATACGCAAATTTATATGTTATTTTTTCGCTTTTATTTGCAAATTTGAAAAATTTGTAGTATCTTTGCAGCCGATTTTGGAAATAACTTATTGTAAACAATAAAACAATCAAATAAAATGGCAAAAAAGAAACAAGAGTTCGAGAAACAAGACGAACAGTTGCAAGAAGTGAATGAAGCGCTGACTGGCGCAGGTAAATGGATTGAGGACAACGCAAACCTCATCAGTTGGATTGTATGTGGTATCGCCATCGTTGTGATGGGTGTTATCGCGATTAACAATTACGTGATTAAGCCGAAGGCAGCCGAGGCTGCTAACGAGAACGCCAAGGCAGAGGCATACTTCCTCGCCGGTGATTTCGACAAGGCCCTCAACGGTGACGAAGCTGAGTGCATCGGTTTTGAGGCTATCGCTAATGAGTACAAGCACTATCAGCAGGGTGAGCTCGCTGCGCTCTACGCAGGTATCTGCTATTTCGAGAAGGGCGAGTTTGAGGATGCGGCTAAGTATCTGAAGCGCTTCGACGCGGACGACCTGAACATCGACCCCGCTGCGCATCAGTTGCTCGGCGACGCGTATGTAGAGCTCGAGGAGTTCGGTAAGGCAGCAAAGGCTTTCGAGGCTGCTGCGGAATCCGGCAATGAGGTTATCGCTCCGATGAGTCTGAAGAAAGCCGGTCTCGTATACCTGCACGAGGGCGAGAACGCCAAAGCGCTGCGCGCGTTCAAGGCAATCAAGAACGACTTCCCGCAGTCCGCAGAAGCACAGGATATCGACAAATACATCGCTATCGCTGAATAATGACAACGGATTTATCTAAATATGATGCCAACCAATTGCCTAGCGCTGAAGTCCTCGGACGTCAGCGCTATGCTATTGTGGTAGCAGACTGGAACAGCGACATCACCTATCCGATGATGCTCGGTGCAGTGGAGACGCTTACCAAACACGGCGTATCCGTCGATAACATCGACGTGTTACATGTGCCCGGTGCGGTGGAACTGACTTACGGCGCCGCTCACATCATGAAAGAGGAACGCATTGATGCCATCATCGTCATCGGATGCGTCATCAAGGGTGACACTCCCCATTTCGACTACGTGTGCCAATCCGTGACGCAAGGTGTCGCGACGCTCAACGCGCAAGGCAAGGTGCCGGTGATCTTCTCTGTGCTGACTGTGCTCGATAAGCAGCAGGCACTCGATCGTTGCGGCGGAAAACTGGGCAACAAAGGCATCGAAGGCGCAGTGACAGCCATTCATATGGCTAACTTGTAGTTGGTGATTGATAATTGCTGATTGATGAAGGTTTATAAGTTCGGTGGAGCATCGGTGAAGGACGCTGCTGGCGTTCGGAACCTCGAGCGGATCGTTCGCGCGGCGGACGATGAACTCATGGTGGTGGTATCCGCTATGGGTAAGACGACGAATGCCCTCGAACGGGTGGTGGAGTTTCTCGATGCCGGCAAGGAAGAGCAAGCGCTCAACCAATGGGTCGATATCATTGACTACCACGTCGCTATCATGAAGGAACTGGGGCTGAAGCCCGGTTCAGACATCCGCTTGCAGGGCGAGATACCGTTTGACCCGCAGTTGTCGCTCGACGAGAACTACGACCAAGTGGTGTCGCTCGGCGAGATCATGTCCACGCAAATCGTCGCTGTCTATCTGCTGAAGCAGGGCCTTCCCGTCGAGTGGTGGAACATGCCGAAACTGCTGCGCACGGACAACACCTGGCGCGAGGCGAAGGTGGACAACGAGACGAGTGCGGCGACCATTCGCGCAGGGTGGGAGAGAGCCAACAGACCTTCCATTGTCGTGACGCAAGGCTTCATCGGCGGTACTGCCGAAGGCAAGCGCACAACGCTCGGTCGCGAGGGATCGGACTATACGGCGGCGCTGCTCGGCAACTACCTCGATGCCGTATCGGTGACGATATGGAAAGATGTGCCGGGGATCCTGAATGCCGATCCGCGTCTCGAACCCAACACGATACTTATTCCTTCGCTGCGCTACCAAGACGCTGTCGAACTCAGCTATTCCGGCGCGCAGATCATACACCCAAAGACCATCCGTCCGCTGGAGAACAAGCAGATACCGCTTTTCGTGAAGCCTTTCGGAGACCCCGGGGCGGCGGGTTCGAAGATCGCAGCCGATGGCGTAGGACCGATTGACGTGCCGGTGTATATTTGGCGCAAGAACCAGATTCTCATCACCATGCGCGCGAAAGACTTCGCCTTTGTGCTCGAAGAGAGCCTGAGCGAGATCTTCGAGATCATCCATCGCCATCGTCTGAAAGTGGCGCTCATACAGTCCTCCGCGGTCACTATCTCCGTCTGCGTCGATAACACACGCTTCGTGCCCGAGGCAATAGAAGAACTGAAACAACATTTCAACGTAACCTATAATGACCATCTGTCTCTGCTGACAATCCGCGGCACGACGCCTGAGATACTCGAGCGCGCAAAGGCCGACAGGACTATCATGCTCAGCCAGACAACCCGTCGAACGGCACGGCTCGTCGTCAAAGAAGACAGCGTACCGCAAGCAAAATAACAACACCATGGAAAACCTTAAGATTTATTTCACTGCAGCGTACTGGCGTGAACTGCTGAACGCCTTCGGGCATGCGCTGTGTACCCTTAAGTTTTGGAAAGAACTGCTGATGATGACGGCAGGCATGAGTCTCGGCGCTGCCGCGGTCTATTATTTCCTGATGCCGAGCCATCTGATCGTCGGTTCTATCTCCGGTCTCTCCATCGTCCTCAATACACTCATCGGAGGCAATGCAGACACGTTCTCGTATATCGTGATGGGCATCAACGCTTTCCTATTGCTCTTGGCTTTCCTGCTGATCGGTA
Organism: uncultured Bacteroidales bacterium; assembly: GCA_900318245.1. Lineage (GTDB taxonomy): Bacteria > Bacteroidota > Bacteroidia > Bacteroidales > Paludibacteraceae > Colicola. The sequence continues at coordinate 158,618 of ONJT01000001.1, forward strand.
ACGAGTTCGGCGCGAAGACCGTCTATACGGCGATGATCTTGGGTCCGTTGACCCAGGTGTGGGATCGTATCTATCCGTCCTACCACTTCACGCACCAGGTGATCGACAATCCCGACATCCTCGCGCAGTTACAAGCCGGCCAGACGGTACTGGACGCCAATGGCAATCCGTATATCCTCAACCGTGCGGGAGAGGTGATGGAGCAGGTACGCGAGTCGGTGATGAGCGGCGGCTTGGGAGTGGGCGACGTATGGTTTGACCTGATATGCTTCGTGCTGTTGCTTAGTGCCTGCCAGGCCTTCCTGTTCCGCATCAACGCTTCGACCGGCGGACTCGACATACTCGGCAAAATCGTCAATAAATACCTCCATTTCGATATCGGCACTTCGGTCGCCATCGGAGGAATCATCATCTGCTGCACTTCCTTCCTGATCAACGACTTCCGCATGGTGGTCATCGGCATCATCGGCACATGGATCAACGGACTGGCGATAGACTATTTCACAGCTTCGCTCAACAAACGCAAGCGCGTATGTATTATATCTAATGAACACGAGCGCATACGCGAGTTCATCATCAACAAACTGCTGCGCGGCTGCTCGCTGTACGATGTACAGGGCGGTTACAGCGGCGAAGCGCACAAGGAGATACAGGTGTTGCTCACGCAGGACGAGTTCTCCAGCCTCATGGCTTTCGTGCGCGACAGCAAACTGCAGGCCTTCATCACCGCCGGTAACTGCTCCGAAGTCTATGGACTCTGGGCTAAACATTACAAGCACAACGGCCAACTGAAAGCCGTAACCGAAGAGTAAAATAATCAATCATAAATTTGAAATCATAAATCAATTGATATGAAACCAACATTATTTATCTTGGCCGCCGGCATGGGAAGCCGCTACGGCGGACTCAAACAACTTGACGGACTCGGCCCTAACGGCGAGACCATCATGGACTACAGTGTTTTTGACGCCCTGCGCGCAGGGTTCGGCAAGATCGTCTTCGTCATCCGTAAGGATTTCGAGGCGGACTTCCGTGAGAAAGTGTTGTCCAAATATGCAGACAAAGTGCCCTGCGAAGTGTGCTTCCAGGCGATAGACAAAGTGCCGGAAGGCTGTACGTTCAACCCTGAACGCGCCAAGCCCTGGGGCACCAACCACGCTGTGCTCATGGCGAAAGATATCATTCATGAACCCTTTGCCGTCATCAACGCCGATGACTTCTACGGCAAGGAGTCGTTCCAGGTCTTAGCCGACTATCTGCGTTCAATCGAGGGCACCGAGGGCAAGTACTGCATGGTCGGTTACCGCGTAGCCAACACCCTCAGCGAGAACGGCGCAGTAAGCCGCGGTGTCTGCACTACCGACGCCAATGGTCTGCTGACGGACGTGGTAGAGCGCACAAAGATAGAGGATAAGAACGGCACGATCGTGTTCACCGAAGGCGAAGTGGACACCCCGCTCGACCCGCATACACCGGTGTCGATGAACATGTGGGGCTTCACGCCGGAGTATTTCCAATATACGGAGAAAGCCTTCCGCACCTTCCTCGCCGAGCATGGACAGGAGCTGAAGTCGGAGTTCTATATCCCGACGCTTGTGAACCAGCTCATCGGAGAAGGCAAAGCAACCTGCCGCGTGCTCGACACCCCGTCCAAATGGTTCGGAGTGACTTACGCCGAGGACCGTCCACAGGTGGTAATGAAAATCAATCAACTCATCGCAAAGGGAGAATATCCCGCTAAATTATTCTGAATACTGAACACTGAATACTCATGGCAAGAATACTTGTAACCGGTGGCACCGGATATATAGGATCGCATACAACGGTGGAACTGATGCAACAGGGCTACGACGTAACCATCGTGGATAACCTCAGCAACTCCTCCATCGACGTGTTAGACGGCATCGCCGAGATTGTAGGACGCAAACCCGAGTTTGCGAATATAGACTGCGGTAACTTCATGGACCTCGATAATGTCTTCCGCGCTTATCCTGATGTCGTCGGAGTGATTCATTTCGCGGCCAGCAAAGCCGTAGGCGAGTCAGTGGAGAAACCGCTGCTCTATTACCGAAATAACCTCGGCAGTCTCTGTACGCTGCTCGAAGTAATGAAGTTGCACCAAGTGCCGAATATCGTCTTCTCTTCGTCCTGTACCGTCTATGGACAACCGGATGCAGCCCATCTGCCCGTTGACGAGACGGCGCCTATTCAGAAAGCCCTCTCGCCTTACGGCAACACCAAGCAAATCAACGAGGAGATTATCTGCGACGAAGCGCATGCGGACAAGAATCTGCAGGCTACAATCCTTCGGTACTTCAATCCTATCGGCGCGCACCCTTCAGCACTCATCGGAGAACTGCCGAACGGCGTTCCGCAGAACCTGCTGCCCTTCATTACCCAGACTGCTGCCGGACTTCGTCCCGAACTGAAGGTCTTCGGTAATGACTATAACACGCCGGACGGCTCGTGCATCCGCGATTATATCTATGTCGTGGATCTCGCCAAGGCGCATGTGAAGGCTATCGACCGCATGCTCCATGCCAAGGATCGCGAGCAGGTAGAGGTCTTCAACCTCGGTACGGGAACAGGTCTGAGTGTGCTGACGCTCATCAAAGAGTTCGAGGCCGCTACGGGTGTGAAGATCCCTTATACCATCGTCGGCCGTCGTGAAGGAGATATAGAGAAAGTATGGGCTGCGCCGAAGAAAGCCAACGAAGTGTTGGGCTGGAAAGCAGACACACCTATTCGCGAAGTGCTCGCCTCCGCATGGAAATGGGAGAAACATATTAGAAATATAAAATAATTACCAATTACCAATCACCAATTACCAATCATAAATCATAGATTTATGTTGTATCCTTTTAAATTCAAGGCGCATCTCTTCCATAAGATTTGGGGAGGGCATACGATTGAGCAGTGGTACGACCATGTGCCCGCCGACTATGAGAACGTAGGCGAGGCATGGGTGATGTCGGACGTAGAGAAATACCCGACAGAGGTCATCAACGGCTCGCATGCCGGAGACAGCCTGCAGGACTTGTTGGAGGTTTATATGGATGAATTGGTAGGCGAACGCGTGTATGAACTGTTCGGTAACCATTTCCCCTTGCTGCTCAAGTTCATCGATGCCACGGATGACCTTTCGATACAGGTACACCCTGATGATGAGTACGCTCTGGAGAACGAGCAGAGCCTCGGGAAGACAGAGATGTGGTACGTGCTTCCCTCATCGGAAGAAGCGTCTATCTATCTTGGGTGGAACAAAGAGATGAATGCGTCCTTGATCCATTCCGCCATTCAAGACGGTTCCCTCGCGCGCTACCTGCGCGAATATAAGGTACGCGCAGGCGATGTTGCCTATATCCCTTCCGGAACGGTGCATGCCATGCGTCGCAATACCATCGTGGCGGAGATCCAGGAGAACAGCGATGTCACCTATCGTCTGTATGACTATAACCGCGTAGGAAACGACGGACGGATGCGTCCTCTCAAACTCGACAAGGCGCTCCAAGTCATGGATTTCCATCCGGATAACAATGCCGCACTGACACATCCTGATGATAAAGAAAACGGCGCGGTGAACCTGCGTAAGACCCCGTATTTCACGGCGAACTTGCTGACACTCAGCACGATAGCGCAGCGCGATTATGCGCCGCTGGACAGTTTTGTGGCGTACATGTGCGTGGAAGGAGCATGCGCGATTGAGGCGCTCGACAGCGAGGCGGAGGATAAGTCCGTGACGATGCGTACGGGAGAAGCCGTGCTGGTGCCGGCTACGCTGAATGATATCCGCATCACACCGCAAGGGAAATGCAGACTCCTGGAGATATACCTGGAAGAATAAAAAAAAGAGGCGAGCGCCTCTTTTTTTATTGGAAGAAACTGAAATGTACGCTTCCGTAGGTACGCGTCTCTACATGATTCGGATGGCTTGTGAAGTCAGTGTCTTTGCCGTGTTCTATCACCAACCAGCCTTCGGGTTTAAGTATTCCTTGTGAGAGAATACTATCGGGCAGAGCAGGTAGGGATTCCAAGGCATAAGGCGGGTCCGCGAAGATCAGGTCGTATTGGGTGCGGCACGCGCTGATGAACTTAAACACATCGCCGCGGATGACGGACAAGTTGCGGATGCCGAGTTGCTTGCAGCAGGCGATGATCCAGTTCTGCTGCACATGCGCGATCTCCACCGCCGTCACTTCCCGTGCCCCGCGGCTGACACATTCGATACCGATGCCGCCGGTACCCGCAAAGAGATCCAGCATGTCGATGCCTTCCAGGTCCATGCGGTTGTTCAGGAGATTGAACAAACTCTCCTTGGCGAAGTCCGTTGTGGGCCTCGCGGTGATATTTTTAGGGGGCGACAACCGCCGCCCCCCATATGTACCACTAATGATTCGCATAATTTCAATCGGGGTCCCCAGAGTAACAGGAACTGTTGCTATGGGGAAAGCGTAGCACAACACGTAGCGCTATACAAGGGCAGTGCCCGTAGTCGCGCGAGTGTTAGTGTAAGCGCTACTCCCAGTTACCGGCGTTGTTGTTCGGCGAGAAGACGTCACCTACCTTCAGTCCGGGGTAGTGCTCCAGTTTCTGCTCACGGTCGATGAGGTTCACGAGCTCCTGCTTGTTCAGGTCGCCTAAATAACTCTCAAACGGTGCGCGTGCCTCGAACAGCGGAACGCGGATGCCCTGACTGGTCTTATAGTCATTGTTAACCTCGATCTCGAATAACTTACCCTCGCTGTACGGGATCTCCGTGATGGCGGCAATGCTCTTCTCGTCGTACTCACCCTTGTAGAGCGACTGCAGCATATTCGACTCGATGGTGTCGCGGCGGAAACCTGCTAAACCGTTCTTGATCACGTCTGCGTCATTCTCCCAGATGTAGGCATAGAGTGCTTCCGGAGTATCGAAACTTCCCTTCTTCAGCGCTTTCTTCTTTGCCTCGTTAAGGATTTTGATAGCCTTCGGCTCGGTCAAACCGGCCTCCAACTGCTTGTCGGTCAAACTACCTTCTTTCAACACCTCTTTTTTCGGAGCGGTGCGAAGGAATAGGAGCAGGCTGTCGTAGTTCGCCGTGAAACGGCCGTTCTGGTGATGAAACTCCACTTCAGCAGTACGCAGATCAACCAAGTGCTTGATCACCGCTACCTCACGCTCAGTGCGCGTGTTCTCAAACTTAATAGGGGTTGTGACACTCTGTACGCAGAATACCGTCATCAGTACTGCACATACGGCGAGCACACAGATAATTAGGGGTCTTGTCGTTTTCATTATCGGTTAAATTTAGTATGTTTACACAATTTCGCCGCAAAATTACTATTTTTTTTTGATATATGCAAATTTTTTCTTACCTTTGCAGCGATTTTTTGATTAGACCCGTATGGAAGACAGCAATAAAGTTCTTTTTGACATCCTCAACGAGCGGTTGGAACTGCTGCGTCAGTTGGACGCGGAAGGGGATTCGGAGCGTCGTCGTCATATTGCGAAAGAGACACAGACGCTACATGCGCCTATGGCGCACCGTTTGGGTCTATATCAGATCAAGACGGAGATGGAGGATCTGGCGCTGAAGTTCCTCGATTATGATATGTACAAGCATATCGCCCATGAGTTGAACGCCAAGAAGGCGGAGCGCGAGGCGTATATCGCGTCGTTCATCGCGCCGCTGGAAGAGAAGCTGAAGAAAGAAGGCTTTGTGTTCACCATCAAGGGTCGTCCTAAGTCCATTCACTCCATCTACCATAAGATGCAAGCGCAGCACTGCGGCGTCGATAAGATCTATGACCTTTTCGCGATACGTATCATCCTCGACTCGCCGCTGGAGCGGGAGAAGTCGGATTGCTGGCAAGTCTATTCGCTCATCACCGATATCTTCCCCCCAAACCCGAAGCGACTGCGCGACTGGTTGTCCGTGCCGAAAGAGAACGGCTATGAGTCGCTCCATACGACGGTTCTCGGACCGGAGAACCGATGGGTAGAAGTGCAGATCCGCACGAAGCGTATGGATGAGATAGCGGAGAAAGGTGTGGCGGCGCACTGGTCGTACAAAGGTGTGAAGGGATCTATCGTGCAGAAATCCGGCGATGTGTTCGTCTTCACCCCTGCGGGTGACTTACGGAGACTTCCGGAAGGCGCGACCGTGCTTGACTTTGCGTACTCGATCCATAGCGAGGTGGGTGCACACTGCGTAGGAGGAACGATAAGAAACCAGAATGTGTCCATCCGTCAGAAGCTCGAGAACGGCGACCAAGTGTCGATCCTCACGTCCCCGAACCAACACCCGAATGCCGACTGGCTCAATTTCGTAGCGTCCACCAAGGCGAAGAACAAGATTCGTCAGGCGCTCAAGGAGATCGAGTACAAGCAAGCCGCGGAAGGCAAGGAGATCATCGACCGCAAGTTCAAGAACTGGAAGATCAACTATACCGAAGGCGACATCACCAAGATGGCGATCAAGCTGGGCTACAAGGCGGTGTCGGATATGTATCAGTCGGTGGCGAACGGCAAAGAGGACGTGCAGCGGCTGCGGGACGTGCTGCAAGAACCCGAAGAGGCGCCGACGCAGCGCGAGCATACGGAGTATGTGGACCGCTCGGACCTGAAGGGTTTGGCGATCGAGGTGGATATGAACGTGAAGAACGTGGATTACAACCTCTCCAAGTGCTGCAACCCCGAACCCGGCGACCCGATCTTCGCTTTCGTATCCGTGCTGAAGGGTATCCGCATCCATAAGATCGACTGCCCGAATGCGGAGGATATACGAAAAAGGTATCCGTATAGAGTTTTGCCGGCCCGCTGGGCGAAGAAATCATGAACGAATATCCCTCAATATTGTTGGAGCAGGCAGTGAACCAGATGAGTTCGCTTCCGGGCGTAGGGCGGAGAACAGCCTTACGGCTGGTGTTGCACCTGTTGCGCCAATCGGACGAGAGCGTCGAGGCTTTCGCGGGTGCGTTCACGAAGCTGAAGAAAGAAGTGGTGTACTGCCGCGAGTGCCATAATATCTCCGACACGGAGGTATGTCCGATATGCGGCTCCACGCGCCGTGACCATGCGACGATATGCGTCGTGGAGAACGTGCAAGACGTGATGTCCATCGAGAACACCGGCCAGTATACGGGCGTGTACCATGTGCTGGGCGGCATCATCTCGCCCATGGAGGGTATCGGACCGAAGGATATCGAGATAGACAGCCTCATCGAGCGCGTCGCGAAGGGCGGAGTGGAGGAGATCATCCTCGCCCTGCCGACCACGATGGAAGGCGACACGACGAATTTCTATATCTACCGCCGCATACAGAATGCCGGTATCGACGTCAAGATCTCGCAGATAGCAAGAGGTGTGGCCGTAGGCAACCAACTCGAGTACACCGACGAGATCACCCTCGGTCGCTCGATCGTCAACCGAACGGAATTCAAAGGATAAAGAAGAAACAATTATATGGAACAGACAGTAAGAAAACTCAATTGGATCTATTACAGCCAGATGATCATTGCTCTCATCGTGCTGAGCGCGATGTACTATGCATTCTCAAAGGGTTTGTACGAACCTTGGGATAGGATGTCGCAGAGCGGTCAGATCATTCAGTACATCCTCATCTTCGATGCGCTGATCACCATTCCGCTGGGCTTGTATCTCGTCAAACTGTTCAAACCGAAGACGGATCAGCAGTATTTCAAGGTCGCTGCGGCCCGTATCCTGTTGGCGAGCAACACCATGCCGCTCGGCATCGCCGCTTATTACGCTTTCGGCTGCTACCAGTCGATGCTGTGGGTAGCCGCTATCGCCGCTATCGCATGGTATTTCAGCAAACCGACGCTCGGCAAGATGGAGCAGGAGATGAAACCCGAAGATCCCAATATGCCCACATATTGATTGAAGATTGAAGATTGAAGATTTAAGATTTTATGATTATAGCTTGTGATTTTGACGGGACGATCGTGACGCACGAGTACCCGAAAATAGGCAAACCTATCCCTTTTGCCATTCAGACCTTGAAGAAGTTGCAGGATGAAGATCATCATCAAATCATCCTCTGGACAGTGCGCGAAGGCGCGTTGTTACAAGAGGCGGTTGATTACTGCAAGGAGCGCGGCCTGGAGTTCTATGCCGTGAATTCCAACTATCCGGAGGAAGAACCGGAGCACGGCACGGCGCGGAAGTTGGTCGCTGACCTGTGGATTGATGACCGCAACTTAGGCGGACTGCCGGACTGGGGTGTGATATACAACATGATTCACACCGGTCATCCGTATGAACCCGCGCCGCAAGGCAATATGGAAGACCTGCGTCCGAAGAAAAAAGGCTTCTTTGCCCGTATGTTTGATTAGTAGTTAGCTATTAGCTATTAGTTATTAGCCATGTTGCGTTTACGTAAACTTGAACCCACTGACTTGCCGTTCCTCTACCAATGGGAGAACGATGCTTCGGCATGGGCGGACGGGGCGAATCATAACCCGCTGTCCCAGCAGGACTTGCGCAACTATATCGAATCCACCACCGGCGACATCTACAGAGACGGCCAGTTGCGATTGATTATTGAAGAAACCTCTAACACTCTAACCTCTAACCCTCTAACCCTCGGTTGTATTGACCTGTTCGACTTCGACCCGCGCAATAGACGCGCGGCGATAGGGATGTATATCGCCCCGGAGCACCGCGGTAAAGGAGTAGGGAAGGAGGCCTTGCGCTTACTCGAACAATACGCGTTTGGGCACTTGAACCTGCGCGTGCTATATGCAGTTATTGCGACCAAAAACATAGCCTGCACTACGCTCTATCGCAGTACAGGCTATACGTCGTCACCTCTACCGAGTTGGACGCTCGAAGACGACGCGAATATATGGATAAAAAATCACCAATGATAAATGACAAATGACCAATAAAAAATGGCACCGTTTGGTGCCATTTTTGTTTACATCATGCCTCCCATGCCTCCGGCGGGCATGGCCGGAGCGGGATGCTCCTCCGGATGATCGACGATGACGGCTTCGGTAGTGAGGAACATACCTGCAACGGAAGCAGCGTTCTCCAATGCCACACGCGTCACCTTGGCGGGATCAACAACACCTGCTTTGAACAGTTCTTCGTACGAGTCGGTACGGGCGTTGTAGCCGAAGTCAGCCTTGCCTGCTCGAACTTTATCGACTACTACCGCACCTTCTTTGCCGGCGTTATTGACGATCTGACGAAGCGGTTCTTCTATCGCACGGCGTACGATCTCGATACCTGTCTGCTCGTCTTCGTTATCGCCTTTGAGACCTTCGAGGGCCTTCTGTGCGCGGATATACATCACGCCGCCGCCCGGCACGATACCTTCTTCGATCGCGGCACGCGTAGCCGAGAGGGCATCATCCACACGGTCTTTCTTCTCCTTCATCTCTACCTCGGATGCTGCGCCTACGTTCAGTTGTGCCACACCACCGGCGAGTTTCGCCAGACGCTCCTGGAGTTTCTCCTTGTCGTAGGTCGATTTGGTTGCTACGATCTGCGCCTTGATCTGCGCTACACGTGCGGCGATAGCATCTTTGTTGCCTGCGCCGTTGACGATAGTCGTGTTATCTTTGCTGACGGTGATAGTTTCCGCCGTTCCCAGCATCTCAAGCGTCGCTTGCTCGAGCGTAATACCTTTCTCTTCGCTGATGACGGTGCCACCGGTGAGGATCGCGATATCTTCGAGCATCTCTTTGCGGCGATCGCCGAAGCCCGGCGCCTTGACAGCACATATCTTGAGTTGTGCACGCAAGCGGTTCACTACGAGGGCCGTGAGTGCTTCGCTATCGACATCCTCGGCGATGATCAGGAACGGACGTCCGCTCTGTACGGCGGGTTCGAGCACCGGAAGGAGCTCTTTGAGGTTGGAGATCTTCTTATCATAGATAAGAATGTACGGTTTCTCCATCTCAACCTGCATCGTCTCGGTGTTGGTCACGAAGTACGGACTGATGTATCCGCGATCGAACTGCATACCTTGTACGACGTCGATGGTGGTGTCCATACCCTTGGCTTCACCGATGGTGATGACGCCATCTTTGCTAACCTTACGCATCGCGTCGGCGATGAGTTTACCGATCTCGGCATCGTTGTTGGCCGACACGGTAGCTACCTGCTCGATCTTGTCGAAGTCATTGCCTACGACCACGGCGTTCTTCTTGATCTCTGCTACGACAGCAGCGACAGCTTTGTCAATACCGCGCTTGAGGTCGAGAGGGTTAGCGCCGGCGGTGACGTTCTTCAGACCTACACCTACGATGGCTTGTGCAAGCACCGTAGCGGTGGTCGTTCCGTCACCGGCTTGGTCACCGGTCTTGGAGGCAACCTCTTTGACGAGCTGTGCGCCGAGGTTCTCTGCGGCGTCCGCCAGTTCAATCTCTTTGGCTACCGTCACACCATCTTTGGTGATATGCGGCGCTCCGTATTTCTTGTCAATGATGACGTTGCGTCCTTTCGGACCCAGGGTGACCTTTACGGCATCAGCCAGTTGGTCCACTCCACGCTTCAGCGCATCCCGCGCCTCCGTATTATACGTAATATCTTTTGCCATAAATCTAAAATCTTAAATCTTCAATCTTCAATTACTTAATTATCGCCAAGACATCGCTCTGGCGCATAATTAAATACTTCTCGCCGTCGAGCTCGAGTTCCGTACCGGCATACTTGCCATACAGCACTTGGTCTCCGACCTTGAGCACCATGGCCTCATCTTTCGTTCCTTCGCCTACGGCGAGCACCTCGCCACGCAGCGGTTTCTCTTTTGCACTGTCGGGGATGATGATGCCGCCGACGGTTTTCTCTTCTGCAGCCGCAGGTTTAACTAACACGCGATCTGCTAACGGTTGAATCTTACTCATTGTATCTACTTGTTTTAAGTTGCACTTTGTCAGTGACAAAAGCTATGCCAAGAGGCGCAAACCTGCCAAAATGGCAGACTTGTCATTTCTCGATGATCTCGTAGCCCCAGGGCGCGAGGTCAAAATGCTCGCCGCTCTCGAGGGTGACACTCTGCGCCTCGCCGCTCATATTCATCACTGCCAGCACGCTATTGGTATGCCAGCGTCCTTCTTTGGTACGACGGCATGCGAAGATCGCCTCGTTGTCGCAAGCTACGCGCTCCATCGGCGCACCCACCTCCGGACTGAACAGCGCTTTGTTGCGTTTACGCAATGCATTGAGACTCTTGTAGAGATCGCCCTGCGCGAACGCTTCGTCGGTGTCGATGAGGTCTTTCTCGAAGAACGCCAGGCGGTGATGGTTACCGCTTATCTGACCGGTGTAGATCATCGGCATACCGGGCACTACATAGCAGAAGGCGGCAAACAGGTTCACTGCCTCGCCCATACGCTCTTGCTCCGTGCCGTTCCAGCTGTTCTCGTCGTGGTTGGAGATAAAGTTCATGCGAATAGCTTCGGGACGAATGGTGGTGTCGGCTTTCGCGAAGTATGCCCACAGATCTTCAACAGTGCTCTTGCCTTGCGCTACGTCGTTCATGATATGATGCAGCGTCCATCCGTAGTACATGTCGAAGGCCGTCTCGGTGAGTTCTTGCGCTTTGTCTTCATCCTCTGCGAGGGTGAACATATGCGGGTGTGTCAGGCGCAGGTCAGCCATCGCCCAGTTCCAGAAATCGGTCGGCACTTCACCGGCTACGTCGCAGCGGAAACCGTCTATACCGATCGAGTCCATCCACCAGTGCATCGATTTCAGCATCTCGTCACGCATGTCTTGGTTCTCGTAGTTTAGTTTGGATATATCCGTCCAGTCGTATTGCACCATCAGGTTTCCGAGGCTGTCGCGATAGTGCCAGCCTTCGTGCTGTGTCCACTTGCTGTCCGGAGCGGTGTGGTTAGCTACCCAGTCGAGGATGACCTTGAAGCCCTGCTTATGCGCCGCTTTGAGGAAGTGCTCAAAGTCCGCGCGGGTACCAAACTCGGGGTTGATAGCACAGTAGTCGATGATCGAGTAGTAACTGCCGAGTGAACCCTTGCGGGTGATGACGCCGATGGGTTGACAGGGCATCACCCATATGATGTCGATTCCGTTGTCGCGCAGCGTCGGAAGCAGAGCTTCCGCAGCTTGGAAAGTACCTTCCGGCGTAGCCTGACGTACGTTCAGTTCATAGATCGTCGCGTCGTACGCAAATTTCGGGTGACGCAACGGGGTGTTGTCAGCGCAGCTGATGAGTGCCATCGCAGCCAGCGCAAGCCATAATGTCTTTGTCATGTTATTTGTCGTTTATAATCTGATATGTTAATTCTTTGCGATTGATGATGACGGTGATTTTCTCTCCCAGGTATACGCGCTGGTAGATGATCTCGTCGGGTCGGTCGATGAGGGGGATGAAGTCGCCGTAGAGCAGCGGCATGGAGTGGCGGCGCATATGGATCAGTTCTGCCACTTGCGCGCGCATCGCTATCTCCTCTTCCTTCAGGTTCTCAAACCGCATCATATGGCGGTTGTCAGGGTCATTGCCGCCCACCTCGGCATACTCGTCGCCCTGGTAGATACAGGGCACGCCGGGCAGCGTCATATTGAGTACCTCGAGCAGCAGTGCGCGCTTGTACGCTTTCTCTGCATCGCCGATACCTACCTCGCGTGTCCAGCCTTCTTCCTTGCCCTGGCTCGCGATGTCGATGTCGCCACCCGCGATGGACGCAAAGCGTATCTGGTCGTGGTTGCCGGAGATATTGCCCATCGTATGGTGTGCACCATAGGTACGGAGGGAGGTCAACTCGTTGTTCAGTACTTCGTCCATACCTTTCAGTCCGCAGAGTGCCTCGCGCGCCGTGAAATAGACGTTGAAGTCAAACTGTGCATCGAGCATACCGGATTTCACGTAGCTTCCGATGAGTTCCGGACTGCCGTAGGTCTCGCCGATCATCCATATCGCGCGACCCGGCCAACGCGTCGCGATCTTCTGGCCGAGCATACGCCAATAGCCTTCGGGGATATGTTTGCACGCGTCGTGACGGAAACCGTCCAACTCGTAGTTAGCTAACCAATAGAGAGCGCTGTCCGTCATCGCCTCGCATACCTCCGGACGCTCCAGGTCCAAGGTCGGGATATGCTTGTCAAACCAGGTCGTGAGACGCGCTTCGTCCCACAGCTCGAAATTACGACGTCCGTCGGGTAGGATAGAGTCGGTATGCCAGTCGGGGTGCTCCTGCAGCGTCGGCGAGTTAATATGCATGTGGTTCGCGACATAATCGAGCACCACGTTGATCCCGTGCGTGTGCGCGGTGTCTAATAAGGTACGCAGCTCGTCCGGCGTGCCGAAGCGCTCTTCCAGTTTCGTCGCGTAGATAGGCCAATAGCCGTGGTAGCCGCTGAACTTCGTATAGGTCTTCGACGGGTCGTATTTATTGCCGTGCTTGAACTCATAGCAGCCCCATGCGTCATAAGGGTTCTGAGTGATCGGACTGATCCATATCGTGGTTATGCCCAGTTGGTCGAAATAGCCCTCGCTGATCTTCTTCGTGATACCCGCGAGGTCGCCGCCTTGATAATCGACGATGTCCAATACCTCCGGCGAGTTCATCTTCCAGTTGTTAGACGTGTTGCCGTCGTAGAAACGGTCCACGAGCAGCGAGTAGAGCACCTGCGCTTGCGGGTCGTGACGGTTCAGATCACTCGCGTCGGTGATGACCTTGCCGTCCTGCAGCGGCAGCAGCATGTCGTTGTAGAGATAGGTCTCGTCCTCGGCGAAGATACGCAGGTAACTGCGGCCGGGCAGCGTGATGCCGGACAGGTCCAGCGTCCATGTGCCGTCTTCCTCTTCTTGCCAGAGGCTATGGTCGATCAGACTGTTCTGCACGAAGGCCTCAAAACTCGGGTTCTCCACCGTGTCGTAGAAGCCCACCTGCAGCTTGTTGTCGGCGTAGCCGAGCGATATCAGGGCCTGGCGAACGGGCTTGGCGGGCAGCACAGGGATGGCAAAACTGCCGCTCTTGTCGAGGAACGTGATGGCGTGAATGCTGCGATCGCGGTTCACGATGTCCATCTCGCGCACCACTTGCGGCGTGCCGATGAGGTTGATACACTCGATGTCCTCACCCGTCGTCCATTGCAATCCTTCCCATAGCGTCGTGTCGCCGTAAAGCACCGGCACAAAGTCGGTCAGCACAACATGCGTCGTGTCGCTCAGCATGCGGATAGGTAGGATTGGTTTACTCTTCGCGATCGTGTCCGCGATGTTACTACTTGGTTCGCAACCTGCCCAAATCAGGGCTGTCAAAACGAAAAACAGTACTTTTCTCATGGTTACACACATTTTTGCGCCGCAAAAATACAAAATTATTTTGACATATGCAAAAAAAAACGTATCTTTGCAGCATAATTTTTATTATTATGACCATTCAGGAGTATATAGCTGCGCATAGAGCGCGATTTATGGAAGAGTGGGCGAGTTTGATTCGCATCCCCAGTGTCAGTTGTCAAGAGGAGCACAAAGCGGATATGACGCGGTGCGCCGAGCGGTGGAAGGAACTGCTGCTCGAAGCCGGGTGCCAGAAAGCGGAAGTGCTGCCGAGCAAGGGAAACCCGTTTGTGTATGGAGAGTTTAATCTATCAGGCGAAGCCGGTCTAACAGCGAAGCGGTCTGTCAGTGAAACGGTCTGTCAGTCGAAGACGGTCTTGGTATATGCCCATTATGACGTGATGCCGGTGGAGCCGGTGGAGCAGTGGAAGTCGGACCCGTGGGAGCCGGAGATACGCGACGGAAGGCTGTATGCACGCGGGGCGGATGATGACAAAGGTCAGGCGATGATTCAGGCGAAAGCCTTCGAGTATATGGCGAAGACGGGTCAGCTGAACTGCAACGTGAAGTTTATCTTCGAGGGCGAAGAAGAGATCGGTTCTCCGTCGCTCGAAGCCTTCCTTGAGGACCATAAAGAGTTGCTGAAAGCCGATATCATCTTGGTTTCCGACACCTCGATGATTGGCAAAGAGACGCCGTCTATCACGACGGGGCTGCGCGGACTCGCGTATTGGCAGATCGAAGTGGACGGACCGAACAGAGACCTGCATTCCGGTCATTTCGGCGGGGCGGTGAAGAATCCTGTCAATGCGCTATGCAAGATGCTGGCGAGAGTGGTGGACGAGAACGGCCGCATCACCATCCCGGGCTTCTACGACGACGTGCTGCCTATTCCCGAAGAGGAACGAAAGATGATCGCGCAGATACCATTCTGCCAGGCGGCGTATAACAAAGCCATTGACGTGGATGACGTGTTCGGCGAGGTAGGGTACAGCACATTAGAGCGCAACTCCTGCCGCCCATCGTTCGACATATGTGGTATCTGGGGCGGATACACAGGAGAGGGCTCAAAGACCGTGCTGCCGAGCAAGGCTTTTGCCAAGGTGAGTTGCCGGCTCGTAGCCAACCAGGACCACGTGAAGATCTCGCAGGCTTTTATCGACTATATCCAAACCCTTGCGCCGAAAGGTGTACGCGTGCACGTCACGCCGATGCATGGCGGACAGGGGTATGTCTGCCCGATCGATATCCCCGCGTATAAGGCGGCAGAGAAAGGATTTGAGATCGCCTTTGGCAAACGTCCGTTGGCGGCCCGTCGCGGCGGCTCGATACCTATCATCGCGGCCTTTGAGCAGATACTCGGCTGTAAGACCATCCTCATGGGCTTCGGGTTGGAGCAGAACGCTATCCACTCGCCGAATGAGTCGATGGACCTCGAGGTGTGGGAGAAGGGTATCATTGCTGTGACGGAGTTCTATAAAGCATACGCAAGCAGCAAGTAAACAAAAAAGGACGACTCGAGATCGTCCTTTTGTTTGGTGGTAGCGGCTATTAGTCAGCCAGTCTCCAACCGTCTTTTCTGGTGTAGGTGAACGATACGTTGTGATCGGTCTTGGTACCGTTGGTCAGGCCAAGGTAAACACGTCCTACGCCGTTAACGCGAGCGAGCTTGAGGGTAGCCGTAGCGGTAGCCCAAGCTTCTTTCTGATTGCCGTGCTCTTCGAGGTCGTTGATGTCGCTAACGCGAACGACGCCACCCAGCAGTTTCACGGTCTCGAAATGCTCTTTCTCTTTTGCCAACTCATACAGCGTCGGGTCGGTATGCTCTACGTATGCCAGGCTACCGGATGTCTCGCACATCTCGAAGTCATCCTCTTCGGGCTCGGGTTCGGGAGCCTGATATTGCGGCATACGAGCCATAGCCTGACGCAACTCTGCCTCGATCTTGTCGCGTTGCTCTTTTGCTGCGCGAGCTGCCAGGATCTCTTCCTTGGTCAGCGTGCCTGCCAGCGAGCAAACGGTCTGGTTGAGCGAACGCAGTTTGTCCGGAGCGATGTAAGCGAGGTCCTCGATAACAACCGGATTCTCTTCGCTCATCACGTAGAGGAAGTCGTTCTCGCCAATCGACACGAGGTAAGCGTTTTTCATACGCGGCATACGCAGGATGGTCATGTTCTGTACCAGTTCCGGCGTCAACTCAGCATCGCGGGTGAAGGGGTTGCTACCCAGTTTGTCCACACCGTAGGAAGCGAGCGTGTTGAGCAGGCGCATTGCGCATACCATCTTGGCATCCATCAGACTCTGGTTGTAGCTCTGACCGGCTTGGAGACCTGCATAGAAGGTCTTGAGGGCCTCTTTGATCGGAGCGGGCACGAGGGTGTCGGTCGTCGGGATACCCCAAGGATCCTGGTCAAGCGACGGGATCAGGAAAGCTTTTGCCTCTTCCTCGGTGATACGATCCTCGGGGAAGACAGGTTTCTTCGGGCTCTCGCGCAGCCACCAGCCTTTCCAAGTCAGGTCTACAGTTACCCAATAGGTCGAACCGGACTCGGTAACAATCTCATCGCACTGCATCTTGATGATGTTGTTCGCTGCCAGCTTCATGAGTTTGAGACGCTCAGCATAGCTGTTGCACTCATAATAACCGATGCGAATAGGAGCGGTCAAGCGATGTTGATCCGCCTTCTTCAACTGCTGACGCAGTAAATGCTTCGCAATGAATTTGTAGAGTTTCTTCGGGCTCTCCGGCTCTTGAGCTTGCTCTGCATCTTTGTCGGGAGGAACGAGCTTGTAATACTTCTGCTCGATCGAGCCGTCTTTGTACACAGTGATCTTCGACTCCTCTCTCTGTACGCTCTCTACTCGTTTACAAGCAGAGAAACCGCCTGCTACCAGCAGCAGACCCAATACGTAGATAAAGCTTCTTTTCATTGTAATAAAGATTAAAAATTGTTTGTTATAAGGTTAATTTTTAACTCTTCGCATACTTTGCGCTACTAGGTGTTCCCGCTAATCGGGAAAACCGCTACAGGGAAAGGGTCTAAACCTTTGCCGCCGCAAAAATAGTATAAAAAAATGACATATGCAAATTTTTTTGCATTTTTATGCACGATTGTTATTTTTATTTGCACATATTATTTTTTTTTATTACTTTTGCGCTCGCAAAGTATGAGAAAACGAAACAACAAACAATTTAACACAAATTAATACCAATTTTCTAAACACAAAATCGTATGAATGATTTAACAGTTTTGATGTATGTCGTATTAGCGGCGTCCGTCTTAGCGCTCGGTTTTGCGTACTTCTTCTACCGCTCGATGTTGGGCAAAGACGAAGGTACAGAACTGATGAAGACCATTGCCTCGCACGTGCGTAAAGGCGCAATGGCGTATCTGAAACAGCAGTACAAAGTAGTGACGATCGTGTTCGTGGTCCTCGCTGCCGTATTTGCTATCATGGCGTATTTCAACCTCCAGAACGGAATCGTATGGTTCGCGTTCCTCACGGGCGGATTCTTCTCCGGCTTGGCGGGTTTCTTCGGCATGAAGACGGCGACCTATGCTTCGGCACGAACCGCTAACGCGGCGCGTCAGAGTCTGAACGCCGGTCTGCAGGTCGCTTTCCGTTCGGGCGCTGTGATGGGTCTGACGGTGGTAGGTCTGGCGCTGCTGGACATCGCCGGATGGTTTCTCATCCTGCAGAAGACGGGTCTGCTCGCGCTCGTAGGCGCAGAAGGTGACCTGATCACCATCACTACGACGATGCTGACCTTCGGTATGGGTGCTTCGACGCAAGCACTGTTTGCCCGCGTCGGTGGTGGTATCTACACGAAAGCAGCGGACGTAGGCGCAGACCTTGTAGGTAAGACCGAATATAATATCCCGGAGGATGATCCTCGTAACCCCGCGACGATAGCCGACAACGTAGGCGACAACGTAGGTGACGTAGCCGGTATGGGTGCGGACCTGTATGAGTCCTACGCCGGTTCTATCCTCGCTACGATGGCCCTCGGTGCTTCGGCTTTTGCCTTAGTGCCTGAGATGCAACTCAAAGCGGTGCTCGCGCCGTCGCTCATCGCGGCATGCGGCGTGCTGCTGTCGCTGATAGGTATCTTCATGGTGAAGACCAAAGAGGGCGCAGGCATGAAAGAACTGCTGCGCGCGCTCGCTATCGGTACGAACACCGCGGCGTTCCTCATCGCCGGCGTGACCTTCGGCATCTTCTACTGGCTGTTAGGCGACAACCCTGCTGCGCCGAATCAATGGTGGCAAGTGAGCCTCTCGGTAGTCGTTGGTCTGCTCGCCGGTGTGATCATTGGCAAATCAACCGAGTACTACACGAGTCAGAGTTATAAGCCGACCCAGAAAGTGAGCGAGAGTTCGCAGACCGGTCCTGCCACCGTCATCATCAGCGGTCTGGGTCTGGGTATGCTCTCGACGGCTATTCCGGTCATCACCGTAGGTGTAGCGATCATCCTCGCATACCTCTGCGCGAACGGTTTCGCTATTGAGTTTAGCGCACAGAACCTGAGTATGGGTCTCTACGGCATCGGCATCGCCGCTGTCGGCATGCTCTCGACCTTGGGTATCACCCTCGCTACCGACGCCTATGGACCTATCGCCGACAACGCCGGCGGTAACGCCGAGATGTCGGGTCTGCCTGCAGAAGTGCGTCAACGCACGGACGCCCTCGACGCGCTGGGTAACACCACCGCCGCTACGGGTAAAGGTTTTGCGATTGGTAGTGCAGCCCTCACGGCGCTCGCATTGTTAGCTTCCTATGTAGAGGAGATCAAGATCGCGCTCATCCGCACGGGTGAGGCCCTGCCGAACGGCGTAGAGGCGGCGAAAGCGACGCTCGTGGACTTCATGGACGCGTATAACGTCAACCTGATGAACCCGATTGTGCTCGTAGGTATCTTCATCGGCTCAATGATGGCCTTCCTGTTCTGCGGCTTGACGATGAACGCTGTCGGCCGCGCGGCACAGAAGATGGTGGAGGAGGTGCGTCGTCAGTTCCGGACCATCAAGGGTATCCTCGAAGGCAAGGCTGATCCGGACTATGCGCGCTGCGTAGCTATCTCGACGAAGGGTGCGCAACACGAGATGTTGCTGCCGTCTATCCTTGCCATCATCGTTCCGATCATCACTGGTCTCGTCCTCGGCGTAGCCGGCGTACTGGGACTGCTCATCGGCGGACTGGCAACAGGCTTCGTACTGGCGGTCTTCATGGCGAACGCCGGCGGCGCATGGGATAACGCAAAGAAATACGTCGAGGAAGGCCACTTCGGCGGCAAGGGCAGCGATTGCCACAAGGCTACCGTAGTAGGTGACACCGTAGGTGATCCGTTCAAAGACACCTCGGGCCCGAGCCTCAACATCCTTATCAAACTGATGTCGATGGTATCCATCGTGATGGCCGGATTGACCGTCTCTTACCACTTGTTATAATATGAAGATTTACAGAGGAAATATTCTCTTCACACCCACTCCGGAACAGTTTACTGTTCTGGAGCGCGGGTATGTGATCGTCGGCGATGACGGCATCATCATCAAGACCTGTCAGGATCTGCCGGATGACTGCCGGAACGTAGAAGTGGTCGATTTTGGCGACCAGCTGGTGATGCCTGCGATGAACGACCTGCATGTCCATGCACCGCAGTACCGTAACCTCGGCATCGCCATGGACCAGGAGTTGCTGCCGTGGCTTAACACCTATACCTTCCCTGAGGAGGCGAAGTACAAAGACCTGAAGTACGCGGAGCGTATGTACCGCCGTTTTGTACGCGACCTTTGGAAGTTAGGAACTATGCGCGCGGCGATCTTCGCCACCATCCATCCGGATGCGACTTGTCTGCTGGCGGACCTGCTCAACGAAGCGGGTATGGGCGGCATGGTTGGTCTGGTAGGTATGGACCGCAACAGCCCCTCTACGCTGAGCAACACCGTCGAGCAGGCGGTAGAAGGCACGAAGCGGGTGATGGAACACACCAAAGACATGCCGCTCGTCTCGGCTATCGTCACGCCGCGCTTCGTACCCAGTTGTACGCCGCGTATGATGACGGCGCTGGGTAAGTTAGCGAACGACTACAAACTGCCCGTGCAGTCGCACTTGAGCGAGAACCGGTCGGAGATAGCCTGGGTGGCGGAACTCGAACCTGAGTCCACTTGTTATGGTGACGCGTACCACCGCTATGGCATGTTCGGTCAGACACCGACGCTCATGGCGCACTGTTGCTACACCGACGGTAAGGAGTTCGAGCTGATGCGTAAGAACCACGTCTTCGCCGTCCATTGTCCGACGAGCAACTGCAACCTCGGCTCGGGTATCGCGCCTATCCGCCGCTTCATGTCGGCCGGCATACCTGTCGCCCTGGGCTCGGATGTATCTGCCGGCAGCGGGTTCTCTATCTTCCGCGTGATGCACTATACGCTGCAGATGTCGAAGATGCAGTGGGTACGCACGAACCACGAGGACCAGTTCCTCAGCCTGAGCGAAGCGTTCTGGTTGGCTACCAAGTCCGGCGGATCGTTCTTCGGCAAGGTCGGTTCGTTCGAGCCGGGCTACGCCTTCGATGCACTCGTAGTGGACGACAGCGACCTCAATTTCGATAACTACACGATCCAGCATCGCCTGGAGCGCTATATCTACTTAGGTGACGACCGTCAACTGACCCGTCGCTTCTGCAATGGAAAAGAGATTGAAGCTCCGAGGATTGAAAGGTGAAAGGTGAAAGGTGAAAGGTGAAAGGTGACGATTGTTCATTTTCCGGAAGGGCTGGCTCTGATTGACTATTTGGATAAGGAGCAGGAACTAGTGAAGAGTGTCCAAGAACCGACACTCTTCACTTGGATTGTGTCGCCGACGGTCATCTACGGGCGGCATCAGAGCGCGGAGGTGGAGGTCAACGAGGCCTACTGTCGCGAGCACGATATCGCCGTCGTGCAGCGCAAGAGCGGGGGAGGGTGCGTCTATGCCGACGAAGGCAACCTGATGATCTCTTTTATCTCGCCGAGCACCCATAGCGAGCAGGTCTTTGCTCAATTCCTGGCGATGGTCGCTCAGGCGCTGCAAGCCAAAGGACTGCCGGCTGTGACGACGGCGCATAATGACATCCTTGTGGACGGAAGAAAAGTCTCCGGCTGCGCGTGCTTCACCGCGCCGACAGGCACTATCGTCCATGGCACCTTGCTCTATGACGTCAACCTCGAAGCGATGCTTGCGGCTATCACACCGACGACGGACAAACTCGCCAAACACGGCGTAGCCTCCGTAAGACAGCGCGTGGCCAACCTCAGAGAGCTGACCACGGCATTCGATGATATCCACGCGCTGCGCGCGTATATAGAAGGATATATAGGGAACTTATAAGGGCAGGTAGATGACCTGTTTGGTCTCAAACCCGGAGCGTCTTCCCGACGGAACGGGAAGAGCGGCCTCCGCCTAGAAAGGTAAGTAAATTACTTGTTTGGTTTTAAACCATTCTTCTCGGAAGAAAGTACTGCAGGGGGTGACCTCTGCTTTTTTTATGAACGGCGCTATCTCGGCCTGCAGGTCGCCGCCTTTGAGGACTACCAGTCCGTTCGGCACGGCGTTGCGGTGTTTGTTAGACACGTTCTTGCGCACCAGCTTCACGAGGTCGGGTAGGGGCATCACGGCGCGGGAGACGACGAAGTCGAACTGCCGCTTCTCTTCCTCTGCCCGCTCCTGCTTGCACTCCACGTTCGTCAGGCCCAAGGCTTGCGCCACTTCCGACGCCACCTTGATCTTCTTGCCGATCGAGTCAATCAGCAGGAACTGACACTCCGGGAACAGGATGGCCAAGGGGATTCCGGGAAAACCGCCACCTGTGCCGACGTCCAGGATGGTCGTGCCGGGCTGGAAAGGCAACAGTTTGGCGATCGCGAGGGAGTGGAGCACATGGTGCTCGTAGAGGTTATCGATATCCTTGCGCGAGATGACGTTGATCTTGCTGTTCCAATCCCGATAGAGCGCGTCAAGCGCAGCGAATTGCTGCGCCTGATGCGGGGTCAGTTTAAAATAATCAGAGATGATCATCCTTTCACCTTTCACCTTTCACCTTTCACCTTAGTCTGCCAGGTTGGTGAACACGTTCTGTACGTCTTCGTCCTCCTCGATCTTGTCGATCAGTTTCTGTACCGATTCGCGTTGGTCTTCCGGCAGTTCCTTGGTGTCGTTCGGGATACGAACGAACTCCATCGACTGGATCTCGAAGCCGTTGTCCTCGAGGTATTTCTGCATGTCGATAGCCGCGTCGAAGTCGGAGTAGATGACGATGGTGTTCTCTTCCTCGTCCACGCCGAGCTCTTCTACGCCGAAGTCAATGAGCTCGAGTTCGAGTTCATCGAGGTCGATACCATCCTTCATCGTCACGGTGAAGCAAGCCTTGCGGTCGAAGAGGAACTGGAGGCTACCCTGTGTGCCGAGCGTGCCGCCGAACTTGGTGAAGTACGAGCGGATGTTCGCTACGGTACGCATGTGGTTGTCCGTCGCCGTCTCTATGAAGATAGCGATGCCATGCGGACCGTATCCCTCGTAGTTGATCTCCTTGTAGCCTTCAGACGACTTATCGGTCGCTTTCTTGATAGCGCGGTCGATATTGTCCTTCGGCATGTTCTCTCGCTTGCACTGCTGGATGAGTGTACGCAGGCGCGGGTTGGAGTCCGGATCCGGTCCACCCTCGCGGGCTGCGATAGTGATTTCTTTTCCTAACTTGGTAAATGTGCGGGACATGTGTCCCCATCTTTTCAGTTTTGTCGCTTTGCGATATTCAAATGCGCGTCCCATATAAACTATTTATGATTTATGATTTATAATTTCACTCTTTAAACTTTAAACTTTCACCTTATTCCGCCGGGGTAGGATTCGCATGGTCGAGGATGGTCTCTACATGCACCTTCTCGAAGGTGATGTTAAACTCAACGCGGCGGTTCTTAGCGCGTCCGGCCTTGGTGCTATTGTCTGCGATAGGTTTGTCAGGTCCATAACCGACAGCCGTCATACGATCTGCGGGAACACCCTTCTTAACCAGGTAGTCCTTCACGGCATTGGCACGCTTGTCTGACAGTTTCCTGTTCGCTTCATCCTTACCGGTGTTATCGGTGTGACCCTGAACCTCAATGATATAGTTCTTGTTCTCGATGAAGGTCTCTGCGATCTGGTCAAGCAGCGGGAAGGACTTCGACTTGATGGTCGCCTTGCCGGTCTCGAACTCGATACCTTGCATTGCTTTCTGCAGCAGTTGGCGTACTTCGCGTTTTACTACCGGACAACCCTTGTTGGCCTTAGGACCCGGCACTGACCGGCATTCGTCTTTATAGTCAGGCACGCCGTCGCCGTCGCTGTCGAGTTCACAGCCGTTCTCGTCCACGAAGCCGAGCGCCTCTATAGGCGTATCCGGACACTCGTCGAGGTAGTCGGGCACTTCGTCGTCATCGCTGTCGAGCGGGCAACCGTCCTTGTCCACAAGGCCCCAAGCTGCTTCCGGCGTATCCGGGCACTTGTCCTTATAGTCGGGCACACCGTCGCCGTCGCTGTCGCGCGGACAACCCCGCTCGTCGAGGTAGATACGGAAGGACTCTTTCGGGGTGTCCGGACACTCGTCGAGGTAGTCAGGCACACCATCGCCGTCGCTATCCAGCGGACAACCTACGCTGTCCACCAATCCGATAGCGGCTGCCGGCGTACCAAGGCAATGGTCGAGGTAGTCGGGCACACCGTCGTGGTCTTCGTCCACCGGACAACCGACGCTGTCCACGGCTACGCCGCGCGGGGTCTCAGGACACATGTCGATCTTGTCCCATACGCCGTCTTTGTCTTTATCCTTGCGGTTCGTTCCCCAGCAGATAGAGAAACCAAGGGCGAGATTAACCATCTTTGCCTTGTCCGGCAGCAGGTATTTCGGCACGCCGTTCATGTCGATAGCGGCGTAGCTCGTCGGGATATAATCCATGGCGAGTGTCATGTTGATACCATCGTAAGGCATGAAACTCAGACCGGCGCCGATATTGCTGTACTTACCGTTGTTCATCAGCGAGTAAGTTGCCGCGATGTTAAACCATCGCACGGGTCGGAAAGCAACACCGAAGGTGACCTCTTCGTACAGACGTGCGTTATACAGACGTGTCGCGGACACGATGCCCACACCTACGCGGTTGTCCCAGAAATTAGCATCCAGACCGATGTTCAGGCGAGCCGTCACCATCTTCGCGTAGCCGCTGCCCGAGGGGTGGAGGATGATGTTATTCGCCAGGCCCTTGATGTTGTTCAGCAGCGAGTCGATCACCAGCTGCGTGTCGAACTGACCGTCTTGGTTGCGGAAAGCCGGGTCGCTGTAGTCGATCGTGCCGACACCGTTGAAGGTGGTGTCCATCGACGCCGTATATTTCTTTGCGTTCGTCCAGTAGATGAAGCCCAGGTCGTTGAGCGCACCGGTGATCTGCAGGTGCTCAATCGGTTTCCATACAAAGCCGAAGTCGATAGCCGCTCCGTAGCCGGAGGGCTTGAGCAGACCGGGTATATTACGCATGTTGATGAGCGAGTCAATGGCGATAGGGGTAGCGCCGCCGCCCGAGAACTCATTAATCACGTCTATCAGTCGGCGTTCGTTCATGTCCGGTAGTTTGTCGAAGTTCAGCGGACCGGCCATCTCGACCGCCATGTCGCCCTTGATACGCCAAGCGTCCGTGCTGGCATCGATGCCGAGGGTCTTGGAGCGCACCGTCATATCCATCGTTCCCAACAGCAGTTTGAGTTTTCCGCCGATGGTCCATTTCTCGTTGATGCGGTGGCTGTACCCTGCGCCTATCTCGGTGAACGCCGTTCCTCCGGCGCCAAGGCCCGAGAGGTTAAACGCGTTTATCGATCCTTGGGTGAGGTTCGTCATACCGCCGCCGAGCACGAAGTCGAACATCGGCTTGGGAAGCGTGCCGCCGGCTTCGATGCGCTCGTTGATGCCAATCATCAGGTAGCCGTTCTCCTTGATACGGAAACCCATGTTCAGCCAACTGAAGTTCATGCTGGCGTCCATCAGCGTCATGCTATGCAGCGAGCGCAGGAACGCCTGTTTGTCCGCATGCGGGTGCAGCGGCGTGATAGTCTTGCGCGTCTCGGGATCGACGAACAGCACGTCGCTTACCGTCAGCGAGTTGTTACCTGCGCTGAGCGTCATCCATCCGAGCGGAGAGAAGTTGATATACCCGTTGCTCACCGGCTGGAGAGCAGGGTTGATCGTATGGCGCATAGGCGCGTTCTCTAAGAAATAGAGCGTCGTCACCTGCTGTGCGCTTGCGCTGAGTGTCAACAGTGCCGCGAGGGCTACCAATATCGTTTTTGTACGTTTCATCGTGGGCCCTCCTTTTATTTGTTCTTACTGTTAAAATTCAATATCGCGTCTATCTGCGCCGTCAGGCCGATGTTTATCTCCACCGTCTGGTCCGCCGTGATAGGCACTTCCGGCAGCGCCGGATTAGCTTTGAACGCATAGTTAAGCGCTTCGTTGTCGATGATCACCTGATACCATATCTTCTTGATCTGAGGCATCACGTCGAGTTGCTTCTTGCTCATGCGTGCGGTCAGCACGCTCTTGCCGTCCTCTACGGGCACCCACTGGCCCATCGCGTTCTTCTCGAAGCGCGGCGGGTTGATGCGGATGGTGTCTTCTAAGAACGGATTGAAGAACTTCGACTCATCCTCCGGATCTTTGATCGGCTGGTTGTTCTTGTCCAGGTATCGGAGCACGGTCTTCAGCGTGATAGGTATCTTACTGAATGCCGTCAGGTACAGCGTTACCTCGCCGGCCTCAATCGTGTCGACGATCTGTGACTCCCGTACGAGCGAGTCGATCTTCACGGCGCTCAGGTCGATGTCGCGGAGCGTGTCGCGAAAGTCGATGAATAGGCCCTCGCGGAACTTCATAGGCAGCGTGCACTGCGCGTTGATCGACACCTTCGTGTCTCGCGCCACGCGGACCTGCGGACTCTTGTTGCTGTTGATATCTACGTAGAAGTCGTAGCCGAGCTTCTTCGGCAACTTGCTGAACAAGCGGTCTATCTCGCCTTCTGCTTTCGCCTTGCTGAAATGGACGGTATCGGTTACCGAACTGCCGAGCGGACTCTTCTTCGGATCCGGATGCAGCCACGGGTTCATCGGGAACTCCAGGTTACGATGGCCGTTGAACAGCGCAAAGGTCGAGTCGCCTTGCTCGTCGGTCACATAGACGTAGTTGCCGTTGAGCACCATCGCACCTGCTATCTGCGTCGTCACGGCCACGTCGATCTTCGGATCTGTGAATGGCGTGCATATGTTCTTGAACACCGTCATGTCGCCGAGCACTGTGTCCATGTCTATCTCTACTTTCTTCGAGATCATATCTTTGTCCGGTGTGAAGAATCCCCATATAGCGCTGTAGTCGATGAACTCCACCTGCATCAGGTATTTGAATTTCGCCGTCGGTTGCAGTGTTATCGCGCCGGCTTCCTTCGGGATGGTGAACTTGAAGTCCACGCCGAAGGTGAACACGGAGTCTACGTTCTGCGCATAGTCGAAGATGTTGTTCTTCTCGATGCTCAGCGTCTTGTCCTTCATCAGGTTGATGGAGAAATGGTCGATATCGGTGTTGAACAGCTGGTCGTATGTGCCGGCGTCGCCTTTCTTATAGATGACCTTGGTGTTACCCGCCTCGCGGTACACTTGATCGCCGAGCACCAGGTCCACTTCGTCGATCCATTCCCATTCTAACGGCAGGTCTTTGCGGCTGAATTTCGACGAGAAGCGGGCGCTGTCTATCAGCGCGCTGTCCAAGCGCTCCTTGCCCAACTCATGGTTGATACCATTCAACTTGATCGGCAGGTCGAAATGCATCTTCGCCGGGATGTCGAAACCCATACCGGTACCTTTGATCACGCCGCCCGGGCCGATCAGTCCCATGGCGTCTAACTTCTGATACACGTTCAGCGTGTCCTCTCGCGCGGAGATGTGCTGCTTCATGTTGATCTTGTGATACTCACGCTCGTCGGGGTAGCCGAACTTAAGCGTCACCACGCCGCCGTTCGCCGAGTCGATATACAGGTTCGGGATGTTTCCGAGGAAGTCCCCGAGCTTGGCGCGAACGCTTCCTACCGGCACGGCCACACCCATCTCGATCTCCGCCGTGGTATCCACGTTCGTCAGGTCGATGTTCGAGTGGCACGCCATCAGCATCCCGCCTACTAAAATCATTAAAAGTCCTTTTTTCATAATTACAAAACCTTTGCGCTACTAGGTGTTTCCGTTAAGCGGAAAAACCGCTACAGGGAAAAGGCCTACACCTTTGCGGCGGCAAAGGTACGAAAAAATATTTACATATGCAAGAAAATTGCGATTTTTTTCTTTTTGGGCTTTCTTTTTGGGGCTCGGCCATAGGCGGGCGTAGCGCCTGCGGGGTGTAGCGTTTGTCATTTACGCCGGATACTATCCGGCATGTTGTATCTCTATTTTGCTGTTTATGGGAGGGAGTTTCGTCCATTGATCCGGCATTGTACCTCCGGTGGGTGTTTACCTTCGGTGATGGCTGTTTAGGGGGGCTTTGTTCATTTTGCCGATTAGTAATCGGCGCCTTTATTTGCATCCCGGTCACATTTTTGCGACCGTTTTTTTTTCATTTTTATTTGCATATATGTGTTTTTTTCCGTACCTTTGCAGCCAAACCGGCTGCATATGACAATGCTCGCATCACTTGGTTCTATCGGCAGTACAGGGAAGACATATTGACGATTTTACGTAGAATCGCAGATTATTTTGTGCAAAATCGCAGATTTTTCTTGCAAGAATCGCAGATTTTTTGTATCTTTGCAGCGAATTTTGATAAATACATGATATGAACATGATTATTCGGTCTCAAAGCAAAGATCTCATTGCGCGCTTGCAAGAACCTCGCCGTACTATTCAGGTTGTGGCGGGTCCGCGTCAAGTAGGTAAGACAACACTTGTAAAACAGGTGCTACAACAATTGTCAACACCCTCACGTTTCTTTAATGCCGATGGAGTGAAGCCTGACGACAAAGATTGGATAGCTGCTCGTTGGGATGAGGTACGAGCATTGATGCATTTTAATCAATATCAGGAGATGGTGCTCGTCATTGACGAGGTGCATAAGATCAACAATTGGAGTGAACAAGTTAAACGTGAGTGGGATGCCGACACATTCAATGATGTGAATATCAAGGTGGTGTTGCTTGGTTCGTCGCGTCTGCTACTAAAAAAAGGATTGACAGAGTCGCTTGCCGGAAGGTTTGAGATACTATCCATGACACATTGGTCATTTCAAGAAATGCAAGAAGCGTTTGGATGGGACATTAACCAATATGTGTATTTCGGAGGATATCCGGGAAGTGCCCCATATATTAACAATGAGGCGCGTTGGCGCAAATACATGCGTGAGTCAATAATCGCTCCGGCTATTGAAAAAGACGTTTTGCAAACGACGTATATTTACAAACCGGCCTTGATGCATCAACTCTTTCATCTCGGCTGTGCTTATTCCGGAGAGTTGCTTTCGTACAACAAAATGCTCGGATTGCTGCAAGATGCGGGCAATGCTACTACATTGGTTAATTATATGGAAGTTCTCGGCGAAAGTAAACTGCTGACAGGTCTGCCAAAGTATGTAAAGGATGCATCCCGAAAATACAGAACGATCCCCAAACTTCAAGTATATAATAATGCGCTATTAACAGCATTGACGGAAGGAGTTTCGTATGAAAAGGTCTTTACGGATCCGCACTTGTGGGGACGTTGGGTAGAATCAGCAGTGGGATGCTATTTGTTGGATAAAGCAGATGAGTTGGACTGCGACCTATTCTATTGGCGCGAGGATAACGAAGAAGTGGATTTCGTTTTGCGCAGAGCAGATAAACTTTTGGCGATTGAAGTTAAGAGTGGAAAAAGGCAGAGCAATAGCGGGTTAAGCACATTCCGTCAAATGTA
>ONJT01000026.1 GCA_900318245.1 uncultured Bacteroidales bacterium
CATATGTGTCCCACTTTGTAAATTCGCATGAACATAATATAAAAATGTTCATGCATAAAAATACCATAATAGTTGTCCTTTTCATTGCTTATTTGGATTCTCACTTCGAGATTCTACTACATTTATGGGAACAATGGTATAATCTTCCTGACTACTTTTCAATATAAAGTGATCCTTTTTGTCGGGAACCGGAGCCCATGTTCCAAAACTATTCCATTGCCACCAGTCCGGTGAGCATATAGGTCTTATTTCTTTTTTAGCACAAAGTCGGCTTGTACGTGTCCGTCACGGACGATATGCCACTGTGAGCCCTCCGGATAACGATGTCGAACCTCTACAGAGAAAGTCTTTGTCTGCGATTCATATATGCCGCCGGCATCCTTTGCTGTTAGAGTAAGCTCTTCTGGAAATTCGACTTCATCCCATCGGTCATTTTTAGAAGCAATCGGGAAACCGAATTGACCTTCCTTATCAGTATTGCAAAGATCAGCATAATAAAAGTCCCATTCCGTTGGATTCACTTTGGGATCATCTACCGTGATCTTAATTGACGGGAGGGGCTGATTCATATCATCAGTAACACTTCCCGTGATCGTAAACTGTGAAGGTGCCGGAGCAACTGTCGGATCGCCATCTGTTTGCTTGTTCTCGCATGCTACACATAGCATGACCATTAATATTAATGCGAATAAAAAATACTTTTTCATTTTCTCTTTAATTAAATTTAGTGATTAATAATCATTTTCTCTGTTGTTAATATCTCATTATCAACTTTCATGGTGAGGAAATAGATACCGTTCGGGAGATTGCTTACATCCAAAGTAACAACATCCTTCTCTCCTTTAAGCGTACCGTTAACAGTACGGACAGTCCTGGAATTCTCAGACCAGAGTTCCAAGGTGTAATCAATATCTTCGCGTTTCTCTACTTCTGCATCTCCGTCTCGTTGTGCATAATTCCGGTCTGTTATAGTTATGTCAACTGCTCCGGTAGTAACGGGATTTGCAAAAGACAGCGATGGATCGGGAACCGGAATAAGATAACTTATTTTTATGTTGTAGTCTGTGTATAATGTGGGATCGCAATTCTCTAAATTATACAATTTTATATTCATTGTCCCCTGTTGAACAATAAAAAATCCTGTCGTAATACTCCAACAACGTCCATAATAGGTAGTCGAACTTGTAGCGGAAGGCAATGTTATTACCCACTTCAATTTATTCCAAGGCACATCTGTACAATTGTCTATACAAAATGTGCGAGTCTCATCTAATCCGATTTTTCTTCGTTGAGAAGCCGGTATGGTCGGAGATTCATCCTCATGCATGAAGATTTCTTTTGTATACACTTTGGTAACACCGTTATATGTCACCGTAGCTTTGAGGGTTACATATCCGGAATATAGGTATTCGTTTGTCGGAAGACCATAATTATTATATGTATAATATGAGCCTATCTGTGCTATAGTAGTTAGCGCGTTCGTGTTTGATAAAAGAAGTACAGGAAACGTGTCAATTTGTTGTATGGTTGTTTCATAAGACCAGGAAACAGTAGCAGAAGACGGAATGCCGACAATTGAGTATTGATTTGATTCGCAAAGCCTTTCTGCGCCATCTATATAGGTCTTAGTGTTAAATACAATATTATTACCTTCTTTTCTTATGTAGTTTAATCCTATATTTACGGCATTACCGGCCCAAGACTGGGCTTTTGGCGTAGTCAAGCTATCAAAAAACATCTTATTACCTAATAGTCCTGGGTATGCTGCGGTAAACAAACTCCCATATGACGATGGTGTTGAATTGGGCTCTGAGGTCGCACTGCTACTAACAATGTAGCACTCTAAAGGATGAAGATCATTTAAGTCATGAGAACTCGTTGTGGTGATATCTTTGTGAATGTGGTATATAAGCAATCCGTCTGAAAAATATTCAACGCTACTGTCCCAACCTATCTTCTTCCGATTTTCTAATAAGAAATATTCTCCATTTGTAGAAGTGTTAATACGATAGTAATTTTGTGAAGTAGAACTTTCAATCGGGGATAATGTATACGGATATGATAGTTTTACTATGTTTTGCACATCACGCCAGTGGAATATTTGTGAGACAGTATATGGATTATGCATAGCCGGACAATGTCTATCATCATTATGGCTTCCTACGTCCATGACATCCCACTGGCCCATTGGTTTGAATTGACCATTTCCATTATCTGGATTTTTGCCATAAAAATCAGGAGCGCCTAATGTGTGCCCCAGTTCATGGCATATCGTGCCAATTGCACAAATCTCTGTCCCCGGATAACTATTTAATTCAGGAGTAATGATATAGTCATGAATAATCTTGCCATCATCCGTTATGTCATTTTGCAAGACCCACCTATGTGACCAAATTGTCAAAGTGGGCGCGCCGATTTCTGCGCCATAACCGGCAAATACAATATGTACAAGATCAACATACCCATCGTCGTTATTGTCGCATATTGCATAATTAACATCGTTCTTACTCGCATTTACAGCCTCTTGTACAAGTTCTCTAACATGGCTATATCCAATGCCAGAAGACTCTACTCCTGTCGAATAATATGCTGAATTATGTTGCGCAGTGTAAGGACCGACAACAGTAGAGAGAGTTGTTAATTGCTCACATGAATTATCTTTATAATAATCATATACACTGCCATGGTTTCCATAATTGGTATAATTCGGGATATTTAATAGGCTGTCGAATTGAATCGAGCCATGTTGGAGAGGTCTGTCTGGAAACTGCATTAAAATAGTGACGTAACGCAGGGTACCTGTTGTATTCGGAGTTTGTAAACTTTTTGCTCCATTGGGATTGCTTTTGGGTTTGGAATTACGGATACTAGTGCTCAGTAGAGAACGTTGAGAATTAGAAATCACTACATTGGATATATATTCCCTTTCGGTATTATCTCGTTCGTTAAGATTATGAGCCTTTTTACCCGTTGGAACAAATGTATCTTCGCTAATTACTGCGTATTCGTATATGCCTTTTTCATTTTTTACAATAGGAACATTGTCAACTGTGGTATTCCAATGAAACCATTCATCACCACGCAGACATACATTTATGTTTGTGCCATCTGGTTGTGCGATGCATAATGTATCGGGACATGCAGGCACTGCGCTCACATAAAGGCTCATGCTTACCAAAGCAAGCATAAACATTAATTTATAGAAATTAGTATATACTTTCATTGCATATTTAATTTTCCTTATTGTACTATAAATTGACCGACGAGGGCACCGCCATCCGTTTCAATGTGCAGTACATACACGCCGTTGTTTGAGATTGTCTCTTCCATAGAGTCGGTCATTAACTCATTCAATACCAATCCACCATTGGACGCATTCGCTACAGCCACCTGCGCAGACGGGATATTTGCATTTTGTTTAATCACGCGTAGGAAATGTCCATCAATTGTCGCACGGAAACTTGTGGGACGGGGAGGGTCACTTGGAGATTGATCTGGTCCATCTAGAGGGTCATCTCCCGGAAGAAGTCCCATCGGCACAACTTCCATTAATTGAATAACTACTTCTTCTGCGCGAAGCATGCATGGCATTGCAATGAGTGCCGCCAAAACAAGAGTAAAGATTTTTGTTTTCATAAGACTGAATTTTTAATTTGGTTAGTATATATAATTGTCGTATAACAACAAAAACAAAGCACCGCCAAACTTTTAATCGTTTGACGGTGCAAAAGTACTACATTGGGGCGAACTGACCAAATTTTTTAATGGGCAATAGATATTGTGTAAAATGTTGATTTACTGAAATATACGAGTTTCTCAAAATGGGCAATTGAAATTTCATCAACCCAGAATCGCCATGTCAATTAAGAATTCCCGCATTTTTTTAGCCGTAGTGCCTAATTTCTTCGCTACTCGAAGCTTAAATTTTCCTACACCATTGGGGGCATAGAATAACATCTCCGCCATTGTATCATAACTACAATTTATTAAAGATAATATACACAAACGTATTTCCTTCTCAGATAGTCCTTTTTGTTGTAGTTTGTCTGCTAAGAAATAGAATTGCTGATTAGTAAAATGACATAATGCTTCATAGTCATTCCATTGTAAATCTTTCTTTAAGGAAGACGATCGCATTAACACAAGGCATCGCTCTTCTACT
This sequence comes from uncultured Bacteroidales bacterium, assembly GCA_900318245.1. Lineage (GTDB taxonomy): Bacteria > Bacteroidota > Bacteroidia > Bacteroidales > Paludibacteraceae > Colicola. The sequence goes on from ONJT01000026.1 coordinate 4,163, forward strand.
TGTTGACGCATTTGGACAATAGTCGTTTCTGTTTTATTTTCCAATGCAGAAATGTGTTGCGACAATAACTGGTGCTTTTGACGCTTTTTGTAGATATACAGACCTATGACGCTTCCTACAAGTAATAGTGTTACTATAATAGCATATAGCCATGCTAAATCCGGTTTGCGATGCAAGTCTTGTTCTAATAGTTGAACGGCTTGAGACAATTTGCCTTGACGAATTTCTAATAACTTCTGCGTATCAGACCTTTCTGCGGCGACTTCACGAACGGCAGCGATATCCTTTGAATTATCGTCATTAGTTAGTATATACAATGCGTTGTTTAATTCAAATAATGATTCTGATTGAGTTGTAACTTGTTGTGCATAAAATATTGCAGAATCTTTTTGCCCAAGGAATGAATATGCTTGCGCGCGACACAATAAAATACAAGGTTCATATTGTTGGTATTCCAAGGCCAGACCGGTATAATATAACATGGAATCATATTGCGCTTCATTTTTGCATGCAATAGCTTTGGGGGCAAATGCAAGAGTCAAGAGGTTTTTATCATCGGTATGATTTTCAATTATATGAATTAATTTGTAAACTTTTTCCTTCTTGCCTTGCTCCGCCAATTCAAACGCCATGTTGTAAAGATCATAATAGTATAGCAAACTGTCTCCATTATGCAGATACATCTGTCCCGAACGCTCATACATGTCATATGCCAACGGAAATTCCCCAGCCAAGTGCGCGATGTCGCCCATATTACTATATACGCGCCCGAGAATATGGTAATCACGCGTACGCGAGTGCGTGGCATTGATGAAGCACTGCATGGCCTCCACCGGGTACTCTTTTGCACGGAGCAATTTGCCATAGTGATAACAGGCATGGGCGTAGGAAGGTGAAAAATGAAAATTGAAAAGTGAAAGGGAGCCCAGCGTCTCATAGGCTTGCGCGAGGGTTGCGCTGTCGCCGGCATCTATGCCGTACATCTGTCCCGCCGCGCGCATACTATCCGCCTGCGCCACCACTTCTTCCGCCTCCCGCAGCGCCTTTGGTGCACAGGACATCATCGCCAAACAGGCTATTAGCACTATGTATATTTTACCACGATGCATTATTCCCGGACCATGCTACTGAATAAAACGGAGCGTAGCTCCAATAACACTCTATCCCACGTTGAACTGACTTCCCCCGATGAATTCGCGCAAAATAGACGTGCGCGGAATAAAAGAAGAAGGCAGAGGTTCGAAGAAATTCAGATAGAAAAGCAATAACTTCGCTGTTTCATATTCTTCGGCACTCGCAGGGACTGTCTGTAAAGCCGTCTCTACCGTCATACGCAAGGCCGACATTTCGTATGTCATCGAGGTATCGAAGAGGGCATCCGCCTCTTTTTTGAACGGCTCTATCCATTGCGCCTCCCCCTCCACCACCGACGGCCAGACGGATAGCGTCATGAGCGGCGACTTGCCGCGTGTACGTAGGTCACGGCTCATCCTACGCAACAACCTGTTCACGTATGTCGGCACCCAACGCTCGCCATCCAGCGAGATCGAACTCATCGGCGCCGCATAGACCTTGAACTTACTCGACGCATCGATATGCTCCGTGAGAATAGGATTAAGCGCATGGATACCTTCCATCACCAAAATACCATCACGCTCCAACTGCAACGTATCTCCCATATACTCGCGTCTCTCCTCCGCGAAATTGAAAGTCGGCAATGCAATCTCCTTACCGGCTATCAATGCCTTCAGATCAGAATCCAACTGCTTGAGATCAATCGCATACACCGATTCATAGTCCTTCGTCCCATCCGCCTTGAGCGGCGTCAGCGTACCATCTACATACCAGTTGTCCAGCGACAAAGCTACCGGCTGTTTGCCTTGAGCCAACAACTCCAGACACAAACGGTGACTGGTACTCGTCTTGCCACTTGACGAAGGACCGGCTATCAGTACTACGCGCACTTCGGGACGGGCGCATATCTCTTTGGCGATACTCGTGAGTTGCTCGGAATGATAATCCTCACCTTCTTTTACCAACTCTGCTGCATGATTGCTCTCTATCATCTCGTTGATATAAGCCACGCGGCGTTTCTTTTCTTCTATCATATCGGGTCACAATCTATAATTAGTTTCACATTTTTATTCGATGAATTCGACAGAATATAGTCTATCGACTCCTTCAACCGTCTTTTCGCCTCGCCTATATTGGCGCCCTGCTCTATTCGCAGATTCAGTTCGCGGATCGTATAAGCCTGGACACGCTCGACAGGCGGTATGATAACAGACGATATACGCGCTCCGAAGACTTGCTTCAGATGCGCCTGAAGTTGCATCGCCACTACCTGTACACGCGCCGCATTATGATCACGCATCTGAATACGAATTATCCGATGAAATGGGGGATAATGGAACATCTCACGCTCCGCTGTCTGCTGCCGGTATAAGGCCTCATAATCATGGTTACGTACCATCTCTAACACGGCATTCTTCGTATCGAAAGTCTGAATCCATACTTCACCTTTCGCACCTTTTCTCCCGGCACGCCCTGCTACCTGTTCAAGCATCTGGAAGGCGCGTTCGTAGGCACGGAAATCAGGCTGGTTGAACAACGGATCCGCATTCAGCACCGCCACTAACCGTACATCATCGAAATGCAGGCCTTTTGTCACCATCTGCGTGCCCACCAGGATGTCACATTCGTGACGTGAAAAAGCATTGATGATATCCTGATACGCCGTCTTGCTGCGGGTCGAATCCAAGTCCATGCGCAGTACCCGTGCCTCGGGAAAGAGCGCCTGTATCTCATCCTCGATGCGCTCCGTGCCAAAACCAACAGACTTCAGTTCTCCGCCGCACTGCGGACAGACAGGCGGAATAGGCGCATGATACCCGCAGTAATGGCAACGTAATTCCTTGGCACGCAAGTGTAAGGTCATGGGTACATCGCACTGCACGCACCGTGGCGGCTGACCGCAGGACACACACTGCAACTGAGGCGCATAGCCGCGTCTATTCTGAAAGAGAATTACTTGTTTGTTATCTGCCAAAGTCTCGCGGATACGCGCTACCAGCGGGTCGCTGAAATGGCCGTACATCTCCTTGCGCTCGTATTGTCGCTTCAAATCGATCAATCGGATATCCGGCAGTTCCACGCCTCCGAAACGCTCGGTGATGGAAACCAATCCGTACACGCCTTTCTGCGCCAAGTAATACGACTCCACGGAAGGTGTAGCCGTACCTAAAAGCACTTTCGCCTTATGGATCTGTCCCAAGAGAATAGCCGCAGCGCGCGCATGGTACCGCGGAGCGGGTTCAGCCTGCTTGTAACTGGGATCATGCTCCTCATCCACGATGACGAGACCTATATTGGGGATAGGAAGGAATATTGCACTGCGTGCGCCGATGACCACATGGGGTTCGGGACGCGCGGAGGCCAGATAGAGTTCCTCCCGCTCCGCGTCCGTGAAACGGCTGTGATATACTGTCAGTTGGTCGCCAAAGATATGTTGCAGACGGGAGGTCAGTTGGGTGGTCAACGCTATCTCCGGCACTAAGTACAGCACATTCTTGCCTTTCTCCAACTGCGATTGGATCAGATGGATATACATATCCGTCTTTCCGCTGGACGTGACGCCATGCAATAAGACTATATCCTTGCCTTGCGCCCAAAAACGCACGATTTCATCGACACTTTTCGTCTGTGCGGGCGATAGCGGGTGCATGGGTTCGATAGGCCCGTCGTAGGGCGCGAGGTGCGCGCGGCGGCGTTTAGGGGGATTGAGCAAGCGGTTGTCCAAACCGGAAGGTAACGCGGCCGCCATCACTTCGCCGAGTGTACACATGTAATAGCTGCTCATCCACTGCCATAAAGCCAGTTGTTCGGCCGATACGACCGGTGCGGTCTCGCTTACAGAGAGGATGGGTTTAATCTTCGCGGCAAAGTCCGCGTCCACCGGTTCGGTGTGCTCGCGCAACACGATGCCGCGCACCTGCTTGCGCATCAGCGGAACGAGCACGCGGGCACCCGGCGCAGGCATAGACAAACCATCCGGGATGCTATACGTATAACAATCTCGGATGGCTAAAGGTAATATGACATCTATGTAATGTACCATCTGGTCATTTACCATTTGGTCATTTGGCTTCTTCGGCAGCGGTGGCTTTGTTATAGCACGCACGACAGAGAGGTTCATAACTGTCGGTTTCACCGAGTAAAACGCGTTTCTCGGAAGCTACCAGACGATGGCTCACATACGCCAAATCGCCGCAGTGCACGCAGATAGCATGAGTCTTATACACATCTTCGGCAATCGCCATCAGCGCGGGCATCGGACCAAAAGGTACACCCTTGAAATCCATATCCAGACCGGCGCAGATAACACGAATGCCGCGTTCCGCCAGTTGTTTGCATACATCGACGATACCCATATCGAAGAATTGCGCCTCGTCAATACCCACTACGTCGATATCGCTGGCCAGCAACAGGATATTCTGGCTCGAATCAACGGGCGTGGACTGAATGACATTGCGGTCGTGACTCACCACATCTTCTTCGCTATAGCGCACATCAATGGCGGGTTTGAAAATCTCCACACGTAGTTTTGCGAACTTCGCGCGCTTCATACGGCGGATGAGTTCTTCGGTCTTTCCGCTGAACATCGATCCACATACTACTTCGATGGAACCGCGGCGTAAAACCGGTCCTTTGGTGTCTCGTTCTGAAAACATATATCTTTAAACTTTCAACTTTCAACTAATTTAATATCCTGCGCATTCATCTGCAGGGTCGTTCGTCCGCGATAGCTGTTTTCCTCCAGATAGAAGCACACGTCGATACGCTTGCCGTTTTGCAAATGCTCAGCTTTGTCACCTTGACCGAAAGCGATTCCGTCCATTGCTACAATACAATCCGTCAAGTCCAGGTGCAAGTGCTTGCCGTCACTTACCGCACGCGTATTGCGGTTGTTAATCAGGTTTCTGCAAAGGAAGAGCGGACGTTCATTGCCCGGTCCGAACGGCTCGAGACATTGCAGGATCTTGTACATCTTCCAGTTCATATCGCTCAGTTCCACTTCGGCTTCCACCTCCAGCGTCGGTTGTTGTTGCTCAGGGGTGATATGCGCAGCTACGTACTCTTCGAAGCGGCGCTTGAATTCCGGCAAATCGGCTTTGTGCATACTCAGTCCGGCGGCGAACTTATGTCCGCCGAAATTGGTGAGCAAATCTCTACAAGAGTCTATCGCGGTGTAAATATCGAAATCGCTTACCGAACGGGCACTGCCGCTGATGATATCGTCGTCGCCGGCTGTCAGGACTATTGTCGGTCGGTAATAGGTCTCCGTCAGACGGCTGGCCGCGATACCTACCACTCCCTTATGCCACTCCGGCGAGAAGACCACGGTTGTGAATTTGCTCGAATTCATCGGATCTTTTTCCAATTGCGCAAGGGCTTCATCGGTGGTCTTACTATCGAAATCCCGGCGGTCTTGGTTATAGGAGTCTATCTCATGTGCGAAACGTAATGCCGCTTCCGCATCACCGGTGATCAGCAGCCTCACGGCCTCCGCACCGCTCTTGATACGTCCCGCTGCATTGATTCGCGGACCGATCTTATAGACAAGGTCGTTGATGGTGATTGTTTTGCCTTCTATACCCGCCACCTGCATGATAGCCTGTATGCCCACAGACGGCTGCGCATTGAGCGCACGCAGACCGTAGAAAGCAAGGATGCGATTCTCGCCCGTGACAGGTACGATATCGCTGGCGATACTCATCGCCAAGAGCGGTAAGAGACGATAAACCTGCTGCATATCTATTCCGCGGCGCTGCGCGTAGGCCTGCACTAACTTAAAGCCCACCCCGCAACCGCTCAACTCTTTGAACGGATACTGGCAGTCTGCGCGTTTCATATTCAGTACCGCTACCGCATCCGGGATGACGGTTCCGGGCGTATGGTGGTCGCAGATGATGAAGTCGATATGCTTCTCATTGGCGTACGCAATCTTATCTACGGCTTTTATACCGCAGTCGAGCGCGATGACCAAGGTACATCCTTTCTCTTGGGCGGTGTCGATACCTTTGGTGGAGATGCCGTAGCCTTCGGTATAGCGATCGGGAATATAATAGATGAGATTATCCGTCTGTGTGCGGAGGAAGGAGTACATCAGCGCCACGGCCGTCGTACCATCGACATCATAGTCGCCGTACACCATAATGCGCTCGTTGGTATCAATGGCGCGGCAGAGCCTATCCACCGCTGCGCCCATGTCGCGCATCAGGAACGGATCATGCAGACTATCCAACGACGGACGGATATACGCCCGGGCTTCTGCACCGGTGCGCAGTCCTCTGCCGGCTAAGATACGCGCGGCTACCGGACTGATATCCAGTTCGGTCGTCAGCCGTTCCGCCGCCGTCTGCTCTTCCGGCGTCAGTTGTTTAATATGCCAATTGGTATTCATCTGCTTCTTGCCATTGCGGCAGCACTTCTCTAAAATGTCTCAGTTTCTCTATGGACAGGTCCACTATCTTCGTTCCTGCTTCGTAGTCCTCAAAGCCCGCTACGTCCTTGAGCCAGGTGTCATAGGCCGCCGAATGACCATTATAATCCATCTGTAATCCGTCTGTCCCGACCATGTTCACGCCGATACCGTAGCAATGGTTCTCTGCCGCGCGGGCGGGCAACAACGCATCCCAATACTGAATCCGCACGGTCGGCCAACAAGCTACGACGATCAGCAGGTCATACAAGTTGCTCTTGTCCTGCCGCAGCCATACGGGAAAACGCAGGTCATAACATACAGCCAGACGTATCTTGACGCCGCGGTACTCAAAGACCGGCCGCTCATTGCCGGGCGTGAAAAACTCCGCTTCTCCTCCGCTGGCGTACAAGTGATGCTTGTCGTAGTACTGCGGAGTGTCATGGGGACGGAAGAGGAAACCGCGATTGCACAGCCTGCCGTTATCCGTCGCCATCAGCGAACCGACGATACCAAGACCATATGTATCGGCCATATGCTGAAGAGCCTGACATGTCGGTCCCTCAGGCCATGGTTCCGCCAATCCCGGACGGTCCGGACAAAAACCGGTACTGAACATCTCCGGCACTACGGCGATGTCAGCCCTGCCTGCTACTGCCCGCAGACGCTCGTCCAACAGGCCTATGTTCGCCTGCGGATTTGCCCACTCAATAGGGTATTGTAAAAGCGCTATCTTCACCTTTTATTTCTTACTCTTCTTTTCTCCCCCTCCGGCAATCTGTTCGCGCATAGCGGTGTCCGCCTGCATATTCTGCATGCGATAGTAATCCATAATACCGAGGTTTCCGCTACGGAACGCCTCTGCCATAGCCTGCGGCACAAGTGCTTCAGCTTCAATCACTTTCGCGCGCGCTTCCTGAGCCTTGGCTTTCATCTCCTGTTCCGAGGCAATCGCCATGGAGCGGCGCTCTTCGGCTTTGGCTTGCGCGATATTCTTGTCGGCTTCCGCTTGATCCATCTGTAGTTGCGCGCCGATATTCTTACCTACGTCTATATCCGCAATATCAATGGAGAGAATCTCAAATGCCGTTCCGTCATCAAGGCCCTTGGAGAGCACTAATTTACTGATGGAATCGGGGTTTTCGAGCACTTGCTTATGGCTCTCGGCACTACCGATGGAGCTGACGATACCTTCACCGACACGGGCAAGGATCGTATCTTCTCCCGCACCTCCGACGAGCTGTTTGATATTGGCGCGCACAGTCACACGGGCTTTCGCGATCAACTGAATACCATCTTTGGCTACGGCTGTCACCGGCGGAGTATCTATCACTTTAGGATTGACGCTCATCTGCACGGCCTCAAACACGTCACGTCCGGCAAGGTCAATGGCCGTAGCCATCTGGAAGGGCAGGTTAATGCCCGCTTTGGAAGCCGACACCAAGGCATGCACCACGCGTTCTATATGTCCGCCCGCAAGATAGTGGGCTTCCAGACCATCGCGCTTGACATCCGTCAAACCCGCCTTGTGCGCCTCGATCATACAGTTGACGATTTTGGTAGGCGGCACCTTACGGATACGCATCAGGAAGAGTTGAATCAAACTGATATGCACCCCGCTCACTACGGCGTTAATCCATAACATGAACGGCACATAGTACAAGAAAATAATCACGGCAATGCCTATTAAGGCATACAGCACAATAGAGAGAGCACTAATGTCCATAACTAATCCTCCTTTTTATCTTTTTTTAATTTATTGTCCGCTAATTCGACATGACTGTCTATTTTCGCATCCAGCGCCATCTTGTCCAGCGCATTACTACGCACGAATCCCCATACAGCGAGGGCGGTTAAAAGCACGCAGGCACCCAGGGTAATCAATCCCGCCACATGACCGATCCAGATCCATGCAACTACTACCGCACCTATCAGTGCGAGAAAACCGCTTACACCCGCAATGCCGAAACCCGGCAAAAGGAACATCTCCATTAATAATAACGCGACGCCCGCGAGCACTAATAATACGACTAAAAAGATATTCATGCAAGTCCTTTCTATAAAAAATTTCAAATATTTTTTTCAATTCGGCTGCAAAGATACTAAATATCTTTGATATATGCAAGCGAAAAAAAATAATTTGCACAAATAAATTATTTATACTACTTTTGCGGCGATTTTTTGAGGGATACCTTATTATATATCGAATATGAGCAAAAATCTGGTTATAGTAGAGTCTCCGGCCAAGGCGAAGACGATCGAGAAATTTCTCGGGAGCGACTATCATGTTCTGAGCAGTCAGGGTCATATCCGCGACATTGAACCGCTTGGCAAAAACTCAATGGGTATTGATTTTGAGAACGGCTATAAGCCTAATTATGTGATTGATACACACAAACAACACTTGCTGGATCAATTGGAAAAAGAGGTAAAGAAAGCCGATACTGTTTGGCTGGCATCCGATGAGGACCGCGAAGGAGAGGCGATTGCCTGGCATCTGAAAGAGGTGCTCAATCTGGACAAGAAAGACACCAAGCGTATCGTTTTTCATGAAATCACCAAGTCCGCCATTCAAGAGGCCATCCAACATCCGCGCGATATAGACTATAATCTGGTGAATGCCCAACAGGCACGCCGCGTGCTGGACCGCATCGTAGGATTCGAGTTGTCTCCTATTCTATGGAAGAAAGTCACGACGGGTCTCTCGGCCGGACGCGTACAATCGGTAGCGGTGCGCTTGATTGTAGAGAAAGAGCGCGAGATAGAAGCTTTCCGCGCCTCTTCGTCCTACCGTATTCTCGCCGATTTCATCGGGGCAAATCCCGGTGACGCGTCGGCGCTTCGCTGCGAATTGAACCATCGTTTCTCGCATAAAAAAGATGCGATAGAATTTCTGGAGAGTCTGCCCAAGTCGCAATTCATCGTACGCGACGTACAGCGTAAGCCGGTGAAGCACATCCCTGCTCCGCCGTTCACTACCTCGTCCCTGCAGCAAGAAGCGGCGCGTAAGTTGAAATTCCCCGTGTCGAAGACGATGCGTCTGGCGCAGTCGTTATACGAGAGCGGAAAGATCACCTATATGCGTACGGACTCGGTCAACCTGTCTTCGCTGGCGCTCGCTACGAGCAAAGAGGTGATTGCGCAGTTGTACGGCAGCGAGTATGTACATACGCGCCAGTTCCACACAAAGGCCAAAGGAGCTCAGGAAGCACACGAAGCCATTCGTCCGACCTATATGAACGTACAGACAGCCGGTGCGACAAGGGATGAGCAACGCTTGTATGAATTGATCTGGAAACGTACTATCGCCTGCCAGATGGCCGACGCAGAGAGCGAGAAGACGAATATTGAGGTGTCTGTTTATGGAAGCAAATACGCGTTTACGGCCGTAGGCGAAGTCATCACGTTCGACGGTTTTACCCGCGTCTATGTACAATCGACCGATGAGGAAGAAGAGACCCGCCGCGTATTACCGGCTATGTCTCCGCGCGAGCGGTTGAGACTGCAAGGCGCAGAGGGAATTCAGACCTATGCCAAACCGCCGTTGCGGTACAACGAGGCGACGCTCGTGAAGCGCATGGAGGAATTAGGTATCGGTCGCCCGTCTACATACGCTACGATTATCGAGACCATTCAGAATGTCAAATACGTAGAGAAAGGATCGGTAGCCGGTCAAAAACGCGACTGCACCATTCTGACGCTTAAGAACGACGAGGTAGTAGAACATCAGAAATCCGAGATCTACGGTGCAGAGACGCAACGATTGTTGCCGACGGATCTGGGCCGTATCACGAATGATTTTCTTGTGGAGCATTTTCCAAAGATTCTGAGTTATGACTTCACTGCCAACGAAGAAGAACAGTTCGATCGGATTGCGGAAGGTAAGGCAGAGTGGGTCAATACCGTCGATACGTTCTATAAGACCTTCAAACCCTTATTATCTTCGATTTCATCGGGAAAAGTGAGTGGACGACTGCTGGGTAATGATCCGGAGACGGGTCAACCGGTAATCGCGAAGATCAGTAAGATAGGCCCGTGCGTGCAGTTAGGTGATGCGGCGAACGAGAAACCGAAGTTCGCAAGTCTGAAGAAAGGCCAGTCGATCTTCTCTATCACGCTTTCGGAGGCCTTGGATCTCTTCCGCGCCGCACAGCCGGCTTCGCTGGGTGAATACGAAGGACAGACCATCACGACGGGCACCGGTAAGTACGGTCCATATCTCCATTACGGTAAGACCTATATCAGTCTGCCACGCGGAAAAGAGGTATCATCCTTGACGCACGACGAGGCGGTGGCGCTGATTGAACAGCAGAAAGAGAAAGAAACGCCGATTCAATCCTGGGGCGATATCCAGATCATGCGTGGTCGGTACGGAGCATATATTCGGACGGAGAATGGTAACTATCAGTTGCCGAGAACAGCCATAGCAGATACGATTACGGAAGCTGAAGTTCGTGAAATTATTGCAAAAACAGAGCCATTAAAGCCCATAAAACGCACTTTTAAACGAAAAAGTGTAAAATAATTTGCAAAAAATTTGCTCAATTCAAAAAAAAGCAGTACTTTTGCACCCGCTTTCAAAAGTGAACGAGAAAATTTCGAAGAAATAATCGAGGTTTTCTATGAAAACCGAGAAGTAGCGCAGTTGGTAGCGCACTACGTTCGGGACGTAGGGGTCGGGCGTTCGAGTCGCCTCTTCTCGACAAAAAGGATGGTCGATGGCCATCCTTTTTGGAAAAAGAACAATCAATGGACGTCAATATATGGCTAATTTTCAAAAACTGACTCCTCGCAGCGAGGATTACTCCAAGTGGTACAACGAACTGGTAGTGAAAGCCGACTTGGCTGAGCAGAGTGCCGTTCGCGGATGTATGGTGATCAAACCTTATGGCTACGCCATTTGGGAAGCTATTCAGGCCGAACTGGACCGTCGATTCAAAGAGCAAGGTGTGAAGAACGCCTATTTCCCGCTCCTTATTCCGAAGTCTTTCTTAAGTCGTGAGGCAGAGCACGTAGAGGGTTTTGCCAAGGAGTGCGCCGTAGTGACGCACCACCGCTTGATGAATGATCCGAATGGTCGCGGTGTGGTCGTTGACCCGCAGGCGAAGTTAGAGGAAGAGTTGATCATTCGTCCGACGAGTGAGACCATTATCTGGAGTACGTACAAGAATTGGATCTCGTCCTATCGCGACCTGCCTATCCTTTGCAACCAATGGTGTAACGTGATGCGTTGGGAGATGCGTACGCGTCTGTTCCTTCGTACAGCGGAGTTCCTTTGGCAGGAAGGTCACACGGCGCATGCCACCAAAGAGGAGGCAGAGGATTATGCCCGCAAGATGCTGGATGTATATGCCGATTTTGCAGAAAACATCATGGCTATTCCTGTAGTAAAAGGTGTCAAGTCTCCGAATGAGCGTTTCGCCGGTGCGTTGAACACCTATTGCATCGAAGCGATGATGCAGGACGGTAAGGCGCTGCAGGCCGGTACGAGTCACTTCCTCGGCCAGAACTTCGCGAAGAGTTTTGACGTACAGTTCCTGACCAAGGAGAACAAATACGAGTATGTATGGGCTACAAGTTGGGGTGTTTCGACCCGTCTGATGGGTGCGCTCATCATGACGCACTCGGATGACAACGGTTTGGTACTGCCGCCGCACTTGGCGCCGATACAAGTCGTTATTGTGCCGATCTTCAAGAAAGAGGAAGACTTGGCGAAGTTGATGGAGAAACTGAATCCGATTGCCGACCGGATGAAAGCACTGGGTATCCGCGTGAAGGTAGACACCGACGAGAAATATACGCCGGGCTACAAGTTCGCTGATTATGAGTTGAAGGGCGTACCTGTTCGTTTAGCAATGGGTGGTCGCGATTTAGAGAACGGCACCATTGAGATCGCACGCCGAGACACGCAGACCAAAGAGACGATTTCTCTCGATGGAATCGTAGAAAAAGTGCAGGCATTGCTCGAAGAGATCCAGAAGAATTTGCTCCAGAAGGCGCTTGATTTCCGCATCGCTAACACCCGCGAGGTGAATAGTTATGATGAGTTCAAAGAGGAGCTGAAGAAAGGCGGCTTCCTGCTCGCCCACTGGGACGGTACGGCAGAAACTGAGCAACGTATCAAAGATGAGACGAAAGCGACAATCCGCTGTATTCCGTTGGCAGACCTGCCGGGCCACAAGAGCGAACCGGGTGTCTGCATGGTGACGGGCAAACCGTCTGCAGGTCGCGTAGTATTTGCATTGAACTATTGAGAAAAATAGCATTCATAGTTTGGGGGTTGGCAGTGGGTATGAATATGCTCGCTGCCAATGTTTTAATGACCCCCGCGACAGAGGTTAAGCGGACGTATCTGGACTCGTGTATGATCCGCGTGACGGGTAATGATACCTTGTATCTGGCGTGGTTGCATGAGGTGTGGGTGTACCCGCCGATGAAGTTCAAGAACAAGAAACAGGAGAAGTTCTATTGGCGCACGGTACGGGACGTGAAGAAATGTCTACCGTACGCGAAGATGATCACCAAAGATATGGAGTACGCCAATTGGGAGTTAGCGAAGTTACCGGACCAGAAGAGCCGGAGGAAGTGGTGGCGCGCGTACGAGCGATACCTCTTTAAGAAATACGAGAAAGATTTTCGGGGCATGTACGCGAGTCAGGGCATGATGCTGATGAAACTCATGGATCGTGAGACGGACAAGACGAGTTACGAATTGATCAAGCAGTACAAAGGAAAGGCGAGTGCGAACTTCTGGCAGTTCATCGCCAAACTCTTCAAGAACGACCTGAAGGAAGAATACGACGCAGCGGATAAAGACCGCATCACCGAGCGGATCATCAATCTGGTAGAAGCAGGGCAGTTATAGCGCTGCTTCTTTTTTTAGCGTAAGGGATAGTCTCTGCGGAGCGCTTCGAAGGCAGTAGGTTGCGCTTGCAGGTCGCGGGTGATACGCGCCAACCAACCCGGGGCGGTATCGCCGTGCGAGGGGAAAGCAGGAAGCGTTATGGGCGGAAGAGCGAATGTACGGGTGATAGTGTCGAGGCATGTCTGCGAGGCATTGCGCTTACCTTCTACAGAGTAACCGGCGATGTGCATGGACGCGCGGAAGGCGTGTTGCAGTACGGCAGGGTCGATATGCGGTTCGTTCTCCCAGGTATCCAAGATATAGGGGTGCCCGCTGCAGAGCAGCGCCTGCTCGTCCACCACCCCACCTCGCGCCGCATTGATAATCAAGGCATGGGGTTTGCAGCGGGCGAGGAAAGTGGCATCGCAGAGATGGAAAGTAGGGTTAGGGGTTAGGGGGTTAGAGGTTAGAGGTACATGGAAGGTAATGATGTCGCAATTCTTCGCGATCTCATCGAGGGAAATCCCTATTCCTTTGGGCGGGTCATTGAGGAGTACTTTCAGTCCGCGACGCTCTGCCATCTTAGCCACTAATGAACCCACATGACCAACACCGATGACACCGATGGTCGGTGGATTGATAATTGCTAATTGATGATTGGTGAATTCGTTGAGGGCTTCTTCGATATAGTCGCATACGGCTTGGGCGTTGCATCCGGGGCAGGCAGTCCATGAGATGCCATGTCCGTCGCAATAAGCGGTGTCTATATGGTCAAAACCGATGGTGGCGGTACACACCAATCGCACGGACGAACCCGCCAATAGCGCTTCATTGACTTTTGTGCGCGTACGTACCACCAGCACATCCGCATGGCGTACAGCCGCAGCATCGATTTGTTCCGGTTCCATCGGAGAAATTTCGATGTCGGGCCACGCCTTACGGATGGCTTCAACAAAATACGGTATATGTGCGTCGCAAACGATTACCAAGGACCAATCACCGATTACAGATTATACTTGATATTATCTATCAGGCGCACAGGGCCGCAATAGACGGTGATGCAACCGATGGCATGTGCGAAGGTGTCGGTAGGCAGGAGTGTCGTTTGATCGACTATCTCGTAGTACTCCACTTCCAGACCGGGCACGGCATTGACGGTATCGATGACGCGTTGCTGCACTTCCGCTACAGAGGCTGTTTTCGCCCATTTCAACGACTCAAAAAGGGTACGTGAGATAGCCAAAGCCGTTTGTTTCTCGGCGGCAGAGAGTCGTTCATTACGGCTGGAGAGTGCCAACCCGGACTCTTCGCGTACGATCGGGCAGTCGATGATTTTCAGGTCTCCGAACGTGCCTGCCATCGCGCTACGCTCTACCATATGGTGAATGATCGCCAGTTGTTGGAAATCTTTCTCGCCAAAATACGCCTTATCGGGTTGGACGAGATAGAAGAGTCGGCTGACGACTTGCACCACGCCGTTGAAATGGCCAGGGCGCATCTTGCCTTCCATCACCTGGTCCAGTCCGGCAAAGTCGAAAGCGAAGGTGGTGTTCATCTCTTCGGCGGAGTACATCTCTTCGGGTGTCGGCGCAAAGACGAAATGCGCACCGATGGAACTGAGCAGTTCGGCATCGCGCTCGATATTACGGGGGTATTTAGCCAGGTCCTCTTTGTTATTAAACTGCGTAGGGTTAACGAAGACAGAAACGACGCATACGTTGTTCTCTGCTACGGCGCGGCGCACCAAGGACGCATGTCCGGCGTGCAGCGCACCCATCGTCGGTACCAGACCGATGGTTTTGTTTGCTTCCTTGCAGGCCTGCACAGCTGCCTGCAATTCTTTTTTTGTTGTGATGATTTGCATAATAGCGTTCTTAAAAATTTTGCGGCTGCAAAATTACTGCTTTATTTTGACATACGCAAGGGTTGGCACAAAAAAAATCTCACATGCACGAGGCACATGAGATTTTTTCATTACTGTGTGATTTTTAGAACACCGCGACGGAGTCGAGCGGCAAGACCGGACTGGTCGGGGTCACAGGACGTTTCGGAGCACTACTGCCCGGGCCGGGAAGAAGGCTCGCTTCACCCGTCTTCTGCATCAACACGGTACTTACCGTCATTACTTCCACTGAAGGAATCATATATACTTTCTTTTCCATAATTGCGTTCCTTTCACTCATTAATTCTTTCACTTTTTCATTCTTTACTTAACAAGTTGACCGTCAGCGCTATATATGTGCTCGCCGCGGATGATATATACCTTGTCGTTGATAACTACCTTGCGCGTCTCGCCCTTCGCGTCAACGACAGCTTCGTCGATGCCGGTGGTGATCTGCGGTGCGCGAGCGCTTACGCGTAATCCATAATTAGTATGCGCTCCCTTCTCGAACGAGCCGACATACGCACCGTTGCTCAGGTTCCAGATCGCCTCGCCGTCACGCGTGAGGTAGAGTGCGTAATCCTCATTCTCGTTCGCGCCTACGCTTAATACGTACTCGCCGTTAGCCGGAACCTGGATCGTCAGCGGATAGGTGGCTTCGTTCTCGCTTAGAGCCTGCGTATTCACCGACAGTTTTGCGTCGTAGCGGCTCACCCATACCTGAGCACGACCGGATGCTACACCGCCTTTTACGAGGTCTTGGCCTATCGTATAGCGGTCTGCTTTCTCGTCTTCCGCCACCTGTACGAACAGGTTATCAGCTTCCGGCTGACCTTCGCCCGCAATAGCCAGGCGATATACGGCCGTGATACCCTGCGGCAACTCAGCAGCAGCCGCAGCAGCACGACGGCGCGGAGCGGCATTCTCGATACCGGCGCTCGTCTCTTTCGTCACTACTACCGGAGTAGCCTGCGTCGCCTGAACGAACAGCGGCTTGCCGACCGTGAACTTCGACTCTCCGAGGTTGATGGTCTGATATACCGGCGCACCCGGGTTAGCAAAGTAGTCATCCAGACTACCGTTATTCAGTACCTGCGCGTAGGTTGCGCTACCTGCGCTCAGCGAAGCGTAGTACGTACGCGGGTTAGCGATACCGTTCCAGTTAGCATCCTTGTCCATATTACCCGTGCTCTCTGGGAAGAGCGATACGTTCACTGGACTGTTATAGATAACCGCTGAACCGGATTTCTTCGCAAAGCGAATCGTTACGAAGCCCGGATCGAAGTACATCATGTAGAGACGTCCCGGGTGCATGATCTTATCGCTCTGGTTCTGTACGTACTTCCAGCAAGACGGTTTGTTACCTACCGAAGCGCGCTCTTCTCCATCGTAGTAGATCAAGTCGAAGTCACGACCGATGATCAGATGACGATTTGCCTCCTTGAGGAAGATACCGTTCTCCGCATCTACCTCCCAAGGTACGGCAATTGCGTACCACGTACGGTTTGCGGTTCCGGCATTGCCGTTCGGCGTCCAATCGAAATATGCGTTGGTGATATCCAACTTATCCTCCGAAGCAGCATCCAACTGACCGGATACATCACTGGTTGCCTCAAGGATGAGGTTATCGGCTATTACCTTACCCGTAACCGTCAGCGAACCGGTAGTAGTGATACGCAGGTCGGTTACTTCACAGGTATCGGAGATTGTCAACGGAGCGGTTACGTTTAATGCATTGTATTGCGCATAGAGCGTACCGATATTACGCAGGATAGCGGTCTCGTTGGTGATTTGGTCACCACCGATAGCCTTCGTGAACCAACCGGCGAAGGTATAGTTCTCTTTCGTTGCTTCCGGTAGCGTCGGCGTTGCGCCGTGTTTAACGTTTATCGAAGCCGTTGCACATTCACCGCCATTGGTTGCGGCATCGAAGGTAAGGGTATATACGCGACGTGCATATTGGTAGGTCACTTCGGTTGTTTCACCAATTCGAACGGTCTGCGTTTCAGGCGTGATAAAGCCGTCATAGGTCTTCACAGCCGGAGTTACGTACTCACCTGCACCACCGGTTACATTCTCTATTGCTTCCGGCGTTGCGGGATACGTGCCATCCAGATTCTGCAAGAAGTGCTTAGCGGCAACCGACCATTGTGCGGTGTAAGTCGTGTTAGCAGCCGGCATAGTAGTTGCCGGAGTTACATTCCAACCGATGAAGGTATGACCTTCAAACGTTGCCGTCGGAGCGGTGATAGCCGCACCGTATTGTACCGTACCGCTGGTGTAAGATCCGGACAGTTGACCACCATTCGCATCCCATGTCAGCGTGTACGAATTCTTCGAATAGTGCGCATACCAGGTTACGTCTGCGGAAACGGTCGTAGAAGCGCTAACTTGCGTACCACCCGTAGCATCCGTGAACCAACCAGCGAAGGTATTACCTTCTTTGGTGGTCTCAGGCAATGTACCTATGGCGCTACCCGATGCTACATAGATATACTGCAAGCCTTGATCACCACCATTGGAGTTCAGCGTGACGCACTTCGAGCCTGCTGGTATCGCCTCAAATTGAGCGGTATAGGTAGCATCAGCAGTTGCAGCAGCTATCGCAGGAGACCAGCCGGTGAAATGTTGATTGTCTTTCGTCGGTTGAGTTTCGGTGTAAACCGGCATCTCACCCAGCTTCAGATGCAGTGTCTGGAGTACAGTCTCATCCTTCTTGAAGGTGATTGTCCATGCGTCGGAAACCTCCCATTTGTATTTTGGATCGGTCGTCTCAAACGGATACTTATGCGCTGCAGCATAGGTTGCCAAGCCGGCCTCCTTGTTGAAATGACCACCGCTGATAGAGCAACCAGTACCATTGACGCATTTTGTATTCGCTGCGAAATAACCACCGGTGATAGTGATAGTCGTTCCAGCAGCACCTGCGATTGCGTTGGCACCGGTCGATTCGATCGTACCGTTCGCTACCACGAGCGTACCCTTCTGTACATAGACCGCTTTGTTTGCAGCATTGCTGATCTTACCTATCTTCAGATCCGAGTTATCGGTAATCGTGAAGGTAGCGCCCGGGGCATTGACGGTAATCAGGTTAGCGATATTTCCAGCCAAAAGATGTCCGTTCAGGTCGAGCGTACAGGTGGTGTTCTGCGTTTCGTACGTCAATTTCTCCGGTACATTCGGCAGGTCACGCAAGAGGGTGATGGTAGCATTCTTTTTGATTTGGGCGACATTGAATGCCTCCTTGATCATGTAGAACGTACGGGTCTCGGCAGCGTCCGTAACGCTTACGTACGGCGTAGCGATCTCCCATTCA
>ONJT01000028.1 GCA_900318245.1 uncultured Bacteroidales bacterium
AATCCAAATAAGCAATGAAAAGGACAACTATTATGGTATTTTTATGCATGAACATTTTTATATTATGTTCATGCGAATTTACAAAGTGGGACACATATGACGACATAGTTGGAGAATGGGTATCCCTCTACCCACTCATTAAAAATTCAAAACTCATTTTTTACGAAGATGGAACATGTATCGTGGAAAATGTTCCAATAAAGGAAACAGATCCTTTGGGATACGACTACTATACTCTATTCTGGTATGAATATGGGAATGAGAAAACTAAAGAAAAAGTTAAAAGTCTGGATAAATGGAATTTTCATGGATATTGGAAAGTAAAGGAAGATACATTATATGAGTTTGGTAATCCCAAAAGACCTTATTACAGATATCGTATCCAAATGAGCCCACATCTTGAATTGTTAGAAACGGAACAAGCATGTGATTCATTCCTAAATCACACCCATGCTGACGATGCGTTTCTGGTTCATTCTTTCTTTCCTCCTGCTCGTTTGCATACTTTGTCCTTCGACACAAGGGATCCGGACAATGAATATTGTTTTTCAAAAGAAACAGGACTATTCAGAATATTAAGAATGATCAAGCGATATAAGGAACGTAAAAAGCGTATGTGAAATGGCGCGGAGAAAAGACGTACGCGCTAACAGGACAAGAACTGAGATAAATACTTCCGAAAAAATCCCCCAAAATGGCATACAAATTTGCGTATGTCATTTTTTTGTTGTACCTTTGCGCTGTCATTTAGCTCATAGGGCCGACAGTGAGCCGACGGTCAGCCGACGGTCAAGGCTAAGGTAAGGCTAATGTAAGGCTCCTGTAACCCCCCAAAAAGACCCAAAATCGCATAAAATATACTATATTATATATTAATATATAATATACAATTTAAATGAGGTGGCCTGCGAAGGTACGATTACTCCCATCACCGAGAGGTGGTAAAGGTCAAAAATCCCCTAAAATGACGTACGTTCTTGCGTATGTCATTTTTTTTGCGTACCTTTGCAGCCGCAAAGGTGCTGAACGGGACACATGGCACCGCAAAATAGATTTGAAATGCAGAAACTGAAAGCATATTTAGGTTGGATACTCGCGGGACTGGTGATCTTGGCGGTGGTGATCGGGATGACGGCATGCCGTTCGGAGTCGAAGCAGAACCGAAGGATCGCGGAGAAGCAGGCATTCGCGGAGCGGCAGACAGCCATCTTATGCGAAGCCCTCGAACGCGGCGCGTCCATCGATACTATACGCGCGATCACGGAGCCGTTTAACGGCCAAGGGCGGAAGGCCAAGGACGAGAAGAATGAGATATTTTTCTATGTCTTTGATGCCCACCAGATGGTCTATTGGTCTTCGAACCGCCTGGCTTCCGGCGATGTGTTCCTGCATTCGTATGACACCTGGCGCGACAAAGAGTTCTCCAACGCGAAGACCAAAGTGCGTTGGACCCGCGCGGGGATGTATAATGTGCTGACGGTCATCCCGATATCGTACACGGAGCTCCAGGACTACACGGAGATTTATACCGTTGCTGCACAGACCTTCTCTTTCCGGCAACTGTTAGAGTACGAAGACAAACCGTACGCTTCTTCGCGGCCGTACTTCATCCTCTGCCACGTCCTCTTCGGACTGATCATCCTCATCGGCATCATCATACTGATTCATTACAGGGGCACGCGCAACATGCGCCTGAGCACGCGTATTATGTATATTGTGATGATCCCCGTGTTGGCGGTGTTCATCTATATCTTCTTCATGTCCATCCGCTATGTGCACGCCAACCAGGAGGAGCATCAGCGGCACGACCTACAGATGCGCTCGGAGTATGTGCAATCCTACCTGCGCAACCTCTATTATTGGGACCAGGCCTTGACCGGTTCGCAAGCTCCGGGTCTGGCGATCGACCTGCATGATTTGGGCTACGACATGAATCAGGATATCCACGTCTATGGTCTGAACGGCGAGTTGATTGCTTCGTCAAGTCCGGCGCTGTTCAACAGCGGATTGCTCTCGCGCCGCATGGCGCCGCAAGCGCTGTTTACGGAAGAGCACTCGGTGGTATGCTACGAGCAGTTGGCGAACCATCCGTACCTGGTGTCGTACGTGCCGTTCCATAACGGTTCATTTGTGACCATCGGCTATATCGCCGTGCCGTCCTTCCTGAGCGAGCAGACACGCAATGCGGAAGTGGACAAACTGCTGTCGCACCTCTTGCCAACGTATCTGGTGGTGGTACTCTTAGCGCTGTTCTTCGCGTTTGCGGCGGCGAAGTCGATGTCGGCGCCGATCTCGCTGCTGGCGGAGAAGATGAAAGGATTCACCATCGGTGGTAAACAGAACAATCATATCGACTATCCGTACCACGACGAACTCGGTGCGCTGGTGGAGCGCTATAATATGTTGGTCGATCGGGTAGAGGAGAGTGCGGAGCAGTTGGCGAAAGCGGAGCGCGAGAGCGCATGGCGCACGATGGCGCGGCAGATAGCGCACGAGATCAACAACCCGCTCACACCGATGAAGTTGTCCGTACAGAAATTGCAACTCAAGCGTGGCACGGATCAGTTCGATGCCTATTTCGAGAAGACGACGCAGATGCTCATTTCGGAGATTGACAACCTCGCGCATATCGCGCAGTCCTTCTCGGCTTTCGCCAAACAGCCCGAAGTGGTGACGACGGAAGTGGACATCGCGCAGAAACTCTCAACCGTCATCACGCTGCAGCGCGAGAACGACGCCCAGATACCGGTTCGATACGTAGGTGCGGACTCGGGCGTAATGGGTCTGGCGGACAAAGAGCAGATCTCGCAGGTGTTCGTCAACATCATCCGCAACGCCATTCAAGCGCTCGAAGGACAGAAAAACGGCGATATCATCGTGACGCTCAACCCGCTCTATTCGGAGAAAGAGATGGAGATCACCATTTCCGATAACGGACCGGGCATACCGGCGGAGATACAGGAGAAGATCTTCCGGCCGAATTTCACGACGAAGAGCAACGGCAACGGCCTGGGACTCGCTATCTCGAAGCATATCGTCGAAGGTTCCGGCGGTCGTATCACTTTCGCTACCTCTGACAAAGGCACGACCTTCTTTATTTATCTCCGGAAAAAATAGATTCGACTGTAACCTTTTATCTAATCGCGTATCATAAGAATAGAAAGTAGAAAAGATAAAAGCAATATGAAAAAGTTTCTCTTAGGTATTATGCTCTGTATGGCAGTCGGAGTGGCTGCCGAGACGATCAAGGGTTCCGTCATGGATACGAAAGGCGAAGCGATGCCGTTTGTGACGATCTCTGTGCTCGCGCCGGACTCGACGCTTCTCACCGGTGCGATCACCGATGACGACGGGAAGTACGAGATAGAAGTCAATAATCCCAAGTATATCATCCAGGCTTCGTACGTCGGCTATCAGACCGCGTTTGGTGGACCGGATTTCGTGTTGCGAGAAGAGGCGGAGCGCCTGGCGGAATTAGAGGTAAAAGCGAAGAAACCGCTCGTAGAGCGCCAGATGGACAAGTTAGTGGTGAACGTCAGTGCGTCGCCCCTCTCCGCAGGTTCGAACGGAAACGATATCCTTCGCCGTGCACCGGGTGTGCGGATCGACAAAGATGGAAACATCACCGTCAACGGCAAGGCTGTCGAGATCTGGATTGACGGTAAACCGTCGTACCTGAGCGGGCAGCAGTTGAAAGCGATGCTTGACGGCACGGACGGCAACACGATCGAGAAGATAGAGATCATCTCCAACCCCTCCGCCAAATACGACGCGAGCGGTTCCGGCGGTATCATCAATATCAAGACCAAGCGCAATATGATGAAGGGCATTAACGGAACACTTTCCGTTGGTTACGGGGGTATGTATTTCGGCGATGTGAACCGCTGGCTCAGTACCGAATATGCTTCGCTCAACCTCAACTACCGCGGAGAGAAGACTTATACTTTCGGTCAGTTGACTCAGGTCTTTGCGCAGAATGATGTGGACTTCGAGACAGGCCGTACTGTTCCTGCCACCGAGACCACACCAAAGGTGAGCAACTATTCCCGGTCGGGCTACGACATCAATTTCCAGTATTATATGCTCAAGGTCGGCAACGATTGGTATATCGACTCGGTGAACACGCTGGGCTTTATTCTCAACGTGCCGTTCATGAACATGAAGCAGCAGATCATCGACGGACGTAACATCGGTTACACGGCTATCGGCCCGGATACCGCGTGGACTAAAACGGTTACGACCAACAAGGTCTCTTCGCCTCAACATACTGCAAACCTCAACTTCACCCATACGTTCGACGAGGCGCTGGAGCGCGAACTGACGGTCAACGTGGATTATAACCGCTATAACAATCGCCAACTCAATTTCCAGGAGACGCAATATCCCGCGCGGCGTTTGGGACTTGACATCAACAGTCGTCAGGTAATCAATATCTATAGCGGCAAACTGGATTTCCAGACGAAGTTCTGGCAGACGGGTATGATCGAATGCGGTGTCAAATATGCGCTGTCGTCTACCGACAACAACATGACCACGGACTCTATTATTGACGGTGTGCCGATTAGCCATACGCCCTCTATCTTCCGCTACGATGAGCATGTGGCTGCGGCGTATATCTCCGTCGGCAAGCAGTTCGGCGAGCACTGGTCCGTCAAACTCGGTCTGCGCGGCGAATATACCTACAGCCGCGGCGATTGGCAGAGTGCGGATTCGGTAACCACCCGTTCCTATTTCAATCCTTTCCCTACGGCATATATAGGCTATACCTCGAAGCCGCTTGGTAAGATCGGTCAACCGATCGCCGTGAGTGCCAGCTATACGCGTCGTATCAAGCGACCGAGTTACTACATGCTCAACCCCTTTGTGGCGTACGTAGATGCCTATTCCTATACGACCGGTAACACGGCGCTCACACCGGAATTCAATAACGATGTGGAACTCAATTTCTCGTGGACGCAATACTGGAACATGACCTTTAACTTCGCCCACACGCAGGATATGTTCTCCGAGAGGACGACGCTCATGCCGAACGGTACGGGAATGATTCAATGGGTTAATTTCGGTACCTGTACCACTCACGGTGTGAACCTCTCGCTGACCGAACTGCCCTTGGTACCGAAGTACCTCACGCTGCCGGATAGCACGAAGATGATGCAGGGCGCATGGTTGGCTTTGACGGTCAATGCCGGTTGGCTCCATTTCATCAACAAATCGTACGAGAAGAAGGCTGACGGCACGCCTGTCTATGAGAATCGGAACCACTACGGCTATGTCGGCGGTACGCTGTCAGCCTATCTGCCCAAAGACTGGACACTGACGGTTGACGCCAACTGGTCGAGTCCGATGACTACGGGTTATTCAAAGATGGGTAGCACCCTTTTCCTGAACTTCGGAGTCCGCAAGATGATCATGAAGCATGGTCTGATTCTCAACCTCAATGTACAAGACCTCGCGCGTTCGTGCGTCTTAAGCAACGAGGATGTGGCGCTGCAATCGGGAGCTACTTCCTGGTTCCGCAATACCGTTCGCCAGCAACGCGTGACCTTCTCGCTCACATGGATGTTCGGTCAGTACCAGCAGCACAAGAACCGTAAGGTAGGTGATCTCGACGAACTCAACCGTCTCGGCGGTGGCGGAGGCGGTGTAAGTACCGGGAAATAATAAAAAGGTGTAAAAAATTATAAAAAATGACGTATCTATTGTGTATGTCATTTTTTTATAGTACCTTTGCAGTCGCAAAGGTGAAACACACATTCATTTAACACATACCTTATAAAACACAAACACAATGAAAGTACAAACTATCATGCAGCAGTTGGCTGCGAAACATCCGGGTGAGGCCGAGTATCTGCAGGCCGTTCAGGAAGTGCTGGAGTCTATCGAAGAGGTGTATAATCAGCACCCCGAGTTCGAAGAGGCGAAGATCGTGGAGCGCATGGTCGAGCCGGATCGTATCTTCACCTTCCGCGTGACATGGATTGACGACGAGGGCAAGGTGCAGACCAACCTCGGTTACCGCGTGCAGTTCAACAGCGCTATCGGTCCGTACAAGGGTGGCCTTCGTTTCCACCGCGCTGTGACGCCGTCGATGCTGAAGTTCTTAGGCTTCGAGCAGACCTTTAAGAATGCACTGACAACCCTTCCGATGGGCGGCGCCAAGGGTGGTTCGGATTTTGACCCTGTAGGCAAGTCGGACGCAGAGATCATGCGTTTCTGCCAGGCCTTCATGCTGGAGCTCTGGCGTTGCATCGGTCCGGATCAGGATATCCCGGCTGGTGACGTAGGTGTCGGCGGCCGCGAGATAGGTTTCCTCAACGGCATGTACCAGAAGCTCGCGCGCGAGTACCACACCGGCGTATTGACCGGCAAGGGTATGACCTGGGGCGGTTCGATCCTTCGTCCCGAGGCAACGGGTTACGGAGCCCTCTATTTCACGCAACACTTGCTGCATGAGGCAGGAAAAGATATCAAGGGCAAGACCGTCGCTATCTCCGGTTTCGGAAATGTAGCATGGGGCGCGGCGAAGAAAGCCATCGAGTTGGGCGCTAAGGTGGTCGCTATCAGCGGACCGGACGGTGTCGTAGCCATTAAGAACGGCATCACGCCTCAGATGATCGACTATATGCTTGTCATGCGTGCGTCGAACCGTAATAAAGTGCAGGATATGGCGGATAAGTTCCCGAAAGACTGTGTCTTTACGGCCGAGAAGAAAGCATGGTCCGTACCCTGCGACATCGCCCTGCCGTGTGCCTTCCAGAACGAACTCTCCGAAGACGACGCGAAGGAACTCAAGGCGAACGGTTGTTGGTGTTGCTGCGAGGTAAGTAACATGGGTTGCCAGCCGGGAGCTATCCATTTCTTCCAGTCTAATGGCATACTTTTTGCACCGGGTAAGGCAGTGAACGCCGGTGGTGTGGCTACCTCGGGCCTGGAGATGACCCAGAACGCCGAGCACCTGAGTTGGAAAGCCGAAGAAGTGGACGAGCGTCTGCATCATATCATGCAGTCTATTCACGAGCAATGCGTCAAGTTCGGTCGCCAAGCCGACGGACATATCGACTACGTCAAAGGCGCGAACATCGCCGGTTTTATGAAGGTCGCACAAGCGATGCTCGAACAGGGGATCATTTGATCCAGCTGTTCAAGGTGATTTATCATGGAACAGGGAATAATCTAGAAAATCCAGAACATCCAGAAATTCCAGAACTATGTATACCGATTTTCAAAAACACCTGCAAACGACGCTGAATGAGATTCGCGAGGCAGGTCTCTATAAGAACGAGCGCGTGATCATCACACCGCAGTCCTCAGGAATCAAGGTCGAGGGCAATAAGGACGTGATCAATTTCTGCGCGAACAACTACCTCGGTCTGGCGGATAACGCCGAACTCATTCAGGCGGCGAAGGACCGCATGGATTCCCGCGGTTATGGTATGGCGTCGGTGCGTTTTATCTGCGGTACGCAAGACACGCACAAAGAGCTCGAACGCGTCATCTCCGATTTCTTCGGAACGGAGGATACCATTCTATACGCCGCTTGCTTTGATGCGAACGGTGGTCTGTTTGAACCGCTGTTGACGGAGGAGGATGCGATCATCTCTGATGCCCTCAACCATGCGTCGATCATCGATGGCGTGCGTCTCTGTAAGGCGGTGCGCTATCGTTATGCGAATGGCGACATGGCGGATCTCGAGGCAAAACTCCAAGAGGCACAGGCACAGCGTTTCCGTATCATTGCGACCGACGGTGTGTTCTCGATGGACGGCAATGTTTGTCCGCTCGATAAGATCTACGAACTGGCGCAGAAATACAACGCGCTCGTCATGGTTGATGAGTCGCACTCCGCCGGCGTAGTGGGTAAGACCGGTCACGGTGTCACCGAGCGCTATAACCTGCGCGGAAAGATCGAGATCATCACCGGCACGCTCGGCAAAGCCTTCGGCGGTTCGGTGGGCGGATTTACGACGGGAAAGAAAGAGATCATCGACCTCCTTCGTCAACGCAGCCGTCCGTACCTCTTCTCGAACTCTATCCCGCCGATGATTGCTGCGGCCGGTATCAAGACCTTCGAGATCCTCACGCGCAGCAACGAGTTGCAAGACCGCCTGCACGAGAACACGGCCTACTTCATCGAACGCATGAAAGCCGCAGGCTTCGATATCAAACCGACGGAGTCGGCTATCTGCGCCGTCATGCTGTATGACGCCAAACTCAGCCAAGTCTTCGCGGCCGAGCTGCAGGAAGAAGGCATCTATGTCACGGGCTTCTATTATCCCGTCGTGCCGAAAGGCCAGGCGCGTATCCGCGTGCAGGTTTCTGCCGCCCATACCCGCGAGCAACTCGACAAAGGTGTTGCGGCCTTTATTAAGGTTGGTAAAAAACTCGGAGTACTGAAATGAAAGCGCTAGTAAAGAAATATGCCGAACCGGGTATCTGGATGGAAGACGTCCCGACACCCGAAATGGGCGTCAACGATGTGATCATCAAGGTCACCAAGGCCGCTATCTGCGGTACTGACCTGCATATGTACAAGTGGGACGAGTGGTCGCAAGCCCACTGCAAACCGCCCTATACCATGGGTCATGAGTTTGTGGGCATCGTAGCCGACTGCGGTCCCGGTGTGCGTAATTTCAAGATCGGAGACCGCGTCACGGCGGAAGGACATATCACGTGTGGACACTGCCGCAACTGTCGCCGAGGCATGGGACATGTGTGCGAGAACACGATCTCCCTCGGTATCATGGGACGCGACGGCTGCTTTGCAGAGTTCGTCTCTGTTCCGGAATCGAATGTGGTCAAAGTGCACCCGAATATCCCCGATGACTTCGCAGCCATCATGGATCCCTTCGGAAATGCCACCCATACAGCCTTGGCTTTCCCGTTGCTTGGCGAAGACGTACTCATCACAGGAGCCGGACTCATCGGTACGATGGCGGCAGGTATCTGCCGCTATGCGGGAGCGAAGAACATCGTCGTTACTGACATCAATCCGCTTCGTCTGGAGATAGCGAAGAAGATGGGAGCAACCCTTACGGTGGATGGCTCCAAAGGGGAGACGATACAAGATGCAATGTTCCAACTGGGTATCCGAGGCTTTGATGTGGGACTGGAGATGTCCGGTGCGCCATCTGCCTTCAACGACATGATTGAACACATGTACAAAGGCGCGAACATTGCCCAACTCGGTATCCTGCCGTCCGACACCAAGGTCAACTGGTCCGACGTCATCTTTAACGCCCTGACCATCAAAGGTATCACCGGTCGCCGCATGTGGGAGACCTGGTACCAGATGGAGCAGATGCTGCTCGGAGGACTCGACCTCAGTCCGGTCATCACCCACCGCTACAACTTCCGCGACTTCCAGAAAGGCTTCGACGTTATGGTTAGCGGCCAGTGCGGCAAAGTACTGTTAGAATGGTAAAAAACAATTCCGTAATCCCGTAATCCCGTAATTACGAAATTACGATAATTATCAACAAATATTAACAACAATGAGAAAATTTTTACTTGGCGCTCTGCTGCTCATCTGTGGCACCGCATTTCTCTCTGCTCAATCCCGTGAGGGTCTGACAGAGTACAAGTTAGACAATGGATTGACCGTCATGTTATGGGAAGACCATGACGCGCCGGATGTAACGGGCTACGTAGTAGTTCGCGCGGGTTCGGTAGATGAACCGGCGGAGTACACGGGTCTTGCCCACTATCTCGAGCACATGCTCTTCAAGGGTACGCAGCGTATCGGCGCGCTCGACTGGGAGAAAGAGAAACCGATCTACGACTCAATCATCGCACTCTACGACCAGTATAGCGAGACGACGGACCCGAAACTGCGCGAGCAACTCGCAACACAAATCAACGAGTGCTCCATGCGTGAGGCCAAAGTATCTTCCACCGAAGATTTCTTTCACATGCTCGACCTCATCGGAACCGAGGGCGTGAACGCCTTCACCTCTTATGATCTCACAGCCTACGTAGGTTCGTTCTCGCAGAATGAGATGCTTCGCTGGTTGACCATCTATTCCGATCGTCTTATCAACCCCGTCTTCCGTACGTTCCAAGCCGAGCTCGAGAATGTGTTCGAGGAGTACAATATGTATGCCAACGAACCCTCGTCGCAGGTGCAAAACCAGATGATGGCGGATATCTACAAAGGTTCGCCCTACGAGCGCGAGGTCATCGGTCTTCCCGAGCACCTCAAGAACCCGCGTCTGTCGAAACTGATTGAGTTCTACAACACCTGGTATGTGCCGAACAACATGGCCCTTATCCTGGTTGGAAACTTCAATACGGAGGAAGCAAAACCGATGATTGCGAAGACTTTCTCGCGCCTGCAGCCAAAGGCTTTGCCGCAACGTGCTACTTATCCTGCTGTTCAACTCACCGGTACCAAGCATTATAAGTTAGGCTACAACCCGCAGGTCGTATGGGCATATCAGGGTGTCAAAGAAGGCGACCCTGACCAAGACGTGCTGGAGTTCGTTTGCCGCGTGCTGTATAACGGACAGACCGGCCTGTTGGACAAAGTGAATATCGACGGAGATGTTCAGTTCGCAGGAGTGTTCCTCGATTCACGCCGTAATGACGGACGTATCATCGTGCAGGCCGTACCGTACTATGATGCCAACCAGCAGATGTTTGAGACCGATAAGGCTACCGAGCGCATCGTCATGAAAGAAATCAACCGCCTGAAAACAGGTGATATCCCTGATGAACTGATTGCGAACGTAAAGCATATGTACGAGCAGATGTACAAAGTTGCGGAAGAATCACCTGCGCAGAAGATGAACTGGCTCATGGATGCCTTCGTGTACGGAAAACCGATCGATGATATCTTCACGACTAACGCACGTATCCAAGCGCTCACGAAAGCAGAGATCGCACGTGTGGCAAAGAAATACTTCGATGCGGATTACATGACCCTCTCGTTTGACGAACCGGCCACCCAACCGAAGGCAAAAACGCTGCCGAAACCGAATATCAAACCGCTGGATCCGATCAAGGATGCCAAAACGGCTTATGCAGCTGAGTTCAGACAACTGCCTCACGGCGAACTCCAACGTACGTTCAATAACTTCAATGATGTGACCCTCTCTACGCTGGGCGAGAACGTAACACTGCACTATACGCCGAATACGAAGAATGATATCTTCTCCCTCACGCTCCGCTACGGCGCAGGCCGTCATGAACTGCCGATGTTGCCTTACGCAACAGCGCTGATGAATAACGCCGGTATTCAGACCCTGCCGAAGATTGAAGGTAAAGATTTCAAGCAGCAGATGGCGGAACTGGGCGCAGAAGTGTCCTATAGTTGCGACGACTCGTATTTCACCGTGTCTATCTCCGGTGACGATGAGAATATGGACAAGATCATGAACCTCGTCAACCGCCAGCTCCTCATGCCGTACCTCGAGCAGAAACAGCTGGATGCAGTCAAGGGTTCGGAGTTCTTCTCCCGTCTGAGCCGCCCAAAACGTACGGCTGCTCAGAAGTCGGCTTTGCTTCAATATGCCCTCTACGGCAAGAAATCGCCGTATCTTGACGAAGTGCCGTTTAAAGATATTTGGAGTCTGGGTGTTCCGAATATCCAGTCGCTCATAGCGCAGGCTCGTACCTACGCCCTCGACGTCTTCTACTGCGGTACCCTGCCTCAAGAGAAACTGATTGCTGAACTGCCGCTCACAGAAGGCATGAAACCTTCTACCTCGCCATTCATACAAGACCGACAGACTTATAACGAGCCGACCGTCCTCTTCCTGGCGAACGGAAATGTTCAGCAAGCGGACTTGTATTTCTACATCAACGGCCGCCCGTACGATATCGCTTCCGATGTGACTTCTGATGCCTTCAACCAGTATATGTCCGGCGGTTTCACCGGTGTCGTAATGAATGAGATACGTGTGAAACGCTCCATGGCATATACCGCCTACGGATACGATGCAACGCCGGAACTGCCCGGAAAAGACTGCTTCTTTATCGGATATGTAGGTACTCAGAGCGACAAGGTGGCAGATGCTATCAGCGTCTATACGGATATTCTTAACAACATGCCGGTAGATAAAGAGAATATGGATGCGTTGCGCGCGATGCTCAAGCAAAACGCACAGACTGCTAAACCTTCCATGCGTAACAAAGCGGCTACCTTCGAGGCTTGGCAACGACTGGGCTACAAGGAAGATCCTGCGAAAGTTAATGCCGACAAGATTGATGCACTGACCTTTGAAGATATCGAGACCTTCTATAAGCAGAATATCCAAGGCAAACCGGTCACCATTATCCTCATGGGAGATCCCAAGAAGATTGACCTCAAGGCTATCCAGCAGAAGGTAGGATGCAAGATCACTAAGATCTCGCCGGCTAAACTCTTCAACTCCAGCCAGCAAGAACTCTATGACGCTGTCATGTAAAATGACTAATCTCCAATCTCAAATATCAAATCAATGTTCACAGGCCCACCGAAGTGGGTTTGTGAACATTGTTGGTAATCCCAACGTCGGCAAATCGACGCTCATGAATGCCTTGGTGGGGGAGCGCCTCTCGATCATCACGTCGAAGGCGCAAACTACCCGCCATCGCATCATGGGTATCGTCAACGGCGAGGATTTCCAGATGGTCTATTCCGACACGCCGGGTGTGCTCAGTCCGAACTACCAGCTCCAGAAGCAGATGCTGGAGTTCTCCCGTTCGGCCCTCGTGGACGCGGACGTGCTGCTCTATGTCACGGATGTCACCGACTCCGCTGACCGCAATGCCGACTTCCTTGACAAAGTGAAGAAGATGGCTTCCGCGGGCACACGCGTGTTCCTTATTATCAATAAGATAGACCTCACGACCCAGGAGACCCTTGAGTCACTCGTCAATTTCTGGCATGCCCAACTGCCGGAAGCCGAGATCTTCCCCATCTCCGCGCAAGAGCGCTTCGGAGTGGACCAACTCTTCGAGGCCATCAAAGCCGCACTCCCCGAGTGTCCGCCTTTCTTCCCAAAGGACCAACTGACTGACAAGTCCGAGCGTTTCTTTGTCAACGAGATCATCCGCGAGAAGATCCTCCTTAACTACGACAAGGAGATCCCGTACTCGGTAGAGGTTGAGGTGGAGTCTTTCCTCGAAGAAGAAAACATCGTCCGTATCTCGGCGGTGATCTATTGCGAAAGGGACAGCCAGAAAGGCATCCTCATCGGCAAAGCCGGTGCGGCGCTCAAGCGGGTAGGGAGTCAAGCCCGCAAAGATATCGAGGACTTCCTCCAGAAGCAGGTCTTCCTCCAACTCTTTGTCAAAGTGGACCGCGACTGGCGCTCCAACACCGGTCGCCTCAAGCATTACGGCTATGACCTGACATGACACGCCGCATGGAATAAACGGGTGTCAAGCCTCTTGACCTGCCATTTTGGCAGGTTTTTTTATGTGGCATAATATTTGTCCTATCTAGGGTGACATAGGTTGACCTAGTATCCCTAGGACTACCTATTAAAACTGGTAATTAATTAAAGAAAGGAAAATACTATGTCTAAGATTATTGGAATTGACCTCGGTACCACGAACTCGTGTGTAGCCGTAATGGAGGGTAACGAACCGATCGTTATCGCAAACGCTGAAGGTAAACGTACTACGCCTTCTGTAGTCGGATTTATTGAGGGCGGCGAGCGTAAAGTAGGTGACCCTGCTAAACGTCAAGCAATCACAAACCCGACCAAAACTATCTATTCTATCAAGCGTTTCATGGGTGAGACCTATGACCGCTTGCAGTCTGAGATCGCTCGTGTGCCGTATAAAGTAACCAAGGGCGACAACAACACCCCGCGTGTAGACATCGACGGACGTCTCTATACCCCGCAGGAGATCAGCGCCATCATCCTTCAGAAGATGAAGAAGACCGCTGAGGACTACCTCGGACAGGAGGTTACCGAAGCTGTCATCACCGTGCCGGCATACTTCAACGACTCGCAGCGTCAGGCTACTAAGGAAGCCGGCGAGATCGCAGGTCTCAACGTACGTCGTATCGTTAACGAGCCGACCGCTGCTGCCCTGGCTTACGGCCTCGACAAGAGCAATAAGGATATGAAGATTGTAGTCTTCGACTGCGGTGGTGGTACCCACGATGTATCCGTGCTCGAGCTCGGCGATGGTGTCTTCGAAGTAAAAGCTACCGATGGTGATACCCACCTCGGAGGTGATGATTTCGACCACCGTATCATCGACTGGCTCGTTTCGGAGTTCAAGGCTGAGAACGGCGGTGCCGACCTAAGCAAAGACCCGATGGCTATGCAGCGTCTGAAAGAGGCTGCCGAGAAAGCGAAGATCGAGCTCTCCTCTGCTACCACTACGGAAATCAACCTGCCGTATATCATGCCGGTAAACGGCGTTCCGGCTCACCTCGTTAAGACCCTGACTCGTGCTAAATTCGAGCAGCTCATCGACGATCTGATCCAACGTACTATCGCGCCGTGTAAGACCGCTCTTGAGCACGCCGGATTGAAGACTTCCGATATCGACGAGATCATCCTTGTAGGTGGTTCGACCCGTATCCCGGCTATCCAGGATGCAGTTCAGAAATTCTTCGGTAAAGCTCCGTCGAAGGGCGTTAACCCGGATGAGGTAGTAGCTGTAGGTGCAGCCATCCAGGGCGGTGTCCTCACTGGTGACGTAAAGGATGTCCTCCTGCTTGATGTAACCCCGCTGAGCCTTGGTATCGAGACCATGGGCGGTGTGATGACCAAGATGATCGAGGCCAACACCACTATCCCGACGAAGAAAACCGAGACCTTCACCACCGCTGTCGATAACCAACCTTCGGTTGAGATCGTCATCTATCAGGGCGAGCGTCCTATGGCAGCTCAGAACAAACTGCTCGGCCGCTTCCACTTGGACGGCATCATGCCTGCCCGTCGTGGCGAACCGCAGATCGAGGTAACCTTCGATATCGATGCCAACGGTATCCTGAACGTAACCGCCAAGGATAAAGCTACCGGCAAAGACGCGAAGATCCGTATCGAGGCTTCGTCCGGACTCTCTGACGAAGAGATCAAGCGAATGAAAGCCGAGGCAGAGGCCAACGCTGAGGCCGATAAGAAGGCCAAAGAGCAAGCTGACAAACTCAACAAGGCCGACGCTACGATCTTCCAGACCGAGAAACAACTCGCTGAACTGGGCGATAAGATCCCGGCTGACAAGAAAGCCCCGATCGAGGAAGCGCTCAAGAAACTCAAAGAGGCGTACGAGAAACGCGACGCCGACGAGTGCGAGAAGTACAACAACGAGTTGATGTCCGCTTTCCAAGCCGCTTCCGCAGAGATGTACGCTGCGCAACAACAGGCTCAGCAAGGCGCACAAGCCGGTCCGCAAGGCCCGCAACCGGGTGCTGACAACGGCAATAACCCCAACGGCGCCGAAGACGTAGACTTCGAAGAGGTGAAGTAATTCCATCGTGCCCTTGCGGCTAAGAAGTGAAATAACATTTGTTAGGTGCTCGGGGCGTCAGACCCGAGATAGAATTCCCCCTCTCTCCCGTAGAGTGGGGGATTTTTCTTTTTCTCTCCGTCCTTTCCCCGGCATTGTATGCCGCTTTATTTCGTTTCTTTCAGGGCGATATTATCGCCCGCTCTCGTCTTTTTTTTGCTTTTTTGTCTGTGCTCGCGGTGTAGGCGGATTACCGCTTCGCCGGCGCCCCCTCGCAATTACCATCCGCCGCGCCTAGTTCGCCCTCGCGTCCGTCACTATTGTCCCGAATGTCATTCGGGCCTATCCGCCACGCCGCCCCGCCCGCTTCGTGCTCAATGCGGGTGTAGCCCCTGCGGCGCGTGTAGCGGGCTGTTTACCTGCGGTGCTGTTTCTATTTTGTCTATTAGTAGGGGATGTTATCCCCGCTTTCGTCCTTTTCCCGCAATTTTATTCGGGCTTTGTTCATTTTGCCGGATAGTATCCGGCGTTTCTGATTACGTCCCTGACGCGGAGCGAGAGCTCCGCCTTCTTGTGCATTTCGGTCGCATTTTTGCGGCCGTTTTTCATTTTTATTTGCGTATATCATTTTTTTGTTGTACCTTTGCACTCGCAAACTCACGCTGGGGTGTCTGCGTGACATAACAGGGTGAGGGAGCAGACATATTTAATGGCGTTTACTAACGCTTGTTTTTGACTTCTTGAAACCTAGGAAACTTCAAAGAAGATCTTGTTCGAAAACAAGTTGAAGTAGATGCTCATGGGTGTATAATGCACTTGCGCGTACATTGTGCGCGTGTAGTTCCGTATATACACAGCGTGGGTTTCTGCATTGCTTATTCGACAAGATTGGTTTTCCTAGGACCTCAAGAAGCGGATAAGCAATAAAAGAGATCCGCGTTTTTTATGACCGTTAAGCAACTTTATTCCCGTTTTCGCAATCTCATTTTGTATGGGATCATCGGTGGCTTTTGTGCCGCGCTGGACTTTGGCGTGTATTCGGTGTTATGCTACTGGGACTTCATGCCGTATTTGTGGGCGAACATCATTAGCATCCACATTGGTATTTTTACATCGTTTGTTCTCAATCGTTCCTTTAATTTCAAGGTCAAAGACAAAGTGACCACACGTTTCCTATCGTTCTACGCGGTGGGACTTGTCGGCTTGGGTATAAGTGAGTTAATGCTCTATCTAATGGTGACGAAAGGCGGTTGGAATGAAATCATCTGCAAACTCATTTCCATCGTTGTCGTGGCACTGATACAATTCCTGTTGAATAAATATATTACGTTTAGAAACAAACAATAATGGACACCATCTATTTCGTGCTTCCCGCGTATAATGAGGAAGCGAACATTGAAGATGTAATCAAACAATGGCATCCTGTATGTGAGAAAATCAATGCAGAAGGACATGTGGCCAAATTGGTCATCGCCAATGATGGTAGCAAGGATAAAACCTTTGCTATCATGCAGAAGTTGCAAACCAAATATCCGCTTCTCAAGCCGCTCGACAAGCAGAACTCCGGGCACGGTGCAACGGTCATGTACTTGTATAAGTATGCGATAAACAACGGTGCAGATTATATTTTCCAAACGGATAGTGACGGACAGACTTTGCCGGAAGAGTTTTGGCAGATGTGGGAGAATCGCGACAAATACGATTTCCAAATAGGCACTCGTGGAGGCAGACAGGATGGGACAAGTCGCGTGTTTGTTACAAAGACTTTACGCTTTGTCGTTTGGCTAATGTTCCATGTATGGGTAAAGGATGCCAACACACCGTTCCGTTTGCTCAAAGTAGAGAAACTGAAGCCTATTCTAGACATTATTCCGCAAGACTACAATCTAACCAATGTGGCAGTTAGTGCAATCGCTGTTCGCAAGCATTATAACATAGGTTGGTATCCGATTACCTTCCGTCCACGTCAAGGCGGTGTGAACTCTATTAACATGCGGCGTATCTTCAAAATTGGAGTCAAGGCATTAAAAGATTTCCGTACGATAAATAAGAACTTACGATGAAAGATATTTTTGAAAACAAGTCCGTCAAGTGGACGCTTGGTATCTTAGGAGTACTGTCAGTATTAGTACTCATTATAGGCTCGTTTTTCAATAGCATGGACGTAGATTCTGCCATTATTCTCGTTGAGATGGAGCGTATAGCAGAAGGTTACATTCCATACAAGACCTTGCACCTCAATTATCCGCCTTTGTGGTTCTATATCAACGTAGCACTAAAATGGTTGTTCCATGTTCCCTATGGTTGCTATCCGTTCTATTTGGCTGTTCATTGGCTCTATGCTATAGGATGTGCGTCGTGTTTATACTATATCTCTCGTAAATGGGGTGCAAATAAGATGATTGCCGCTTTTGTTGCGTGGTTGTTTTTCATTGTTTCTCACTGGCCTCAAGGTAATGCAATCCTCTTTGAAATTCCGAGTGTTTTCTGGGGATTGTTAGCAATCAGCCTGTTCTTGAAATGGAAAGAAAGCCATCCTGCATGGCAAATTATTGTGGGGGCTATAGCTTGTTGCTCTTTCCTTACAAAGCAATTTGGAGCAGGATTCTTAATACTTGTATTATGGTTGATTGTAACATCCACATCCGAAAACAAATGGAAACAAATGGGGTATTACTTGCTCGGTTATTGTTTGCCTTTATTTATTTGTTTGGCCTGTTGGGGAACAGATATTTATCACTCTATCCTGTTCAACGGATACGGAACAGATGTAATGGACGCTTATTGGGGAAGAGAAGCCACTTTGGCATCAAAGTTAATTCGTATATGGGATAATTTATTCGGATTTGCTAATAGAATAGTTCCTGTTTTGTACGTTGCATTAGTGTTATTGCCTTTCATGTTCAAACAAGACAAATGGCGCGAGGCTTTATGTTGTTTCTTTGGAATAGGTGGATTTGGCTTACAATATTTCTTTGTACATGGAGGATTAAATCACTATATGCTATATATGATACCATTTGCATTGTTGCTCATACCTATTATGCTATCGTTAGATTTGAATAAATACGTGCGTGCAGTGGTATGGGTAATAATTGGATGGACGATGGTGTTAGGTATCTATTCGGCGTATCATAATCGTGTGTGGAAACGATATTTGCACGATGGCAAGAAGGATTATGAACATCAATGGGTAATGGGTAAACGTGTTGCCGATATTGTCCAAGATGGAGAAACGATATTTATTCCCCATGGAGGAGTGTGTTATGTTTATTATACGGGAAATCTATATCCTTCATGCATGGCAGAAATCGGCTATGGAGTTGGACCGATGGAATTAGATATCGAACACGCTGCAAAATGGGTTGCAAATACTGATTATGTCCTACATTTCACGCGTAAAATGATGTATGATTTGTTCCAAGGACAAGATTTTGAATACTTCTACAATGATTCTATTCAGCAGTATGTGGATCAATTTCCAAGTGATACACTCGAAGGAGAAACAGTATTACATTATTTGAATCGTCCGAAGTTAGAAGTACAACCTGAATAAAAACATTCCATGATTAAGAAATACGATTATCTCATAGTTGGCTCCGGATTGTTCGGAGCAACCTTTGCATACAAAGTCCACCAAGCAGGCAAGTCATGTCTCGTCATTGACAAACGTCCGCAACTCGGCGGTAATGTCTATTGCGAGCAAACCGAAGGCATCAACGTCCACAAGTACGGTGCGCACATCTTCCATACTGCCAACAAAGCCGTGTGGGATTTCGTCAATTCCCTTGTGCCTTTCAACCGCTACACCAACTGTCCTGTCGCAAACTACCACGGCGAACTATACAACCTGCCCTTCAACATGAACACCTTCTATCAGATGTGGGGTGTTCATACTCCCGAAGAGGCACAAGCGAAAATCGCTGAGCAACGCGCAGCTGTAGCCGCCACGCTTGGCGAATCGGAGCCTCGCAATCTGGAGGAGCAAGCGTTGCTTTTAGTTGGTCACGATATCTATGAGAAACTCATCAAAGAGTACACCGAGAAACAATGGGGTCGCCGATGCACCGAACTCCCTGCTTTTATCATTCGTCGTCTGCCCTTGCGCTTTGTCTTTGACAACAATTATTTCAACGATCCCTACCAAGGCATTCCCATCGGCGGTTACAATCTCCTCATCGAACGTCTCTTGGATGGCATCGACACTCGCGTAAACTGCGATTTCTTTGCCAACCGCGACGAGCTAACTGCCCTTGCTGACACAATTATTTACACCGGGCCAATAGATCAGTTTTACGATTACCGTTTTGGCAAACTCCAATATCGCACGGTGCGTTTTGAAAACGAAATGCTTGACACCCCGAACTACCAAGGCAATGCGGTTGTCAACTACACCTCGCACGATGTTCCCTATACTCGCGTCATCGAGCACAAGCATTTCGAATCTTTCGGCCAATCTGTCTATGACAATCCCAAAACCGTAATCAGCCGTGAGTATTCCACCGAGTGGCAACCTGGCATGGAACCCTACTATCCCGTTAACGATGAACGAAACGCTGCGCTCTACGCCCAATACAAATCCCTCGCGGACACCGAAAAGCACGTCCTCTTCGGTGGACGCCTCGCAGAATACAAGTATTACGACATGGCTCCCACCATCGAGCAAGCATTGAACCTCGCTCAACGGATATTATAATTCTTTGTCTTTTGCGTCGGAAATAATCGTGCCCTTGTGGCTAAGAATAGTATTTCGACATCTCACCTTTGTTCATTAGCCCGGAATCTAATTCCGGTTACATCGTCCATTGTCCGGAATGATATTCCGGTCGTCTCATTTGACGATATTTTTCATAGTTTTGTCCATTGCGTCCAAATTTTATTTGGACCTCCCCTTAAATTAAAGAGCTTGGCAACACGCCAGGCTCTTTTTAGCATGTGTCTTTTTTAGTTTAGCCTGTATCTTTTTTTACTTTCCCCTCGTAGCCTGTATTATTTCACTTGTTCCCTTTTTAGCTAGCTTGTTCCTTTTTTTGCGCATAAAAGGGAACAAGCTTCTTCTCTTGGCTTGTTTTTTTGCTCTAACTTTTTTTTAGTTCGTTTCCTGCTCCGCGTGATAGCGCGGAGTGTTCGTTCCTTGCCAGCGGATTCTATCCGCCCCTCAAAAGTTTCGTCTATTCCAGGGCGATCTAATCGCCCGCTTCCTCTCTGCTGTCTACTGTCTACTGTCTACTGTCTACTCTTCGGGGCTACTTCCCCAAACTTTTTTCTCTTTTTATTTGCATATCCCAAATATTTGTTGTACCTTTGCACCGTTTTTGTTTGGGCGGAACGACAGTCGAACGACGGTCAAGCGACTGTCGAGCGACAGTCAAAGCCAAGGTAAGGCCTCTGTCTGCCCACAAACGAGCCCATTTTTAAGTACAATACTATATTATATATTTATATATAATATACATTTTAAAACCATCTTTTTTATGTCAGAAATTAAAACATCTTCAGGCATTGATGAAATCCGCGGCAAAACCGATGGCCGTAGTAGAGGCTATTTTTACATGCGGAATGGCAAGCAATTCTATCGCGAGCGTGACGAAGACTATCAAAAGAATCAGTCTCCGCGCCAGAAATGGAACTCTGCCGCCTTTAAATACGCCAATTCCCAACTCAAACTCCTGACCTCTCCGGAAGCCAAGGCGCAACTGGCGGCGGACTTCGAAGCAGCGAACCACATCGCCTCCAACGGTAAAACCTACACCACTGTCCGTGCGTGGAAATATAATTCGCTCATTCACGATTATAAACAAGCGCACCCCTTTGTGCAAGAAAATTAGTTTTTTTCGTATTTTTATTTGCATATGTCAAAAAAATGTTGTAATTTTGCAGCGTAAAGTTGTTTAACACTTTAATTTTGTTATGCTTATGAACAAGAAAATCAACATCATGGCGACCCTCAAGGAAGGTGTCGCTATCGCAGGACTGAATTTCCTCAGCCTCATTCTCGTTACCTTGCTGTACCTCGTTACGATCTGGATCCCGTATCTGAACGTAGGTACGACGATCGCTATGTCGTCTCTGCCCGCAGAGTTGGCTAAGGGTAACATGATCAACCCGCTCTTTATCTTCGAGTCGAAGTATCGCCGTAACATGGGTGAGTTCTTTATCCTCATGGCCCTCATGACCGGTGCTATCAGTGTCGGCTTCATGTTCATGGGTATTCCGGGCCTCGTGATCTCTATCGCTTGGAACTATGCGACTGTGCTCTTTGTGGACAAGAATATGTCTGCCCTCGACGCGCTGCGCGAGTCCAACCGTATCACCTATGGTAACAAATGGCGTATCTTCGGTGCAGAGTTCCTGATCTGCTTCGCGCTCGGCATAGTAGTAGCTATCATCAATGCCCTCTTCGGTATTGGTGAGGTGAAATGGCTCGAGGCGATCGGTACAATCATCAATGTCATCCTCCTCATCTTCATCGTTCCCGCTGTGTACGGCGTAGATGCTTCTATCTATCGTCAGCTTACTTCCGGCGAGATTCTCGGGGGCAAGGAGATCAAAGAAGAGCTCAAGGACATCAAGGACGAAGTGGTAGGTGCTGTAAAGAAGGAAGAACCGAAAGCAGAACCGGCTGCAGAAGAAGCTCCGAAACCCCAAGCTCCGAAGGCTAAAAAAGCAAAAGAGGAATAAGCCTTCAAGCGTATAGGCGCGCACACGCACGTTCCTTATATAGACGTGTATGCGTACGCAAAAATGCTCCTTTCTTCGCGAAAGGGGCTTTTTTTTGCAAATCGCCCAAAATGTCCCAAAATATCCCCAAAAATTAAAGTGCTGATAATCAGGCACTTACAAAGAAAGTGCATTTTTTCTTGCATTTTTTTGCAAAAATATTTGGTCAGTTCAAAAATTTGTAGTACTTTTGCATCCGCTTTCGCTCAAAAACGGGGTTCGCCCTAAAGAGCTTAAGCAAAAC
Source organism: uncultured Bacteroidales bacterium (assembly GCA_900318245.1). Taxonomy (GTDB): domain Bacteria; phylum Bacteroidota; class Bacteroidia; order Bacteroidales; family Paludibacteraceae; genus Colicola. The sequence continues at coordinate 22,358 of ONJT01000028.1, forward strand.
AGTGATCTTTGAAAGAATGTCTATTCATAACAAGATGTAGTACAAGAACTGAAAAATGAGTTCCCGAAAAATTCTACACTTGATAAATTCGATTATTCTGAGCTATCTTATAATTTCTTTTTACAACGAAGAGTTTGATCCTGGCTCAGGATGAACGCTAGCGACAGGCCTAACACATGCAAGTCGAGGGGCAGCGCGGGAGAAGCTTGCTTTTCCT
>ONJT01000029.1 GCA_900318245.1 uncultured Bacteroidales bacterium
AGAAAGGACTTGTCTCAAGCCGTTCCTGACCGCGAAAAACAATAAAAACAGGTTGGTAATGATGAATCATTTTGCGCAAGAAAGCCGTTCGGGTTCTGTTCTTGCCGAAAGGCGTGCGCTCGGTATTTGCACTGAAATGAGTGGGTACAGAGGTGGTTATGTTCGAACCATTGTTGGCAAGGGTCAAGGGTTCGCCTTGTATCCCCACAAGCGTGTGATGGTCGGTTTGTTGCACTGCGCAACCGGACGTTTGAACCGGTTGCACAGTAGGCTTATCCATCGGCTCAAACAACTGAACGCCGATGCTCACCAAGATCAACAATATGTACCAAAATCGTTTCATCTCAAAAGCGAGTGCAAAATTACTACTTTTTTCGGAAACATGCAAGTATTTGGGCGAAAAACTAGGGCAAAATCCACTTAGTCGTCTATGCGGACAAACTCATAATTGCTGTTGAACTCGAGGTCAAGGCCAGAGTTAAGTTCGGCTTTCCACCTGCGGTCGTCTTTGCTCCACTCGGTAATGAAGGCGTTGGGAAAATTGGCTTTTACATATTGACGTACCAACTCTGGAATGAGGGCAGAAGGCACTTCGGTCTGTTTGCAATCCACTTTGGTAAGTTCGCCCGCCTTGTTGAATTCCAAAGAACGACCATCGCTGAACTTGACTTCGTAGTCTGCGTCCAGCAAGCCTTTATCCAAGATGACATAAGCGATTTGGGAAGCATCAAAATGTGCTGTAACGATGGCTTTTGCCGGTTCCGGTACTTGGTCGAAAGTGATCACTTGTTCTTTTGCGCAAGCCGTCAGGCTGCAGAGTGCTATAAGCACTACAGAAAAATACTTTTTCATAATGATAAACTGTTAAAGGGTTAAACTGTTATTTATTGTAAGTCCCGAATGGTCTTCGCCACATTGATGAGGTGGTCGGCAACACGTTCGGAGTTCTGGGCAAGGGAGATATACTCGGTTCCGGCTTGCGGTTTGCAGATACCCAACGAGAGCCGCTGGATATGATTGCGCTCCATCTCGTCGGTCAGACGGTCGATCTCGTCCTCAATCTGGTTCGCACGGCCGAGTGCGGACATGTCCATTTTATGGTACGCCTGCATGGTGGCTTCGTGGAGCTGGGCGATGAGGTGGTTCATCTGGTCAATCTCGTTGAGGGCATAGTCGGAGAAACGTACCTCCTGTTGGCGCAAGCTGTCGGCGTACTCGACGATGTTCTTCGCGTAGTCGCCGATACGCTCCAAGTCGCTGACCGTGCGGATGGTGGAGACGAGGTATTGGTGGTCAAATTGGCTAAGTTGGCTATTAGAGAGCAGCAAGGCATAGTGGACTAATTCGCGGTTGAGATAGTTGAGTTGGCGCTCCGTGCGATTGAACTCGTCGCGTTCGGAATCGTCTAATGTCGTGACATCCCGGATGGCGCGTTGGTAGTTCTGCAACGCCATTTGCGCCATGTTTTCGATCTCCTCTTTGAGCTGGCGGATAGCAACTACCGGCGTGCGCAACATCTGCGGGTCAAGGAAATAGAGATGCGGCTCGTCGGTCTGCTGTGCAGGCTGGTCTTTGACGAGTTTGCAAGCGATATTCACAAGGGCGTTGGTAAGCGGAAGGGCAACTAACATGGTCGTGACATTGAAGACCGTGTGGAACATAGCCAACTGGAGTTGCGGCGTGTGGAAGATGCGTTCGAAGAGGATTCCGAAGCTATACGTACCGCCGGTGGTGAGTTTGATCAGACCTCCTGCGCAGAGAAAGAGCACGACGCCCAAGATATTAAAAATGAGGTGGATCATCGCCGTACGTTTGGCGGCTACGCCGCTGGTCATACCGGCGATGATGGCTACCACGCACGAACCGATGTTACTTCCCATCGTGAGGTAGATACCTTGGTCGAGCGAGATAAGCCCCGTAACCGCCATCGTGATTGCGATGGACGTCATGACGGACGAGGACTGGATGATAGCGGTTATGATGGTGCCTAAGAGTACCAATAACAGCGGGTTACGGATAGAGGCAAGGAACAGTTTGACAGAATCGAGTGCCGCGAACTCGTCCATGGCGTTCGCCATCATACTGAGTCCGACAAAGAGCATTCCGAAGCCGGTAAGGATGCCGCCTGTCTTCTTCCATGCATCGCTTTTGGAGAAGAGCATCATAAACGCTCCGATACCTGCGAAAGCCGCGAAGATGACGGTTGTGGAGAGGCTGTTGGAACCGGAGAGACCGAGTGCCACTAATTGTGCCGTAACAGTTGTTCCGATGTTCGCGCCGTAGATGATGGTGGCGGCTTGCGTGAGGGACATGATTCCCACGTTCACGAAACCGATGACCATGACCGTTACGGCTCCACTGGACTGAATAGCTGCCGTGCCGAGCGTACCGATGCCGACACCAATCAGTTTGTTGTTACCTGTGTGCGAGAAGAGCTGTTTGAGCCGCCTTGAAGCCGCGGACTCAAGATTGCTACTCATCATCGTGCAGGCAACAAGGAACACGCCGATACCTGCCGTGAGCGTCAAAAGAGCTGTTAAAATACTGATTACATTTACCATTTGTTCTTAGCCCTATGGGCACGATTGTTTCATTTACTATTTAGTCATTTATTTTTTCATTTAATCAAAAAACGGTACAAACTCGCATGAGTTCATACCGTTATAATTTATGTCCGGGCATAGTATGGCATAAAATGGCTTTTCGCGGGGCATAGCGACGCACTAAACCGAGACGCTGTTTGTTGGAGGTGAAAGGAGACGAGCCTAACCACGGCCCTTCTCTAAAAGGAAGGGAAATACACATCATAGTCTGACGGCTGATACAGGTTCGACCTGGCTGACAACTTATGTCTGACTCATCCCATTCGAAATCTTCGACCTCTATTTCAGCCGTGGCTTCAATCTGCAAATCCTGCCAAGCATGGCGCATGTCGCTCCATTCGTCTGCAACCAAGCATGCCGCAAAAGCGCTCATCAACACAAGCACGATCACATAGGCATATTTCCGAACAAACTGAATCACGGTGCAAAGGTACAAAAAAAATCCCACATATGCAAATGTATGCGGGACTTTTTTGTTTTTTCTATCAATAATTCACCACTGTTCCTATAGGAGCATCCAAGAGGTGGATGTGGTGTTTCGTGGCGATGTCGTGTGCCACGCTGTCCGGCTCGTACCAAGGATGGACAGAAAGAGCAAACTTGTCATGATGGACGGTGAAGACCTGCTTGGCTTGAAGATCAAGGATGACTTTCTCAAGGTCTTCCGGTGTGGTGTGGATATATTTCCAATTAGCGTTGTATTGCCCATTCTCTAAAAGCGCCAAGTCAACCGCTCCGAAGCGTTCATGTATTTCCGCAAAACGTTTGTCGTAACCTCCGTCGCCGCCAATATAGACCTTACGTCCACCGGCTTCCACCATGAACGATGCCCAGAGTGTCTGATTACGTTTGCCCAACAATCGGTTACTAAAATGCCGACTTGGTAAGCATGTGATTGTAATAGTGTCCCGAATGGCTGTCTGCCTGCGGAGGCTCTCCGCCCAATCCATCTCTGTGATTTGATCGTCTGCGTAACCCCAATAACGTAGATAATCGGCGATGCCGAGCGGGCAGAAGACCTGTTTCACGCGTTCACGGATGTCACGCAAGGTCGCATAATCCATATGATCCCAATGCTCGTGCGTGATAATGAGCACATCGATGTCCGGCAGGTCTTCCGGTCGGTAGATATCAGTGCCTGGAAAGGCTTTCATCATCAGCGTGGAAGGGAATTCCGGTTTGAGTACCGGATCAACCAGATACCGCTTGCCGTTCAAACAGAACAGATACGACGAATGTCCGAACCATACGAGCCAATCGCTATCGGTCGGCAGGTACTTGAAGTCGGTCTTGACCGCAGGTATCGGTTGTTGCGGCACACGCAGCGTATCTTTGTTCGTCAGAAAACGCCATAATGTACCCCTCATGCTTGCGGAGTCCCCTGTGAATTGCGGAGTCGGCACCTGGTTCTGGAACATCCCGTCTCGGTAGTTTGGAGATGCGTCAACACGCTCCTTTGATACATGTCTCCACAGCCCGAAAGCAGGATGTGACAACACAGCCAACCCTGCTTCGACAAACAATAAGATAACACCTAAAATAACCAAAAGAACTTTCATTTTCATTTCTTCTTTACTATAGTGCGTAATTCAACTACGCGGTCATAGACAAACAACAAGAATCCTAAAATACCTATCGCGACTCCAATCTTGCAAGCCCAACATCCGCAATAGAGCACCTTCATCATACACAAAAATAGGCTTCGATTCGTCACCGAGTAGCGTTTTCAGTTCCTGCTCGCTGTACTTAGTAGTGTCGGGTTTGAATAGATCCGGTCGGATACTTCGGTGCACACGCTGCAAAAAGCATTGTGCTGATGGCAAAAAATAACTTTTTCATACTATATCAAATCGCTTACTTCTAATGGTACGTACTTAATCAGGTCTTGCGGAGTGAGGCGGAGTTGCATACCACGCTGACCGGCAGAGACGTAAATCTTCTCATGCAGCAGACAAGTCTCGTCGATGTACGACGGGAAAGGCTTCTTCATACCTATCGGACAACAACCGCCACGGATATAACCGGTGAGTGGTAGCAGTTCTTTCTGCGGAATCGGTTTGCAGGACTTATTACCACTGGCACGAGCCGCTTTCTTCAAGTCCACCTCACATGCGCCCGGCACAACACATACGAAATGCTTGGTCTTATCGCCCTCCAGCACAATGGTCTTGAACACAGCATCCACATCCTCGCCTAACTGTTCCGCCACATGCGTTGCACTCAAGTCCGACTCATCCACGGCATATTCAATCAGTTCATACGCAATCCCTGCTGCATCCAGCAACCGACATACATTTGTCTTCTGTATCTTCTGTGCCATATTAATGTCCTCTCACAAATTGACACTCAGGTACATCCGCTGTGAAACAATTATCGTCCTGCTGCTCCTCATCCATCGCTTGCTGCTGTTGTGTTATGTACTCGTCGTATGTCATAATAATTCTGTCAATTTATCTTCTCGAATAATCTTCGGGGCAGACTTGCCTGCAAGTACCAATATCTTTTTGCCGTCGCGATAGATATGCAACTGCCGCGAACGCACAACAGCGGTTAATGACGCGTCGCTCTCTATCTGCTCACGAATGGCACGATATTCGCCTTCAAACAGCTTCCGCTGCAAGTGACTGCACATGTTGGTGGTGTCAAAAGTCATATTTATGTTCTTTGAAGTGCTGCGCGGCCGAGGTCGGTCATCAGACCGCGTGCTTCCAGGTCAGCACAGCGTTGTTTATTCAGTTCTGTCCAGTGGCTCTTTTTCTGCCGAGGAGAGAGGCGTTGCGCAAGCCTTCCATCCCCAAGACGCTTGAGCGTCGAGTCAATCCAACCGAAACAAAGCGATTCTTCCACGACATCCAAATAGGGAAGACATATACCTTCGGGCTTTTTCTTTCCGCGATACATGGCGATCCAACAGCACTTTTCACTTGCTGCATTGCGCTCGAACCACGTTCTCAGTTGTGCCCGTTCGCCATATTCCAACAAATCAACTATTTCCATCGTATCCAATCGGCCTAAACTGTTCTTGCTCCTCACTATAGACTAAACAGGTAAATCAGTGGATTTTTCATATCATAATTGCCTAATTGGGAAATCAAAATAGGTATTTGGGAAAGGTTCGTTGCGGAGCGTGAAATGCCACCACTCGCTGTCTATCGGCTCGAAGCCGTGACGGATCATCGCCTTGCGCAAGGTGAGACGGTTCTCGGACTGGCGGTAGAGCTTGCAGGGGTAGTCCGGATGGCTCTCCTCGCCGAACCAGTCGAACGGCGAACCCATGTCGAGTTCCTTGCCTGTAGCGGCATCGATGAGCGTCAGATCGACCGTTGAACCGCGCGAATGGGATGAGCGCGCATAGATATAGCCCTGCTCGAAGAGCACCGATTTGTCCACCATGGGGTAGAAAATCTTCTTCATCGCCGTGTCCTGCACGTTCTCCGCCCAGCGGATGAAATGGTTGACGGCGGTCTGTGGGCGGTAGGTGTCCCAAATCTTGAGGCGGTAGCCGTACGCTTTCAGTTCGTCGCTGACGGCCTTGAGCGAGTCTGCCGCCTGGCGTGTCATGAGCGCTACCGGCTGCTCGTAGCCGTCGATGCGTTCACCCACAAAATTATACGTGCTGTAGTAGCGGATCTCCAAAATCGCATCGGGAATGATGTCTGTCAGATTGACAAACGCACTGCTGTCCTTCTCCGGCTCGGGAGCAGGCTGCTGTTTTTGGCACGAAAGCAACAGAATAAGGGACAAAGGGACGATGTACAATGTACGAAGATATTTCATATGCTGATGTATTATTTGGTCGGCATTCATTAAAAACGCTGCAAAGATACAATAAAAAATGCATGTATGCAAAAAAAACTGATTGAAGACGAAAAAAAAGAGAGTGTGTTTGTGAAACACACCCTCCATCAGATTTAGCAGAACTACTTTGTTAGAAATTAGTTTGCGGGAGCCCATTTGCAACGAACGGGCGAAACGATAGCACCCTCTTTCTTGAGTTCAGCGAAGACTTTGTCCACCTCTTTGCGGTCGATACCTGTGATCTCCGCAATCTTGCCTGCGTTAACGGGTTGTCCGAACTCACGCATCGCTTTCAATACTTGCTCTTTCATAATGTTAGTTATTTAATGTTATTTTGCCAATTCGGTTACTATGTTGGCTTCGAAATCTTTGGGTTCGGCAACCGGAGCGAAACGCTGAACGGTCTTGCCGTCTTTGGAAACGAGGAACTTGGTGAAGTTCCACAGGATATCGCTCTCTTTCTCGACGCTCTTGCTGATGCGCTTGAGCATAGCGTGTGCTGCTTTAGCTTTCAGACCTTTGTACTCTTCGGTCGGAGCTTGGGTCTTGAGATACTCAAAGACCGGATTGGCGTTGGCACCGTTAACATCAGATTTAGCCATCAGCGGAAAAGTCACACCATGGTTCAGGCGGCAGAACTCTTCGATCTGCTCGTCGCTGCCCGGTTCCTGATTCGCGAACTGGTCACAAGGGAAACCGAGGATGACGAAGCCTTGGTCCTTGTATTTCTTATAGAGTTCCTCCAGGCCGTCGTACTGCGGCGTAAAACCGCACTTAGAAGCGGTGTTAACGATAAGGATCACTTGACCTTTGTAGTCCGCGAGGTTCACCTCTTTGCCCTTGTTGTTAAGGGTTGTAAAATCATAAATTGTTGCCATATTAGTGTTAGTTAATGTTATTTGCTATTACCACTCGTTATAATGGATATTCTCCGGTTTGTATTTGTCTTTGATCTCCGGTTGCTCTGCCGGCACACCGACGGGCACTACGCACAGCGGAATGATATGTTCGGGCAAACCCAACATCTCTTGCACCATTTTTGCACGGTTCATGTCGGGATGCAGGCCTGTCCACACGGCACCGAGACCCATTGCATGAGCCGCCAGCAGCAGGTTTTCCGTAGCCGCAGACACATCGTTAATCCAGAAATTCGCCATTTCGCCAGGTATCGCTTTGCTCAAGTCGCCACAGGGGATGATAGCCACAGCCGGCTTGTTGCTGCAACGCGAATACGGCAACGCCTCACCCAAGGCCGCAATTTTTGCCTCATCCGTCACGACAATGAATGCCCAAGGCTGTTTGTTGATTGCCGAAGGCGCAGCCATCGCAGCACGCAAGAGGGTATCCAACTGTGCTTCACTGATTTTCTCGCCCGTGAACTCGCGCACCGAGACGCGCGTCATAATGTTGTTAATTGCTTGATTTTCCATAACTGCGGGTTGATTACTGCACGCCGCGAACATCGTCGCTGCAAGTGCAAAGATGATTAGTTTTTTCATATTATTTTGCTCTTTATAAGGCTGGACGAACGAGGTCGGCCATACAGCATTTTTTTCGATTAAAATTCCTCTATTGTTTAGCACACGATGTAAGCAGTATTCGCATTACTTCCGATGGTTGACCATCCGACGTGAAAGCGCCCATGTCATAACTACCCCACCCAAGCGGGATATACTCTGCCGGTCGCCAGCCGCCAAAAACCTGGGGTTCCCAATAGAAGACTCCGGCACAGGAGTCGATCGCGGTAATACGGTCGATAAAATCCGCCATCACAACCTCCGATTCAGGGTTGTTGGCGAACATGCCTACTTCGGCAATCATCACCGGACAATGCCAATCATGAATAAGACGTTGGATGTTCTCCTCTGCTAACTCGTTCATCTCTTGCCATGTCTTGCCGCCGTTCCAGGCACTCATCATCGGATAGTGACTCAGACCGATCATATCCCACTTACCACCGTTAGCCTGCATCGACTCCCAGAACCAATCGCGGCGCTCATACGCATTATCAACATGCACAATGACCGTAATATCCGGAAATGCTTCTTTGGCTGCCTCGTATCCCATGCGCGTGAATCCCGCGTATTCTTTCCAATTGCCGTCTGCCCCTTTCACTTTTCCCATAGGCCACAGCATACCGTTCGGGGTCTCGTTACCGATTTGCACCCATTCCGGTTTGACACCTTCTTCTTTGAGCGCATAGAGCACATCCAGCGTGTGCTCACGAACAGCTTCGAGCATCGTCGGATAGTCATAGGACTGCCATGCGGCAGGAATGGTCTGATGGCTGGGGTCGGCAAAGAAATCCGAGTAATGGATATCGATCATGATTCGTTGTCCGGCCTTGGCTGCTCGCTTGGCAAGGTAAAGCATATCCTCTTTGTTGCTCCACCCCGTATGGTGGTTCACCCATACACGCAATCGCACTGCGTTCATACCCATGCCGCGCAGTCGCTCGATGCAATCATAGGCGAACACACTGTCATGTTCCATCTCACTAAGCCAACTCAGATCAGCGCCTTTAGCCCATGACCCGCGAGGGCTATCGGTCCTGTGATAGCACCCGGTCATGACCAGGATAGCGCAAGTTATGACAAGTAGTTTTTTCATTGTTGTTATCATTGCTATTTAACTACTATTCCTCTGGAATTTACAATACATCCGCCAACAACCGAATATGCTCCATGGGTGTGGCCCAACTGGTAGCAAAGCGTGTGACGGCACGTCCATCCGAGAGTCGCTCCCAGATCTCATAGTGCACTTTTCCTTCCAATTGCTTTATCTGCTCTGGCGTCAGAATGGGGAATTGCTGGTTGGTGGGCGATTGGATATAGAGCGGTATTTGTTTGTTGCGGAATAACTGCTGTAACTCCATCGCCGCGTCAATGGCATGCCGGCTAATACGGAAATAGAGGTTGTCGGTAAAGAGTGTGTCGAACTGGAGTCCCAACAATCGGCCCTTCGCCAACAGCGCTCCGTGTTGCTTGACGACCGTGAGGAGCGGTTGCGGCGCATTGCCTTTCGGAAAGACCACCGCTTCGCCGCACAAGGCGCCGACTTTGGTGCCGCCAATATAGAATACGTCGCATAACTGCGCCATTCCGGGTAGGTCGATGTCAGCCGCCGGGCTCGTCAGTCCGTATCCCAGCCGTGCGCCGTCGATAAACAAAAGCAAGCCGTATTCCTGACAGATACGGTGTATCTCTTCCAACTCGCAGCGGGAATAGATCGTGCCGTATTCCGTCGGGAAAGAGAGGTACACCATCTTCGGATTCGCCATGTGTTGCCATGTATCATCCGCAAAGAAACGGATGAGGTAATTGCGCAAATCCTCCGCGTGCATCTTGCCTTCGTACTGAGGAAGCGTGATGACCTTATGACCGGTGTGCTCGATGGCTCCCGACTCGTGCACAGCTATATGTCCGGTCTCGACGGCGATAACCGCACCGAAACGAGGTAACAATCCGTCTATGACCGTGGCATTGGTCTGCGTGCCGCCAACCAAGAATACCACATCGGCATTCGGACAAGCGGTAGCTTCTCGAATCTTAGCTATAGCCGATTGCGTAAATCGGTCGCTACCGTAGCCGGGTTCCTGCTCCAGGTTCGTTTCCAACAACCGTCGCAGGATCTCCGGATGCGCGCCTTCGTTGTAATCGCATGTAAACGACACAGGTGTAACTATATCTTTCATATAATTGCCTTTCGTTAATTCATATCAATATTCTTGTTTGCCTGCGGTATTCGGCATAATCGGGTTTGTTTGCCAATTGGCGTTTTTCCATCAGCGGGACAGAGATGCCGAGGAAGAGTGCGGTCATGGCAATCGCACCGCCAATATACATATCAATACCGTTCAGCGACGCATACATAATCCATATGCCCCACCAAAATTGTATCTCGCCAAAATAGTTCGGATGGCGACCGTGTTTCCATAGTCCTACGTTACATACTTTACCGGGATGAGCAGCCCGGAAATCATGGCTCTGCTTATCCGCGATGAGTTGGATTGTAGCCGATGCAATGCACACTATACAGCCGAGATAAGTCAATATATTCGCTGGAGCAAACGTTTCAAACAGCTTAAGTCCGGGCAGCATGGCGGCAAAGACCACGAGCGTCGGCATCATATTCAGACCAAAGAGATTGATAATATGGAACACCAACGGATGTTGGCTGCGATATTTCGTGTAACGCCAGTCTTCATGACCTATTCCTTTGAACGTGATCACCCAATTGCGCGTAAGTCGCCAGCCCCAATACCAGGAAGCGATAAGTAGCAGAATGACCGGTACGGACCATATATCCGTATAAAAAGCCCACAGCAGAAAAGCAATCGGAGGGAATACACTCCAATAGGGGTCATAGACGGACACGTTCACGTAGAGTAAGCCGAATCCCCAGACGACAACCGTTGCCAGCACATCGGCTAAGAATAAACGGATGAGGGGATTAGCGGTTAACGGGTTAGTGGCTAATGCATCAAACAACAGCCAACCGGCGACACCCGCGAGCGCGTATATGGCAACTAGCAGCGCCACGCTACACCATTTAGAATAATCTCGTTTCATTATATTTGCGCAATCGTGCGCAAAATTACAGAAAAAATTCTATATACGCAAATATATACGGTATTTTTCTACTTTTTGCAAGCATTTTCACTACTTATCCTTGCGTCTCGGGTTCTTTGGAAACCAACCTTTCCGGACACGTTCGCGTTGCTTGAACACCTCACCGATACTCCAGAAAGAGGAGAAGGCAAAAATGCCCAGGGAAATCGACAGGTACGTGTTTTCTACGAATAACGATCCTACGGCAGCCAGTATTCCGACAATCAAAAACGCCCACCAGGACTTAACTCCAAAATAGTACTCCGCCTTGATGACCAGCGGATGAAAAAGTCCGATACACAGGAACGCACCTGCGCCCAACAAAATTCCTTCAAAGTTCATTGTTTCTCTTCTATTTTGGTAATCTTACCCGCGTAGGTACAACCGGCGTATTGACCATAACTATTGGTAAAGACCAGCGAGTCGGCTGTGATGGAGCCTGCCAGAGCATTGATGACATAACGATTAAACGGATTACCGCCCATAGTCGGGATGATTCCTTCCCCGGAAAGCGTTATTCTCTCTGATGTGCGGCTGTACTTAGCGCCCGGGATAACCATGTCAATGGTAACCGGCATTTTAGAGGAGAAATTAATGCCGTAGAGGTTGATGTCGAGTGTGGTATCCGTCATAATTACTGCCTCTACACGCACGCTGTCCATACTGAAAGGCTGATCTTTGTTCTCGCCTTCCACATTCGGTACGGTGTTGGTTCCCAATGCTTCGAAATACGTAGCCTTTACAAATGCTGTTTTACTCTGCTCCTCCGGTGTTTCCGGTGTGTTTTGATTGCATGCCGTTACTATCATAGCGACTGCCAATACATAGAATAATTTTTTCATAATCTTAAAAATATTAAAGCTTAAATTTTAAATCTCAAATAATACGGTTGCCCCTAATTCTCGCGGTTTGCCGCGTTGCAGAAAATCGTTTCCCATGGAGCGGAAATAGAACACGTCGTACTTCGTGTCTGTCAGGTTTCTGCTCCATAGTTGCAGCTGGACGTACTGCCATTCCAGGCTGAACGTAGCACCTAACAATCCGTAGAACGGTTGCCAAACATCGTTCTGCTCATTCCAGTAAATACGACCTATTCCATCCCCTCTGAGAGTCAGTCCTATACGCTCTAACCACTTCTTTCCAATCCTGTAATCCACGGCACATAGGATATGGGCTGTATTTTGCGGCGCATAGGGAATGATATTGCCAGAATAATCGCCCATACCGTCGTTGAACGTGATAAAGCGTGCATTGGTAAAGCCGTACGAAGCATCGATTAGACCTTGCCATACACCCTTGTTCCAGCGATATTGAAGCGCAGCCTCAGCACCCCACATTCTCGAACGAGCGGCATTAGCCATCATACGACCGGTTGTCTTGCCATTCGGGAAAATGGTCACCTGCTGGTCAAAACACTGGATATGAAATGCATCAACATCTATCTTCAGACCCTCTGTGGGTATCAGATGAGCGCCAATCTCGAAGGTCCAATCTGTCTCTGGTTTATAGTGTGTGATGGCTACATCGGAGAAACGCGGATCAGCTATAGACAGGTGCACCCCCATATCTGCCGCTAAATCATTCATAACTTGATTTTGAGTGATCGTGCTGAAGATCTGCGGATTGTATCCGCCGGCTTTATAGCCTTTTGCAGCGTAGCCATAGATCGTTCCCCAGGTGCCTTCATACGATATTGCCAGTTTCGGTAGCACTTGAATAAAATGGTCAGTTTGCATACCTTTTATCTCAGTATGCACCTTTTTGTAATCCGTCATCAACATCGTGAAACGGTACGTCACATCGGCAGTACTCAAATACGTCATGCGCACATGTTCATAATCAATACGCACGCCCGCGTTAATATGCCAGTTGCCGAACTTAAAATGGCTCTGATGGTACACGGAAACGCCTGCGTTGAGTAAATCAAACGAACTGGGGATAGGCAGCGTGGTATTGCTGATACAAATTGAATCGTCCGGAAAAACCGCCTGGATGCCCCGATTAGCATTGCCCAAGATCAACTCATCTATACCTTCACGCATAAACACTACCGGGGCATGCATGGTGTTGGCTTTCGCAAAACTGCTTAGTCCCACCGTCCATTCGTACCACGAGCAAGGCTTGGGAGCACGAAGCAGAGCATCCAAGGTAGCATTATGTTGTCGTTGTTTCTGCTGCAAGGTGAAGATATCTGCAGGAGTATAATCATTATCCATGCGCATGTGGTCTCGCATGAACTGGTAACTTGCTGCCATTTGTAACCGATAACCGGCATATTGGTACTCCGCTCGCAGCGAGGGCAGCAGAGCCAAACGCTCATACCTGCCCGATGAATTGTAGGCTATCTGTCCTGTTGCCACATTCGCATAGGGGAAAGCACCCTGCCGCATCCATTCGACAAAAAGATTACTTGTTATGCGCCATGCATCGGAAGGTCTTCCTTCCAGCACAATCCGTCCGCCTGCCTGCTGGCCGAAATCAATTTTGTTATTGTCAAACATGTTGGTATAGAATCCGTCTGTTCGGGCATAACGACCGGAAATACCGATACCAAACTTATCGTTCACCGGTTCATAGTACGATGCCTGCGCACGTATGGTATTGGCTGTACCGTAAGTTGCTTGGGCACGTATAGTGCGTGTACTTAAATCCAAAGGTTGAATAGTGCGTATTTCCATGACTCCTGCCGGTGAGTTACGTCCATAAAGGCTGCCTTGCGGACCGCGAAGGAGCTCTATTCGCTTCACGTCTTGCAGCACATGGTCATACATATTCTTGTCCAGTAACGGTATCCCATCCACTACCATTCCCATTACCGGTTCGTTTATACGACTTCCCATGCCTCGGATATAGATGCTGCTGGTCATCGCTGAGCCATAATCAGGCATATAGACGTTCGGCACGAGGTTGCTTACTTCTTTGGGTGTATTCACTTGTGCCTGCTCAATAAGTCTTCCGTCCAGCACGCTCACTTGTAACTGCTGTTTAGAAACAGGTATCGCTACCCGCGACACCGACACTTCTATATCCGACAACAGAACAGTGTCAGATACCGCTTCTGTTCCATAGAGAGCTGTGCAGATAAGGGATAATATAAGCGGTACTTTTACTCGCATCGTGTCATGTATTTTTTCACAAACAAACAACCTGCTACCACGAGCGCCGGACCAAGACCGGAATAGAAAGATGCCGTAAATTCTACGGGTATACAAGAAACGAATTTAAGGGCAATACCAAGGCTGGACATACATACAATCAATACCCATCCTCGTAGAGGAAACGTATGCCCGATTGTGGTTTTGTCCGGTAATGCCGCTATAAGGTTACAATACTTGTTCACAATGCGCTGGAACATCCATATAAAGCTAATCAGGACGCCAAACGTGATTAAACAAAGCCACCATAACTCATTTGCCGGTATGGTGGTATAAGCGGTAATACCTTTTGCTGTAATAATAAATCCGGGAATACCCCAAATAGCAGCAGCTATGAGGTATAAAATACGTTTGCTGATAAGATTTTTTAGCATAATACCTTTGCATTCTCAAAATTCGCGACAAAGGTACAATGTTTTTCTTAAACTTTACTTAAGAATTTCTTAAGATACATCATAATCCCCATAAATTGGGATTCGTAACTCGTTGATGGTCCCATTTAGGTCCAACGAGAGAATAAAATGCTGCATGGTCAGTTTAGAGTTCAGCCGCAACACACCCGACTGAGCCGAAGGAAGTAAAGCCGTCAGTATGCTGTCTAACATCCGCCGCAAGGCTGTCGGTTCAATCGTTATCTCGTTCACAAAGGGAGTTAGATACACCTGTGCTATGAGTCCTTTGGCGCGAATATCCGTCTCTCTGCTGCGTAGCCAATCCGTCAGAAACGCCTGTAGATCAATCGTATAGTGCGTCACCTTCTGCTCAATACGAAATACGAATCCCACTCCTCGAATGGTCTCTATCGGTTCTTTCTTACTCCAACCTAACTTGCGCCGCAAGGCATTCAGGTGCACGTCTATTGTGCCGGTATCGTACTGAAAACGATCGCCCCATATATGATCGAGTAGTTCCTGGCGCGAACATATCCGATTCGGGTGTGCCGAAAGAAACCCAAGCAAGCCATACTCCAGTCCAGTTAGATGAACCGCTTGCCCGTCCTTACGCACACTTTGTTGTTCCCGATCAATCTCTATATTATTGGTAATAGTGATGTACATTCTATTCTTTTGCTTGCCGGGCGAAAGCAAAAAGGGCTTTCGGCAGGTGACAATAGCCGTCGGGATGCTTATCCAGATAGTCCTGATGGTACTCGTCGGCAGGATAGAAGTTCTGCAAAGGCAGTTTCTCTACAGCCAAGGGCTGCGCATACTTGCTTTGCTCCTCTATATAGACTCTATCTATCGTCAGCAGGTCCGCTGCGTCGGTATAATAGATGCCGGTGCGGTAGCGGGTGCCTTCGTCGTGCCCTTGTTTGTTCAGGCTCGTCGGGTCAATCGCCACGAAGAACATACGCAGCAGAAACTCAAGACTCACTTTCTCCTGATCATACGTCACATGCACGGTCTCGGCATAGCCGGTTGTGTCGGTATAGACTTGCTCGTAGGTCGGGTTGATTGTCTGCCCGTTGGCAAAACCCACTTCGGTCTCTACTACTCCGGCTATCTGCTTGAAGAAATGCTCCGTGCCCCAGAAACATCCTCCGGCTAAATAGATGTGTTTATGCATCATATTATCGCTTATTCATCAGCAATCCCTTTTGCCACTTGAGCGTCGGATAGGTCTTTTTAAGATATACCTCTGCTTCCTCAATACCACTACTACCGCTGGTGGCAAAAGGAATCATCGTTTTGCCTTCCAGTTGCGGCAGGTTGTTGTCGAGCCACGAGTTGATGATTCGCGGACAGATACCCCACCAGATCGGGAAACCGACATAGACCGTGTCATACGGCGTGACATCCGTACAACGCTTGATGGTCGGACGTTCCTCGGGGTCGCTCATCTCTATAGACGAACGGGACTTGTCGTTGCGCCAATCGAGGTCGGCAGCCGTATAAGGTTCTGCGGGTTCGATCTCCCAAAGGCGGGCGTTGTGCTGCTTGGCAAGCCGTTCAGCAGCGGCTTTCGTGGTACCTGTGGCGGAGAAAAACGCCACGATTGTCTTTGCTTCTATCGTTGTCATACATGCGGCGCAGAGAAGTGCCAATAGGATTCGTTTCATTTGAGTTTTTCTTTGCATTGGTCAATATACATTGTATTGGCTGCGCGAACCCAACAGTCTTTCCATTGGGGTGCACGGAAGAGTTGTTCAGCACGTTCAAACCACTCCAAAGCTTCTTTCTTTGACCCGAAAGGTTTCGGGGCATAGAACAGGCACGTGCCGTAATAACTGAGTACCAACGGATCGTTCGGCGCAAGTTTCGTAGCCTCCTTTGCCAGACTCATAGCTTTGAGCGGATGAATAGACGTTTTCGTTCGTAACTCATATACATATACCGCCGACATATACATCTCATAGTGTCCGGGCGGCAGGTTCTCGCGTTGCGCCTGTACGTGTGCGCGGAAACGCGATATATAAGGAGTAGCATGCGGTTTGTCGTACTCGAGGACATAACCGCAGTATCCGTACTCGTAGAGCAAATCCTCATTCGCGTCCACATACGCTTTCCATAGCGACATGTCTTCCCGTTGGTACGCATCGAACAATTCCCTATCCGTCACTTGGGCGGATAGGGAAAAGCTGATGCATAGAGCAAGGATTACTTGCCGCGCTCGAGCAATAAGGTGCGAGTCGGTTGATCGCATACTTCTGCCGGTCCGTAGTACTGAATCGGTCCCGGATAGATATAACTGGTATTGGCGTCAGCCCACTCTGCACGATGCGATTGGAGATACTTGAACGGCGCACCGTTGAGGTCCACAAGAGCCTTTTGGATTACCGGTTTCATCTTACCGTTACGCTTCTCCATATTCATCATCATCGTGATAGGTACACCGCCTGCGAGCCATGCCGAAGAAGGCTTGGTGAGGTTGCGTACGAGCGACATATAACCCGTCTTGCCGGCCGCGATGAGGTGCGTGGCGTTCACACCAATCGAGTAGCAGTAGTCGGCATCGAAGTTCGACGGCATTGCGCAGCGTCCTTCATAACCAAAGAAGTGATTGAGGGCGGAGAACTTACCTTTGTACTCGCCGTTGGCCTTGAGAACCGCCAGACGTTTCTGTACCATCTCAATCAGCAGTTTCTCGGTCTCGATCTGGGATACCATCACGTTTCCGTGCGGGTCACGGTCGAGCGTAAGCTGTTTGGCGATGCCCTTCGGCAGCGAACGGAACAACTCGCAAGAAGCCGGGCTCAGTTTGGACTTCACGTACTCGCGTTTGGCATCGTCGCCGTCAAGACTCGTGAACTCTTCGTTCGCAGCGAGCATGTCGTTTAACTCCTGAATCAGCACACGCATAGCCGGGATAAACTCGATGAGGCCTTCCGGAATGAGGATGGTACCGAAGTTAAGGCCTGCGTTCGCACGGGCTACGATGACTTTTACGATATCCTCTACGATGTCGTTGAGCGTCATCTTCTTGGCCTCTACCTCTTCGGAGATCAAGCAGATATTCGGCTGTGCCTCGAGTGCGCACTCCAGCGCGATATGACTTGCGCTACGGCCCATGAGGCGGATGAAGTGCCAGTATTTCTTTGCGGAGTTAGCGTCGCGCTGGATGTTACCGATCAACTCGGCATAGGTCTTGCAAGCGGTGTCGAAACCAAACGAGGTCTCAATCATCTCATTCTTGAGGTCGCCGTCTATCGTCTTCGGGCAACCGATAACCTGGATGCCGCATTGTTTCTGGAGGTAGTACTCAGCGAGCACGCACGCATTGGTGTTCGAGTCGTCACCACCGATGATGACTACGGCTTTGATACCCAACTGCTTGCATACCTCGATACCGTTGTCGAACTGCCAGGTCTCTTCCAGTTTGGTACGGCCCGAACCGATGATGTCGAAACCACCGGTGTTGCGGTACTCATCAATGATGTCCGCTGTCAACTCTTGGTACTTACCGTCGATCAGACCACTCGGGCCACCGAGGAAACCGTACAGTTTATTCTGTGCATTGAGTTTCTTCAGACCATCGAACAAACCGGCGATGACATTGTGACCACCGGGGGCTTGACCACCGGAGAGGATGACGCCTACGTTAAACGGCTCACTCGTGTTCTTGCCGGTCGTCGGTTCCATCGTGATAATAGGCAGACCATAGGTGTTCGGGAAGAGTTTTTTGATCTCCTCCTGGTCAGCTACCGAATGTGTTTTCTCGCCTTCTACAAGGCGTACTGCGCCCTGCAACGCTACCGGCATCTTAGGCTGGTAGTTCTGACGCGCAATTTGTAATGGACTTTTTTGCATAAGATTAGTTATTTAGTGTTGTTAATTAGTTCCAATAGTTTTTCTACGGCTTCTTCCTGCGGGATATTCTTGAGCACGCACTCTTTGCCTTTGTACAGCGACACGCGGTCGCGGCCTGCGCCTACGTAGCCGTAGTCAGCATCAGCCATCTCACCCGGACCGTTGACGATACAACCCATAATAGCGATCTTGAGACCCGTGAGATGACCCGTAGCAGCCTTGACCTTACGGATCGTCTCCTCGAGGTTAAAGAGCGTACGACCACAACTCGGGCAAGAGATATACTCGGTCTTGTAGATACGCACGCGCGCGGCCTGCAGGATATCCTTGCTCAGGAAATTGAGTTTGTTCTCCGTGAAATTGGGATTCACGAGCGTCAGTTCCGTCGCCTTGAATTCCCAGAGCAGACGACCGCACTCGGCCGCCGCCTGCAGGGCAAAGGTCTCCCACTCTTCTTCGTAACTCGTATAGCGTATCTCTGCATTGCCGCCGATATTATCCAGCACTTCAGCTGTCACCGAACCATCGTAACGAATCGAGTCCTCATCCGCGAAATAATCCACGAGCTCTTGCGCTACCGGGATCTCGTTCTCGGGCGGTTCACTCAGGCTCACGCGAATGGTGTCGCCGATCCCCTCAGCCAACAACGCACCGATACCTACGGCCGACTTGATACGCCCGTCTTCGCCTTCGCCGGCTTCGGTCACACCAAGGTGCAAGGGGAAAGCCATGTGCTCTTTGTGCATCGTCTTCACGAGCAGACGCACAGTCTCCACCATTACACGGGTGTTGGACGCCTTGACGGAGATGACGATATTCTCAAACTCCTCGTCCACCGCGATGCGGAGAAACTCCATCACCGACTCCACCATACCTTGCGGCGTGTCGCCGTACTTCGCCATCATCCGCTCGCTGAGCGAACCATGGTTCACACCGATACGAATGGCTGTCTCATGCTCGCGGCAGAGTTCCAACAGGTGCGTGAAGCGCTCGCGGATCTTCGAAGGGTCTTTGCAGTAGTTACCCGGATTGATACGCACCGCTTCGACTACTTGGGCTGCAGCGTCCGCTACGTCGGCTTGGAAATGCACGTCAGCCACCAGCGGCACAGCCGTCAACACCTGGGCATGAATCTCGCGCAGCGACTCCACTTCCCTCAGCCCCTGCGTCGTAAACCGCAGCAGTTCCGTACCCGCCCCGATACAGCGACGCGCCTGGTTCACCGAACCGTCGATATCGTTGGTGTCGGTATTGGCCATCGTCTGTACGCGGATGGGATAGTCAGAACCTAAAAAGATGTTTCCCACTTGCACATTCGTGGTCTTTCTGCGGTCATATGTCAGTTTTATTTCCATAAATGGTGGGCAAAATGCCCTAAAATGTTATTTTTCTTCAAAAAAATTTGGTCAATTCAAAAATTTGTAGTACCTTTGCACCCGCTTTTGAAAAAAGGCCGGGAATCAGTAGCTCAGCAGGTAGAGCACATCCCTTTTAAGGATGGGGTCCTGGGTTCGAGCCCCAGCTGGTTCACAGAAAGAGAGTTTTGGCTCTCTTTTTTGTTTTCTGTTCTCCTTTCTCATTCTTTCAAATAGCGCGTTACAATTTTGCTTGCAAAATTACTACAAAAAATCCAAATGTGCAAATAAAATTCATTTTATTTTGCCATTTGCTGGATTTTGCGACCGTAATTTCGGGGGAAACGTAGTGGCGGAGTCCGAAATTACTACAAAAAATCCAAATGTGCAAATAAAATTCATTTTATTTTGTAGTTTGCCGGATTATACTGCTTTTTTGTGGGTGCAAGCATTCAATCCCGCGACCACATCGAGACCACATCGCGACCTGTATGAAAGGTGTGAAGTTAATTTTACTTTGGCACGGAGTTTGTAATACTCTTTCTGCAAATTTTAATTTACGACACTATGAAAAAGATATTTAGATTTTTAGGCATCGTGCTGCTCGTCGCAGCCGTCAGTGCCGGAACAACACTCGCTGTATTGAAATACAGCAATCCACAATTTCAAATCACCAATTACAAATCACAAATCACAAATGATTCCACCGGAATCCCTGCGGCATATAGCCGCTTCGCGTCTCTTCCGCAGGCAGGAGAGACGGATTTTACGCAGGCTGCCGAGCTGTCCGTCAATGCGGTTGTTCACGTCAAGACCACGTACCGCAACCAGGTCTCCTCGCAGCAGATGGACCTCTTTGAGTTCTTCTTCGGCCGTCCGGGACAGCAACGCGAGATGCCGGCGCAGCAGGCGTCCGGTTCGGGTGTCATCATCTCCGAGGACGGTTATATCGTCACTAACAACCACGTCATCGACCGCGCGGACCAGATTCAGGTCGTGCTCAACGACAAACGCGAATACATGGCTACGCTGGTCGGCACGGACCCGAACACCGATATTGCGCTGCTGAAGATTGACGAGACGGGTCTGCCGGTGATCCTCATGGGCAACTCCGATGACCTGCGTGTCGGTGAATGGGTGCTCGCGGTCGGCAATCCGTTCAACCTCACTTCGACCGTCACGGCGGGTATCGTGTCCGCCAAGGCGCGTAACATCAATATCCTCAACGCGGAGATGAAGATTGAGTCGTTCATCCAGACCGA
>ONJT01000030.1 GCA_900318245.1 uncultured Bacteroidales bacterium
GGCAGTTCGATGGACTCCAACGAAGTACATCCCTCCAAGAAACTGGTCGGCAGGGTCTTTTGCGTCACCGGCAGGTTGATGGACTTGAGCGAAGTACAGTTTGCAAACGCAAAGGTGCCTAATGAATGAACGGACGGCGGCAGGACGATGGTGTCTATTTTGCTCATGTTCTTACAGAGGTATGCCGGTACGGTCTCCACTTGGTCACCAAAGGTGAAAGAGGTAATGTTCGTGCAGTTATAGAACGGTGCATCGCTATCTGAACCGATGGAGCAGTTCGCCGGAAGCCATGTGACCGAGGTCAACGGGTTGCCTTTGAACACACCGTTACCGAGGGAGGTCATAGTACTCGGGATAGTGACGGAAGTCAAGGCGCAGTTATAGAATGCCCGCTGATAGATGGCCTCCAACCCTTCGTGCAAAGAAACTGGTCGGCAGGGTCTTTTGCGTCACCGGCAGGTTGATGGACTTGAGCGAAGTACAGCTTGCAAACGCATAGGTGCCTAATGATTTGACGGACGGCGGCAGGAAGATGGTCTCTATCTTACTTAAACCCCTGCAAATATATGCCGGCACGGTCTCTACTTTCTCGCCAAACGTAAAAGAAGTAATCGTCGAGCAGTTATAAAACGGTGCATCATCGATCGTACCGATGGAGCAGTTTGCCGGAAGCCATGTGACCGAAGTCAACGGATTTCCTTTGAAGGCACTGGCACCGATGGAAGTAACGGTACTCGGAATGGTCACCGAAGTCAGTGCGCAGTTATAGAACGCCCGCTTGTAGATGGTCTCGATACCTTCGGGCAGATTGATGCTGCCTAATTTGGTACAGCCGTAGAAAGCATCCGTGTTGATGACGGTGATAGACGACGGCAGAACGACCGTTTGCAGTTTGGTCAGAGCCTCAAACGCACTCGTGCCAATCGACGTGACGGGGTAGGTGTAACTGTCGTAAGTCACGCTCGCAGGAATAGTCACGGAGGTGAACTCACTATAGACGGTCTTACCGGAACTTTGGTCCGCTACCACGGTGGCGGTAGTCGTACCCAATGAATAATACAAGTCGCCAATCTGAACGGTTGTGGCGGCGTTAATGAGCGTGCAAGCCATGAGGGCCAGCGAAAGGAAAAGTTTTCTCATAGTAGTACCATTTTGCGCCGCAAAGGTACGACAATTATTTGGTTTATGCAAATAATTGAGAGATTTTTTGTCGATTAGAGGCGTTCGGCGAGGAAAAGAGAGGGTTTTCCGTTCACGCGGCAACCGATGAGATAGACGTCTCCGCCGTCTTTGAGACGGTATTTCTTTTTGAGTTGTTCGGGCGCCAACGGATAATTGCGAACGAGGATATTCGCTTGACGAAGCTCCTTCATCCTTTCACCTTTCATCCCTTCCTCCTTTATCCGCCAAATGCGTCCGGGAAAATCGGGCACGAGCACGTCGGAGCAATAAAGATGCGTGTTGACGTCGAGTTTGGAGAGCCCGAAGCGCGCGCCCACTAACTTATAAGCTCCGGCCTTTAATATCGCCGCATTCGGCTCATAGAGGTATTTCCCCGAATATTCCGAATACTCGGAATACTCCGATCTCGCCCCCGCTTCTTCCTCTCTGCTAAACACAAAAGCCTGGTCCTTTTTTGCCAAATCAATCGCAGTGATCTGTCCCGTTCCGCCGCTAAGAAGGAGCACTTCCTTGACCTCATTCTTGATGGCCACGACGAAGATATCCCAACTTACCTGCGAAAGGCTTGTGGTGGCTTGCGTAAGGTCGAGCATCGGCGAAAGCTTGAGCAGCAACCGCTTGCCGTGCGCTAACAGCATAGGGAGCAGTTCCACCACATTCGGTGCGCAATCCTCCAGCCGGAACACCTTTCCGCCGTGACTGTCCCGCCTCGCCGGATCGAGGAAGATAAGATCGTATTGACCGGCTGAGGCTAAGAACTCTTCAGCGGACGTATTATGAATCGTAATAGGTTTATTGGCAAAGTTATGCGCGGCTATGCGGCATAGTTCTGCATTCTGCTCTATATAATCTATCGAAGAAAAAGAATCGTTTAGAAAGTAGGTGTCGACTCCGTAGCCACCCGTCAAGTCCACCATCGTCTCGCCGCTGACTAAACTCGCCTTAAAGCGCGCGGTATCTTCCGACGAGCACTGCTCGCAACTCAGCCGAACGGGGTACCACCAATCGTCCATCGCCGCGAACGTCGGCAGTTTGTCTGAGGTCCGTTCACGTCCTTCCACTTGCTGTAGCATCCAACGCCATTCGTCGTCGCTCAAGTGCTTGTATTTATTGCGCTGAAGCGCTAAATCTGCAATCTTCAATCTGCAATCTTCAATTGAGTATTCGGGTAATAATACGAAAGTATCTCTTCGTATTTGTGTCCTTCTGAGGCCATCACCGCCGCACCGATCTGGCACAGTCCTGCGCCGTGTCCCCAGCCGTGTCCGCTTAAGGTCCATACGCCTTCGGCGTGACTTACCTCAAACCACGAGCTATAGAGACACGATTTACTCAACCAATAGCGGATCTTCAGCTCCTTGCCGATGACTTCCGTGTGCTGACTACCTACGATCTTCAGGCTGTCGATACGTCCGCTCGCGCCGCGATGAAGCGGAACCAGCTCTTGTATCTCACCGAAGTCAATGCCGGACTTCAAGCGAAGTATCTCGCGCAACTCCTCATCCGTATAGTTCACCTTCCAATCCCGAAAATCTTTCGTCTCTTGGTCATAGTCATTGAGCACCTGTCGCAGCACTTTCGGCGAAGGGGACTTGCAGTAGTCGCAGGTCACGGATCGGATATACGGTACGTCGATGTCTTCCCAGCAGGTCCGCCAGATCTCCGTCTTTCCGCCGCAACACTTATAGTACCGGCAGTCGCAGACCGCGCCGTCATACGTCAGCACTTGTCCTGCCGTCTCGCGCACCGCCTGTACCGCCTGTTCATTCATGCGGCGCAGCCCCTCGTAGCGCTGGCAGTGGTCATCGGCGCATACGTCATAGCCCTCGTGGTTAGGGTGCTCCATCGCCCGTATCGCCCAACTCCGACTGATGACCGCATGGGCTTTGAGCAGTTCTATCGGACTGTTGGCATTCATCTCTGATGAAATGACCGAGCACAGGTAGTCCTCGAGGTCGATAGTGTTGATAGCTGTTTGCGTATCATCCGCATTGTCGCGTATCTCCAACCGCCCCGCAAACTCCTGGTCTTCGTGCCGGTCCCAATGAAAACCGATACCTATCCGCACGTTCTTCAGTACGAACGTGTGTTCCCGCTGCTCAAACTCGATCTTTGGCGCCGTTAATATGCCTACGCGAATCTTCACTAACTCACTAACTCACTCATTCACTCATTCGTGCTTGCAGTTCGAATGTACGCAAGCGGTCCTTATACCAGTTATTGCGGTTCATGGCGACGATGTCGCAATTCGCGTCGGAGTTGTCTTCCCATCGCCGGCAGTTATATACCACGTCGTAGATACGTCCGATCGGCCAGTCGCGACTGATACGCAGACCTACCGCATAGTCTTCGCCGTACTTGGTCGTCGGATAATTGATCGTGCGCAGCAGCGGCACATAGAACCCGCGCGGAGCACCCAAACCGTTGATACGTAGGGCGTTGTTGCGACCGTTATCGTCGGTCCACTCTCTATGGTCTATCACGCCCGGTGGCAACGTCTCACCCGCCATGTTCGTCAACTGGTACGTGCCGATCACCATGCCGTAAGCGCCACTTTCGAAGGCATCGATGAATTTCTGTACGGTCGTCTCGTCGAAATAGGTGTCGTCGCTATCCAACTGGATGGCGTACTTGCCGCACCGCGGGTCGTGAATCGCGACGTTCCAGTTGCCGCCTATCGCGTGCCAGGTCTTATCCTGCGCAATAAATATTAAATCTTCATTCTTCAATCTCAAATCTTCAATGATTTGAGAAGTTCCATCCGTCGAGTTATCGTCTACGACGATCACGTTGAACGAGTAGGGAGCCCTTACTTTCTGCGCGAGGGCGGAGTGGATGGCATCGGCTATCGTGCGCGCGCGATTCTTACAAGGTATGATCACGCTCGCCGTCACCGGATACTCTGTGGCCTCCGGCAGCGCCTTATACGCACCCGGTTTCAGGTACGCACCGATACGCTTCAGGTGCGCCGTCACGCATTGCTCCATCTCTATCTGTACGGCGCGGTTGCGCGGATCGACGTAATCGAACAGTTTCTCGCCGGACTTACGGGTGTCTGTCTCAACTTCGTAGTATAGGTATTCGGGTATATGGCTTATTGCTGATTGCTGATTGCTGATTGCTTGACTTGCCCGCAGCCGCAAGTCATATAGTCCTGCGAACTCATACTCCGTGTCCATCGCGGCGACGAGGGCTTTCAGTTTTTCGGTGTCCCACAGCAGTACCGCGCCGAAGTCGAAGTCATTGCGCAGCGCACCGATCTGATAGTCGATGACGGGCGCAAAACTCTCGACTCTTGACTCTTGACTCTCGACTCTTTGGATTCTATCCGCGTACACCATCGTCGCACCCGTCATCTCCATCACTTGCACCATGCGCTCCTGTCCCAGATATACCCATTCGATATCCGGCTTCAACGAGATCATCGTATAAGGCTTCGTCGCCTTCTGAGCGATCTCTTTAATGGCTTTTGTCGAGCATACCCTGCCCGGCAAATAAAACATATCTATCATGTCGTTGGAATAATTGCGTCTTTATGAAATTCTTTGAGACCTTCAATCGGGTCTTTTAGGATCGTGCCGAGCGGCAGTCCTTCGGCGCGCATCGCCTCCTCTAATATCGGCCGGTAATAGTACGCGATAGAACCTATAAATCCGATTGGCTGGTCCGTCTTGTACTGAACCAAATTGCGGCGGATGAACTGCACGAAATGGTCGTACACGAGTGCATGTATCCGCTGGTCTTCGATATGGTCCGCGCAGAACTTCGACAACTTCGCCAGGAACCGGTTCGGGAAGGGTTGACGGTACACGCGTTCGATGATATCGGCCATACTCGTCTCATACTCCTTAAAGAACGCTTCCTTGAGGTCGTCGCCTAACTGATTCTTTAGCAGGTCACCTACGAGTCGCTTGCCCAGCACGGCTGCGGATCCCTCGTCGCCGAGGATGTAGCCGAGCGACGGTACACACCATTCGATCGTCTCGCCGTTATAGAAACAGCTGCCACTGCCCGTGCCGAGGATGCATGCCACACCGGCGTTACGGTTCAGCAGTCCCCGCGCAGCACCGAGCATGTCGGATGCTACACTCACTTCCGCTTTCTTGAACACCCCTTCGAGTGCGCGCTGTACAAACACTTTCTTCTCCGGCGTACAACCTGCGCCGTAGAAAAACACGTGCGTCAGCGTTCCGGCCCATAGGAGCGAACTGATCTGCGGCAACAGTTGGTTGCATATACTGTTCCGCATCGCGTCGCATGTCTGAAAAAGCGGATTGATACCATCGGTGAACACGTCCGAGCACTGCCCGCTCGCCGTCACGAGACACCAATGCACTTTAGTACTCCCGCTGTCTGCTAATAGAATCATAGTACGATGAATTATCAATTTTGCGCTGCAAAATTACAACAAAAAAATGACATATGCAAGGGAAATAGAAAAATAACAAAAAAAAGAGCCTCTCCGAAGAGAGACTCCTTCCTGAATGGGGTTCCCGATGTAACTCGTAGAGTTGCAGTGTTTAGAACGCATCTACCACATTTCCGGATTTGTCACCGCCGTGGATATCAATATTGGATGATACTCGGTCACCGCCGCTGGCGCATAATACGCTGCTATAATTCAAAACCTGCTCAAGTGTTGAGGGAGAAATATATTGCTTTTTCATAATCGTAACCAGTTTAATCATTTAACAATTTGACCTTGCGCATTGTAGAACGTACCGTTTTTCTCGATGACGAGTTGTCCGTTGAGGATACGTTTCTGAGCAGGGAGGGTGTTCTCGATATTATCAAGCGCCTGAGCCTGATCTTCTTTCTTCACGATGCGTGCCGCTTTGGCTTTCTGCGCTGCACCTTTCACTTCGAAGTACGCACGGAAACCTTTGATATCGCCTGTGGATGCAGGCCAGAAGAGTTCGTTTTCTGCACCGAGGAAGAGGAGGTTCTTGTTACCGCCTGTCAGTTCGGTCGGAGCAAATGTACCATGGAAGGAGATAAACTCATCGGATATCTGATCCGCAGGCGAGGTAGCGCTAATCGTCACGCCTTCGAAAGAGGGGTTCGTTACATCACTCGCCGGTTGGAGCAAGTAGGGCTTGCCGGCAACGAGAGAGGTCACTTTATTGAACGAGAGGTTCAATATATCGCCATCAATCTCCGAACTTACGAGCTCTTCGAGGTCATAGCCTGCGCCGAAGATGTCTTCCAGTTGTGCGTTGCTAAGCGCGAACGGCAGACAGATCGTATTGAACGATTCGTTAGTGAGGAGACTACGGGTAAGGTTAACATCTACCGTTTGGTTGTAGTTGTCGCCTATGGCATCGTTATCCGAAGATTCGGAGAGGTTAAGAGCGGTTCTCAATGCTGCTTCGCCGTCTTTGAGACAAACCGATCTGGCGGGGTTGGCGGACTCGAAGAAGTCACGCGGGTTTTCTCCGCTCATGTATGTGGACCATCCGGAAGTAAAGGCACCTCCGTTCTTCCAAACTGTATGCTTCTCTTCATTGCTGATAGCGCCATCAAGGGTGATGACATGGGATGCATACAAGTAAAAATCCGCGGAATTACTATTGATGCGTACATCGCCGGAAAGACGAACAGTACCATTCGAATAGATGGCATAAGATTCGCCATCAGCATCGGGAGTATAGGTGTTCTCGATTGTACCTTGTTTGAGGATCAATGTGCCGCCACTACGAACGACGATGAGAGCCTTTGCATAGATATCAAACGCACCCACTTCACTTGCCACGAAACTGGTGATCTTTCCTCCGCCGTTATCAAAAATAGCGAGGGTCTTACCATCGGGTACAATAATCTTGAAGAACGCGAGATTTGCCTCATGACCGTTCAGACACAGATTGAGGTCTCCTGTAAGAGTGACATCATCACTCTCCCATCCAAATGCCACATCGGTATTCAGGAAGTAGTTGCCGGACGTAGGCAGCACAGCGGGATTGGACCATGGCTCAAAAGTAATACCGTCGTGGGTATGCGGGGCTAAAGTAGTAAAGGAGATAGGAGCGGAATAATCACTGCTACCTGCGTCGTTGACAGCCGCCACTTTTACAAAATAGGTTGTATTGGCAGTAAGTCCTGACCACTCGAAGGAGTTGGAGGAAGGACTGGCAAACTTGGCATAAACTCCATCAATACTTGTGCTATTATATAAATCATAACTCGTTGCTCCATCTACAGCTGTCCACGAAAGGGAAGCCGAAGTGGTACCGACATTACTTGCTGCCAAATCTTCCGGAACAGAAGGAGCCACGGGAGCAGCAGAGGGAGTAATGGTGAAGGTGGTTAATGAAACATATCGATGCGTATTAGATTGACCTTCGGCTGTATTTGTCGGAGTGCTATATGTATCACCATATTTATCCAAATCACTCATCCACGTATTTCTATCGTCAGTTGCCGATCCTGTCCATCTATAATGAACAAAACGTCCACCTGTAGTTTCCGTGATATAAAACCTTAAATTATTATAGGCGTCTGAGCCGATTTGCGAACTACTTGCTGATTTATCATACAATGTCAGCACAATATTACTTTCGCCATCCCACGTAAAAGGAGTTATCTCCAATGGTAACGATTGCTTACCTTCTCCGATAGTAATTGCCTTGGTTTCCAATTTCCCATCATACACTTTTACTCCGGCTTTTTTACTTGCATTGCAGAAAAATTTTGATTTGTAAAGAGATCCGTAAGCAGACGTATTATCATATTGATAAGCATCAATATCATCATCTATCTCCATGAGCCATATCTCTATATCACGCGACAATGCAGCTGCGGATTCTTTTCCGTCTTTGACAGCATAGTAAAAAGTGATCTTCGTAATATCACCGGCAGAAGGAGTATTCTCGTCTGCATCTTTCATTTCAGAAGGAAAAAAGAGTTGCTGCGTTATAGATCCATAGATTGAAGCAGAATTCATGATCATAGGCACCGAATAACTTTTAATTGCCGTAGTTGGTTCTACAGTATAATCCGTCGCCTGTGTGCTTACGGATAAAAATAAAAATGCGCAGAGCGCGAAAATAGAGTAGAATTTTCTCATAGGACTAATACATTACAATTTGACAAAATGAACGAAATCGGCTGCAAAGGTAAGCAAAAAAATAGATATACGCAAATTTTATTGTACTTTTTTTTGATTTTTGGCTTTTTTGTTTGCATATGTCAAAAATTTGTAGTACTTTTGCGCCCAAATTGCAAATAAACAAGGTATGAAAAAGATTTTACTATGCGTCTTTGCGGCGATGATGGCCGCGACAATGGAGGCTAAGGTCATCGTGACTGAGAGTTTTGATCGCTCTGTAGGTCAGCTTTGTATCGGTACGAACACCGATATGGGCACCAACACCGACGATTGGTGGAGTTACAGCGGATCGAGTAATTATATCCAGGTGGCGGAGGGTTCGCTCTCTTTCCCGGGCTATGCGAGTTCCGGGAAAGGCAACAAGGCCTATCTGGGCACTTCCGGTGCGGATGACTTACGCCAGTTTACAAAAGAGTATACCAGCGGCAAGGTCTATCTGGCTGCGATAGTGAATGTAGAAACGGTCAAAGCCAGCGCCACCGCGGATTACTGCCTCGCCTTGGGCGATGCGGGCGCAAGCAACATGTACGCACGTCTCTATACGAAGTCCGTGAAAGAAGACGACCAATGGACAGGATTCCATTTCGGCGTATCCAAATACAGCGAGTCCGCCTCGTATGTAGGCATGACGGAGGAGGTCTATTCTCCGAACACGGATTATCTGATAGTGCTCGAATATGAGTTTGTGGACGGCGAGAAGAACGACACGGCGCGCCTGTATGTCAACCCGACCAAAACGACCACCGTGCCGACGCTGGTATGCGTGCAGTCCGTTCAGTCCGGTAGCGGCGCCGAGCAAGGAGCAAACGCCAAGAACGACGCGAGCAAGATTTCGTCCGTGAACCTGCGTCAAGGCAGCAACACGCCGAAGATCTTCATCGACGAGATCAAAGTAGCGACGAGTTGGGAGGAGTTGTTCTCGGACGAAGGCGGTGACACGCCGGGCGGAGACACGCCGGAAGAGGATGACCCGCTGATTGTCATTACGGACGACAACCTGCTGCTCAACAGCAGCTTCGAGGAATATAGTTGCAACGCTATGTTCGGTTGCTCGTTTGACGATTGGAACCTGCCGCTGAACACGGCCAACGCTAACAGCGGGGACAAGCTGGACGGCAACAACTCCATTCAGATCAATCCGTCCATGGCCGCTACGATCGACCAGGGTGTGTTGCTGAATGACGCCTCTTATGCGGCAGGAACTCAGTTCACCCTAACGCTCAACTATAAGATTCTCTCCATGCCGGAAGGCGAATCCTTGAAGATGGATTGCTATTGGGAAGCAGCGGCCGGCGGCGATGCGGATGCGATCAAGGCGCATGACGCAGCTATTCTCACCGGCGATTTGGAGAACGGTACGGCATGGAAACACAAGGTGGTCACCACCTCCAAACCGGCTAAGTCCGCTTATCTGCGTGTACGTGTGAGCGTGCCGAAAAACGCGAAAGTGCTGTTCGACGCATGGGCCTTAGTCAAAGAGGATGCTGCCCCGGGCGAACCGTTCATCGAGGTCACGCCGCTCAAGGTGTCGCCGGTGAACACGACTCTCGGCAATACCGCTACCTTCGAGACGATACACGTGAAGCAAGGCAACGTGACGAGCAAGACGACCTTCTATATCGGCGGTACGGATGCCAACCAGTTCAGCCTCTCGGCGACGGAGTTGCCGGCCGACCAAACCGACATAGACCTTATTATCACCTATGCGCCTACGAGCGCAGGCACGCACACGGCCGCGCTCATCTTCGATAACGTGCAGCATACGACCATTCTGCCGGATATGATCTCGCTGAGCGGTACATGTACCGACCCGAGCGCTCAAGCCAAGTTGACGGTGACGCCGAGCGAAGTGCCGGCCTTCGAAGTGCAGGAAGGCAAACAGCAGACTCAGACGGTGACCCTGAGCAGCGTGAACTGCACGGACTATGTGTATGCGCATATGGACCATGTGCAAGGCGAAGGCTTCACCATCGACGGAACGATGTTCAGCAAGAACACCGACGTGACGGTGACCATCACTTTTGCGCCGAAGGTAGCCGGTTCGTACCAATCGACCCTGACCTTCTACTCGGAGGGCGCGGAGAGCGTCATCCTCACGCTGAACGGAACGGGGACCGCCAAAACGCCGGAGACCATTGACTGGCAGACAGACTTCGTGTGGAACGAGTCAAACCCGCTCAGTTGGATGTTCGAGCAATTCGAGGATATCACGCATAACGAGACGCTGATCCTGGAGGGTTGGCAGAACGTAGCAGCAGCCGACCAGCGCCCGTGGTGGGGATTCGATGCCTCTAAGACGCAGATCATGGAAGGCGATGGTAAGTTCGCGAAAGCGTCCGCGTACCAGTTCGGCAAAGAACCTACCGGCACTTGGGAGATGTGGCTCGTCACCCCGCCGCTGGACTTCAAGAATGCCGGCAGTAAGATCTTCGCCTTCAGCGTCATGGGCCAGTACCTCATGGACGAAGGCAGCGAGAGCAAACTCGAGATATATTATATCGATCCTTTAGGGGAGCCGACGGCCTATTTCCAAGACCTGACGGAGAGTTTCGACATCCCGAGGACCAGCGACCGCAGTGAGTCGTGGAGCACCTTCTATCTCGATCTCGCGCCGTATGCTGAGACCATGGCAGACGTCTTCCATATGGCCTTCCGCTTTGTCGGACCAAACGGCAACGAGGGTGCTGTGACCTATTATATTGACGATGTCAGCTGGGGTCGTACCGACCTGCCGCTCATCAGTCCGGATGTGGTTCAGATAGCAGAAACGGCCGTGCTGAATGAGGAGAAAGTGATCGGTCAGATCACCGTCAGCACGCAGCACCTCGCCGTACCTGTCAACGTAGCGATCAAGGGCGCGAACTATGACAAGTTCCAACTCTCGGCGGAAACACTTCCGGCCGAAGGCGGCGCGATC
The DNA here is from genome assembly GCA_900318245.1 of uncultured Bacteroidales bacterium. GTDB lineage: Bacteria > Bacteroidota > Bacteroidia > Bacteroidales > Paludibacteraceae > Colicola. The sequence continues at coordinate 11,205 of ONJT01000030.1, forward strand.
ACCGTAAGTTTCCAGAGTGACGAAATAGGTGTACACGAAGCGTATGTAGAGTTGTCCTGCTCGGAGGCACCGACCGTTTATATTCCTATCTCCGTACTCTGCCAAGCAGCGGAAGGTATCGAGGACGTACGTGGTCATATACAGAGCACCAAACTCATCCGTCAAGGCATGCTCTTTATCGAGCGCAACGGCGTTCTCTATAACGCCCAAGGCGCGCGGGTGAGTGAATAGGGGAGAGTTTTGTTCATTTTGCGATTAGTAATGGACGCCTTTATAGGCACCTCGGCCGCATTTTTTGCGGCCGTTTTTTTCTTTTTTCCTTGCGTATGTCAAAAAAAAGCAGTAATTTCGGCACGCCCCTTCCCCTACGGGGTGGGTTCCCTCCGAAATTACGTTCGCGTCTTGCGGTGCATATGCAAGGTAGAGCGATAAATTTTAGCAGGGCTGTGCCCTATGTTCCGTGCCCGTTCCGTAACAATAGAATAAAATTCTATTTTGCTAAAATTTATTGCTCTAAAAACTTGCATATGTGCAATTTTTGTAGTACCTTTGCAGCGCAAAATCATTTTTAACCATATAGACCATGAGCAATTTTAGTGCACAAGACCTTGAGCAACTGCAAGCGAAAGGCATTTCTGTGGAGAAAGTGGAGCAACAGTTAGCGTGCTTCCGAAACGGTTTTCCGGAGTTGGACATCGTAGCGCCGGCATCGACGAAGAAGGGCATCCTCGCCCCGAAACGCGCGGAGCAAGAGCAGTATATCGCTGCTTGGCAAGAGTACCTCAAAGAGGGACATAAGATCCTGAAGTTCGTTCCGGCTTCGGGTGCGGCCAGCCGTATGTTCAAGAACCTGTTCCAGTACCTCGAGGACGGCATCGAGACGCCGTTCATTCAGGATTTTCTGGCGCATAAAGACTGCTTTGCGTTCGGCCCTCAGCTCGCCGGTAAGGAAGGGCAAGAAGCCGTGCGTTACCTGTTGCAAGACATGCACTACGGAGAACTGCCGAAGGGCCTGCTCCTTTTCCATAAGTACCGCGACGGCGCACGTACGCCCGCGTTGGAGCACCTGGTAGAGGGCGCATTGTACTGTGCCGAACCTGCCAAAGACGGCAAGAAACCGGTTGTCTATCTGCATTTCACCGTCAGCCACGACCACCTGCCGCTCTTCCGTCAGCATATCGCCGACAACCTCAAGAAATTCGAGGAGAAATTCGGTGTGCGCTATGACGTGACGTTCAGCGAGCAGTTGCCGTCCACCGACACGATTGCTGCGAACCCCGACGGTACGCCGTTCCGCACGAAAGACGGCAAGCTGCTCTTCCGTCCGGGCGGTCACGGAGCCCTCATCGAGAACCTCAACCAGCAAGATGCCGACATCGTATTCATCAAGAATATCGACAACGTAGTGCCTGACAGACTGAAGAAAGACACGATCCGCTACAAGCAGATCCTCGCGGGTGTTCTGGTGACGGAGCAGAAACGTATCTTCGAGGCCCTCAAGGACCCGAACCTGAGCGACGAAGAGCGCGCGAAGTTGAATCGTCCTATCCGCGTATGCGGCGTAGTGAAGAACACCGGCGAACCCGGTGGCGGTCCATTCCTCGTACGCGAAGCCGACGGCTCGATCAGTTGCCAGATCCTCGAGAGCACGCAGATTAGCGATCCGGAACTGATGAAACAATCGACCCACTTCAACCCGGTGGACCTCGTATGCGCTATCCGCGACTTCGAAGGCAAGCCGTTCGACCTGCTGCAATACGTAGATCCGCAGACGGGCTTTATCTCCAATAAGAGTAAAGACGGTAAGGAGTTGTTAGCGCTTGAGCTTCCGGGCCTCTGGAACGGTGCGATGAGCCGCTGGAACACCATCTTCGTTGAAGTGCCCGTTTCGACCTTCAACCCCGTGAAGACGGTGAACGATCTGCTCCGCGAGCAACACCAATAAAAGAAAAGCTGCCGGTTGTGAGGTGACCCCAAAAGTTGAACACAAAACTTTTGGGGTTCATTACAAGTGTCGAAAGATGGCAGAAGGTAGCAAAAAGTAGCAAAGGGGTAGCAAAATACCCCGTTCGGACCCTTATAATCTCGCACTTACCGCGTACTTATGACGCACTTATCTCGCACTTATCACGCACTGCGCGTTCATCATTCTCATACGCGTGTAGTTACTATGTAACTACAGTAGGTATTCGAATGAGCCCGCTTTCAACGAAAAAAGGAAACCTTTTTTCCGTTGGTACACGTATTATATACGTAGTATATAATACTAGAGAGTTAACACAAACAGGCAATAAAAATGCAAAAAATGTCCTGTTTTATTGCAGAAGGGTTATGCCGTTTTGGGCGCAGCGGGTGAGTTCTTCGGCGGACCATTCGCTCACTTGGACTTCGCCGATATGCCGTTTGTGCAGGAGCGTCATGCAGAGTCGGGACTGACCGATACCGCCTCCGATAGTGAGCGGTAAGGTGTTGGTTAACACGGCTTTATGGTAGTCGAGTTGCGACCAATCGCTATGTCCCGCTGCGGCTAACTGGCGCTTCATAGACTGTGCGTCCACGCGGATACCCATGGACGAGAGTTCGATGGCTTTGTTCAGGATCGGATACCAGATAAGGATGTCGCCGTTAAGCGACCAATCGTCGTAGTCGGCGGCGCGGCTGTCATGCGGCTGACCGTTTGAGAGCGGTGCGCCGATGCCTTCGATAAACACGGCTCCGAACTGTTGGCATATCGCGTTTTCGCGCTCCTTGGCGGAGAGGTTAGGGTAGCGTTGGAGGAGTTCTTCGGAGTCGATGAAGGTGATTGCGTCGGGAAGGAAAGGCTTGAGTTCCGGATAGCGCTCGCAGACCACATATTCGACGTTCTTGAGTACCTTATAAATATCGCGTACGGTTGCGCGTAAGTACTCGTGCGTACGATCGGAGGCCGTGAGCACTTTCTCCCAGTCCCACTGGTCGACGTAGAGGCTATGGATGTCGTCCGGGGTCTCGAACGTGCGGATGGCGTTCATGTCGGTATAGATGCCGTAGCCGGGTTGGGCGGCGATACGCCATAACTTCATTCGCTTCCACTTGGCGAGCGAGTGGACAATCTCGCAGGTGCGGTTGAGTTCCGGCACAAAGAAGGTGATCGGTTTTTCCACTCCCGTGAGGTCGTCATTCAGACCATGCCCGGACTCTACAAAGAGCGGAGCGGTGACACGGCGAAGGCGCAGGGCGGAAGATAACTCTTGTTGGAAGGTGTCTTTGACCAGTTTTATGGCGTGTTCTGTTTGCATCATTTGGTTTTGCGTTGGAAAAGGATGGTAACAATGACGGCGAGGCCGAGGAGGGCGGGATAGAAGAGATAAGGGACGATGCTGATGGCGCTGATGCCGGCAAGGCCGGATGCCATGAGCAGTTGTGCGCCGTACGGCAGGATGCCCTGGACGCAGCAACTGGTGGTATCCAAGAGGCTGGCGCTGCGGCGCGGGTCGATGTCGAACTGCTCCGCTACGCGCTTGGTGATATCGCCGACGGAGAGGATAGCAATGGTGTTATTGGCCGTGCATATATTGGCGAAGGCTACGAGTCCGCAGATACTCCATTCGGCACCTGCGCGGCCTTTGATATGCCGCGTCATACGGTCGATGATGAAGTCCAAGCCGCCGACATAGCTGAAGATAGCGAAGATACCTCCCGCGAGCATGGAGATAAGGATGAGTTCGCTCATGCCCATGATACCTTGCGAAGCGCTGCCGATCCAGCCCATGAGGTCATAACTGCCGTCGATGATACCCGTGAGGTAAGTAAGAATATTGCCCGCCGTGAGGACGACCAGTACGTTGATGCCGCAAGCGGCGCAGATAAGGACCGCGAGGTAGGGTAGCACTTTCCACCACTCGATAGCGCCGGTAGCCGTGATATCCGCGGCTTCGCCGCCGAGGAAGACGTACGCCACCGCGACGATGAGCGCCGCAGGCATCACCATACGCACGTTATAGCGGAACTTATCGCTCAGCCGGCAGCCCTGCGACTGCGTGGCGACGATCGTCGTATCGCTGATAAAACTCAAGTTGTCGCCGAAGAACGCACCGCCTACGACGGCTGCGGCTACCATCGGCAGCGCCATCTCTGTGCGCTCTGCCAGCCCCGCGGCGATAGGCATCAGTGCCACGATAGTACCCACCGACGTACCCATACAGAGGGAGGTCACGCAGGCCGCCAGGAAAAGACCCGTCAAGGCGAACTTCGCCGGAAGGAAATGCAGCGTCAGATCGACCATCGCACCGGCGGCCCCCATCTCTTTCGCACTCGCGGCAAAAGCGCCGGCAAGCATGAAGATCCATACCATCAGCAGCAGGTTCGTGTTGCCTGCGCCGCGAGAGAAGATAGTGATCCGTTCTTTGAACGGAAGTTTACGAGTGAGAGCGACCGCAAGGATTGCGATGACGATGAAAATAAACAGCATTTAGTCAAAAGTCCATTTAATACCTAAACAGGGATTGCACATGAATCCCGTACCCGGCGTTCCTCCGTTGAAATTATAACTGAATTCAATCTCCGTGCCGATATTGAGGTTCGGGCACTTGAACCACCGGCCGATATTATACCATAGTTGCGGCTCGGTGAGGATCACGAACGACTGTTGGCCGCCCAGGCGCTGACCCCAGATATCCAGGAAACCCGAGAAACGCAGCCCCGGCGCGGTGCAGAAATCGTCGCAGCCCCATACGAACGTGAACTGGAGCGGCGCTTGGTTCTTGATGCCGTTGTCCGGATCGACGATGTATTTATATAGGAGCTCGAGATTGAAGATATTCTTATAATCGGCGGTGTGCAGGCAGTAGTTGAGACCGACGAGCGCGGCGTGGTTGATGCCGTAGCCGCGGATATCGCCCACCGCGTCCTTGAAGATACCCAAACCGCCGTTGTACTCCACCTGGATGCTCAGGTCCTTTGCCTTGGTGTTCTGCCAGAAATTGAGGCAGCGTGCGATCTCCGCGTAGCTCATGAAGGGCGTGTTCTGCGGGTCGATGGGGTTGATGTTATAGTCCAGGTCCACGAACGCAAAAGTGGTACCCCACGGGTCGGGGTAGAAAAGTTCGATAGTGGTGGTCACGCGATTCGAACGCTGGTTCGCGCAAGCCGTTCCTCCGCTACCGAAGTCGTAGAATATCTGCAGGTTCGTGCCTGCCGACACGCCGTTAACGAATATCGCCAACAGGAGCGCCGAGAATAGAATACGCTTTGCCATTCTTAATGATGACTATCTGTCCGTTGTGGATGGTCTTGAGTGCTTGTTGTCCGTCTTCGGTCCTTTCCAGCGCCTGCGCAGAGGCTACGGAGATCGTCACGGCTCCCTTCACCTTGGTGATGATCAGGCGGCCGGATACTTTGTCGTACTCATAGTCTGCGCCGGTGACGGTCACCTCTTTGGGCCGCGAGGTCTTCGTGCCCATATACGCGATGAATCCGGTATTGAGCGTGAGCGAATAGGCCGGCCACATCTCTGCGCCCGTCACGCTGACCGGATACGAAGTTACTTGGTCCTTCAGCATCTGAATGGCCAGTTCCGGATAGTCGATGAAGGGATTGCGGTTGCCCTGATACGCCTGTGCGCCGTCGTTGCGAACCATCTCCGTCAGCGACGAAGGATCCTGCATGTGCCACTTGAGCAGAATAGGAATCGACTCAAAGACGCCGTTCTTGCCGAGTTTGCTCAGCAGCTGCGCGTTCCCCTGATAGAAGTCATTGCTGTACCCGCCCGCTTTGCCGTATACGACATAGTCATAAAGGATCACGCGCGCGCAGTCGCCGCGATAGGAGCCCAAGTGCTCAGGCGCATACAGCGAGTTGTTGATAGCTATCTCGTTCGGGTCGTAGAACTTACTGCTTTCGCCGTATGGTGTACTTCCTCGATCGCTGTTGATGGCCGTACCGGCCGGGCGCACCGATTGCATGTCGTACCCCATCGGCGTACCTTTATCTGCGCCTTTCGACTGCGGCCAGGTGTGCTCGCGGTTATACGTATTGCCCTGATCCCAGGTGCCGTTCATCGACTGACCGTCATAATAGCCGATGATGTAGCCGTTGTGATTCAGGTCCTTATCGACATTCACATACGCGTAGCGTAAAGCGTTGTAGTCGTACCCGTCTTCCAGGAGCCTGCAGGTGTTGCCCATGAGGGTGTTCAGCGCCCCGAACAGCTCGTCGCCGCTCAGCGCACGCAGGTTCTCGGGACTGTAGTCGTCTTTGTAGTAGGTCTTCTGCTTGCCGGCCGTGCTCATCGACTTCAGTTGTGCCTCTTTCGTGCCCCAATGGATTTGCATGTCGATGTCGGCTGCGAACAGCCAAGAGGAGCAGAGAAGGATGAAAAACAGCGTAAAAGATTTTTTCATGGTATCTTATTTATATATTTCGTTCAACAGTTTAGCCAGACGGATGCCGGCGATGTAGAGTTGCTCCTCCATCTCCGTGCGCCAGCGGTAGATATAATGGTAGGTGTTGCCGTCCCAGGTATCCTGGTAGGTATAGATGTCGGACGTGAGGTGATAGGTGTCGAGCAGCAGTTCGGCATCGGTCTGCGCGTCGATGTATTTCTTTGCCCAGCCGTATTCGAGTTCGAGTTTCTCGGCATACTCCGTATAGCTGTAGCCCTGCGACTCAATGAGGTGCGTGTCCCATACGGCGTGCAGGCGCGTGCTCTCTTTGAACCAGTTCATCTTCACTGCATTGCCGCCCTTGTCGGACATGTGCGCCATGTGCATCGGACAGTAGCGGTCGCCGGAAAGATGGATCACGAAGCGCAAGGTGTGCATGTCGCCCTTGCCGGCTTTGAGTACCGCGACGAGGCTGTCCAGGGCGCGGAAGAGGTTGCCGCCCTCGGCCGGATAATGGATCAGCGCATCGGCCACAGTCGAATCCGGCAGCCCGCCCTCGAAGTCCTGAAAATGCCAGTCGTAGCTATCCGGATAGATGGTGTCGGACTTGATCTCATCCGGCCAGTTGGCCCAATAGATAGCACCTTTCTCACCTAGCGTCTTGTCCACCGCCTTGCGGGCCTTACGACTCAGATTGTCATACGCGACCTTCGCAATAATACGATGACCTTTCTGACCCCAACCGAAGGCCGGAACAGAGTACGTGCCCGCCAGAAAGGCGATCAACAGGATAGAAAAAACACGCTGTCTCATACCAATAGAAGATAAATTGCGGCGCAAAGGTACAACAAAAATTGCATATTTGCAAATTTTGGGCAATTTTATTTGCGTATGTCAAAAAAAAGCAGTACTTTTGTGCCCGATTTGTGCGAAGGGGCAGTTGTTAGCTCCGAGCAGTAAACGTTTGTAGGTTTATTTATTTTTATTTATGATTAAAATCACTTTTCCGGACGGGAGCGTCCGCGAGTACGAAAACGGCGTGACGCCGTTGCAAATCGCTGAGTCTATCAGCACACGTCTTGCGCAGGACATTCTTTGCGCATCGGTCAATGACCAAATCGTAGAACTCAATTTCCCCATCGAGGCGGATGCCGCTATCAAACTCCATAAATGGGAGGACAAGCAAGCGAAGCATGCTTTCTGGCATACCTCGTCGCACCTCATGGCTGAGGCGCTGCAGGAACTCTATCCGGGTATCCAATTCGGTATTGGACCGGCTATCGAGAACGGATTCTACTACGACGTCATGCCGCCCGAGGGCGTAGTTATTAACGACACCTGCTTTGCCGCTATCGAGAACAAGATGCTTGAGCTGCGCGCGAAGAAAGAGGCGCTGGTAAAGAAATCGATTTCCAAGGCCGACGCGCTCAAGGCTTTCGGCGACAAAGGCCAGAGTTATAAATGCGAGTTGATCTCCGAACTCGAAGACGGACATATTACGACTTATACGCAAGGTAATTTCACGGATCTCTGTAAAGGTCCGCACTTGGTAAGTACCGAGCCGATCAAGGCGGTCAAGGTGCTCTCTTGCTCCGCCGCTTACTGGCGCGGCGATGAGAAACGCCCGATGATGACGCGTATATATGGTATCTCCTTCCCGAAGAAAGCGCTGCTCGACGAGTACCTCGCGCTGCTCGAGGAAGCGAAGAAACGTGACCACCGTAAGATCGGCAAAGACCTCGAGCTGTTCATGTTCAGCGACATGGTCGGCAAAGGTCTGCCTATCTGGTTGCCGAAAGGTACGGCGCTGCGTCTGCGTCTTGAGGATTTCCTCAAGAAGATCCAGAAGCGCTACGGCTACGAGCAGGTGATCACTCCGCATATCGGAAGCAAGCAGCTGTATATGACTTCCGGTCACTGGGATCACTACGGCAAGGACTCTTTCCAGCCGATCACGACGCCGGAAGAGGGCGAGGTATATCTGCTCAAGCCGATGAACTGTCCTCACCACTGCGCGATCTACAAGAACAGCCCGCGTTCGTACAAAGAGTTGCCGTTCCGCTGCGCGGAGTTCGGTACCGTCTATCGCTACGAGCAGAGCGGTGAGTTGCACGGACTGACGCGTGTTCGTTCGTTCACGCAGGATGATGCGCATATCTTCTGCCGCCCCGATCAGGTAAAACAGGAGTTCATCCGCGTGATGGAGATCATCAATATCATCTTCAAGGCCCTGAACTTCGAGAACTACGAGGCGCAGATCTCGCTTCGTGACCCCAACAACCACGAGAAATACGTAGGTTCAGACGAGGTCTGGGAGCACGCAGAGAATGCGATCCGCGAGGCTTGCAAGGAAATGAACCTGCCGGCTCGTGAAGAGACCGGAGAGGCGGCTTTCTATGGTCCGAAACTCGACTTCATGGTAAAGGATGCCCTCGGTCGTCGTTGGCAGTTGGGTACCATCCAGGTGGACTATAACCTGCCGGAGCGTTTCGAACTCGAATATACGGGTGAGGACAACCAGAAACACCGTCCGGTGATGATCCACCGCGCGCCGTTCGGTTCGATGGAGCGTTTCGTAGCCGTGCTGATCGAGCACACCGCCGGTAAATTCCCGCTGTGGCTGACGCCGGATCAGGCGGTTGTACTGCCGATCTCCGAGAAGAGCAACGACTATGCTTGGAAGGTAAAAGAGATACTCGAGCAACAAGACGTACGTGTCATCGTAGATGACCGTAACGAGAAACTCGGACGTAAGATTCGCGACAACGAATTGAAGCGTATTCCGTACATGCTGATCGTCGGCGAAAAAGAGGCGGAACAAGGTCTCGTTTCTGTTCGTCAGCAAGGCGCGGAAGAAAAGGGCTCGATGACCATTCAGGAGTTCGCGGATTTCATTAATGAAACGGTCAAAAAGCAAATGAGTGTCTGTTAAAAGTAGCAAAAACACATAAAATTGCAAAAAACTGCAAAAAAATTTGGTCAATTCAAATATTTGTAGTAATTTTGCACGCTTTTTCGGTCGATAGCATCGACACGCAGACAAAAAGCGAAGTTATTTATACGGATAGGCTTGTTTAAGTTTCGCTCGAGCAGCGAACGCCGCACCGCCCGAACATTTAAAACAATCGTCAATGTACGCAATTGTAGAAATGAAAGGCCAGCAGTTTAAAGTAGAAGCTGGCAAGAAACTGTTCATCAACCGCATCGCTGACCTTGAGAAGGGTGCAACGGTCGAGTTTGAGAACGTTCTGCTCCTCGACAATGAGGGCAAAGTAAAAGTTGGTGCTCCTTATGTAAAGGGCGCTAAAGTGGTTTGCGAAGTGCTCGACAACGAGTGCCGCGGTGAGAAGATTCTTGTTTTCCACAAGAAACGTCGCAAAGGTTATCGCAAACTGAATGGACACCGTCAAGATCTGACGAATGTCGTAGTTAAAGAAATTGTTATTGCTTAAAAAGAAAGGACAACCAGTATGGCTCACAAGAAAGGTGTCGGTAGTTCAAAGAACGGCCGTGAATCAGAAAGCAAACGTCTTGGCGTGAAGATCTTTGGTGGTCAATTCGCAAAGGCAGGTAACATTATCGTACGTCAACGTGGTACCGTTCACAACCCGGGTGAAAACATGGGTATGGGTAGCGACCACACGTTGTTCGCTCTCTGCGACGGAATCGTAACGTTCCGCAAGAAACGCGACAACAAATCGTACGTATCCATCCAACCGGTAGCAGAAGCGTAAACATGTTAACATTAAAACAGATTTACGACGACAAGGCGAAAGTCATTGCCGGTCTAAACAAGAAGCACTTCTCAGGCGCCCAAGAGGCAATTGACGAAGTGCTTCGTCTGGATGGGGAGCGCAAGTCCGCACAGCAAGCCAAAGACGCTGCGGCTGCGCAGATGAATCAGATCAGCAAGTCTATCGGTGCGCTCATGGCGCAAGGTAAGCGCGAAGAGGCAGAGGCTGCCAAGGCGCAGACCGGTGCGCTCAAAGCGCAGATAGCCGAGTTCGACGCGAAGATGAGCGAGGCAGAAGAGGCGCAAACCAAACTCCTGCTCACGATCCCGAACGTACCTTACGACATCGTGCCGGAAGGTGCGAGCGCGGAAGATAACCTCGCTGTTACCATCGGTAACTGGCCTAACCAGCCGATGATAGATGCCATTACCAAAGACGGCGCTATAGCGCTGCGTAATTGGGATGGCGAGACGGACGAGAAGATTGCCGCTGAGCGTATCGCACACAGCGAGAAACTGCCGCACTGGGAACTCGCGAAGAAATACAACCTCATCGACTTCGACCTCGGTGTGAAGATCTCGGGTGCAGGATTCCCCGTGTATATCGGTCAGGGCGCACGTCTGCAACGTGCTCTCATCAATTTCTTCCTCGCGGAAGCCAACAAGGCCGGTTATACGGAGATCATGCCGCCTACGGTGGTCAACGCCGCTTCGGGTTACGGAACAGGCCAGTTGCCGGACAAAGAGGGACAGATGTACCACTGCGAAGTGGACGACCTCTATCTCATTCCGACAGCCGAAGTACCGGTTACGAATCTCTATCGCGACGTGATTATCGACGAGGACAAACTGCCGATCAAGAACTGCGCGTACACGGAGTGTTTCCGTCGCGAGGCAGGTTCGTACGGCAAGGATGTACGCGGTCTGAACCGTCTGCATGAGTTCTCGAAGATCGAGATCGTACGCATCGACACACCCGAACATTCCGATGCTTCGCATAAGGAGATGTTGGAACACGTGGAAGGACTGCTCAAGAAACTCGAACTGCCGTATCGTATTCTTCGCCTCTCCGGAGGAGATATGAGTTTCACGGCGGCGCTCTGCTATGACTTCGAGGTGTATTCGGAGGCGCAACATCGCTGGTTGGAGGTTTCCTCTACATCGAATTTCGACACCTATCAGGCCAATCGTCTGAAGTGCCGTTACCGCCGTGCGGAGGATAAGAAAGTGGTACTCTGCCACACGCTGAACGGCTCTGCGCTGGCTCTCCCGCGCATCGTGGCTGCTCTGCTTGAGAACAACCAGTGCGAGGAAGGTATCCGTATCCCGAAGGCGCTGCAACCGTTCTTCGGCGACGATATGATACGCTGATTTGAGCGAAAAATGTAAAATTTTGGCATACACTCTTGTGTATGTCAATTTTTTTTATTACCTTTGCCGCGAATTTGGCAAAGTGTGCTATGAATACGACGATTATACTGTTGATAATTTTGATCATCGTAGTGATGATTTTCGGGTTCTGGTTAATCCAGTACTCCTCTTTCCGTAACGAAGAGAAAAAACGCCAGTGGGAGTTGAAGCGCGAGAGCCAGAAGACGATCTCGCCAATTCGCTTACGCGCGTATGAGCGCCTGGCGCTACTGCTGGAGCGCACGACGCCCGAGCATATGCTCATGGACTTGGAGAGCCAAGACCCGACGGCCTTGGCGACGTGGTCGGTGCCGCAGTTGCAGCAGTACTTGTTGCAGACCTTGCGCGCGGAGTATGATCATAACCAGAGTCAGCAGGTGTACGTGAGCGCGGAGGTGTGGGATCTCATCATCAACGCGCGCGACCAAATGGCGACGTTTATCATCGCGATGAGTGCGCAGTTGCCGCCCGACGCGAATGCGCAGGTGTTTGCGACCACCATGCTCAAGGCTTATTCATCGAACGGAACGACTCCGGCCGAGAAGGCGCTGGAGGAACTGAAGAATGAAGCGAAGACGCTTATGTAATATCGTTCTCGCGTTGCTGCTGAGTGTGGCGGCTTATGCGCAACAGGCGATCGTGCAAGCGACCGACACGGAGGCCTTGCCTGCCGACACGAATGTGGTGGTCGTCGTCGACACAATTATCATGGCTACGGAAGACTCTGCGGAGTTGGCCATCGCGCGCAAGGAGCGCAAGGAGATATACCAAGGAACGACCGTCAAACTCGATATCCTCTCGCCGCTGCTCGTGAGCGGATTGAGTCATTGGACAATACAACACTATGAAGTGGCGGTGAACGTGCGACTGGCGAACCGATTCTATCCAACCTTCGAGCTGGGTTATGCCGGCGGGCAGACCCAACAGGGCGACAGTATATACTATAACTCGCATGGCGGTTTCTTTCGCGCGGGCGCAGACATCAACCCGCTCAAGCGCAACCCGGGTTCGCCGCACGCGCTGCTGATAGGTCTTCGTCTCGGAGCGGCTTTCCAACCGCGTAAGGCTGATTGCTGGGGAGAGATCGTCGCGGGTTGTCAGGTGGAGATATGTAAGGTGAAGAATACGGCGTTTTACATGGGTTGGATGGGACGGTTTAAGATCCTGTTCACCCGCGAGGCCGAAAACCTCACAGCCGCAGAGATGGGACCGATATACATTCCGGGCTTCGGGCACCGAAGTAACCTCGGTTGGGGCGCGAGTTACCACCTGGGGTGGAAATTTTAAGATTTGACATTAGAGATTTAAAATTTTATATTACTATGAACAAGACACAACTTTTGAATCGAGCAGCGGATAACATCCGTATTCTGGCTGCAGCAGCAGTAGAGAAAGCTAAGAGTGGTCACCCGGGCGGAGCCATGGGTGGCGCAGATTTTATCAATGTGCTCTTTAGTGAGTTCCTTGAATACGATCCGGAGAACCCGGGTTGGGAAGCACGCGACCGTTTCTTCTTGGATCCGGGTCACATGGCTCCGATGCTGTATGCCCAACTCTGTCTGGCGGGTAAGTTCACGCTGGAAGACCTGCAGAACCTGCGTCAGTGGGGTAGTGTGACGCCCGGTCACCCCGAGCGCGAGATTGAGCGAATGATTGAGAATACTTCCGGTCCGCTCGGTCAAGGACACACGTTTGCTGTCGGTGCGGCTATCGCAGCTAAGTGGTTCAACCAGCGTTTCGGTGCTATCCATAACCCGACGATTTACGCCTTCATCTCCGACGGTGGTGTACAGGAAGAGATTTCGCAAGGCGCAGGCCGTCTGGCCGGTCACCTGGGTTTGGACAACCTCGTGATGTTCTACGACTCGAACACTATCCAACTCTCGACGGGTTGTGGTGAAGTGACGAGTGAAGACGTAGCTGCCAAATACAATGCATGGGGATGGTACGTACAGGAGATTCCGGGTAATGATCCCGACGCCATCCGCGAAGCGATCATCAAGGCGAAAGCAGAGAAAGGTCGTCCATCCATCATCATCGGTCACACGACGATGGGTAAGGGTTGCGTGACGGCCGAAGGCGCTAACTGGGAAGGCAAGTGCTCGACCCACGGTGCGCCGTTGAGCAAAGCCGGTGCGTCGTTCGAGAAGACGATTGAGCACCTCGGTGGCGATCCGACGAATCCGTTCCAGATCTTCCCGGAGGTAGCGAAACTATACGAAGAGCGCGCCATCGAGTTGCGCGAGTTGTGCAATAAGAAATATGCTGCTTACTATGAGTGGAAAGAGAAGAACCCTGTAGCAGCGAATGAATATGAGACCTATATGTCCGGCGAGACACCGTGCATCGACTGGAGTCTGATTGAGCAGAAACCGGGTGACGCAACCCGCAACGCAAGCGGTAAAGTGCTCGGTTTCCTCGCGGAGAACGTAGGTAACATGATTGTCAGCTCGGCGGATTTGAGTAATAGCGACAAGACCGACGGATTCCTCAAGAAGACCCACGCCCTCAAGAAAGGCGATTTCAGCGGACAGTTCCTGCAGGCAGGTGTGAGTGAACTCACGATGGCTTGTGTGATGATCGGTATGGCGCTGCATGGCGGCATCATCCCTGCCTGTGGTACGTTCTTCGTCTTCTCTGACTACATGAAACCTGCTGTCCGCATGGCGGCGCTCATGGAGTTGCCGGTTAAGTTCATTTGGAGCCACGACGCGTTCCGTGTCGGCGAAGATGGTCCGACGCACGAACCGGTTGAGCAAGAGGCACAGATCCGTCTGATGGAGAAACTTCACAACCATAGCGGCAAACCGTCGATGCTTGTCCTCCGTCCGGCGGATGCCGAAGAGACCACTCTCGCATGGCGTCTCGCTATCGAGAACACCGAGACGCCGACTGCGCTTATCCTCAGCCGTCAGGACATCGCGCCGGTGCCCAACGTCAACCTCGAAGGTTTCCGCAAAGGTGCCTATATTGTTTCGAAAGACGAGAACCCACAAGTGGTTCTGTTGGCTTCCGGATCTGAGGTTTCGACCCTGCTTGCCGGGGCAGAACTGCTGCGCGCAGAAGGTATCCGCTTGCAGATCGTCAGTGTGCCGTCCGAAGGTCTCTTCCGTGAGCAACCGAAAGAGTACCAAGACTCCGTTTTGCCGAAAGGTATCAAACGTTTCGGTATGACGGCCGGTCTGCCTTGCACGCTTGAAGGTCTTGTGGGCGAGAACGGCGCTATCTGGGGTCTCGAGAGTTTCGGATTCAGCGCACCGTACAAAGTGCTGGACGAGAAACTCGGCTTCACGGCGCAGAATGTATATGAGCAAGTAAAAAAACTGATATAATTAATGGATTACAATTTTAGTGACATAGAGCAAAAGTGGCAAGCGGAGTGGGAGAAAGCGGACGTCTATAAGGTGCCTAACCAATCCGAGAAACCGCACTACTACGTGCTCGATATGTTTCCTTACCCTTCGGGCGCCGGCTTGCATGTCGGCCACCCGCTGGGGTATATCGCGTCTGATATCTACAGCCGCTACAAACGTCAGAAAGGTTTTAATGTGCTGCACCCGATGGGCTTTGACAGTTACGGCCTGCCGGCGGAGCAATACGCTATTCAGACCGGACAACACCCGGAGAAAACGACCTTTGAGAATATCGACCGCTATATCTCGCAGCTCAAGAAAATCGGTTTCTGCTACGACTGGAACCGCGAGGTGCGTACCTGCGATCCGAAGTTCTATAAGTGGACGCAGTGGGCGTTTGTGCAGATGTTCAACAGCTATTTCGACCCGAAGACCCAGAAAGCACAGCCGATTAGTCAGTTGATCGCGGAATGGGAAGCCAACGACCCGAGGTGGGCGACGCTGACGGAGAAAGAGCAGCAGGAGCGACTGATGAACTACCGTATCGCGTACCTCGCGGATACGAAAGTCAACTGGTGTCCGCAACTCGGCACGGTGCTCGCGAACGATGAGGTGAGCGAAGGTCTGAGTGTGCGCGGCGGTTACCCCGTCGAGCAACGTGTGATGCGCCAGTGGTGTCTGCGCGTGAGTGCGTACGCCGGTCGTCTGTTGGAAGGTCTGGAGCGATTGGATTGGACGGAGAGTCTGAAAGATACCCAGCGCAACTGGATCGGTCGCAGCGAAGGCGCAGAAATGCAATTCGCCATTAAGGGCCAAGACGAACCGTTTACGATCTTCACGACACGTGCGGATACGATTTTCGGCGTTACCTTTATGGTATTGGCTCCGGAGAGCGAGTACGTGCAGCGCGTAGTGACCGATGAGCACAAAGCCGAAGTGGAAGAATACCTCGCTTGGGTGAAACACCGTACGGAGCGCGAGCGCATCGCGGACCGGCGTGTGACAGGTGTGTTCACGGGCTCGTACGCGATTAACCCGCTGACGCAAGGCGAGATACCTATTTATATCTCCGACTACGTGCTCGCGGGCTACGGCACAGGTGCGATCATGGCCGTGCCGGCGCACGATAGCCGCGACTACGCCTTCGCGAAACATTTCAACCTGCCGATCATTCCGTTGATCGAAGGCGCAGACGTGAGCGAAGAGTCGTTCGATGCCAAAGAGGGCAAGATGATCAACTCCGGTTTCCTCAACGGCATGGAGGTCAAAGAGGCTATTCAAGCCATGAAGGAATATATCACGAACACGGGTATCGGCCGTGTGAAAGTCAATTACCGTCTCCGTGACGCTATCTTCAGTCGTCAGCGTTACTGGGGCGAACCGTTCCCTGTTTATTATAAAGACGGCATGCCTTATACGCTGCCCGAAGAGTGTCTGCCGCTCGAACTGCCGGAGGTGTCGGACTTCAAACCCACCGAGACCGGCGAACCACCGTTGGGCAACGCCGCTATTTGGGCATGGGACGAGAAGAACAGGAAAGTAGTGGAGAAAGCCCTGATTGACAACAAGACCGTCTTCCCCTTGGAACTCTGCACGATGCCGGGCTTCGCAGGCTCGTCGGCGTACTACCTGCGTTACATGGACCCGCACAACGACAAAGCGCTGGTCGATAAGGACGTGAACGCTTACTGGCGACAGGTGGACCTCTATCTCGGTGGTTCCGAGCACGCCACGGGACACCTGATTTACAGCCGTTTCTGGAACAAGTTCCTCTATGACCTCGGTTATATATGCGAGGATGAACCGTTCAAGAAGTTGATAAACCAAGGTATGATCCAGGGCCGCTCGAACTTCGTGTATCGCTATATCGGCGAAGGTGCGACGGGCAACCTCTATATCAGTTACAACCTCATCGAGAACCCCGAATACAAGGGCAAAGTGCAGCCTATTCACGTGAACGTGAACATCGTCAACAACGACGTGCTGGACATCAACGCCTTCCGCGCATGGATGCCAGAGTTCAAGAATGCTGAGTTCGTTTTTGCGGACGGCACATCGTCCGAGTTGACGGGCTACACCGCCGGCGCAAAGCAGTATATCTGCGGCTGGGCGGTTGAGAAAATGAGTAAGTCCATGTTCAATGTGGTTAATCCGGATGACGTCATCGCCAAGTTCGGCGCCGACACGCTACGTCTGTATGAGATGTTCCTCGGCCCGCTGGAGATGTCCAAACCATGGGACACCAACGGTATCGACGGCGTGCACCGTTTCCTCAAACGTCTCTGGAACATGTACGAGAATATCACGGACGAGGAACCGACGAAAGAAGAACTCAAGAGCCTGCATAAGCTCATTAAGAAGATCACGTGGGACATCGAGAACTTCTCGTTCAACACCTCTATTCCGGCGTTCATGATCGCGCAGAACGAGTTGTCGGCTCTCAAATGCAACAAGCGTGCGATACTCGAGCAGTTTGCGGTTTTGATCGCGCCTTACGCTCCGCATATTGCAGAGGAGGCATGGCATCGTTGTGGCAATGAGAGTTTTGTTGTGAATGCCGAATGGCCCGTTTGCAACGAGGCGTATTTGGTTGAGGATACGCAGAAGTACCCGGTTCAGTTCAACGGCAAGGTGCGTTTCACGCTCGAGTGTCCGAAAGACACGCCGAAAGAGGAAGTGGAGAAACTTGTTCTTGCGCACGAAGACACCGCCAAATACCTCGCCGGCAACACGCCGAAGAAAATCATCGTCGTCCCCGGCAGGATTGTCAACATTGTGATGTAAAGAATGGCAAAGAAGGCGGACATAGAAAACCCGTACATTCCGGAGTTTGAAAAGTATCTTCGAACTCCGGAGCCATCTGTGCGCGAGCGTGCAGACTATTGGCGTACGGCTATCGGTCTGCAAGCCGTTGATCAACTGACCGTTTCTGATTTCCTCAAGCAAACCGCCCAAGAGCATATAGAGGGGCAGATTAGTGCTGATGAAGCAGAACAAAGGATTAAAGCATACTACCAAGCGAAAGAAATCCGTTTGCCCGATGATGATGAGAAAGAGGAAGCGGATAAAGTAGCAATGAATATCACTAAGTTACTTAGTGAGCAATCATTTACGTTCAGTGTGGCAGGTTTTGCGTCCATCCATCGGCAGATATTCAAAGGCGTCTTCAAGCACGCAGGGCAGTTCCGAGACTACGACATTACCAAAAAAGAATGGGTTTTGGACGGCGACACGGTGCTTTATGCCAGTTGTACACAGTTGCAAGCAACGCTGGAGTATGATTTGGAGCAAGAGAAGCTGTTTGACTACTCCAACCTCGCGCTTCCCGATGCTATTCGTCATATTGCTGCTTTCGTGGCGAATATCTGGCAAATCCATCCCTTCCGTGAGGGCAACACACGTACCACCGCTGTTTTTACTATCAAGTATCTACGTTCGATAGGATTCCAGAATATAGATAATACGCTCTTTGAGCAACACTCATGGTTCTTCAGAAACGCGCTCGTGCGCGCCAATTATAAGAACGCGCGACTTGGTGTCAATAACTCTCCGCAATACTTGGAGCGGTTTTTTCGCAACTTGCTGCTGGGCGAACAAATGCCGCTACATAACAGAGATTTGCACATATCAAACATGGACGTTCAAAGCGCGGAGACCGAACAAGTACCGAACAAGTACAGGACAAGTTCGGGACAAGCACAGGACAAGTTCGGGACAAGCAGCCTAATAAGCACTGGAAATCAGCTATATACGGAAGACGAGAACACTATTCGTTTGGTTATGTCTATAGGGCTTGAAAAACTATCTATTAAAGAAATAATGGGTAAAATAGAATTGAAGCACCGCCCGACTTTTATGGAGAACTATCTCAATCCCGCCATAGAAAACGGCTTTGTGCGTCTGCTTTATCCCGACAGTCCTCGCCACCCTCGCCAGAAATATCTGCTGACGGTAAAAGGAATGATGCTGTTAAATCAGTTATCGAACAAATAACCTCAAATATGAGATTACTAAACAATAGATAAAAACCAATATAATATCTTGTCCCTCTCCGAGACGCTAAACAGGAGAAACGCGCAAAGTGTTGCGCGATGACATATTGATTAAAAGAAGCGTTTGCTTTATTTGAGAACATTCCAAAGCTTGGTCGCAAAGGAATTCTAACTATCAAACAACAGCGAACGTCTGCGTTTTGCGCAGGCGTAGTTTGTGTAGTTAGATGGTATGACTAAGCACCAGGAATGAAACAAACCTCGCTTGCGCTTTTTATATGTTTATATTTAACAAAATCAATAATCATTAAAACCGATGCTCAATGGGATATAAGCGAGCAAAAAGAATTATGAAAAAATATATCTTTATTCTAGTAATGTGCCTTGCTAGTACTTTATGCCGGGGCGTAGAAATTAAAGAGACTTCAACTATTTTCCCTGAGTATCAAGGAATTGTGAACTCGAATATTCCTGCAAGTGACCTATACACAAAAGCAAAATTATGGATCGCAGAAAATTTCAGGTCTGCTAACGATGTTATTCAATTAGACAGCCCAGAGACGGGTACAATTATCTGCAAAGGAATCTATGTTTATGATCAGGGAAAACTCTCGGAAATGAGAGTTCATATGACTTTAAAAGTTGAAGCCAAAGACAATCGATTCCGATATACTGTAACGGTATCTGATATGAGAGCAGGAACTAGAGATGTATCAGGCTATTCTATGTATGCAAAAAGTCCAGAAGGCAAGTATGCTACCAAATTTTCTGATGAGTTTAGAACGCAAATTAAAAGTTGGATGGTTGGAATAATGAACGCCGGTGTTAATAATACTTCAGACGATGAATGGTAATTGCTAAATAAACTTAGCGGGCAACCATTATTGGCTGCCCGCTAATCTTTTATAATCGTACAGCCTTATTCTGCCAGATTGACAGCATAATAGCGGATGCGGCCTTGTGGCGTGCAGCCGGTGATGAAGAGGACGCGGTCGCGCTCGGAGGCGGAGTTGGCACGGCGGACGATGTCGTCAAGGTCTTCTTCTGTGCGCACGGAGCGGTTATTGACCTTGAGGATGATGAAGTCCGCAGGCACACCGGCACTCTTCAGTTTGCCTGCCTTGAGCGACTTGATCTGCAGGCCGTAGTTGATACCCAGCCGCTCTTTCTGCGCATCGGTCAGTTCGGAGAAGGTGGCGCCTAAGACGGACGCTTTGTTCTCGGCGGAGATGACTCCTGTGCCGCCATCGCGGTTGGTGAGCGTAGCCCGAACGGTCATGGTCTTGCCGTCACGGAGCAGCGTCACGCTCACTACATCACCCGGACGGTGACGCCCGATATGTTCCTGCAGGTCGGTGCCGGTCTTGACGGCGGCATCGTCAACACGCGTGATCACATCGCCGCTCTTGATGCCTGCTTTCTCTGCCGCGCCGTCCGGCACTACGCGCTCCACGTACGCACCTTGTAACGTGCTGAGTTTCTTCTCTTTCTGCAACTCGGACGTGATCTCACGCATCTGCACGCCGAGGATAGCACGCTGTACGACACCGTACTGGCGGATGTCACTCACCACTTTCTGTACGATACTTGTCGGCACTGCAAAACTGTAGCCCGAATACGAACCGGTCTGCGAAGCGATGGCGGTGTTGATGCCCACCAACTCGCCGCGCGTGTTAACCAGCGCACCGCCGGAGTTGCCGGGGTTGACGGCTGCATCGGTCTGGATGAACGACTCAATCTTCATCTCCGCGTTGAGGATATTGATGTTACGCGCCTTGGCGGACACGATACCCGCCGTGACGGTCGAAGTGAGG
>ONJT01000054.1 GCA_900318245.1 uncultured Bacteroidales bacterium
ACTATATATCTTCTCACATGCATCGAGGCTGAGTTGGAGCTCCATATCGTTGTAGTCATCGGCTTGTCCGCGATAGACCTCCATGGTCTTGACAACGGGCTGTCCGGCCACGAGATAGAGCGGATAGCCTGCTGCGATAGGCACACCGTCGATGAATACTTTCGCGCCATCGGGATTGCCGCCCGCGAGCGAGAGATGCATGTATTCGCCGGCCTGGAAAGGAGTCTCCATATCCGCATTGTTCATCAGCGTGAGGCGGAAGATAGCGGGTTTGTCGGATGCTACATTGGTCTGCTCGTAGGTATTGATTGCCATCTCCGGTTTGGCTGCATAAAGCGTACCATTGCCGATAATGGATGTACCGGCATTGTAGAACTTGGTACGCTCTTCGCCCTCGTGCGGACAGTAGGAACTACCGCCTTCGGTGTAGAAGACATAACTGCCGTAGCACAAGGAATCATTCTCCATTTTGGTTTCCTCACGAGATATTGCCGAACCTTTGTAGAAGACGCTGTCCAGATTGGCGCGGAAGACGGAAACGGAGATGTCTCCGTGCGGGTCAGGCGAGAGGGTAAAGCCCACTTTGCGGCTTACTACTGCTTCGGTGGAGCGATACTCGTCGTTGGTATAGGACAGCACCGGTTCAAAGACAATCTTCCATTTTGCGGTAGAGGTTTTTCCCTCCAGGTCTTCCGGTTTGTAGGTCATATTATCGCTAAACAAATCCGTTGAGTAATCGGTGAAGTTATCAGCAATGATCTCGCTTACCGATTCACCGATAGCCTTACCTGAACTTTCCCAGAAACTTTGCATATTTTTCAGATTAGCGAGTGTTAGGCGCTCTGCCACAGCTGTTCCGGTCTGTATTATATTGTACAACCACAATCCATCCTGCGGCATGACGGTGTAAGAAGCGCCGTAAGCATAGTTGTCATTGCGTGTGTAGGTATTACTGCCGCTGACGGAGAACGTGCCGAGTCTTTGTCCCGACATACGCGCCATGACTTTCTCCTTCTCGTTGTTGGAGATGATGGTGATCCATTGCATGACACGTTTGTTGATGGTCGCCACCTCATCGGGGAAGGGTTGCTCGGAGATCGTGGGTGCGATCATCTCATAGTCCGTGGTCTTGAGCGTATCGGAAGCAACAATCTTCTCCTGCAGCCCCTTGTACCAATAGACAGGAACACCGCGTTGGTTGGCAGCGGTCTGTGCCGTTTCCCGATCGGGGAAGTTCTCCAGCAAGTTCAGACGTTGCATCGCGAGCGTCGGAATGATCGATTCAAGGATGTATTTCTGCGAGTAGATGAAGGTATTGTCGATTATCGAACCGATGACGGATTTCTCTCCGGTGACGAGATAGAACGTATGTCCGTCGGCATCTGTACCTTGCGCAAGGAGTTTGATCGCTCCGCCTTGATAAGCGGTCTGACGTGCCTGCCAGAGACTATCAGAGATGACGGAAACAGATTTCGCCAGACCGGTAACGATACTACGTGTCGCACCAAGGTATACATCCGCGTTAGCGCCTACTCCTGAATAGGAGGAACTCGTCGCTATACGCGAAGAGGTGGTAAATTCATAGCTGTACTTGTTCGTCCAATCCCATTCCCAAGTGAAGGGGATAGAGAGGGTGATGGCGCGACTGGACTCAAAATCCGATCCGGCATACGTACCAGCGCCTGCCGGGGCCGATACGACACCGACACTCTGGGTCAAACCGTCGCCCCATTTGAGACCAATCTCCGCACCTACTTCCCAATGGGTATGAGAACTATAGCCGAACTTATAGGTACTACCCTGCTCGAGCCATGAGCTACTGCCCATTCCACCCGGGTCACGAACGATATCGAGCAGTACTATATCCGCTGACGAAGAGCGAAGGGTCTTGTTGCGTACCACATCTCCGCTGACGAAGGCTTGGAAGAGGTCGGTCTCGACGGTGTTGCCTTCGGTCTTGAGGGCAGCGCTGACGCTGCGCAAAGCAGCCACACCGGAGTTAGTGAAGTCGATATTGTCACTCTTGAGCAGAACAGACGTGTTCTTGCCCTCATTGTCGAGTTCGTAGGAACGACTCTCGGTAGCCGAATGGAGACCGTTGCGGATGGTAACTGAACCGCTGCGGACAGGCACGCGGTCGATAATACCGGTCTGTTTGTTGTTATTATAGCAGTATTCCTCATACGCCGATACCATGAACTGGTACTGGCGATTGTACATGAAGACAGGATAACCCAAGGTATATACGGCTTCGCCGTTCTGCTCGGTATAGAACGACAGGTCGTATGTCTTACCATCCATGTCGGTATATTCGCCCGTTTGCTCTCCATATCCGGCTTTCTCCATACCATAGAGGAGCTGGGTCATCTTGATCTGGCCTGCACCACTTTGTACTTGACGGGGAAGAGGTCTGCCGCATATTCACCCGTCGCGACATCCGGACGGATGATGATACGTTTCTGCTCGAAGAGGATGTCCGTACCGTTGACGGAGCGGTGCAGCGTATCATGCGTCAGGTCGTCCGGATCATGGACGATATGGGCGGTGTTATCGCCTTCGAGCATGAGCACCAGTTGAAGGTCATCGCCCAAGTTGTTCTTACCCAACCCGAAGCCGTGCTTGAGGTCTTTCTGGTCATTACCTCCGGCTACTCGTCCTACAAGACGCACTTTGGTGGTGTCGTAGAAACGCACGCCGTCGAGCGCCTTGACGAGCGAGAAGATCGTGTCCGTGCCTGTGACGAAGAGCCAGCCGTCGTTCTTGAACGTATGTCCGGGTTTGGCTACTTGCAGGCGGCAAGGCATGGACTTGGGAACAACCAGTTCGAAATTACCGTCCGTGCCGGTGCGATAGATGATATTTCCCCGGCGGATGGTATCGCCGTTGAGAATGAAATAGGCATCCGCTACCGGGATGGTCGATAGGTCGTAGAGCACGCGACCGGTGAGCCGGACGGAACTGGTATTGACAAAATGAATAGCCTCCGCGATAGGATGATTCGCGTCCAGTGCCGCGGTCGCTACGCCGGAGGAAGTGTTGTTATAACTGAAGGTACCGTACTGCGAGGTAGGTGTGACGGTATAGATCGTACCCGTTGTGAGGTCATATCGCAGACTGTCAAACAGATACGCACCCGTGGCATCCGTTGTGAGGGTCGCCAAGGTCTGCCCATTCGAGGAGAGAATGACCTGTACGCCTGCCATGCCGGTATTATCCGGCATTTGGATCATACCGGATATCTGTCCGTAGGGCGAACGCCAGCCTTCGGCGGTCTTGTAATTCGTCGAAGCATTGCCATTACAGGTATAGTACGCCGTGACGGTATACTCGTAGTGCAACCTCGGTGGAGCCTTTGATCACACGCTTGACCACAAACGAATCGACTGCCGTCGAGTTGACCTCCCACCGGAGTTGTACACCGGACTTGAGTTTATCGCGGGCGTCGCCCTGCGAAGCCGTGAAGGACGTCACTCTTGCCGCTTCCGAGACGTAGAACTTCGTACCGTTGATGGCTACCGGCCGCAGATAGATAGAATCCGGGAGACGGAGGGTGGCATTGGTCGGGTCGATTAGTACTTGGTAACTATAATGGGTACAAGGAGCATCAGCCACATCGGATATATGCGCCATCCAGCTACCGTCCTCCATGCGGACGATGCTGTCTTGCGGCACGATGATATCCACGCTCTGACCGGTCTCCTGCATATTGCGGCGCAGGATAAGACGCGCGGTGCGATCCCAGGTACAGCGGCCGTAGTCGCCGTTGAGCGCACTCAATTTAGGATACAGAAGTGCCTTGATCTCCGAGGCTTTAGCGGCAATAAGACTATCCTGTGCCGGAGAGAGCTCCGGAGAAATCGTTTTCCATTTACTCGTTATCCCCACGTGCTGCCCATAGGAAGGGTCGGTCGGAATGTAAGTGAACTCTATTTTATCACAGTTGTCGCGGTTATCGTACGCGCTGAAGTAGGTCGTGGAAGTATGGTAACAATTATAGAATATTGTGGGAAAGACTGCATCGTCGTCCGCGATGAAATATTTCACTTCACCACGGCAAGGAACGCGGTGCTTGGTTTTGCCGGGTGATGCAGGCTTACCCGGATACGGACCGTACGGCTCCTGACCATCCGGATACTTGATGTAGATATATACCTGGCAGCCGTGTGGTACAAGATTACCATTCTCATCTATCACCTTGTCATTATATTCGAGGATATAGTTGCGACAGCCGTCATCGACGTAGCTGTGCGCATTCTGGTAGGTCAGTTCGCATTCATCCAGCGAGAGGGGACGCGGACCTATTTGCAGATTATCGATAGCAATGGAGAAATGCAGCTTTTTGTTTTTCGCAAAATCGGGGTCAATGGTATAGTTCGGCTGCGTTTGCTTGAGAGGCGCGAGATAGGTCGTTTTGTAGAGCTCGTAGGACTTGGCGAAATCATGGTTCCACTCCCAGATAGCGGACGAGGTACGACGTACACGATAGTACACCGGAGCGGACGGTTTCTTCAGTTTCAAGGCCGTCAGCTTCAGATCAACCGATGCCACGGGTTTATTCTCTGCATCGTACACCGTATAGTCTTCTAAGGTAGCATATAGCCGGGTATCTATCGTATCGGTTCGCAGCTCTGTGCCGTTCCACGCGACGCGGTTATCGTCCACAAACTGATAGAGGCTGTCGGTGGTCTTCAGTGGCAGCAGTCGAACGGTTTGGGCATCCGAGAAATCACTCTGGAACGCACGCTGGATCTCGAAATAGTCGCCCTGAATCAGATCCTTGGCTGCCGGATATTTGGTACTCCAGGTGATTACACTTGCGCCGGTATAGCTGCCGTATTCATCCTGCTGCGCCGTCGCTTTGAAATCATAGATACGGTGGTACGCCGGAACATGTACGGCATTAGAATGAATGGTCTCTATGTCTCCTGTTTCCTCGTTGCGATAGACATTGAAGGTGGCATCAAACGCGTAGTACCCCGAGTCGGAAGTAGGTACATACATCGTACCGCTGTTCTCCTGGATTTGCACCGTTTCACTGGAAAGCGGATGGGTATAGGAGATCGGTTTCGCCTGCGAATAATAGGGAATAGCCGCCAATCCGCGTCCGGTAACACCCGACTCATTGACCATATACAGATACGGCGTATAGAGTTGCGGCGCCGCCGTGTTATCACCACCGGTGAAGGTGGTGGGGAAAGTGAAGAGCGGATTGTAGTCCGCACTTGAGGCACTCTTGGTACGAATATCGGTTTGAATAGAGATCGTGAATTTCTTATTATTGAGCTCAACAGGCGGATACCAATCGAACTCCAGGATCGTCACGCGCTTGCAGTCGTCATCCGCCACCTGCTTGAGGTCGATCATAGTATAATCATCGGTACGGTCGATCTGCAAACGATTACCGTTGTACTCGTTGGTAACTACAATCACGCCGCCTTTGGACTCAGAACTATTGGCTTTCTTATACATCTTAACGGACGCATTACCACGGTCATTGTCCGCAGGACCGCCCACGTACATAAACGGCTCCACAGACTGTCCTTTGACTTGCCAACGGATCGTCGTGAAGGTGGAGTCCAAATGATAATCATTGATTCGTCCGTACGCCCATACCGGGATCTTGAAGTGAATCGAATTGCGGCCATTGCTATAGACCTGGTAGTGACGCTGCACCTCCAGATAGTCATTGGCCTGTACATGCAGCGGCATCAGCACCGCCACTAGGGCAAGAAGCAATAAAAACGCGAGCTTTTTCATATACGTATTTGCTTTGTGTTATTCATTGGAATTTTCTTCATTAATAGCAAGCATGCGAGGTAATCAGCCTCGCATGCCTAAAAAGAGATTATTGCACCTCTGTCATTTTATAGGTAGCCTTCTCCCCGCGGAACTCGCCGGTCAAGGTCAGCGTTTTGGTCGTTGCATCGTACCTTCCGGACAGGAACTCCTTGCCGGAGAGCGATTCTCCCGTCTCCGTGTCGTAAGCGCCTCGGGCATAACGCACTACCACATCCGGATCATTCGGAGACATCCACCACTCGAAGTTCGAGTTGCTTACCGGGTCTTTACCAACCTGTTTGGCCACCAGCGTACATTTGTAATTCATGTGGAACGTCAGCTGGGAATAGGCTTCTCCGCCCGGGGCCATTTCACGATAGGTCTTTCCGGCAATCGGTTGGGTCGTCGGGTCGGCTGTGGATTCCAATCCATTGTTGCACGAAGTGAACGACATGGCTGCTACGCAGAGCGCGAGCATTGCAAAAAATAACTTTTTCATACTTGTGAATATTAAAGGGTTATTCATCATTACGAATCTCCTCGATTTCCAATGTCACATTCTTCTTGTCACCGGTTTTGACCCCAACGGTCACAAGCGAACTGCGGACGTCCTCTGCATCGTACGTACAGAAGAAGAACGTAGCCTCATCGCTGACTTCCAATCCGGCTACATTACTCGGATCCAGATCGTCCGGCGACTTGAGGTCGAAATGCGCAATACCGCCGCCATCGGCAGTTGCACTACCACTGGCATTGCTCTTATAGAGCGTGGTACCTGCGCCCAGACCATTGTCTTTGAATTTGTACACTACGGCACCAGGAACCGGCTTACCGTCCTTGAGCACCTTAACATCTACGGTTGCCTCGGTCTTGAAGTTTACACACGAGGTCATCACTACGGCTACAAGAGCCACTAAGAGAAAATAAAACTTTTTCATGTGAGTTAGTTTGTTTTGTAGTTTAAACAATTTTCGCCGCAAAATTACAACTTTTTTCTGATATATGCAATAGTTTGTATAATTTTATATAAAAAAAGAGCCTCTCGGGTGAGAGACTCCCTTGCCGCGCGGGCGATTAGGCGCCAGCTAACGCAGCGTCGTAGGCGTCGCCGCAAACCTTCCAGAGGTAAGCTTTCATGGTCTTTTTGCCACCGGCGGTGTCCTTCTGTGCGAGGAAGTTGGAGATGTCCGTCGCTTGCTGCATCAGGTCCTTGCTGCGCGCTTTGACCGCTGCTGCTACCGAAGCGAAGCGCGAACGCGCTGCGAGCTCTTTCGCCTGCGGTACCGTCGAGCGCTTGTACGGACCGACCATGTACAAACGCGTACAGTTAGGATTAGTGGTTGCGGCTACGCGATGCGTCGCCAACAGCGCCGTCGAGTGGTCGCTGTGCATACTGCCCGCTTTCGGGCGCTTGGTCATCAGGCCGGACACATACTCTATGCCATCAGCCCATTTTACTTTTGCCATTGTATATTTAAAATTTTATTTGTTTATTAAAAATATTTGTTGTATCTTTGCAGTCGATTTAACATCGGGATGTGGAGTAAGGCCGATTTG
>ONJT01000032.1 GCA_900318245.1 uncultured Bacteroidales bacterium
AGCGGTGTTGATAGTAATACCACGCTCTTTCTCCTCAGGAGCGTTATCGATAGAATCGAACGAACGCTGCTCTGAAAGACCTTTCTTTGCCAATACAGTTGTAATAGCTGCGGTCAGGGTCGTTTTTCCGTGGTCAACGTGACCGATGGTACCGATGTTAACGTGCGGTTTCGAACGGTCAAATTTTTCTTTTGCCATAGTAATTCTTTAATTTTAATAACGTTATTAAACAATAAAATTGTTTGTATTTGTTTTCTTCTTAAAAAAGGTCGGCCAATGTTTGACCGTTGACCAACCTTATAATCTGACTCTGTGGACCAGAGTTCGCGTTTGCAACGCGATTTGAGCTGCTTCCGAGAGTTGAACTCGGGACCTCATCCTTACCAAGGATGCGCTCTACCACTGAGCTAAAGCAGCATAAGAGCGGAAAACGGGACTCAAACCCGCGACCCCCAGCTTGGAAGGCTAGTGCTCTATCGACTGAGCTATTTCCGCGAGACTTTCCCCGCTCTCTTTCACCTCTTTAGAGGATGGGGCCCTCAAAGTAAACCAAGCCGTAGGCTGTTTGCTTTGGGGAAAGCGTAGCGCAAGGCGGAGTGCTACCACAAGGGCTTTGCCCGTAGTCGCACGAGCCTTAGCGTAAGCGTGGGTGCGGATGGATTCGAACCACCGAAGTCGAAAGACAGCAGATTTACAGTCTGCCCCATTTGGCCACTCTGGAACACACCCTCGCGTTCACATCCCTCGGACTGCGACACAACTACGTTGTATCGGTAAGTCTCTCGGGTGCTCCGCTCTTAAAATTACAAACCTCACTTTCGTTCAGTTTCTAATTTTAGTTCCTTATTATCATGTCAATGATCAATTCCCATCCGGGGAGCGAGAGCCTCTAGTCGGACTCGAACCAACGACCGCTGGATTACAAATCTAGTGCTCTACCAACTGAGCTATAGAGGCAACTTGTTGGACCCTTCGGTCGAAAAAGCGTGCAAAAGTACTGCTTTTTTTTGACATAGCAAAATATTTTTGAAAAAAAATGCATTTTTAGGTCATTTTTTCTCGTTTTGCTCCTTTCACCTTTCAATTTTCACCTTTCCTTTTCCCTTTTGCGCGCGGATGTGTCGCCATGTACACCCGCTTGATCTGCTCGAACGTCGTATGCGTATATACCTGGGTCGTACTCAGCGAAGCGTGCCCCAACAGCGTCTGGATCGTACGGATGTCCGCGCCGTTATCGAGCATCGCCGTCGCAAACGTATGCCGCAGCACGTGCGGCGAGTGCTTCTTGAGCGTCGACACCTCCCCCATACGCGTGCGCACGATTTTATATAAGGTATATTTCGTCAGTCCCGGGAAGAACTGCCTTTCCTTCCCTAACTCACTCATTCCCTCATCCCTAATCGTTTGATACTCACGTATCTGCGCGACAAGCGAGTCTCCTATCGGCACGATGCGCTCTTTGCGGCGCTTACCGAAGATCCGTATCTGGCCTTGCTGCAGGTCGATATCCGCGTCCGTGAGCCCTAACAGCTCCGCTTGTCGCATGCCCGTCTGGTACAGCATCGAGATGATGAGGTCATCGCGTAGCGAATTTCCCTCATTCACTAATTCACTCACTCCCTCATTCTTTCCCTGCTGCAACGCAGCCTCCATCTCCTCTTCGCGGAAGAAGACCGGCAGCGGCTTGTCGGCTTTCGGCGGGAGCACGCGGGCGGTGATATCCTTCTTCACCTTCCCTTGGCGCAGGAGGAACTTATAGAACGAGCGCAGGGCGGATAGCTTGCGCTTCACCGACCGAGGCGACTGGTGCTGCTTCTCCAGCAGATCCAGCATCCACTCCTTCACGTCCGTCTCATCGACGTCATCGGGATTATACTCCTCCGGTGCCCAACTGAGGAACGCGCAGAAGTCCCTTAGGTCATCGCGGTAGGCCTCCACCGTCCTCGGCGAGTACTTCCGCTCAATCGCAATATAATCCAGAAAATGCTGTATCATAGGGACTCAAAAGAGAGTCACGAGGTGGCTCTCTTTTTTTTATAGAGGATGAACGCTAAAGCGAAGAGGATCAGTATTATCGGCTCGCCGATAGGGGTATCGACTGTTGCGATCGCATCATCCTCGGGATCGTCCCAAACATCTTTTTTCGCTCTATTCGGTCCGGACGTGCCCGGCTTATACACGGTTGTGGAAGTAGCGAGATACGATGTGGTACCTACTACCGGCGCGTACGTAGAGGTGGAGCGGAACTGGTATGAGGGATAAATGTCTGCGCTCAGCGTAGGCGTAGTGCGCCATGCCGCGGGTGCTTCTACCTGCGACGCAGCATTCACCGATCCGATGCAGCAAAGCATCCAGAGGGCGAAAAGCCACTTGAAAATATGTCGTCTATGCTGCTTCATTATCGTACGGGTTGTCCCAAAATCGTATATACTTGTCCGCGACGCAGGATATATACCTGGTCGTTCTTAATAAACTTCATTACCTGCTCGTCGTCCGCCGGCTCGATAATCTCTACATCGGTAGCAATTTCCGTGCCACTCTGCTCTTTATAGCCGCGGCGGCGGATATAGTAGCGGCGTTCGTGACTTTGCGTCGGTGTTTCGATCGTCAGGTAGATACCGTCAATAATCGCCCGCTCGGTATCGGTCTGCGCATCGTAGAGCACCAGTTCCCCGTCGATATTGTTCACGCCTGTAAACCACAGGTAAGTCACCGGATCATAGGGCAGGTCGCTGATGAGGAACGATACCGGGATATTGACGATCGAGTCACGCAGGTCTATACTCAGTCCGTAACTGCCTTCCGCCGCATATAGGTTAAACGGCGTAGCAGGCGCGTTGGTATTGGAGTAGTTATCGATATTGATGGTCGTCAATACCGCATCTTCTCCTTCCCGGATGGAGTTATGGTAGCCTTGTCCGAGCAGCAAGCGGCTATAGCAGCGCGGCGAAACGGGGTTCTTGGCCGTGACCGTCATGATGCCTTTGTGCGGCACCGGTGTACCGTCACGATGTCTCGGTGCAGCCGCAGGTCTATCATGATGGACGGTGTCGGTCACGATGCGGCTCGTATTGAGCGTCAGGTCTATCGATGTAGCTTCTTTTTTGGCCTTGAGCACAATTGCATACATAGGCGGCAGGTAACGTTCCCGTTTCGAAAGTTTGTTTTCGGTTGCTAAGGCTACGACATTGGTCATAGAGGTGTAAGCACTGGCTTTCGGTTTGGTCTCATCCATATAATCGAATTCCAGATTCAACTTGCTCGCATTATCCGCAATGAATCCCCAGATGTCGATAAAGCCCATCGTCGGGTTACCGAAGACGAACGAACTCGACGATACGCCATTTGTGAGGGTGATCGTCTGCGCACCCTCTTTAGGATGGAAGGTCAGATCTCCGACCTTATTGGGGCTTGCCAATTCAGTTCGTTTATCGCGCAGACGTCCTACATATTTGTCATCGATTCGTTCTCCGTATGTGCCGTAGAAATAGTACGTGTCATCATCCTTCGGCAGACGCACGATAGGCGTCTCAATACCTTCTTTGGTGCGCGCATAGATAGCGAGACCTTGTCCTGCCTTGAGCGGCAGATCGATCGCATTGGTTACTTTCGACCAGGCGGCAGAAGCCAAACGGGTAGAGTCATCACCGGTATAATTAATTTTCTTGGTCTCGGTGTTGTAGACGGAGAGCCAGAACGAACCGTTACCGGTTTTGTACGTACGTCCGTCAGCATCGAACTCACTTACTTCCCAAAGCGGGGTCTCGTTATTGAGATCGGCATTTGCCATATACAGGTCACCGCTTATCATACCCTCCACCGGCGCTGAACGGAATGCCCATTTCTGGTTCGGCAGTTTCATATCGACTACCACATCGGCGTAGTTCATATACTGCTGGTTTCCGATTGCAGCATCCGGCATAAAGCGGATGATGTTACACTGGTTATACTGGAAGCCGACCTGCTTAACGGAGTCGTAGGTAGCCGGTTCGGTCAGGTTCGGCAGTTCTGGATAAGGCCTGCCGTCTGTCATGGCAGGGATGATGATCGATGTAGTGGATAGCGGTGCGAAGCGGGCGGTAGCATGAATCGGCTCGTTATTCTGATCGATACCCATCCAGTTGCCGTGTCGGTTCCATTGTGTACTGATCGAGTCTTGCGGATCCCAACGCAGGTAATCCGGCACGATGGCAAGGGTGAACGGCACGGTTCCTACCTTGCAGCCTCCGTCTAAGGTATCCTTACCGAGGATCGTCTGCAAATCGATGGCAAAGGTGTAGTTGTAGCCTTGCTTCATCTCGTAGGTGTTGCTGCTTGCCGGCTGGAGGGTGATATAGTGGCCCTTCAGGTAGTAATCCGTTTGTGGATAGTCCAAATCAGGTACCAAGGCCAGCTTATGGAATCCCTCTTGGAAATCGGGATCATCGGTCGTAAGCAGTTTGATGGAAGCGATTCCAATGTTCGGCATGATTGAATCTACCTTAAGCGTGAACTCACTATTGGCTGTCATTCTGTCTGCCAGTACTACTACCGGCAGTTCCATCTCGCTCGAGTCGCGTTTCAGTCCGCCTACGATAAGCGGTACGGCGGAGCTTGACTCGGGTTTGAGCTTGATCAACATCGGCATCGGACATACCTCCACACTTGAGTGCTGCTTTGTGTCGGTACCCGTACCCAATATCGGGAAGATGACATACTGCACCGAATCGCCCGCATAGACGTTGGCAGTTAGCGACGGTTTGTAGAGCGTCAGGAAGCCATTGTTCACCAGGTCAGCCAATATATCATACGGATGAGCCGTGGTATCCAAAACCACACCCTGCGCATCTTTGATACGCTGCATCTCATTGCGGCTGACGGCGGCCAAGGTCGGCGCAAACTGGTTGGCATTCTCGGTGCCCGGAGGATCGCAACGCAGGATGTCTTTTACAACCTTCACAATGGTGCTGTACGTGTAGCCGTAGCGTCTCTTAGGCGAACCGGTCAGATCGGTTGTGTCGCCGTACAGCAACCAGTCGTTAACGCATGTTCCGTTGAGGTTGATCGGCGCAACGCTATCCAGATAGAGCGAACCTTTGACGCGCAAACCGATATCATACGTCGAGTTGGCGCACAGGTCGAGCGATTCGGTCGTGGGTTGCTCCTCGCCGTTGAGCTCCAGCACCATCTGGTTGCTTACCTTAAGGTGGCTGGTCATACCGCACAGACTGCTGAGCATGTCCTTATAGGAGCCCGACATATGTACGGTAAAGGTATCAATAGCATTCACGTGGGCGCTATGTACCACGTACTTGACAGGACGTATGTCCCCCTCGAGAATCTCGTAGATATAGCCCTCTTTGAATATCTTGTATTCCGCATCCTTCGAGTGTTTCTCGGACGAGACATCGAAGGTGTCGATCAACTGGTTCATATTGACAAAGATCGAGTCCGGATGCTTCGGTTCGTAGGTCTTGCCCGGGATATAGAGTTTTCCACAGATGGTATCGTGATGGTTTTCTTCTTTCAGATAGTGATCTATCATCGGCACGAACGTGACAACATGATCCTTGTTGACGCTCTTGAGGGTATAACATACGGTGGTGTCGTTGTAGCCATCACCTACGATACCTTGGTAGTCCACACGCAAGATGACATGCGACGGGAGTTCCTCGTCTGCTTTCTCCTTACAAGCCGTATTGGCCTGATAGGCGATCAACGGCGGCTTGGTAGCGAAGATACACATATCATCGATGATGAAGTCGTTTCCGTCCCAATCGGACGATACGTTGTAGATGCGTACGCGGAAGTGTTGGTAGTCGATATTCTCGTCAAAGACGATCGGGAAGTATATCTGGCTCCACTGGCTCGAGGGCTTGATACCTCCCGTGGTATAAGAGGTGATATCATCCCAATCGGTTCCATTGACCGATCCTTGCACACTAAATATGAAGTTCGGGTCCGCTTTACCGGTCTGGTTACTGGGGTTGCATACATAGCCGGAAAAGAACATCTTCTGTCCGGAGCACAGATGCGTCTCCAAGGAGAGGGCGGCTACCTGACCGGACGAGGACATACCGTCGCAATAGATCATGTATCCGTTCTCGGCACCGCCGTGTTGCTCCATCGGACGCCAATACGATGTCACGCCCTCCCCCCAATGGTCTGCTGTCGGAATGCGGTTGATCAGTCCGTACTCACCGTGGTTCGGGAAGTCGGAATGAACGTGCAGTCGGTTGTGGGGCAGGTCGGATGTCTCCGGGTAGGTATAACCGTACGAAGCGTCCGCCCAAGGCAGCGGGTGCGGATAGACCACATAGGCGCGTCCGGGTTTGTTGTAGTCGAAGTTCAAGCGCTCCAGCACTTCGTAGTGCTGCTCTATGTCATCATTGGTGATGAGCGCTTTGGTGACACCCGCCTTTGTTGTTTCCGCCAACGGACCGTACTTGCCGGGCTTATGATATATCAGCTTATAGCGGCAGATATTGAACATATATTTACCATCATCCGGTTCTTCATCATCGGGGTCTTCTACTGTACCGGCATGGGGACTACTCTTACTCTGCGCGCGCAAACAATAATATACGGTGTCAAACTCCTGCCCGTTGGTGATGTTTTGCTTCGCCGGCACTTTCAGGAAGTCGTCGCTCACGGTTGTCGAGTGATTACATATGGTGTATTTTTGCGTCTTGGGGTTGTAGGTGTACCATTTGCAGGTAGCATCCCAACCGCCGCACCAGATCATCGAGTCCTTGCGCTCAGCGTTCCAACCGAAGTCCGACCAATGGTCGTCACGCATATAGTAGCCTAATAGCGACTCCGACTGTTTAGTCGTTTGCAGGTGCTCGTAGATGTAACGTTGCTCGGTGGAGAGCAGCAGTTCGTTGCCCAGCGGAGCCATCATCACATGATCCTCCATGTATTTCTCGTTCGCCAGCGGATAGGTGGCGCCTGTGTCGCTCTTGAAGCCATCCAACCGCTCTGCCATCTCCGTCCATGGATGCAGTTCAAATACCTCACGCAACGAAAGCGTCGGCTCCGGTATGGCGGTCATGGTGTCCATCATCGCGGTATCCACCTGGTTCTTGTACGTCAAGGACATAGGCAGGTTGTCGTAGTAGTTACTGATCTCAGCCGCATAGGTCACAGTCGGCTTCGTAGCTAAACCAAACGTCGTGATCGGCGGCGCCACACGCGCGACTTTGACGGGAGGATTTTTCTTGTTGTCATTATATTCTGCCGCCTTGTAATGGAAGACGGTGTAGCGACCCATCGTCATCAATACTTTTATGGAGTCAGTACCGTCTTTTTTCTTTAACATCACCGAGTCACCGATGATACGGAACGGGAAGTTATAGGAGCCGCTCCTTCCGGAACCTGTATTTTGCGGCTGTATACGCCAGCTCTCTTCCGGTATATCCGAGTCGCCTATCTCGCCTGCGCCCTCACGGAACCAGCGCCACCAACCGAAGAAGTGGTAGTCGCGAATCGGCAACTCCACATCCTGCTCGGGGTAGTAATAGAGGATGCGTTTGTTCTCGTGTACCTGCTGCATACCGTCGGCTCGCAGCGGATCGCCTGAAGCACCGGGAGAGTGAACCAGGTGCTGGTTGTTGGCATACTGGAAATAACTGGGTTGGGATACGGTCAGCTGGTCAGTGACGACATACATCTTGTCACTAATGACGATAATATAGAAGATGCGTAAATGCGCCATGCGCGGCGTACGGATACCGCTCTCGGTACATTCTACCGTGATGGTGGTGTCCGCCTTAGCGGAGATACGGCACCAAGTCGGCGCATTACCGAATTCGTCCACGAGCAGTACCTCGGCCATGGCCGTACTGTTCAGATTCATACCGCCGGATCGCGTTACGTTCGTTTCTTCCTCATCCAGCACCTCCATCGTCTCGTTCGCAACGTCCAGCACGTGACGACCGGTGCGATTCATTGTACTGAGCTTGAAGGTATAGGATTCCGGGCGGAGAGGATCTATCTTATTGGAGAAGGTATAGTTGTAGGCGTCGCCGTCAACGATACATATGAGCGAGTCGAAGTTCGCTTCGTGGTAGGTCTTACGTATCAGCGGTATCTTCAGCTCCGCATCGCTCACGGACCGGAACCCGCTCCAATCGCCCTTGAAGCGGTATGCCGGCGCACCTTCCCGCAACGAGAGGGTAACCTGCAGCGTATCGACGATGTTGACGTACTTGCCGTCTATCATCACATCCGTCGGGCTGGTTGTAGCGCCCGAGGTGGAGACGGTGTTTGCCGTTTGACTGATACCGCTCGTCGCAGGGCTTGGGGTGGATCCGCTATCGAACGTACGTGCATCGGGGATGAGGCTGAAGGTCTGATTGGTTTTCCACTCAAGGCTGCTGCTCGTCAGATTGGACATGTCGGTCTCCTCTACGCGGCAGCAATTAACCATACTGTTACCCACCAGCATCGAGAATTCCTTATATGCCTTGTAGCGCGTCTGGATAGTTACCGTCATGTCGGTGTTATATCCGAAAGCCACCGTATCACGGTCAGGATAAGCGCCGTTATTGAGCAGGCTGTACTCTTGCTGCAGATAGCTCCACGAGAAGACGGAAGCATCGTCTTCGTCGTCCACCAGTACCAGTTCGGCTCCGCTACCGCCTGTCAGCGTGAATTGCAACCATTTATCAGCGCCATACTGGAGCTTCACCAGCTCCTCTTCGTTGGCATTGTCGTTGGTTAAAACATCGACGTAATGGAAGGTCAGCAGAGACGAGTCGCTTGCATGAACGCCGCCCTTGGAACCAACCTCCTCTCCAAGCATCTTGAAATAGAGATCGACACCGTATTTCGTCTTCAGCGCCAGCTGATTTGCAGAGCCCGAGGGGTAACTAAAATACCACGGGGTGATATATCCCTTGTCGCTGTTGGCGGCGTCTTTCGAACCTTTTTGGAGCACCGTCTTTCCATCGTCTTTGTATAGCGTCCCATCCTTTAGTGCATATTGACGGAAGATCAATCCGCCGGTACCCGCCATGATATAATAGCGCTTATTACCGCTCACTACCGACCAAATCAGCTCGTCGCCTTCCAGCGAGGTCTGTACCAACGGCACACGTGCAGTCACGGGATATACAACGTCATCGATAGTCACATTCATGGAGATAATCAAGGTATCATGGTTATCGACCTCTTTGTTCACCGCTTTCGTTGCGAGCGTGACGTACTCGTTCTTCGCCTCGGAGATGTTGAAATAGGTGCCTCCCGAACTGAAGCTACATGCGCCCGGACCGAGACTCAGACTCGATGTGATGTCTTCGGAGTCAATAATCTCTTCTTCGCCTATCGGATTACCATCCACATCCAGCAAACGATGCGCGGTCACGTTCGCTAACGTGAAGTTAATCACCTGGCTGTTGCCCTCCAGCGGGTTGAAGATATAGGATTTGAACTCGGGCTTCAGTACCAGATGGGTGATCGTTTCGCCGTAGTGGTACGTCTTCGTGCGAACAATCACATCGCGGGTACGAACCGAACCGTCTCCATTGACCTTCAGACCGCGTGCGCCTTTCTTCCAACGGCCGTAGTATTGTTTCACCTTGCTGATACCGCCATGACTCATCGTGATACGGAACGTATCGACGATATCGATGTAGTTACCGCCGGCATCCTTCACATCGATCGGACTGTTAAGACCGCTGACGATGTCGTTGTGCCAGTGGTTGGAGGTCGTTTCATGCGTCGCACGGTCTTCTTCCTCTACAGAAGTGCTCACACGGCTATCCGGGATGAACTCAAAATCCTGCGATACGCGGTAGTTCTTATCCAGATACAGGTTGTTCGGGTCTTGGATGATATGATCGGGATCCGGATGGAAATAGACCGTATCGTTCCCTACCTTCGTTACTGCCAGCAGCTGCTTACCGATCATGGACGTCCATATCTGCTCGCGCGACTGCTCGCCGTTATGATAAGCAAACTCAATCGTATCGCGCCATATATACGAAATCGTATCCGGCAGCACGACATAATGCTCATCCGCTACGCGGACACGCGAGATCTGGAAGGTCGTGGCTTCGCCTTCTGTCCTCACACCGTCGAATTGGTTGAGCGCCTCGTTGTAGTACACGAACGAAGAGTCTACGCTGGGGCGGGTTTTACGGTCAATATCACCCTCTATAAAGCCATCCAGATAGTCCTCAGACTTCAGTTTGGTGTTCCGCACATCCGCCACGCTGTAGTCAGGCCAGCCTTCCGTGGAGGTGAATATACCCGCCCAGGTGTTGTTAGCAACAATCGTCACCGGGTCCTTGAACGGAGTCTCCGGGTTTTCGTAATACAAACCTAAATACTCATCATTCGCCGGCGCAAAATTGCTATAGAACAGTAACGAGTCTTTGGCGCCATACCGCCATTCACGACGCGGGTCAAGCAAATACTCTCCCGATGCACATTCGATGCAAGGATCGGGGCCTCCAATCAACTTGTACGTGCTGATATAGTTCGGCTCGGTATTATAGGGGTCCGACATACCCTGATAGGTGTTGGTCCAGTCGCCTACCGGACGAGCACGGGCGTAACGGATGTCGCCTATCGGTTGGGTCAGGAAATAGCGCTTGCCGTTCGAATGCTCAAACGAAAAGGCCACATGATACGTACCGGTATAGGAGCCTTGGGCATAGAGCGTCAGCGTGGAGTCTTTAGGACCGGTTAGGATGGTGCTTAAGTCAACCACATCGCCCGGATTATAGCTCATTCCGCTGCCGTCTGCATTGGTCGTCCAACCCGTAAAGTTGAAACCGTTTACCAGTCGCGATTTCTCTACCGTTACACTATTCAATCCTTGCTCCGGATACTGGTCAGGCACTTGTATTCCCAACAAGCCATTGTTGTCGTAGTGGATATGATATCTCGGATTCGCCAAGATAAACTCCATATAGCCGTTAATTTGCGAACTGTCGGTATAGATACGCGCCCAGCCGTCCATGCCACCCTCTACTGTTTTTGTGTGGTCGCTCGCCAAAGGCACGGTATTTCCGGTTACAAACACACTCCATCCCGGGATGTCTATTCCCTCATCGGTCGGACTATACTCCGGACCGGAGAACATCGTTGCCTTGATCTGCAATCCCGCATAGGCATCTGTGATATGCCACATCTCTTCGCATGTCCAAATGGTACTATCCGCATTCGGGCGCATTTGCACGTTCGTACCGGTGCTGATCTTACAGAAATAGCCTGCCGGCTTGAACCGCACGTCCAAATTATCCAGCGCTGATGTCGTATCCACCACCATTCGTCCCCAAGTTCCCGCCGGAGCCTTGAATGTACTCGGCAGACCGAATATCGGCAGTTCACGTATCTTGGTGAACATGGAATGCGCCCCTTCCGAACCCATCGACTCTCCGGTGTCGTCTTTATAGGCGTTGTTATAACCTACATAGTAATACGTGCTGTCCGGCTCCGGCACACGCATCAGATCCGTCCGGTAGTACTGCGTGCTGCCCTGACGGCTCATGCACGTCATACGATCCATCGTGTAGATCTTCTTGATTGCAGTACTATCGGTCGATTTCTGCGGGTTGTTTTCGTTCATACGATACCGCTTATAATCCTGCTCATCGGTTGCAAAGAAATAGCTGCTGCAACTACTCATCGGGTTATCCAAGAGATAGAGTCGGAAGATCGTACGAGGGGTCGGATCGTGCTTCTTATCTGCATAGGCATAAGCCGCTTTACCTTTTACTATATCCCCGGCACCTGAAGTTAATTTCCATGTTGACAGCGTTGTATTGAAGGTCACCAAGCCTGCATTGGTATAGGATTGCGGACTGTTGGCTTTCGGGATTTGTAACATATAGACCTCGCGATAGGTCATCCCCAAGAAACCTGTTCCCATCCTTCCGTTAAAAGGATCCGTGCCTCGCCCCAAAGTACCATTCGGGTCAAATGATGTGGGGTTAGGACCGGGGGTACGCGATACCACCGGCACACCGCGTTCGGTAGGAATGACGAACACAACATCACAGGCCTTTGCATCGGCGTAATTGTCCGTCAGGTCACCCAGGAACTTAAACGAATCACTCGTTTTAAGCGTCTTACCGTCGTTCCAAATCGTATAAGCGATACCGCCCAGCGCTTTGTTACCGCGAGCCAAAGGATAACCCACTGACCATGTGTTCATCTCGGTTATTTCCGTGGCAGGGAGAAGTTTCATATACGTTCCCGACCCATAATTGTAATAACCGCCCGTATAGCGGGTATAGTTACTAACGAAGAACTCCTCACCGGGATCTTCTGCTTTGTTGTTATTGATATCAACCCATACCGACAACAGGAACCGCTCACCCTGCTCCATGTTCACCACCAAACCGGCATCCGTCGGCGTCCAACCGACTGCGTGCACCTTCACCAGCGCACACAATATAAACAGCAATAAAACGACGTACTTTCTCATAACAAACTTTACGCTTTTATGCGTAATATTCTGCAAAAGTACAACATTTATGCCAACTGAGCAAATATTTTAAGAAAAAAGTGCTTATTTTATAGATTTTGCAACCTATACTTAGCAATTTATTATCAATTTTTTACTTCGGGCTCCAGAAGAAATCCGTCAGCCAAAGCGGCAGTTTACTCTTCTTGATTTCCGTCGGCATTTCTTGCGGCAAAATAGGTTTACCCAACGCGCGCTCCAATCGGTTTTGGCCCGCGCCGAAACGTACGCCGATATTGAGTTGCGCCTTCCACGACCAGGTCGCTAAGTTCAGCGTGTTACCCGCCGCCGTAGGCGCCGAGCGGAAACGAAGATGGTCGCCCGTAGCCCAAGCACTCAGGTGGACCCACTTGTTGATCTCCCAACTCACCGCCGCACGCACGTTTCCCGTCACGTGTACCGGTACTGCCGGGTGCAGCACAAACATCGGTTCGCTGCTCGGCAGCTCCATCTGAAGGCTGTCCGGCACGTAATACATGATATGATTGACCGAATAGCAAACAAGCATACACGCCGCCGAAGCGTGCAGCACCACCTTGCCCTTGTTCGGCGTATAGTTGATTCCGTACCCTACTCCCACCGCGATCTGACGCGTCGTCATACCCGTCATACCCGACATGATAGCCGGCAGCAGACCTATACTCTCTCCATCCTCCGGGCCTACGATATTCAGCGTATCGGTGAACTTGATCTGCTGGGACATATACGACAGGTGCAGCAACAGCGAACCGGCTGTCTTCTTCTGGATATACGACTGCTTGACCGCCGCGTTATGCGAGTAGTGCGCTGCGTTGAGCGCATACCAGATATGCAAGTGCGCATTCGAGATCGTCATCAGGTTCTTGCCTAACTCCGCCAGCACCTGGTCGTTATAAGCCACCTTCGTCGTCAGATCACCCGTCGTCTGCAGCGTGAAATCGATACCGATATACTTACTGCCAAACGAGAAACTCAACCGCCGCGAGTAGGCATGCAGCACGTCCCACGAATAGCCGAATCCGATACCGCGGTAGCCGGCGTAGAAACCGACGTCCACACTCGGCTGCGCAAGGTTCAGCAGCGACCATCTCTCGTCGCTGACAGACATGATACGCGAGTTGATACCCGATGAAGCGAGCGTCGCCGCCACCCGCCAACTATGCTCCGGCAGGTCGATATACGTCGTGTCGATCCCCCGGCGCAGGTAGTTATCCGCCCAGTTGCCCATATGGTAAAAGAACAGCAGACCCTTCGAAGGCGCCTTCTCTTTCGCGACAGCGCACGTACTTGCACACGCCATCACGCTAGTTACTATAAAGAATACCGCACGTCGCATTTCCGCTGCAAAATTACTGCTTTTTTGCGAGATATGCAAATTTTTGTAGCACAAAGTCTTGCAAATTTGGAAAAAATGTAGTAATTTTGCACCCGCAAAATGAAAATGCCGACCGCGACATCGACACCCGCGTTTATGCGCTGTAAGGGATGACGGATGAGGAGATAAAAACGATAGAAGGATGATAAACTTGGATGGACACTAATGACAACACGAGCCTGACGTCTCGCGCACAAAACAAAGGAGTCGCGGATTTGTCAAGTGCTTCGGGCGTCAGACCGAAGAAGAGTTGCTATGCCCCCATCAAGCACAATCGTCTCCGCCGCAAAAACGGGCATGATTATGCAGGGGTCTGTATCTATCTCATTTCCGTCAATGTTGCCAATCGCCAACGCCTTCTCGGCACTTTAGTTGGCAATACTCCCGACGAGGCACATATAGAGCCATCGCCGTTAGGCGAATACATCGCAGCCGCATTTCGTAACATGGCGGATATCGTCACCGCCAAAACGGGCAGCTGTGTTCAAGTGTTGCAAT
Organism: uncultured Bacteroidales bacterium; assembly: GCA_900318245.1. Taxonomy (GTDB): domain Bacteria; phylum Bacteroidota; class Bacteroidia; order Bacteroidales; family Paludibacteraceae; genus Colicola. Next base: position 14,310 of record ONJT01000032.1, read on the forward strand.
ATCAGATTATGCCGGACCATTTCCATGGCATCCTCTATGTGCGGGACCCGCTTCCTGACGGATGGAATCTGGCGCGGATGATTGCCGCCTGGAAAGGCGATTGCTCACGAGAGTATTGGCGTATATCCTCCTCTACTTTGTCAAGTGCTCCGGACGTCAGGCCGGAGAAATCTCCTCTCTTTGAACCTAACTTCAATGATAAGATCCTTTTTCACGAAGGGCAGTTACAAACATGGTACGATTATCTGCATGATAACCCTCGCCGTCTCTGGCTCAAAGTGCATTACCCCGATAGACTCCGCAAAGTATATGACTTCAAAGCCGGCAAACAAGGACATTCCTATACAGCTGTAGGAAATACATTCTATATCACCTACCCGGAACGCGTTCAAGTACGCTGCCATCGCAATCTGAGTGACGCAGAGATACAAAACGAAGTAGCGTATTATCTTGCATTAGCCCGAAGTGGAGCCATCTTGGTTTCTCCGTTCATTTCTCCAGCAGAGAAGGCTGTCTATGAGGAATGCTACAAGGAGAAACTGAGGATGATACGTATTGTAAATCGCGGTTTGGACGGCCAATTCATCTACCCAACCGGCAGAGACCTGAAAGGCTGTTCAGACGGATTCTTGCTAATCATGACGCCTTATTCGGACTTTAGTCCGGAGACCGCGGCAACACGTATCTCGCGTGCCCAGTGCCTCGACATGAATGCCTATGCCGCGGATTTATCTACCGTCATCGCTCCTACGCGCGATGCACACAACACAGGTACACGAGCCTGACGTCTCGCGCACAAAACAAAGGAGTCGCGGATTTGTCCAGTGCTTCGGGCGTCAGACCGAAGAAGTATAAGAGTTATTCGCCCTCATCGAAAAATAAAATTAAGTCATCACGAAATTACTGTTTACAAAGAAAATGGAAGGTTATTACAGATCAATGATTGAGCAATTGCCGGAAGAGGCGGAGTATTTTGTGCAGGAATACAAAGACAACATGCTGAGTATCGAAGAAATGCGCCAAATATCCCGACTGCTCCCTTGCGGATCTCTACGACGAAGTGACCATGCCGCCGGAACTCCGCAGAGCCCATCAGGACAACGACCGTGCGGTCATGCAGGCCTACGGTTTTGTTCCCGGTAAGACCTCCGAATCGGAATGCGTCGCACGTCTCTTCGAGATGTATCAAGATTTGACCAAATAAACTTCCGTCTAAAATATTTTTAGGGGTTTCGCAGCACAATGTGCTGCGATTTCCGTATAGTCTAAAAAATCTTTCGCTGAAATTTGTACATTTCAGAAAAAAGTAGTACCTTTGCAACCGCATTTCAAGGCCTCCAAAAACCTTAAAATTCACACATGCATTGATGGATTTGCCGTCGATGGTGTAGCTAACACTCTCTATATCAATAAAATACATGCCATGGATGATGCTTGTTTACATACTACCAAAGACCCCGTTCCGGAGAGCCCGATAGAACTTGTGCTCCGCGGCGTGTCCGGTATTGTCCATCAAAAAGAGACCGAGAACTTTTACCTCAAAGAACGCTGTTCGCAGTACGAGCAACAGATCCAGGCACTTCCTGCTGCTTCGAACATCATAGCGGACGGCAAACAGAAAGAGGTCATTGCTATCCTTAATGCCGTCTATGAAGCAGGTCTGATAACAGGAGTGAGCAAAAAGGAGTTTATGCAGCGGATGGCTGACGCATGCGGATGCCCGGGGATAGCCAATTACAGCCAAGCGCTATACGGCATCAAAAACACGTACAAGTACGATGAGATATTCAAAAATCTCGCGGAAGTAGCACACAACGAGATTCTAAAGAACGACTAAGCGATCGAACGAACGACCGCTTAGTTTTTTTTTCTATATGTACAGGAAAAATCGGTTACTATACGTTTAGTAGCCGATTTGTTTCATGGGAAAGCAGTACTTTTGCAGCGGATTTCCAAAACGGAGGTCCGGTGATTTTTTATTTATTAACCGCGAAAGTTTGTGTGACTTGCACGTGCAATGAGTGGCCACTCGCATACATGCCTAGCACAAAACTATTCGTATTACGAACTATAGTCAAAAAAATGACAAAAATGTAGTTTTTTAACCATCAATTGAGGAAATAGGCTTCCGAGAAACAAACCCATCGATATAATCGGT
>ONJT01000025.1 GCA_900318245.1 uncultured Bacteroidales bacterium
TCTTCCGTCTTGACGTGCTTCGACCGGTCCGGACATTTCTGTACTATCTGCTGACCTCGGTACTTCCGGAAGTAAAACCCGTCTTGCCGTAATTTGCCTTTTAGGCTTTCTATTGGAATAATAAGTTCTACCTTCATCTCTTTTCTTCCTTTCTTTTTTTGCTGTTAATTCCGCGACCATTTCGCGACCATTACGGACGTCTCTGTATGGTCTCTGTCCGACTGCTTGGCAGTGGTGGCCCGGCTCCTTAGTAGGTCTATCCCTATTACATAGGGAATAGACTACTCTACTAAGGGAGCCTGCGGGGCTACCCGCCAAAATCCAACTGAGGCTCTATCATTTGCGGTCCCGGTTGGTAATAGACCTCACGGTCTGAAACCGCTCTGCGGATCAATACGCCTTGCTGCAAGGCTGTGCCTAACAGTCCGCCGTAGATGCTATCGCTTCGGAGGTTTTGGCGCATCATCACTTGCGCCTTCAGTGCCCCTGCGCGCATCTCGCTTTGACCCATCATCGCTGTGCGGAATATCTCCTTTACACCAGGTTGGCTGGTATCCGCATGGCTGGCTTGCTCCGGTTCTAAACCGGCCGCGCATCCCACCGGCAAACCCTCCTTGTCCACGCAGAACTGGATCTTGTTCGGCATGTCGTATTTGCGGGTAGCCGTTTGCTGGATACTGAAGATACGCGTTTCCGGATCTTTCTTGCATTCGTACGTCTCAAAACTCTTGTTCTGCAACTCTGTACCTAATGCTCCGCGAAGCGTCTTGTCCTCTGCCGCCTTGTTCTGGTGCAGTACGCATACGATACAGGTCTTGTACTCTGACGCCACCTTCAGCAACTGACCAATCGTGTTCTGCGCTTCTTCGTAGTTGTTGATATCGCCTACTACGTCGCGTATCCCGTCGAAGATCACCAAGTCCGGCATACATATCGCTATCGCGGCTAACACCAATGTCATGCGGTCTTGCCATCTCACCTGACGCAGGTTAAACACGTGATACGCATCCTCGCTCGCCTCTGCACCCATCATCGCTCCTATGCGGTCACGCAGTATCTCATGCGTGCTGTCCGCACTCTGCTCCGTGTCTATCCATACCACCCGCAGCGGCTTCTCCCGTATCCTTTCCAAACCCAAGAAATGTCCTTTGTCCGTTAGCCCGGCATTCAATGCCGGTTCTAAACCTGCCGCCGCCATCAGTATCGAGTTAAGGTACGTCTTACCGCTTTTCGCCTTACCGGTCACCGCCACCAACTCACCCCGTGCAAAGCACGGCACTCCGTTCCAGGTGTACAAGAACTCATGCGGCGGAATCTCCGAACTACTCGTGATACGTAGCTTCTCCAACTGCTCGATAATCGTTAAATTCTCGCTTTCCATAGTTGTCTAATTTTGGTGCAAAGATACTACATTTTTAGGGTTCGTGGAATTCCATCTGCCACAAACTGCATCCCAGTGAAAATCCGGGACATACAGTGCCTTATCTCCGATTAGTTCGAAGATACGTTGCCGTACAGAATGATCAAATCGATGCACCCGTCGCAGTTGTCTGGAGAGGGAGCGATAGTCCAATTCCCAACCTAATTCCGCGCTCAGAATTCGTGCCAATTCGGGCTGTGAACTCCATGGTTGATCCGGCCAATGACGATGCGTAATGGCCAAAACCGATGATGAATTACGTGCGTAATACTCGATGGCTACATCGCGATACGCGTTCCTCCGCACTCTCGTGCGTTTCTCACTTGCCTGCCTTGCAGGACTTTTCTTCTTTGTTGTCATAATGCAACAGCGTTTGTTGTGTCGGGTATTATCCGACGGTTGTTAAACATTATGACACCGGTGTCAGCTGCTCCGAGTGTATAACGATCGATCATTCTCGGTACACAGCCTTGATAATGTTTTGTTGTTTTCTATATTACGTTTTTTTAGTTGCTCAGGTTAGCTGATTCTTTTGCAAAGGTACTATTTTTATTTGAAATATCAAAAGACACTATTTTCTCGCGTGCGTGCGCAGGCCTAGCTGATGCGCGCGCCGTATTTATAGACCTTTACTTTTTTTTGTCGGGGCATTTTTTGCCCCTCTCAACACCACTGTGTCTACTATACCTGCAAATCATAAAAACGAGTTTACTTTTGGGCAAAATAAAAAATGCACCCGATCAAAATCGAGTGCAAAAGTACTGCTTTTTTATGGTATATTCAGGATACTTCTATAACTTTTGTGAATACCAATTTAATGACATTAGATTACTAAACTCATCTATGTATATTACTAAACTACTCTCCGTATGTGTATTGATTGTTGGCCATATCGAGCATCTTTTCAAAGACATCCGTAAATTTGGGCTCTTGTGCTGCCTTACCAATTATCTGAGCATATTTTCCAAAATCTGCATTGAAGAACTGACCCATTGCAAGCATGAAATGTTTTTTCTTGCGGCTAAGTTCCTGCCCGTCTTGATCAACAAATAAACCCATATCATACATATAAGACAATACCTTTAGCACGTCTGCTTTGTGATTCTCGGCAACTCGGAATGAGGCTGTTAATAATTCCTTTTTCTCTTTTGTTATATTTTCTAATTCTTCTAATCGTGTTTGCATGTGTATTTGTTCTGCTAAACCGATAAAGTCCTCAGCCGCAGGCGCACTAACGGTAATAAATTTCTTCACCCATTCCTGTTTCTCTACATAATACTTCCTAATATAGTTTGCTGCTGATTCCATTTCTGCTTTTATCGTTTTGTTAGGCTGCAGTTCTAATATCTTCGGGAGCATAACCTTTTGCCAAAACTCATCTTCGTATAGGACAAAGTCTGCAATTACATACATTCGCCCCCATATGACACAACTATCTGATATAAGAGGTGTCACGCATGAGTCGGTAGTTACATTATGCCCGATCTTAACATCTGCAAATGTTTCCATCAATGTCTCATACAAGTCCGGTATCTCAGCATTCAAGATTCTTTCTAAATACGGAATGGAAGCAAGACCGTTTTTATCTGTATTAATCGCAGATTTATACAGATACGTAGTGTGTCGAAAAGCAACTTCGTTTAGAATTTTGAAACTCTTAATTTCGATTTTTTTCATAGTTTTTTCTATTACCAGTGACTTCTTCTTGTATTTACGCCTGCAAAGTTACTAAAAATTTTTGATTTATGCAAGTGGAACGTGGCATGAGAAACATGCGCAGCCATCTATTGATGGCTGCGAAAACTAAAAAATAACATTTTTTAGGGGGAATTTTGAGTTCTATTTTAACGAATCACGAAATGAATCTTCTGTAAGCATATCTTCCTCTCCATTTCTGAAACGCGTGATTTGCCACGTATCGTCTTTGAGAAGTGGTAAGTAGAAGATGTAGCCATCCAGTTTCTTGGAGCATACGCGATAACAATCTTTCAGTTGGCGCACTTTGTCTTCATATTCCGTGGAATCTATAGTAGAGGTTGACAAGCGGTTAACACTCTTCACCTCGAATAAATGAATACGTCCCTTGTGGTCTTTCATAACGAAATCCGGATAGGAAGAGTATACACCATCTGCATAGTACTCATAGCGTATCTCGGAATTCGGAAGAAAGTTCTTGCCCCACAAATAGCGCGTCTCCTCATTGAAAAACTCGCCGGGTTCTATGCGTACACTATACTTAGTAGCCACCTCTTGTAATATACCTGCCCATTCGCTTTCTGCGTCACTATCGAATGTAAATGCGCCGTTGGTAGTCTTACGCCATACCCAACTCTTAACAGCAGAGTTTTTATTGCCGGTTTCCAGATAGTACGACCGCGCGGGGAAAGAAGTTTCTTTCTCAGCGATGACCATACTCTCCTCATAATTGCAGATATATTGGTTGTATTGATGCCGCACAGCACCTATATTCATCATAAACTCTTTCCAACGATCTACACTATTAGCAGCGTACGTATAGCATAAGTCTTGTAAATCCGTCTCTGCGCCTTGCAGTTTGTGGTAAAGCGTGAAAATGTCTTCAGGAGCGACCGCATTCTTGCGTTGCTCAAAGAACTTTTTCACATCAAAATCTTTTCGTTCGGTAGGCGATTTGAGACGAATGGTTTTTAGTGTTATACTGCTTTGTATCGCCTCGTCATTCCACAGACTCACTTGAGTGGAACGTGTACGCTCTTGCGGAGGTATACCCCATATCCACGCAGTAGTAGCTAATTCTTGCTGCTCGGCATTCAGTTGCTCAAAGTCTAACAACCGAGGGTTGCGTCTCACACGTCCCATGACTTGCTCATCCAACTGCTTGCTCTTGGTATCTCGCACTTGGTACAACATACAAGCACGCGGAATGTCCCAGCCCTCAGAAATCACCATTTTGAAAATGATAACATCAATGGTCGAAGCCGGTAACTTGGCATACTCTTTCCATTTCTCGACTTTCAGTTTCTTGAGTTCGTCGTTGGTGTCGCAGTCTTTGTCTTTATCGACAATCAACATCCATTTGAGGCGTTGATGCTCCGTCTTGTTTAGAACGGGTTTGATGTTCCGCAGCCACTCTTCTTCCGCTTTCTCCTTGTTGGAGATTTGAATGATGAGACACGGATTGATGTCTAATGAGAGATATTGCTGCTTGATTTCCTCGTACTTACGGATAGCATCTTCCACCGTAGCCGTTTCTTCTCCAAACTCCACTCGTTTGATCAACTTGGCTTGCACGGCTTCATCATCGCTTATCTGTACATCCGGCATCTGTCCGCGTTTGAGATTAGGTGTCGCGGAGAAGTTAAATACTTTGGCAAAGAACTTCGGCGAGATCTCATCGAGGTTATTGGTCGCCTGATGGCACTCATCTTTGATGAGATAGATACGTTGGTTCTTCCCACCAAACAACTCTCCGCGGGTCAACTGCTCCAAAAATGCGGTCATCGGACCTGCCATCAAACGACCGTTCTTTTTGAATAAGTCACGCGGCAAAACATAGACATTGTAGTCCGTTGGAATATAGAGCGTTTCCTCACCGCTTATCTCTGTAGAAATGAGATACGGGTTGAGCTTCGGAAATACTCCTTCTTCTTTACGTTTGCAGAATGAGCGGTAATTTTGTCCTGCCAAGTCTCCTTTGGAGAGTGTAGAAACAAGAAAAACCACATCCGAATTAGCGGCGAGCACTTGGTTCATGAAGTCCGCCATCATATAGGTCTTTCCGCTACCGGTAGGCGCACGGAAAGTCAGTTCTTGTTTCTTCGCCGATTTAAGCAGCAATTCGTTTACCGCACGGCGTTGCAGGTCTTTGATTTCTTGCAGCATATCAGTCCAGTTGTTTACGGGCGTTACTGAAATGCGTACATACCCAATCTATTTTCTCTTGCAGTGTAGCAAAACGAGGCAGACCATACAGCGTCTCGTCTATCACATCAAATGGTGACTTCCCTTCTGTGTATTCAAAATCCGCCACTCTGTCTATCTCATAGACATCAAGGTTTCCGCCGTAAGGCTTGTTCTTCTTGATCCACTCAAAATCCTTGGTTCCATCATAGCACTCGCCCGTCATAATCCGTTTGAGCCGCTTGGCAGTCACATCGTACACAATACCATTGGGCGTTGTTTCCGTCTTCTCGTTCATCTGACAAAGAATGAACGTACGGTTGCCTCCATTGTTTGTTTCAGCAAACAAATCGCCTTCTTTCTCCTCACTACGGTTCAAATCCAATACTGCATGCCCTGTTGTTCCGCTACCTGCAAAGAAATCAAGGATAATAGAGTCGGGCTTAGAAGATAATTCTATTGCTCTGCGCAATAACCACATTGATTTAGGATAGTCAAAAACGCCATACCCTAAAATTTCCTTTACCATTTCAGAGCCTCGTTCGTTCACGAATTCTTTTTCATCCCAAATACTACGCTGCATTTTGGTGGTTTTTCTGTATTTCTGTACAATCATATAACCACCATTTTGATTCGCTTTGCCAAATATAACTTTGTTAAGATTTTCTCTGGACTTCTCCTCTTTCCCCCATCTCCATACCGTTTGAATTCCTTGCGAAATAGCAGGTCTTACTTCTACGCAAAAATCATCACTTGGCTCCAATGCAATTTGATATAAACCATTCTTGTCTACACTATTCGGGTTTAAATAGAATGGATAATATAAATTTGGACGATTTTGAGAATTAAACTTCACGTTACGATTCCTTAATTCCATTAAGTTAAAACCACCCTCATCGTCTTGGTAGTCAAATTTTTTATCACTTTCCTCTATCTCGTTTAGCTCATAGCCAAAGATATTTTTTGCATAAATTAACAAGTATTCATGCTGGACGGCAATACCGCCATAATCTCGTCCTCCGCGGTTATTTATTATAATTGAATTTGCCACAAAGTTCCGTTCTCCAAATACTTCATCAAACAGACATTTGACGTACGCTTGGTTTTTATCGTCTATAGAGCAGAAGATAACACCACTATCGGACAAGAGTTGTTTGGCGAGTTGCAGACGCGGATAGAGCATCGAAAGCAGGTTATCACGCGTGATAGCATTCTGGTAGTTCGTTTGCGCAAACTCACCCATACTGTCCTTGCCATAAGGCGGATCAATATATATAACATCTATCGCGCCGGTATATTGCACCAGCAAGTTCTGCAAAGCCTCATAGTTATCGCCGATGATGAGCTTGTTTACAGGTTTGTTATTATCCGTATAGAAACTAAGTTTCTCATTCTTGCGGAAATACCGGATGTCATGCGTCAACCGCTCTAACCGTTTGTCAAAATGCAAACCGGTACGCTTATAGGTCGTGCCCAACGCAGCAATCGAAATTGCCTCGTTGTCATTGTCCGCCTGTGCGATGAGTTTACTCAACAACTCAGCGTTCGACGGTTCCAACACATGGTCTTCCACCCGTTTATCAATCTCCGCAATGAGATCTTGTTTTACTTTGCTTAGTGTCATATTGTATGCCATTAGTTTTCAATTAGGAGCATACAAAAACGTGAGCCTTTTGCATTGGGTCTTTCCGGCTACCACACCGATCACATCCAATATACGCAAAAAGCCCACGCGCAAGCGTGAGCGTTTTGCATTACTTTCGGAATGTGATTTTCAAGTTGTGGTAGTTTGAAAGACTCCTCAAATAAAGCAAACGCTTTTAGTATGTTATGTTATACAGAGACACTTCTCTGTCACCCCATTTTACGTCTAAGGTCTGACGATTTTATATCATTTTCGCTTAAAAATGCAGAAATTTTGCGTTTTTTTGCTCAAATATTTGCATATGTCAATTTTTTGCAGTACTTTTGCAGTCGCAAAAGATTATTGAGCGCGTGTGGCTCACTACCTGCGTCTGGTTGCATTCCGTTTTTACTTGTTGCAATTCAGCGGCACAGAGGTAAGGCTGAACGGAAGTCTTATGTTAAGAGCGGGGTTTAACACACACCAACTCAATTTTACGCAGCCTGCCCCAATTCATCGGGCGGGCTGATTTTATTACATAGACTTTCTTTTTGCCCATCCACTCTAGTTTCAATTCCACTACCGCACATTGCTCCAAATCACTATCTGTCTTGCGCGCACCGCTTACGACAAAGAATAAAGCATTGCGATCATCCTTGCGCACCTCGTTCGACTGATTGATAATCATCGTTACATAATTAAATGCTTCCATTCCCAGCGAAGCCAATTCATGGCTGTGCTTGTTGGCAATATGCACAATCTCACGCTCCGATATAATGATATCTGCAGCCGGCAATTTCTCGTTTATCCAGCTATGTAGGCGCACACGACCAATCTTGATAAATTGGCTCTCGTTATGCGCTTTCTTGCCGCTGGTAGCATTCGTGCGTTTATGTAATTGTATGTTTGCTTTCATTTGTTGTCACCCCATTTAACGTCTAAGGTCTGACGGCATTTTCATTTTGCGCTGCAAAGGTACAACAAAAAAATGACATACGCAAGGACGCATGTCATTTTTAACAGAATAGCTATTATTTTCCTCAGAAGATGCTCTGCTGGCCGTCGGCGCTGATGGGGGTCTTGCCGAGGTGTTTGTAGGCGAGTTCGGTGGCTTCGCGGCCACGCGGGGTGCGCTTGATGAAGCCTTCCTTGATGAGGTAGGGTTCGTAGACATCTTCGATGGTGCCTGCGTCCTCGCCCATAGCGGTAGCGATGGTGTTCAGGCCGACCGGTCCGCCGCGGAACTTGTCGATGATGGTGGTAAGCAGTTTGTTATCTATCTGGTCGAGGCCGAAGGTGTCGATATTAAGTGCCTCGAGCGCATACTGCGCTATCTCGAGGTCGATGGAGCCGTCGCCCTTGACCTGCGCGAAGTCGCGCACGCGGCGCAACAGGGCATTAGCGATACGGGGCGTGCCGCGCGAACGGCGCGCTATCTCGCCTGCTGCTTTCTCATTGATCTCCACACCCAGGAGCCGTGCACTGCGCTTGACGATACCGGCGAGGATGTCGGCATCGTAGTACTCGAGATGGCAGTTGATGCCGAAACGGGCACGGAGCGGACTGGTCAAGAGACCGCTGCGCGTGGTAGCACCGATGAGGGTGAAATGGTTGAGATCAATCTGTATAGTGCGCGCCGAAGGACCTTTGTCGATCATGATGTCGATGCGGTAGTCCTCCATGGCCGAATAGAGGTACTCCTCGACAATCGGACTGAGACGATGGATCTCGTCGATGAACAGCACGTCGTTGGGTTCGAGCGAGGTGAGCAGTCCCGCGAGGTCACCGGGTTTGTCGAGCACGGGACCGGAAGTGACCTTAAAGCCCACACCGAGTTCGTTCGCGATGATATTACTGAGGGTCGTCTTACCGAGTCCCGGAGGGCCGAAGAGCAGCACATGGTCCAGGCTCTCACCACGCAGTTTGGCAGCCTCCACGAAGATCTTGAGGTTGGAGGTCACCTTGCTCTGGCCGGCAAAGTCGGCGAAGCATAACGGGCGGAGCGCATTGTCCTGCTCCTTTTCGGACATTTGTTGTCGGATATCAAATTCTGCCATTATTCGTCGCGTTATGGAATAATTGTTCTAAGTCGTTTATTTCGTCTATCGGTTGGTCGGCTTTTATCTCGCCATGGTCGAGAATGACGACGCGGTCACACATGGCGCTGACCTCTTGCATGATATGCGTGGAGAGAATGACCGTACGCTCTTTGCCCAGGTCGCGAATGAGAGACCGGATCTCGACGAGTTGGTTGGGGTCGAGGCCGGTGGTGGGTTCATCGAGGATGAGCAGTTGGGGGTTGCCGAGGAGCGCTTGGGCGAGGCCGACACGCTGGCGGTAGCCTTTGCTTAGTTCGCGGATATGCTTATGGCGCTCCGGCGTCAAGCCGACGCGGTCGATGAGTGTCGAGACCGTTTCGCTGACAGACCGCTTCGCTGACAGACCCGCCATGAACTCGAGGTACTCGGCGACGTACATCTCGTCGTAGAGGGGGTTGTTCTCGGGGAGGTAGCCGATGCGTTCGGGTACGGCCACGGAACCGCTGTCAGCGCGCCAGAGGCCGATGAGGATCTTCATCAGCGTGGACTTACCGGCACCGTTGGGTCCGAGCAGTCCGAGGACTTGGCCTTCGGGAATAGACAGCGTGACGTCGCGCAGGACTTGCTGCGACCCAAAAGACTTGTTGATATGCTCAATTACTACCGACATAACAGGCTGCAAAGGTACACAAAAAAAATGACTTATGCAAAAAATTACATATTTTTTAAAAAAAATACCAAAATATTTGGTCAATTCAAAAAAAAGCAGTACCTTTGCACCCGCTTTTGGAAAAGACGAGTCTTTGAGACTCAGTTCGTGAAACACGATCTGTCTCCCTAGCTCAGTTGGTAGAGCAACTGACTCTTAATCAGTGGGTCGAGGGTTCGAGCCCCTCGGGGGACACAAGCAGAGCTGCAAATTGCTCTGCTTTTTTTATCTCATCTATTTTTCCGACATCCATCATCTTGTAAGCGTTCGGGATGAACGCTTTTAATGATGAGTGAATGATGGAATGATGGAATGATGGAAGTATACTCAGATAGAAATCTATCAACGAGAATTTCTCTTGAGGCATCTTCGCTAAGAGCGCCAAAACCTCCGGACTGAGAATCTGCATGCCGGAGAAGGCGAGTTTTTGGAAATTGGAGATTGAAGATTGGAGATTGGTAGGACGCACTTCGCCGGTAGCGATATTCGTCCAGCCGCATAGGCAGTCTCTCTCATCGAAGCAGAGATAGCGCTGAGTCTTTCTTTCGCTCACCACCAACTGACTAATGCCGGTACGCTCATATTCAGCGATTAGCGCACGTATGTCGATATTGCTTAATATATCTACATTGCAAGCGAGGATTGGTGTAGGGTGTAGGGTGTAAGGTGTAAGGGCTTTCTTGAGGCCACCGCCGGTGTCGAGGAGTTGGTCGCGCTCGTCGGAGATAGTGATGTTACAGCCCCATCCGTCGTTCGCGCGAACGGTTTCGATGATCTGGTCGGGAAAATGGTGCACATTGACGATGATATCGGTGATGCCGGCTTCGCGTAGTTTCTCCACCTGCCACTGCAGCAAAGGTTTGCCGGCCAGCGGTACCAGCGCTTTCGGCATCGTGTCCGTGAGGGGTTTGAGGCGCGTGCCAAGGCCCGCACAAAAGATCATCGCTTTCATAACTCTTTCTCTATGCCGCGCTCGCGGTGAATAAGATGAATAGCAACGTTATACTTCTCTTTCAGGTGCTTTGCCAGGTGCTCGGCGCAATAGACGGAACGGTGCTGACCGCCGGTGCAACCGAAGGCCACCTGCAGGTGGGTGAAATCGCGCTCGATGAACCGCTCTACATGATGGTCGATAAGGGCATAGACGGATTTCAGGAACGTGAGTATCTCGCCGTCTTGCTCGAGGAAGTCGATGACGGGTTGGTCCAAGCCCGTGAGGGACTTGAACTGCTCGTACTTACCGGGGTTGTGGGTAGAACGGCAGTCGAACACATACCCGCCGCCATTACCGGATTCATCGACCGGGATACCGCGCTTAAACGAGAAGGAGTAGATCGTTACTGAGAGCATATAGATAAGGATATTCGTCTTTGAGTTGCTCGAGTACCTCGCGCAGGTTTTTCAGCGCGAGCGGAATAGACTCGAGGAAATGTGGTTTGCGCTCGAAATAACCGCGGTAACCGTACGCACCAAGGACCTGGAGGGTGCGCAAGAGGACAAAGTGCGGCAGAGCCGCACGCCAAGCGGCTTTATTGATGATAGCAGATTGAAGATTGAAGATTTTCTCCAATTCGTCCAAATAGGCGTCGATGAGTTGTTCGCGAATAGCGGGCGAGAAGTTCGCTTTGGCTTGCCAGAGGAAAGAGGCTACGTCGTACTGGGTTGGTCCACGGCGTCCGCCTTGGAAATCGATGAAGTACGGTTGGTCATCGCGTATCATCACATTCCGACTCTGGCAATCGCGATAGAGGAATGTCTCTGCCGGTTGCGCCAAGATGACCTTCACCAAGGTATCGAAATCATCTTCCAGTTTGGGTTCGGAGAACTCGATCTTCGTGCCCTTCAGGAAGCAGTATTTGAAATAGTTGAGGTCCCACCGTATCGCACGTTCGTCCATCGCGGGCACGGGAAAACAGACAGACCAGTCGAAGTCTTTCGCGCCCGTGACCTGTATATGCGCGAGCGCGCGTATCGTGCGTTCTAATAAGGTATAGTTATCGAGATGGTCGAAAAGGATGGTATCCCCCAAGTCCTCCTGCGTATAACTCATCTCGTCGTCGCTCACCGAATAGAGTTCGGGTACAGGCAGGCCGAGCGCATGAAAATGGCGCGCCATATAGATGAACGCACGGTTCTCATCGCGGTTCGTTCCCTGTACGCGAATGACCGAACGACCATTGGCGTCCGTCTCGCGGGTGTAGATTCTATTGGAACCCTGTTGCTTTAGCATCTAAACTGCAATGCGTTATGGAGGCAGGTGACTTTGCACGGACCGATGATATTCTCCAATATTCCGTCCGCCTCAAAGAGGATATGCTTGCGGTAGGAAATCTCTATCTCTCGGCCTACTATCGGATAGACGAAGGGCAGTTCGGTCAGGCGACCGTTGAACAGGTTCGGTAGCGCCTTGAGGACCTGCGAGAAGGTGGGTTTCTTGATGAACATCGCGTGGAAAACGCCGTCGGTAGGATCGGCCTCGGGGTTCTGTCGGATACCGCCGCCCGAGAAAGGTCCATTACCGATATTCATCGTGAAGAGTTGGTCATTGACCGCCTCTTTGCCGTCCACGGTCAAGACCATGTGCTGCGCCTTATGCTGAATGATGGCTCCAATCAGTCCGAACACATAATTGACGTGGTGGGAACCAATATAGTACTTGAGCGCCTCGGCTTTCTTGCAGCAGAGCGGATCCACTCCGAATCCAACAGAGTTGATGAAATAGCGGTGGTGCTCGATGTTATTGCGCCAATAGGTGAGACAACCGATGTCGATCGGATGCCCTTCGCCCTCAAAGAAGCGGCGAAGCGATTCATTGTGATTCTTGGTCAGGTTCCAATACCGAGCCCAATCATTTCCCGTGCCGCGGGGCATGAGTCCGACTTGTACCTTCGCCTTCTGTTCCGGCGTAAGCACGGATCTCATAATGCCGTTTACGGCTTCGGAGAGCGTGCCGTCTCCGCCGAGGATGAGAATTTCGTCATATCCTTTTTCTACCAGTTCGCGCGCCAACTCCATCGCGTGCCCCGCATATTTGGTAACACGGTAGGCAAAAGGCAGATGCCGTTTACGCAACAAGTGCCACAAGTAGATACGTTGTGCGCGGAAGCGATTCTTTCCCGATTTCGGATTGATGATGATGCCCAGCATGGAGTATGGTGTAAGGTGTATGGTGTAGGGTGTATGGTATAAACGATTAGCGCACCACGAAAGAGTAGTGCGCTAATTGTTAGGTTTGTTACTTAAAGTACTCGTTCACCTTTTCGTTCAGAACGATCTCTTCTTGGAAGATGTAAGCACCCGTTTTAGGCGACTTAACCATCTTGATGCACTTAGAGTGCGCGCGTCCGGAGTTACCGGTTTGCAGTGTTGCGACCTTCTTCAAGTAGGGATTGTACTTCATGAGTTCCAAACGATCCGGAGTGTTCTTGCGGTTTTTGGTGGTGATGTAACGAGACATTCCGGGAACACCGCTGGCTTTCTGCTCTGTGCACTCGAGGATAACCTGAACGCGTGCTTCTTTTGATTTCTTTGCCATTGTTTAAGCTCCTTTCGTTTAATAGAGATATCCCTTCTCCGCAGCCTGTTTCAGCGCGTTGTCGAGACCGATCTTGTTAATAGTTCTCAGACCGGCTGCACTCACGTTCAGCTCGATCCATACATCTTGTTCTACCCAGTAGAACTTGCGGCGGAAGAGGTTCACATCGAAGCTGCGCTTGGTATGGCGCTTCGAGTGCGAGACATTGCAGCCGACCATGGCTTTCTTGCCTGTAATTTGACAAATCTTTGACATTGTAGTATATATTTTATATTTTCGTTCAAATCAAGGGACTTTTCGCATAATTACACGAAAAATCGCGCAAAGGTACTGCTTTTTTTTGAGATACACAAATTTTTTTGTAAAAAAATGCGATTTTTTTTGGTATTTAAAAAAAATGTGCTATCTTTGCGCCAAATTAAAGTTTGTATGCAATATTCCATTAAGGATATTTTTGCTCCCAAGTTATTTAGCACGCTCCGCACGTATAATCGTGCGCAATTCGGGCAGGATGCTTTGGCCGGAATCATCGTCGGAATTGTCGCTATTCCGCTGGCAATCGCGTTCGGTATTTCGTCCGGCGTAGGTCCGACGGAGGGATTGGTGACGGCCATCATCGCGGGGCTGCTGATCTCCGTTTTCGGCGGTAGCAAAGTGCAGATTGGAGGTCCTACGGGCGCGTTCATAGTGATCATCTACGGCATCATCCAGCAGTTCGGTTTGGCGGGTCTGATGATCGCCACCGTGATGGCCGGTATCTTGCTGATTATCATGGGTTTAGCACGCTTGGGTTCAGTCATCAAATTCGTCCCCTACCCCGTCATTGTGGGTTTCACGGCGGGTATCGCGTTGACGATTTTCAGTACGCAGATGAATGATTTCTTCGGGTTGGGACTGACGAATGTGCCGGCGAATTTCGTAGATAAATGGATCTTCTATGCGCAGCATTTTCATATCAACGGTTGGGCTTTAGGTATCGGTCTTTTCTCGCTGCTGATATGTATCTTCATGCCGAAGCTCACGAAGCGCGTTCCGGGCAGTCTGGCGGCGATCATCTTCGCGACCTTCGCGGTATGGTTGCTCAAGACCTACGCGCCGTCAGAATGGGGCGTAGCGAGCGTACAGACGATCGGCGACTTATACGCTTTGCCGCACGGTATTCCGGCGCCGCACCTGCCTTCGCTGGAACTCGCGGAAGGTCAGAACTATTTCGGATTGGTGCGCGAACTCTTCCCGGCGGCTTTCACTATTGCGATGCTGGGTGCGATAGAGTCGCTGCTCTCCGCGATGGTGGCGGACGGTGTGATCGGCGACCGGCATAACTCGAATACGGAACTCATCGCGCAAGGTATTGCGAATGTGGTAGTGCCGTTCTTCGGCGGCATTCCTGCAACGGGTGCGATAGCGCGTACGATGACCAATATCAATAACGGCGGACGCACGCCTGTCGCGGGTGTGGTACACGCGCTCGTGCTACTGCTTGTGCTACTGTTCTTGGGTCAGTTGGTCGGTATGATTCCGATGTCGTGTCTGGCGGCGGTACTGATCATGGTGGCGTACTCGATGAGCGGCTGGAAGACCATCGCGGGCCTGGCCAAGCACCGTACCCGTGATTTTTGGGTACTATTAGTAACCTTCTTCCTGACGGTTCTCTTCGACCTGACGATCGCCATCGAGGTGGGTCTGGTATTGGCGATGGTGCTGTTCCTGATGCGTACGAACGAGCAGACGCATATTCGCACGCTGCACGATGAGATTGACCCGAATGAAGATACGGAGAGCAACCTGAACTTGGAGCACCTGACGATACCGGAAGGCGTAGAGGTTTACGAGATCGACGGTCCGTATTTCTTCGGTATCGCTAACCGTTTTGACGAGATTATGTTACACGTGAGCGGCAAAGAATACCCCATCCGTATCATCCGTATGCGTAAGGTGCCGTTCGTCGATTCGACGGCGATGCACAACCTGAGTATGCTCATTCAGCGCTCGCACAACGAAGGTATCACAATCATCCTGTCCGGCGTGAACGACCACGTACACAAGCAGTTACTGATCGGCGGTATAGAGCAACAAATGGACCCGCATAATATATGCGCGAACATTCATTTCGCACTGAGACGGGCGGAAGACATCATTCAAATGAAAGGTTAGTGGTTAGCGGTTAGTGTTAAGTATGAAAAAGTATATAGTATTCCTTTGGATTTGTCTGCTGAGCGTAGGGATGCAGGCTGTCAATCCGTCCGGAACACTGCCGGTCGTCTATATGACGACGAATAGCGGTCAGGCGATCACGGACAAAGAGAACTACGTACCCGGCACGGTATATATCGACCCGCTGAGTACGAGTTATGCGGCGTTGGGTTCGAGCAGCGCTCCGCTCACGGCGCAACTGAAAGGACGCGGTAACTGGACCTGGTCCGGATTCGACAAAAAACCCTATAAGATCAAGTTCGACGCCAAGCAGAAAGTGTTAGGCATGCCGAAGAACAAGCACTGGGTGCTGATAGCCGGCGCCGACGACTGGTTGGGCTATCTGAAGAACCCCGTAGGATTCATGATCAGCAAGGCGTTGGGTCTTCGATGGACACCGGGGATCGTGCCGGTAGAGTTGGTACTGAACGGCAACTACCAGGGACTCTATTTCCTGACCGAACATGTGCGTGTCGATAAGAACCGCGTGAACATCCAGGAACAGGAAGACCTATGTACGAATGCGGATAGCATCACCGGCGGATGGATGGTAGAGATAGACAACTACTGGTCGGAGAACAATATCGAGTTCAACGAGAATAACGGTCAGCACGTCATGGTATCGTTGGATGTGCCGGAAGTGCTCTCCAGCGTGCAGCGCGACTATATCGTTCATCAGATTGAGGCGCTCAACAACGCTATATACGGCAACAGTTCCGCCACACTGGAGCAGATCCTCGATATCGAAGAGGCGGCTAAGTTCTACCTCGTGCAGGAGATCATGGAGGATTGCGAGAGTTATCACGGCAGTTGCAAGCTCTATAAAGACCGCGACAGCCTGGGTATGGTGGACAAATGGAAGTTCGGTCCTGTATGGGATTTCGGCAATGCCTACGACCGCCATGCCGAGCGATGGATATACGATGGTCCGACTTGGCCGCAATACTGGATAGGACAACTCGCCACATGGCCTGTTTTCCAAAAAGCGGTCAAAGAACAATGGTGGATCTACTATCATCAGTACAAAGACACAATCAAGCAGCAGGCGATTGATTTTGCGAACCAGCTGACCGAGGCCGCCAAGCGCGACGCGCAAGTATGGGAGGGCACCTCTAACTTCCGCAATAACAGCAATATGACCGACCGACGGAATGATTTCATCGACCGCTATAACTGGCGTATTAACTGGCTCTATAAGCAATGGGGCGAAGGTATTCCGCCCACGACTGAGAGTTTAGAGTATAAAGATGAGAGTTTAGAGAATAAGACACAAAAGATTTTGCGGGACGGAAAGATGATTATTCTTCGAAACGGAAAAACTTATACAGCGTCGGGGACGCTTGTTGGTGATTTGTAATTTGAAATTTGTAATTTATAATAACCCTTTTTATTAACCTTTTAATTATTTATCTTATGGTAAAGAAATTTATCTGCCCGATCTGTGGTTATGTACACGAGGGCACAGAGGCACCGGAGCGTTGTCCGCAATGTAAACAAATCGTTGAGTGGAAAGTAGCATCCGACGACAAACTCTCTTTCGCATGCGAGCACATTTTGGGAGTAGCAAAAGACGAGAAGGACCCGATCATCGCAGAGGGTCTTCGTGCCCACTTCATGGGTGAGTGCACCGAGGTAGGTCAATACCTGGCTATGGCTCGTCAGGCTGACCGCGAAGGTTATCCTGAGGTAGCTGAAGCTTTCCGCCGCTACGCTTATGAAGAGGCTGACCATGCTTCCCGTTTCGCCGAACTGCTCGGAGAGATTGTATGGGATACCAAGACAAACCTCGAGAAACGCATGTTAGCGGAGTCCGGCGCATGCGAAGACAAGTTGAATATCGCTAAGCGTGCGAAAGAGTTGAACCTCGACCCGATTCATGACACCGTACATGAGATGGCACGCGACGAAGCGCGTCACGGCAAAGGGTTCGAAGGATTGTACAAACGTTATTTCGGAAAGTAACTAGAATCCTAGGGTCCTAGGATCCTAGGATTATTCCACCCCCGACGACGAGGTCGTCCTGATAAAGAACGACAGACTGACCGGGAGTGATACCCCAGACGGGGACTGCGAAAATCAAGCGGTCCCCGTCTATTTTTTCTACAGGAACGGCTTGGGTGCGATAACGGATTTTCGCAGTTAATCGAGATACCGGGATATCGATATTCCGGGATACCGAGGGTTTGAACCTCAGTTCCGTCGCATACATGTCGTCGTTGGAGCCGAGGGTGATGCGGTTGGTGGAGGCGTCGATATGTGTGATATACGCCGGATGACCGAGGGCGATGCCGAGTCCTTTGCGTTGACCGATGGTATAGTTGACATAGCCTTCGTGATGACCGAGTACTTTGCCATTCGCGTCCACGTACTCGCCCGCGTGTACGCGTTCGTTATAATCGGGCACGTTCGCGCGCAGGAAAGTCCGGTAGTCATCATCGGGAATGAAGCATATCTCCTGACTCTCGCGTTTGACCGCCAGTTTTTCATACCCATGCTGACGCGCTATCTCGCGCACCCGGTCCTTGGTAAGGTCTCCAAGCGGGAAGATGGTACGGCGGAGTTGTTCTTCGGTAAGCATCCAAAGGAAATAGGTCTGGTCTTTGCGCATATCGGCGGCGGTGCGCAGGAACACATGTCCGTCGCGTTCGGCGATGCGGGCATAATGACCGGTGGCGATAAAGTCGCAGTGGAACTCATCGGCCAGGTGCAACATCTCGCCCCACTTGATATGACTATTGCACAGCACGCAGGGGTTGGGCGTACGACCAGCCATATACTCGTCAATGAAGTTCTGAATGACGCATCGGCGGAAAGTCTCTCGGAAATCCACAATGTGGTGCTCAAACCCCATCTTCTCTGCGTTATGCCGCGCCTCCATGATGGAGTCAATGGTACAGCATCCTTTCTCTTTTGCGATACACGATTCTTTGATACTATCGAAGGTGCGGAAGGTGACGCCGATGACCTCGTAGCCCTGCTCGAGCAAGAGCATGGCGCTGACGGTGGAGTCAATGCCTCCCGACATTCCTAAGAGTACACGCTTTTTCATTGCTGCATATCGACGAGTTTGGTATAGTGGCCGCCGAGGGCGTATAGTTCATCGTGCGTGCCGCGCTCGACGATGCGTCCTTCGTGGAGCAGGCATATGAGGTCGGCATGGCGGATGGTCGAGAGTCTATGGGCTACCACCAGCGTCGTGCGGTCCTTCATCAGGTGTTCGAGCGCTTCTTGCACCAATCGTTCGGACTCGCTGTCGAGTGCCGAAGTAGCTTCATCTAAAATCAAGATCGGCGGGTTCTTGAGTATCGCCCGTGCGATAGAGAGACGCTGGCGCTGACCTCCGGAGAGGCGAGACCCGCGGTCACCGATGACGGTGTTATACCCTTCCGGCATCGCCTCAATGAAAGCATGCGCATGGGCGATACACGCAGCTTGTTCGGCTGCCTCACGCCAGGTGAGTCCGTTCGGCGCAGGTTGGGAAGTATCGACACCGAAGGTGATGTTATTGAGCACAGTGTCATTGAACAGGATGGGTTCCTGGCACACAATCCCCATCAGGTCGCGTAGGTCGTGCGTCGTATGCTTGCGGATGTCGGTGCCGTCAATAGCGATGAGGCCTGCTGTCGGCTCATAGAACCGCGGCAAGAGGTCCGTAAGCGTCGTCTTACCACTACCCGACTGCCCCACCAGCGCAATGGTCTGACCTTTCGGTATCGTCAAGCAGATATCTGTCAGCACTTCAATATCCGGCTGGTACGCAAAGGACACATGGTCGAACGTTATCTGTTTGTCGAAATGCACCGGCAGCGGTTGCGCGGGTTCGACGATATGCGACTCCGTATTGAGCACCGTGTCGATGCGCTCGAGGGACGCCATGCCGCGACGAATACCGTACGCCGCTTTGCTGAGGTCTTTCGAGGGGTTGATGATCGAGTAGAAGATGACGAGGTAGTAGATAAACGTCGCCGCGTCGATAGTCGCATGGTCGGAGAGGATCAGCAGACCGCCGAACCATAGGATGACAGCGATGAGGATTGTGCCGAGGAACTCCGAGAGCGGGTGCGCCAAGTAATACCGGCGGTTGATACGGTTGAAGGTCGCGCGGGTGGCGTTGATGAGGTTGTCAAAACGCGCCCGCAGTTTGTTCTGGGCATTAAAGCCTTTAACCACCCGCAGCCCCAGCAGCGTCTCGTCAACAGAAGAGAGGATCTCAGCGTTCTGCTCCTGGCCCTTTTTCGAAGCCCGCTTGAGGCTCCGCCCAATACGACCGATGAGGAAGATAGCGATCGGCATGAGCAGCAACACGAACAGCGTCAGTTGCCACGAGATGACGAAGAGCGTGATGAGGTACACGAGAATCATGATGGGGTCCTTGAACAGGATATCCAGGGCCGACATGATGGACGCCTCCACTTCATTCACATCGTTCGTCATACGCGAGATAATATCGCCCCGCCGCGCCTGGGTGAAATAACCCATGGGCAGCGAGAGGATCTTATCGTATAACTGCTTGCGCAAGTCGCGCAGCACACCCGTTCGGATAGGCACCATGAAGTAGTTCGCGAGCCAGGCCGTGAACACTTTGAGTCCCGTCATCACGATAAGGAATAGCCCTAAGAGCAGCAACACATACCCCGCGCCATGCAGCGCGATCTGCTCATTGAGTACGCAGTATAGGTTCGCGCGCAGTGCCGCAATCGTCTCTTGCAGCCCGTGTACCTCACTCAGCGGGATACGCGTCACCTCCAGGCTGTTGAGCCCGAAGAGGATGCGCAGCATCGGAATGATCGCCGCGAACGAAAAGAGCGACAAAATCGTCGAGAGGAGGTTGAAGAAGATATTCCACCCCAACTGCGCGCGATACGGCGGCACAAAACGACGAAGGATACTATGTATTCTTATGCTCGCGAACATAGGTCAGTATTTGTCGATCAAAAAGTTCTTTTGGTGTGCAGAACCGCACGCTCACAGGCAGGGCGATGAGGCGCTTGTTCTGCGCATGCAGCCTATCCACGAGGGAAGTAGTACGCAGTCGCTGGATATCTTTCTCCGTCGTGAGGACGAAGTCAAAATCCTCCGCGCGCTGCATGATTGCGTCTATGTCCGCCGGCGTATAGTGATGATGATCCGGATAGGCCATCAGTTCGGCTTTCGGATAGTGCTTGCTCACATACCGCATCATATACCGGGGTTGGGCGATACCGCACAGCACGAGGGGCGTGCCCTCCTGCTCCATCGGCGCATAACTCATTCCCGCAAAATGGAGCTGCTGGAAAGTAGGCAGGTGAAGGCGGTTATCCACCACACGCATGTCTATCGGACGAATGCTGTCCGGGCACTTGGTCACCACCACCGCATCGGCCGTCAGTGCCCTGCTCGGCAGGTCACGAAGCGTGCCCCATGGCAACATATGATCGTCAATATAGAGATGGTCGTACGGCGTGAGCAGAATGGTAAAGCCGCAGCGCAAGGCGCGGTGCTGCATCGCATCATCAAGAACGACGACATCCAGTTTCTGCAACTGGCGCTGCAGCTGCTTGACACCGCGCACGCGGCTCTCGCACACGGCGATAGGAACCTCCGGAAACTTCCGGTGCAGTTGCATCGCCTCGTCGCCGATCGTCTCTACCGTCGCCATACTGTCGGCTAAGAGAAAACCGTGCGTCTTGCGCTTGTACCCGCGCGAGAGCACCGCCGGATGATAGCCATTGTCCAGCAGCAGCCGCAGCAGGTACTCCACCATCGGCGTCTTTCCTGTACCGCCCACCGCCAGGTTACCCACACATATCGTCGGCACATCGACGCTAAACGAGGGTAACAAGCGCTGGTCGAACAGCACATGGCGGATGGCTACTCCAAAGGAGTAGAGTCCACTGAGCGGTATGGAGAGAGTTTTCAGCATTTATTGGATCTTCACTTCCGGCATGAGGGCCATGATACGCGGTTTGGAGCAGAACTCACGCATTTTCAGGATGAGGCGTTCCTCGTCCGTGGTGTTATCAAACATCTTGAACAACTCCTCGTACGGGTCTTCTTTCTCCGGGAAATACGTCAGTTGATACGACTCCAGTCCGGCGAGTTCAACCGCCTTTGCAATCGCATCGTCGATATTACCGAGTTTGTCCACGATACCGATCTCTACACCTTTGTCGCCCAACCAAACACGGCCCTCGCCGATGGATTTGATATAGGATTGCTCTACGTGACGGCCTTGTGCACAGCGGCTTGTGAACAGGTCATAGCCGCGCTCAATCATTGTCTGCATCAGCGCGTGCTCTTCGTCATTCATGCCTTTGTAGATCATATTGGTTCCCATATCCGAATGTTTGTTCGTGCGCACGCCGTCGATATCCAGACCCACTTTATTGCGCAGTTTGGACACGTTCGGA
Organism: uncultured Bacteroidales bacterium; assembly: GCA_900318245.1. GTDB lineage: Bacteria > Bacteroidota > Bacteroidia > Bacteroidales > Paludibacteraceae > Colicola. The sequence goes on from ONJT01000025.1 coordinate 21,789, forward strand.
ATAGTGCCGAAGATACCAATCGAACCGGTAAGGGTGGTCGGTTCAGCGAAGATGTAGTCTGCGCCGCAGGATATATAATAGCCACCCGAAGCGGCAAAGTCGCCCATCGAGACAACGACCGGAATACTATCTGCTTTGATGTTCTGAACGGCATGCCAGATCTGCTCGCTGGCGTCAGCCGAGCCACCCGGACTGTTGACGCGTAGCACGAGGGCTTTGATATCTTTCTGTTTGCGGATCTTCTTAAGGGTCTTTACGACGTCCTTGCCTACGATACCGTCGCCCGAGTCATCGGTGATCTCGCCTTCGAGATAAAGTACCGCCACTTTGTCTTTCGCCTTCGACTCCGGACGTTTCACGTTCGCCATCTTCGCGGTGGAAAGCAGATGGTAGTCCTTCGTGCCGGCATAGACGCGCAGCAGCGAGTCTATATCCTGGGTATAGACGATGGTGTCTACGAGTCCGGCTTTGAGGTTTTCTTCAGCAGACTGCAGCCCCATGACATGGTCAGCCAGCACATCCAATTGCGCCTCGTCGATATGACGGGCAGCCGAGACTCCGGCCTTGTACTCTTTCCAAATACCGCCGAGGTATTGCTCCGTCTGCAAGCGGTCTGCATCGGACATCGAGGTGCGGAAATACGGTTCTACGGCCGACTTGAAGGTACCCACTTTAAGGATCTGCATCTCTACACCTATCTTCTCCATCACACGAGTGAAGTACATCTTTGTAGCAGAGAGACCGTTCCAGTCCACCGCTCCCGTCGGGTCCAGACAGATACGGTCTGCTACAGAAACGATATAGTAGTTGGTCTGACCGTAGTTCTTCGCCGAAGCGATCACCCACTTGCCGCTCTGTTTGAAGTCAAGCAGCGCATCGCGGATGGCTTTCGCATTCGCCGGCGCCGTCTCCAACTCTGCGCCGTCCAGCCAGATACCGAGGATCTTATCGTCGTTCTTCGCCAGGCGGATATTACTCAAGATAGCATCCAGACCAACCGTCTCGCCCTGACCGGCATAGCTGCTGTAAGGCACGGAACTCATCAGCGAGGCGAACGGGTTTTCTTCCTTCGCCTGCTCTACCAACGTTCCCTTCAGCTCCAGACGATAGATGGTCTTGTCCTCCAACTTGACGTTCGGAGAGGAGAACATATCCCCCATAATCCATCCGAGGAGAGCACTGCAGATAAAATACACTGCAAAGAAAATCAGGCAGCCGCCGAGGCAACCTACTCTGCGGCGAGGACGCTCTTGTCCTTCTACCACAACCGTTCTACGAAAGAAATTCATAATGTTACAATTTTAAGTTAAACGTTAATCTATGATAAGGTGTTACTCCATATTTCTTAATGGCCGCATAATGTTCGGCCGTCGGATAGCCTTTGTTATTCGCCCAGCCGTATTGGGGAAACTCCTCGTGCAGCCGCAGCATATAGTCGTCCCGATAGGTCTTGGCCAGCACACTCGCTGCCGCTATCGACATGTAGGTCGCATCGCCGTGCACCACCGTGTCTGCCGGTATCTCCAACAGCTCTCCCTTCGGCACGTAGGGCTTCCATTTATTGCCGTCCACCAGGATATGCTGCGGACGCACGGACAGCTTATCCAGCGCGCGCTGCATGCCCAATATCGAGCACTGCAATATATTCCGTTCGTCTATCTCCTTAGCCGTCACTTCTACCACCGCCCAACTGACGGCTTCGCGTTCGATGATGGGTCGGAGCGCATAGCGCTGTTTGTCCGTCAACTGTTTCGAGTCATTGAGCCACTCGAACTCCGGCACCTCTCCTACCCTTTTCGGGTCCAGTATCACCGCCGCCGCAAACACACTGCCTGCTAACGGTCCGCGTCCCGCTTCGTCGCACCCGGCTTCGATGAGCCCTTCTATCATCTGCGCTTTTAACATCAGAAGGGGTATCCTATCGCGAAGTGGAACGTCATATCATCCTTCCAACACAGGCCGTTCGGCGCAGTACGCCACTGCGTACCTAAGTCGATGCGGCTCGGGTCGTACAGCTTCACGCCGAAGTCGATACGGAAGATCATCACCGAGAGGTCGAAACGCAATCCCGCGCCGTAGCTCCAAGCAATCTGTTTATAGAAATCCGCGGTGAACACGCCGCCCGGCTGCGAGTCATAGTTATAGATCGTCCATATATTACCGGCATCCGTGAAGGCCGCCAACTCCAGGAATCTCAGCACCTTAAAACGATACTCGAGGTTCATCTCGAGGTGGATATCGCCCACCTGCAAGTCATACGCCATCCTGTTGCCCGTGTTGCGGAACGTACCCGGTCCCAGCGTGCGGGCCTGCCAACCGCGTACACCACTCGCTCCACCACCGAAATAGCGCTTCTCGAACGGGATCACCTTCGCATTCAGATACGGCACCGCCGCACCAAAACCGATATGCGTCACCAGGTGATGCTTCGGCGCAATGATGCCGTGGTAGGTGAAGTTAAAATCTCCTTTGGCGTACTGCGCGAACGGTATATGGCCGATCACATACGCACCGTCGTCGTTCTTCGGAAAATGGAACAACTCGCTCAGGGCATATAAGAAATTGCCCGCCGTCTCTACCCGGAGAGCGAACTGCAGATAGGAGCGATTCGGGAAACGCGGGTTGAAAGTCGAGTACGAACCCGTATAACTCCAATCGACGATGAAATGGTCCTCATAGCTGGCCTTCAGCACCGACGAGCGGTCGATGAACTGGCGCTTGAACGCCTCCGACATCCACGGCACATAGATATAGTTGATATCGACGAGGTTGAACTCATGCGTCCAGCGGCTGCCGGGTTTGCGAGGAATCGTGTACGACAGGTTCGCATTCGCGATGGTACGCGTGTACTCGTCCGGGCGCTGCTGGTAGTTATAGCCTATCTCCACCGCCACATTCGACGGGAAACGCAAGCCCGCATCGGCGCGCGCCTCTATCGCCCGTCCGCCGTTAGTGCGCCACTCGTACGAAGCGCGCGCACCTATCGTCAGCACTTCCGCACCATGGAAGATATTCTTGTTGGTATACCGCAGACCTGCTGCGATACCCCAGTCTCCGGCACTATACGTGCCTTCCACCTCCGCCGACACGGAGTTCAGCCTGCTTCGCGAAACCGAGATATTACAGTCCAGCAAGGTGTCCCCCACCGGGGTGAAGACGATATCGACGTATTTCACCGGCGGCAAGGCATTCATGCGCGCGTACGTGCGCTCTACTTTCCACTCCGCATACCGCTCATCGGCGCGAATACGACTCGCGCGACGTAGCGCACTCTTGCGCAAGAAAGGATAGTCCTGCGTATAGTTGACCTCGCGAATCGAATAGCGGGTATTCAGACGCTTCAGTTCCGCCGAATCCAACTGCGACACATACGGCGCCATATGCAACCGGATATCCACTTGATGGGTACCTAACGCGCTATCGGCCGTGTATTCCAGAAGCGATTTCTCGAAATAGTAATAACCCTGATTGCGCATCGCACTGGTGATACGCTCGCGTTCCTCGTCCAGCGTCGCCGTAGAGAATTGCTCGCCCGGATGCACCTTTCGCCGCTCATTCTGCGCGATCTTCGCCAGTTCCGGAATAGGGATATCCACCTCGTAGTTCCGCACATAATACGGCTGATGCGCCGTCACCAGGTACGTCACTTCCACCTTCCGCTTCTTAAACCGCAGCTGCGTATCTACCTCCGCATGGAAATAACCCATGTTATTCATCTGCTGCCGTATCTGCTGCATACTCGCTTCTGTCAACTCCTCGTCGTAGATGATCGGCGCCTCACCCATCTTCTTCGCATTCCGCGCCGCACGGGCACGCGACTTGGTCGTCGTATCCATCGGAGCGGTGTTATACACATGTAACTGGAGTTTCCAGAACCCGAAGATCTCGGTGTTCTGCTTCTGGCGCACATAGTTACTCAGCGTTCCGGTAGAGACGTTCTTGTCATCCACACATTTCACCCGAACTTTGTTCAGCAAGTACTTGTCTTGCGGCACAAACTTCGTGGCATTACACGACGCTAAGAGCACCGCCAGAAGGGCTATACTCAAGCATCGAAAACCATATGTACGGACTGCGCCTAACATAATGAGCGTGCAAAATTAGTCAAAAATTTTGATATATCAAAATATTTTTGTACTTTTGTGGCGTTTTTTGAGTGTATCTATGGAAAGAGTCAGCAAAACGCAGATCAAACTTATAAAAAGTTTGCAGCAGAAGAAATACCGCGACGAGACGGGTCTGTTTGTGGCAGAAGGTGAGAAATGCGTGGAGGAACTGCGGAAAGGCTTCGAACTCGTACACCTCTATCGCGAGGGCGAGAACGCCACCCGCACCGAGATCGAGCAGCTATCCGGTCTGCGCACGCCGCAGGGCGTGATCGGGGTGTTCAAGAAAGCTGATTATTCCGAATACTCGGATTATTCCGAAAACTCCGATCTCTTATTGGTGCTCGACGGCATACAAGATCCGGGCAACTTAGGCACCATCATTCGCACTTGCGACTGGTTCGGCGTTCGCACCATCCTTTGCTCGCCGGACACCGCTGACTGTTACAATCCAAAAGTTGTACAAGCTACGATGGGCGCTTTAGCCCGCGTACGCGTCCACTACCTCGACCTGCCGTCTTTCCTCAAGAACACCACCCTTCCCGTCTACGGTACACTCTTGGACGGCCGTGACATGTATGAAGAGTTAAAGCCTGAAGGAGGGAAAGATCTAAAGAAAGAAGGAATTATCATCATGGGTAACGAAGGTAACGGTATCTCGCAGGCCGTGCGGCCGTTCATCACTCGCCCGTTGCGCATTCCTTCTTATCCCAAAGACGCAGAGACTTCGGAGAGCCTCAACGTAGCCATCGCCACCGCGATTGTTTTGGCAGAGTTCCGCCGGCAAGTGTGAACGGGGTTAACACGGGGTAATTACGGGGTTAAGTCGGGGGCAATTCGATATTTGGAACATTTTTTCTCTTAAAAACTCATTGCCCTCTTGTTTATTTCATTTTTTTGTTGTACCTTTGCGGTCGTTTACGTATAAAAGGTACAAAATTTACATTTTTTCTGTTATGAGCAAGCAAAAACGATTTTTATTGGACGAGAGCGAACTGCCTCGCCAATGGTATAACATCCAAGCGGACATGATCAACAAGCCGCTGCCGTTACTCAATCCGGCGACGAAAGAACCACTGACGGCGGACGATTTAGCGCACATCTTCGCCGCCGAGTGCGCCAAGCAGGAGTTAGACCAAGAGCATGCCTGGATAGATATTCCCGAAGAAGTCTTCGACCGATATAAATACTACCGTTCTACACCGCTCGTTCGTGCGTACGCCTTAGAGAAGGCCTTAGGCACACCCGCACATATCTACTTCAAGAACGAAAGTGTAAATCCGCTGGGTTCGCATAAGATCAACTCCGCCCTGCCGCAATGTTACTATTGCAAGCAGGAAGGAACGACCAATGTCACCACCGAGACGGGTGCCGGACAATGGGGTGCCGCGCTCAGTTATGCGGCCAAAGCTTTCGGACTCGAGTGTGCGGTCTATCAAGTGAAGATCTCCATGCAGCAGAAACCCTACCGCAGTTCAATCATGCGCACCTTTGGTGCGACGGTAGAAGGTTCGCCGTCTATGTCCACCCGCGCGGGAAAAGACATCATCACCCGCGATCCGCTGCACCCGGGTTCTCTCGGCACCGCTATCTCGGAGGCGGTCGAACTCGCCACCACCACGCCGAACTGCAAATACACGCTCGGTTCGGTAATGAGCCATGTTTCGCTGCACCAGACCGTCATTGGTCTCGAAGCCGAGAAACAGATGGCCAAAGCCGGCGAATATCCGGACACCATCATCGCCTGCTTCGGCGGCGGAAGTAACTTCGGCGGACTCGCCTTCCCCTTCATGCGCCATACTATTCTCGAAGGCAAGAAAACCGAATATATCGCAGCTGAACCGTCCAGTTGTCCGAAACTGACGAAGGGTAAGTTCGAGTACGACTTCGGTGACGAAGCCGGCTATACACCCTTACTGCCGATGTATACACTGGGCCACGAGTTCAAACCGGCGAATATCCACGCGGGCGGTCTGCGTTACCACGGCGCCGGCACCATTGTCAGCCAACTGCTCAAAGACGGTTACATGCGCGCCGTAGATATCCCGCAGACGGAGTCCTTCGCAGCAGGCCTGCTCTTTGCGCAGACAGAGAGTATCATTCCCGCGCCGGAGAGTTGTCACGCCATCGCCGCTACGATTCGCGAAGCGAAGAAATGCATCGAGACGGGCGAAGAAAAAGTCATCCTCTTCAACCTCAGCGGACACGGCCTGATTGATATGACGGCTTACGAGAGTTTCCTCAACGGAGACCTCACCGATCCCGAATTCAAAGGATAAAAAGCAAAAAAGGCTGCCGAGAGGTGGCCTTTTTTCATGAAAATGCACTTTTTTTGAAAAAAGTTGCCGAAAAATTTGGTCATTTCAAAAAAAAGCAGTACTTTTGCACCCGCTTTTGAGAAAGAGCAACTATCCGGTGCGGTAGTTCAGTTGGTTAGAATACCGGCCTGTCACGCCGTAGGTCGCGAGTTCGAGTCTCGTCCGCACCGCAAAAACATCCGAAAGGGTGTTTTTGTTTTTGTGCAGAGACCGAATCTCGTGAATACCAATTCACTTGGTCGCGAGTTCGAGTCTCGTCCGCACCGCAAAAAGTCCACAGCAATGTGGACCTTTTTGTTTCTTATTATTACTTATCTACTATATTTGACTTTAACATTCACAAACGACTACTTATGTTTTATGCGGATGCCAGATGAGCCAAGTCACACCGAGGCCGAAGAACGCGTAGTTCTGCGGATGGGAAATCATCGGCTCTGAGTTATAGATATTGAATCCTGCGTACGTGTCCAACTGCACGCGAGGATGTACCGCATAGGTGACACCGAAATCCATGCAGATATGGCAATGCGTATAGGTATTACCTGTCTGCAGATTTATCGCGTCGGGATCGAAGAGATTAAAACTCTCGATAAAAAGGCCCAAGTGGTCAGTAGGTATAAAATTGATGCCTAACGAGGCAAAGACATCCGGTGTCGGTGCCCACTCATTCCATTGCACGCCGACGTCATAGCCGATAGACAACCACTCCGTGACCTCGTTCTCAAAGAGCAGGTTTATAGAACCGCTCACCGGCAAATCGGTTGCCAGCGACTTAGATATAGGCAGACCGAGATTGCACAACAGCGCAGTACGCGGTATCCATTTCTGTTCGAGCGCCCCGCCATAGTGGTCACAGAGGAGAATCTTGGTTCCCAAGCACAAAGGCGAAGGAGCATAGAGATGCTCATCGGCCGTCCTTGGATCACCATCCGGATGATCAACCGCCATCAGCACTCCGGTATATTCCATCCGCAATTCGACCCGCTTGTGAACACCGAAACGGAAGAGCGAGGTGGGCATCGTTAGCATATGTGCTCCTAAGGTGTGCAAGCACTCGAAGCCCGTTTCCCATTGGATATAGCCTTTGTCCAACACCTCCGAACCTGTTCCTGCGCCCGGGCGGTCGGCACTGAGCCAAATCTCGTTTTGCTCGATGTGATGGTGCTCCCCCTTGTGATGTATCGTCCATATGCTATCGGGCAAGACCGTCTTCGCCGCCACCAAAGAAGGTAGCAGCGCGAGGAGAAGAGCTATGTATCCCTTAAGGAAATTGCCGTTCATATCGTTGTTATTATTTGCGTCGTTTACGGCGCAAAGGTACAAAAAAAAGACTATATTGGCAAGTGTTCGCGGAAAATAATGCGATTTTTTGCATTTTTTTGCAAAAAAATTTGGTCATATCAAAAAAAAGCAGTACTTTTGCACCCGCTTTTGAAAAGCAGGGTCCATTAGCTCAACTGAATAGAGTACCACACTACGGATGTGGGGGTTGCAGGTTTGAATCCTGCATGGATCACGAAGAGTCGCATCAGCGGCTCTTTTTGTTTGCCTTGTGGGCGGCTTTCTGCGTTAAGATACGTTGTAAGCGCGTCATCTGCGCATTGCGATAACGATTCTTTCGCACGTCTTTCCCGGTCAGAATTTCATACCATACGCACGCCGCCGTATAACGGCCATAGACGTAGTTCAGGTGGTAGCCGTCACGGCATAAGGTATCTCCTAATTTCGTGTGTCGCGCATTCTGAATAGCGCTTCCACACGGAATTATTTGTAATTGGTGATTGGTAATTGGTATTTGGGTGCAGGCCTGAATGCTATCCCACATGACCTGCTGGCTCGATTGGTAGCGCGGATAAGCGGGGTGCTTGGCATCCTTGCTATACGCCCAGGTCTGCATCCAACAGAGTTTGGCATCCGGTTGGTAGGCCCGCACGGTGTCGATGAGCATCGTGAGCCAGGGTTCGTACGTATTACGTATCCCGCTGTCATGACTCGCCTGCTGCAACGATATGATGTCGTACTGGCCGTCGCACAAAGCTTGTCTTAGACTAATGGTATCCTTTTCCACTCTTCCCTCCGCATTGGTGCACACGCGGTGCGAATATGCGGCTGTGTCTTTCGCGAGAAATTCCGCATGTTGCTGCAATGAGCAACCGCCGTAGTAGATGTTATGCACCTCCACTTGTACACCACTGGCGTCGCATAAAGGCACCAGTTCCTGTTCTACCGCATCCCAAGAAAACGAGTTTCCGATACACAGGACGCGGATGACTAATATGATGTTAATGAGCTTCAAGCCAGTTCTTGCCGACACCGCAGTCAGCGATCAATGGGATAGACAGATGAACGGCGTTCTGCATCTCGGATACCACGATCTCCCGCACGCGCTCCACTTCCGCCTCGGGCACGTTAAAGTTCAACTCGTCGTGCACCTGCATGATCATCTGCGCCTTCAGCCCTTCTTCTTTCAACCGGCGATGAATCGCTACCATGGCTATTTTGATGATATCGGCTGCTGTGCCCTGAATCGGCGCATTGACGGCATTGCGCTCGGCAAAAGAGCGCACCGTAGCGTTATTCGAAAGGATATCCGGCAAGTAACGCTTGCGGCCAAAGAGGGTCTCGGCAAAACCGCGTTCGCGCGCAATCTCTTTCTGCTTCTCTATATAACGAATCACGCCAGGGAAGGCCGCAAAATAATCATCAATCAGTTGACGCGCTTCGGCACGCGGGCAATCGAGTTGCTGCGCGAGGCCGAAGGCTGAGATACCGTAGATGATACCGAAATTGGCGGTCTTGGCCTTACGGCGCTCATCTTTATTGATCTCTTCAATGGGTTTCCGGAAGATACGCGCTGCCGTCGCCGCATGGATGTCTTGTCCGGAGCGGAAAGCGTGCAGCAGATGTTCGTCTTTACTCATGTGTGCAAGAAGACGTAATTCAATCTGACTATAGTCCGCGCTGAGGAACAGACATCCCTCGTCCGGAATGACTGCCTCACGAATCAACTTACCGCGCTCGGAGCGAATAGGTAGATTCTGCAAGTTCGGATTGCTGCTGCTCAGTCGCCCCGTAGCTGTCACCGTCTGGTTATATGTCGTATGGATCTTTCCGTCCGCTGCAATATACCCGGGAAGTGCGGATATATAGGTTGAGATCAGCTTGCTCAATGCTCTATAGTCAAGAATTGCGCCGACCACGGGGTGCTTTTCCTTCAAAGCGACCAGCACTTCTTCAGAAGTCGAATACTGCCCCGTGCGGGATTTCTTAGCCTTGTCGTCGAGCTTGAGTTTCTCGAAGAGCAGTTCGCCAACTTGCTTCGGGCTGTTGATATTAAACGGCTCACCGGCAAGTTCGTAGATGCGTTGCTCGAGGGTGGTGAGTTCTTCGGTCAGCGTCGTCTCCGCCTCATGCAGTTTGTTCACGTCGAAGCGCACACCTGCGGCCTCCATCTCGCGCAATACCGGCACCAAAGGCAACTCGACGTCGTTGTATAAGTTCCACAGGTCCGCATCCGCTTTCAGCGCCGCCCAGTTGGGTTCGACCTCAGGATTGAAGGCCACCTCCGGATTGAGGAGGTACTGACAGAGCCGGTTCTCGATGGTGTCGTAGGTCGGAGTATTCGGAATATTCGGAATATTCGGAGTATTCGGATCTTCAGCGAAGGCGCCGAAGAGATCTAACTGATTCGGATCGGCGGGTTTGGACTTTTTCGGAGTATTCGGAGTATTCGGAGCACTCGGAGTACTTTGAGTACTCTGAGGGAGTTTCTTGAGCAGGGTGTTGAATTCCAGTTCACGATAGAGCTCAGTAAGCGCCTCGAAGTTGGGTTCTTTCTTCGCCAAGAGCGCCTCGTCCAACGCAATGGGCACATCCGTGCGAATGGTAGCGAGAAAACGAGAGAAGCGGATATCCTCCACCTGACTCTCCACTTTGGTACGTAGCGCGCCTTTGATCTCGTCGGTATGCGCGAGCATGTTCTCTATCGAGCCAAACTGTTGCAACAGCGCCACAGCGGTCTTCTCGCCTACCCCTTTGCAACCCGGGATATTATCACTCGCATCACCCATCAGGCCCAAGAGATCAATCACCTGCGCCTTGTCTTGCAGGCCGTATTTCTCGCATACCTCTTTGGGTCCCATCACTTCAAAACCTCCGGTATGGCGCGGGCGGTACATGAAGATATGCTCGCTCACCAGTTGGCCGTAGTCCTTATCCGGCGTAGCCATGAAGACCTCAAAACCGGCTTCTTCGCCCTGCTTAGCGAGTGTGCCGATGACGTCGTCGGCCTCAAAACCAGGTACTTCAAAGGCCGGTATATTCATAGCCTCTAATAGTCGCTTTATCACCGGTACGGCTTTGCGAATATCCTCCGGCGTCTCTTCGCGCTGCGCCTTATACTGCTCGTATGCCTCATGACGGAAGGTACCGCCCTTCGGGTCAAAGGCCACACCGACATGCGTCGGATTGACTTTCTTTAACAGGTCATCCAGCGTGATGGCAAAACCGAAGATCGCCGAGGTGTTCTCCCCTTTGCTGTTCATGCGCGGCGCGCGGATAAAAGCGTAGTACGCGCGAAAAATCATCGCGTAGGCATCGATAAGAAGCAGTTTTTTCATGACACTTAACTTTTGCAGTTGCAAAAGTACAACAAAAAAATGAGATATGCAAGAAAATGAAGATTTTTATAAAAAATGATGCGTTTTTGAGAGCGTAAAATTTGCATAATTCGGATTTTTATTGTATCTTTGCAGAAAATTTAGAAGCGAGACAAGCAAATCGTCTAATTTGTAGGAATTATTATACTATAAGAATAAGGATGTTAGGGTGATCTTAGGCTGAGCTGCCTTTGATCACCCTTTCAGCACCCATTGAGCACCCTTTTGGACCAGGTGGAAACAAGGTGGCGAATGGGAGGCGGACACAGATACAGGTAATAAAAAAACGCGGATAGTAGCATTGTGACAAACAAAAAATAGGCGACTCAGACGAGCCGCCTATTTTCGTATAAATATGAATGGTTACTTCACTTCCTGTCCTATTACAGTGTATGTCCTGTCACCACGAAGAATGAGTACTTGGTCATTTTGAACGACCTTGATGGCTGATGCGCTATCGGTCTCAGGTGATTCAACATCGGTAGGCAGTTCTGCCATAGTAGTGAAAGATCCTGTGAGGGTCTCGATGACGTCATCCGTCTCGTCGTGCGCAATGAACTCGTACTTATAGGTGGTATTCGGGATAAGGCCTTCTACCGTGAAGCTAAAGCCCAACGCTTGCGGAGTTTGCTGTTTGTTACCATTTCGTCCTGGCGCGAAGGCGATTCCCAAGAGTTTACCGCTCGCATCGAACATAATCTTACAAACAACATTATCGGACATGTCGCTGATGACGAGCATATATGTGATTGCACCTGTGACGTAGGGGAAGGTCACGTCTGCAGTTGTACTACTCGGCACGACGTTCACGTCATCGTCCTCCGTCGGTTGGTCTACCGTATACGTAGCGCGCAGCACGATACCATTAGTGTTATCCGCTATTTCTGTCAACCAGCCGGCGAAGGTCTTACCGCTGATACTCGGTGCATCAGGGAAATGCAGGTCTGCGTGCTCGCTAAAGAGCACATCTCCGTCTTCCGCTTTGTACGTCACCTCAACGCCAACTTTGTCGTATAGAGCAATCGCAAAGGTACGAGCAATAATATGCTCAATGTCTGCCGTCCATCCCTTGAAAATATAGCCCTCACGAGCCGGCAGTTTTGGTGCTACAGCAGCGTGGTTGTAAGCGATGGTTTGTTCAGAAAGTAGTTTGCCGTCCCAGTTGAGGAAGACAACCGAATAGTAGGTAGGAATATACGGTTCAGAAGAAGACCAACGATAGTGGTTCGGATCACTTAAGTCAAGCACAATACTCTTATATGTCCCTGCATCCTCCCAAAGTTGACCAAAAACTAGTTGCTTGTCACCAATACCATTCCAAGTGTCATATTCGGGATTATAGATTTCAAGATCTTGATCCCAAGAACCAGCGCTGCGGAATTTGAAGAAATCAGAAGCCTTTGCTTCCAAGGTCGCCTCATAATAGTCGGTCGAAGGATTCCAGGTCAGAGCAGTGCCCATCCATTCATCGAATGTACCAATAACCTCTACGGTTTCCGGACAATTCAATGTGGGAAGTTTCACAGCAAGTGTTACTACCACTGTTGGCTCGACAGGTGCGCAGCGAGCCCAACGGAGATCCTCTGCGCGAAGGTCAAAGAGGATATTCGGATCCTCGTGCGTCAGGAGGTTGTCGCCATCCTCACCCGGGATACGAACCCATTTCTCATCGATGAATTTCTGGAGATACGAATCATCGTTCCAACCCGGCTCAACTTCGATCTCACCGGTCTCAGCATTCTTCAACCCACTAAGAATTTGATACGCAGTTCCTTCTGCCGCTTTGCAGTTGTAATAATAAACAGGAACATTCAGTTCTGCCGATTTCTCTTCATCCAACGACATCTGCTCGAATTTCCAGGTGTTCATTCCTCCTATGATGTACGGAACAACCATACCACCGCAACCATCGCTGATAACCTGTACGGTATAGTTGTGGTAAATAGCAGTACAAGGATTCTCTTTCCAAGCGTCTACCGTATAAACGTTCGGAGCATCAGTACCGTAGTTAACCAAGTCAATCTCACCGGGTAAACCCTCAATTACTTGTACACCACCACGAATCACCGTAGCAGCACCTGCCTGATAAGCCCAGTTGAATTTGCCATCTACATCCAGCATGATCGGTTTTCCCTCAATACCTTTTTCTACACTCGGTTCAGCTTCTGGGGTAAAGGATGTGACATACCAGCCTTCGTAGCCAGTTACGGGTACGAATTTAGCGCATTGTGCAACATCACTGCTCCACCCATTAAAAGTGCCGGTCAGCACGATGTCGTTACAAGCCATGTCAGCCGGAACGAAGATACAAACGCAGACTTTACCAGCATCGTAATAATCAGCGAGGACTGCGTCCGTAGGGACAGAATTCGATGGGACATCATCCTTTGCAAATATGGCCTTATAGGTTTCGTCTTGGGTGACAGTAATCGTTCGCGGGTTGTCAAAAACGCCATCGCTCCATCGAATAAAATGGTAGCCATTATTCGGGGTTGCTGAGATTTGGATTTTTTCCAGATAAGCAACACTTGTGTCACCCACGGTTATACCCCATTCCAAATTAGACGAAATAGTACGAATAGTATATATATTTTTTTCGAACTCAGCTGTAAAAGTAGTGTCATTGGTTATTCTAACAGTGCGCGGATTGTCGGTTACACCATCAGACCACTGAGAGAAATGATAACCTGTATAAGGAATAGCCTCTATTGTAATATTCGATCCAAAAGTAGCCATCGAAAGCCCCGATATATAGCCTTTTGTAGAATCTGCTTTCAATGAAATAGTGTAATACATTGCAGGATCACTGCTACAGCGAGCCCAGCGGAGATCCTCTGCGCGAAGGTCGAAGAGGATATTCGGATCCTCGTGCGTCAGGAGGTTGTCACCATCCTCACCCGGGATACGAACCCAT
>ONJT01000034.1 GCA_900318245.1 uncultured Bacteroidales bacterium
ACAGCTCCGGAACATCCGCTTTTTCGAGGGCTGACGCTCACCAACAATGAGTTACCGCTCTTCTCAAAAGTCAACACCAACGCCGTGACTGCTATCTCCGGATGGACGAATACCACGGGTTTTGAACTGCTCGGAACGCCTGTTTCACAGTCTACCTATACCACTATCGCGGATTTTCCCGCCGGCACGAATTGTAACGGCACCGTGCTCTCCCAACGCATGGTAATGATCGGCGTCTCCGAGTACTCTACATCCTATCTCACCTCAGAGGGCAAGCAACTCATTGAGAACGCGATTCTGTACCTGCTCGGCATAGATGCACCGACGGGTATCGAAGATGTGGCAAATAGCAACCCTGTTAATCATAAATATCTATATAATGGCAAATTGTTTATTGAAACGAGTGGCGCTGTGTATGACGCTACTGGTCGTCGCATGGCGCGTTAACGCCGGCGACGCTCTCTATCAGGATATTCGTTATACCATTGACGAGAACCACCTGACAGCGGAAGTAACGCTCAACCCGCGTGCGACGGGTGAAGTCTTTATCCCGGAGCACATCGTAGCCGGGCAACATTCCTATACGGTGGTGGCTATTGGCGATCGCGCGTTCAAAGGTTGCAAAGGACTGACGGCTATCGTACTACCCAAGACCCTTCAACGCGTCTATCGTTCTGCCTTTGATGGGACCGGTATCATGCTCAACAAAACGAATTGGAAGGATGGTTGTCTATGGTTAGACTCTATCCTCATCGCTACCAATAAGAGTATCAAACCGCGTTTCGTTGTTCCTGAGGGAACACGTATCATCGCTGCCGGAGCCTTCCAAGGTAATAAGACGCTCCTGCGCATCGAACTGCCATCGTCCGTTACACGCATCGACCATGAGACCTTCCGGGACTGCAAGAACCTGGAGAAGATTATCATTCCCACTACCGTCACTTCTATCGGCGAAGAGGCATTTACGGGAAGCGGTATTTATAATAATGAGAAAAAATGGAAGAAAGGCGCCCTCATCATCGACGGTTGCCTCGTAGCGACGAATAATGACTTGCCGGCGAAGTATGTCTTCAAAAACAAGATCCCTATTCGCCTGATAGCCGAGCGGGCTTTTGCTAACAGAAAGACGCTGAAGTCTGTTACTATTCCCGAGACCGTCACAGCCATCCCTACAGCGGCTTTTTATCAGTGCGAGAACTTGATGGACGTCATCATTCCTTCCTCCGTCAAAGAGGTCGGGAATTTCGCTTTTTATAAATGCGGCTTGCTAAAAACGGCTACGTTGCCCTCTACCCTCAAGTCGCTCGGCATGGGTGCCTTCTATGAATGTATCAACCTGCGCGGACAGGTATTAGGCGAAGAGATTGAGGTATTGGAACAAGGTTCTTTCTTCGCTTGTCGCAATATCAAGCAACTGCATCTTCCGTCGCACTTACGCCGCATTGACAATGGTGTCTTTGCCGGCTGTTCAGGCCTAGAGCAGATCAAACTGCCGGAAACACTCACCTTCATCGGCGAGACCGCTTTCGCGGGGTGTTCGACGATACGCGAGCTGTTGATTCCTGCGCGCATCAACTCCCTGTCGAAACAGTTGTGCCAAGGCTGTACGCACCTATACCGCGTTACTTTGCCCGAAGGTCTCTACGCTGTGGGCGATGAAGCCTTCGATGGTTGTCTGGCGCTGGAGAAGATTAATATTCCTAAGACCACTTTCCGCATCGGAGCACATGCCTTCCGCAACTGCCAGCAACTGCGTTCTATCGCGCTGGTGGATCATATACACATGATTGAAGAAGGGGCTTTTGCAGAATGTAAACTATTGGATCAAATAACCCTTCCTGCGCCTCTCAAAGAGATTAGTTCGTACGCTTTCTATCATTGCTCGAGTTTGCGCGAGATCATCGTCCCCGACTCCGTAAAGACCATAGGCGAAGAAGCGTTTGCCGAGTGTCGCAGCCTGCGCCGGGCCTCGTTCCCTGTTACGATACAAAAAATCGGAGCAGGCGCCTTTAGGGACTGCTCCAATATGCGAGCTCCTGCCTTTCCCCCTTCCGTGGAGATCGACAAGAATGCGTTCAAAGGCGCCAAGCCCTGATCACTCTTTCGGAAAATCAATATAGTCGTACGAGACGTTCTCGCCCATATGGGCAATCATGTACGACTGGCCGTTTTCACTATCCTTGGTAGCATTGAGCACCATGTACGTCACGCCCTTGAAGCGAACTACTTGACGCGCATGCTGGTGACCGCACCAGTAGTATTCTACGCCATACTGGGAAAGCAAGGACGTGAATTCATACGTCGCCTCCAGTGCCATATTGGAGGTGTGCCCTTGCGATGCATCCAGCTTCCAAAGATGGGTGTGGCTGAAGACGATGATGCGGCGGTAGCCTTCTTTCGACTTCTCGTCCAACAGCGACCGCAGCCAATTCATCTGCTTCACGCCCAATTCTCCTTCTGCGCTGTCCAGACAAATAAACAAGTCCAGTTTCTTTTCGCCGTTACGGGTGTCAAACCAATAGACGGATGACTTGAAGAATTCGCGGTAGATAGGCCATTGCTTGAAGTAAATATCGTGGTTTCCGGGGGTGACAAACAAGGTGTCGGCTATCGTCTGACCGGCAAAATGCAGAATGCTGTCGGCGCAGGGGAAGTTCTTCTGAGCATCGATCACGTCGCCTAAGTGCAAGGCGAGTTTCGGAGCCGCAGCGGCTCTATATTGCGCTACGAAATAGTCCAAGTTACGATGGGTCTTACGCGTGATATGACTGTCCGTGCAGACGTAGATCGTATAGTCATCAGCCTGCATATCCATGTGTATCTCGCCGCGCGTGGCATTGTACGCCAAGGACTGCTCAAAACGCGCATCTATTGTCTCCCCGTTCGGAGAGAACATTCCCTTCATATCCAGCGTGCTGTTTTCATCCGCGCAAGCAGCGAAGAGAAGCACGGAAGCTATTATGCAAATACTCTTTTTCATACGACTTAGAATCTATAGGTGAAACCAACACGGCCGGTAGCGCCGTAGAACGTAGCATCGAGATGGAACATACCCGTAGGTTTGCATTGCGCCATGAAATTCAAGCGCCAGTGCTCGTTGATGTCATACCAGGCTCCGATGCCGAAGAGCGGCTGCCACATACGCTCCATTTGGTAGTCATCGATATTACTGAACATAAACGACAGGTTCCAGTTGTTATTCTGCGGGCGGCAGAACACTTCGAGACGGTAGAGCATGTTGAACGGTTCGCAGACAAAACTCTCGTCGTTATACCACGAGCGGTCCCAGTCGTTTATCACGCGACTGAATACCCCAAAAGTGACGGACACGTAGTCCATACGATAGCCCACACCCAAGGCCGCGGTAATATCGCCGATGCGGTTGCGCGCGATGGCGCGGTAATAGACGTCTGTCTCTACAAACAGTTCACCTACCGGCAATTCGAATTTCGGACGGAGTTGCAACGCACCCGAATAGACATTCGCCGTGGAAAACTGCAGGCGCGCTTCCATCTCAAAATGCGAGTTGATAGGCATCAGGGACTGAATATCAAAATTCGCATGGTGTCCCCACGTCTTGTTGTAACTGTACTCTACCATGCCCGACAGACTGTACCTGCGGTCTCCGAAACCCGGATTGGCAGCCATCAGTCCCAACGGGCATAAAGCCAAGAGAAGGAATAAGATTTTTTTCATATATCGTACCATTATAATTTCACTACCGTGAGTCCCGCTCCTCCGTGGTTCACGTCTCCGTCTCCGAAGTCGAGGGCTATTTGTCCGCGTTTGCGACGCCGGCGGTTCAGATCATTGAGGTAATCGCGCGTCAGTTGTTTCAGCGCGCCGGTGCCGGTGCCGTGCAGGATGGTCACCTCGCCCGCTCCTACCATCAATGCGTCATCCATGTACGCGATGAGTTTTTCCAAGGCCTCATCGGCTCGGTAGCCCCGCAAATCGAGTGTGCGGGAGAAAGACAATGTGCGCTGACGTACAATAGATGCCGTCGAAGACGGAGCGGCAGGAACAGCGTTCTTCAGCACTTTCAGATCTTTGAAGTCCTTGAGGGCTTTCGGTTTCCCCACTTGCTCTTTCATCGCCTCTACTTTGGCGCGCGCCTCTTTGGTCTTCTGCTTGTCGGCCTTGGCCTCTTTGATCTCACGGATGGTTCGCTCGATGGTTGCATTCGACTGTTGTAGCAACTCCGCAGCTTGTTCGCGCGCGGCATCGAGGATGGCTTTCTTCTGCTGCTTGACACCCGACAGGCGTGCTTCGTAATCGGCTATCTTTACCTCCAGCTCTTTCTCTTTCTGACGAATGGACTGCCGTTTGTTCTCCCAATAGCGCTTGTCCCGCGCAATGTCCTGTAACTGCTTGTCGTAGTCGATATGTTCTTCGCCCACGAGGTCCGTCGCATACTGGATGATCGACTCTCCTAGTCCCGTCTGGCGGGCTATCTCAATTGCGAACGAACTGCCGGCCTGACCGATGGAGAGTTGGAAGAGCGGACGCATTGCGCCGCGGTCATACAGCATCGCGCCGTTCACCACGCCATGCGTCTGTTCCGCAAAATGCTTGAGGTTCGTATAGTGGGTAGTCACCAAGCCAAAGGCTTGTTTACTTACTAACTCGCGTAACATTGACTCCGCCAGCGCGCCGCCGATCAAGGGTTCCGTACCCGAACCCATTTCATCAATCAGGAAGAGCGTCTTCGCATCCGCATTGCGCAGGAAATACTTCATATTTCTCAGGTGCGAGGAATAGGTGGACAGTTCGTCTTGTATCGACTGCTCATCGCCGATGTCGATCATCAGGTGGGTAAACAGTCCCGCCCTACTCTGCTCCGCTACCGGCACTAACAGGCCGCATTGCAGCATGTATTGGAGCAGCGCTACGGTTTTCAGGCAGACGGATTTGCCGCCGGCATTCGGCCCGCTGATGACCAGCACGCGGTTCTCGCTTGCTTGCAGGCGCACCGAGAGCGGCACCACCGTTTTGTTCTGCGGCGCATAATGAAGCCATAACACCGGATGACGGGCGTCGCTCCAGTCTATGAGAGGTTCATCATGCAGTTCCGGACGGATGGCATGTAAGGTCTCGGAGAGCGACACTTTTGCGCTCAGAAAATCCACTTCGGCTAACATCCGCTGGTTTGATAATATCAGTTCCGTCTGCGGACGCAACTTGTCGGTAATAGCTTGTAAGATCCGCACGCGCTCGCGCCGCTCCGCGCCTTCTAACTCGCGAATGCGGTTGTTGGCATCGACCACCTGTTGGGGTTCGATATAAACCGTCTTACCCGTCGCCGACTCGTCATGCACTATACCGCCTATCTTACGCTTGTACCCGGGCGGAACAGGAATCACCAAGCGTCCTTCGCGTAGCGTCGGTGCCGCGTCGGCATCTACCAGACCGTCCGCTTTCGCTTGGCGAAGGATCGAAGCGAGCGTACGACTGACGCTTCCTTGCGCATTCGCCAACTCACGGCGTATCTGCGCCAGCTCCGGCGAAGCATGATCCGCTAACTTGCCATAGCGATCTAATATGCGGTCGATCTCGCCCACTAGGCTTCCTAGGGTCCCTAGGCCTCCTATGTTTCCTAGTTCTTTTAATAGCGCATAGCGCTGCTCGTCGAGCGAAGCGAAGAACGTCTCTAAATCGGCGGCGAAGGATAGCGTCTTGCGCAGGTCGTCCAACTCCGCTTCATCGAGGAATAGTCCGGCAATGCGGATGCGGGCGATGGACTCGCGCAGGTCGTGGATCGTGCCGCGAGGAAAGCTGAGCATCGGATCACTCTGCGCCATACGCATCTGGTCGGTGAGGAACAACAAGTGTTGCACCTTCGCAAAATCCGTCTCCATCCCCATCGCCTCCACGCGCTCGCGCCCTAAGGACGAGGCACACCGACGACGTAACTCCTCACGGATCACCGTGAAGTCAATCTTCTGTTCTATGTTATTAGGGTAAATCAACCTAAAATCCTGCAATCTTTGAGTGCCGGAGCACCGACAGCCTCGTTGAGTTTGCGAATGAGTTCGAAGCGGTTCTCGAAGAGTTGGGTCTTGAGGGCAGCGGAGTTGACATGTACGTACAGCACCCCCTCGCGAACCTCAATGCTGCGTGTCAACTTCTTAACGGTCTCTCCCATCACGCGCGGCCATACTTCCTCGATCTGCACGTCCAGAACCGACTGTTCCAGTCCGCTCTCGCGCAGGAAGTCAACCAGTGCTTCCGATATGTCCGCTCCGTTCTTCATGCTATTCTCCTATGCCTAAACCTACAGCAGCTTTCGAGTCTTCTTTCACCTTCTTCAGGTAGATCTTCTGACGCGTGCGGAAAACACGAACCGCCGGATCCAGTCCATTCAGTTTCTGTATCGACTCGATGGTCACTCCTTCGTTCTGACTCAATTCCCAAAGAGAGAGTCCGACATGCGTCCAAACGAAGTCTTTATCGCCGACCTTTTTCTTGGCGGATAAGTAGATACGGTCGCCTTTCTGCAACTCGCGTCCGAGGGCATCGTTGTCTTCGCGCAAGTCGCGTTCACGTACGTTCAGGCGGAAAGCCACATTCGCATAGGTGTCGCCTTCGTGAGCAATGACATACGACACACCATTTTGCTTATGCATAGCATGCATGAGCATGAAGCTGTCACGCTCTTGTTTGGCTGTCAACGGCTCCACGTACGGCGGTTCCGGATCATTATGAATGACCATGATCGGATCGGATCTCCGCACTACGGTGGCCTTCAGCGGACGTTTCCGCGGAGCGGGCTTCGCTTGCGGCTCTGCCGCGCTTACTCTGTTGTCAGCGGCTGCTTTTGCCTGCGCTTCTGGCGTTACACTTGCTGCCGGCTCTTGGCTCTTCTTTGCCATCCGCAGCGCCGCCTCCGTCAAGGTATCCAGACGATAGGTCTCGATGATCTTCACCAGTTTCGGTGCGTAGAGGTAGTCGGTTGCGTAGCCGCAGTCGCGTAGACGATAGGCCCAAGCCTCATAGTCCTGCGGAGCTATCTCATAGCAGCTGGTATAACGCGGACGATGCAAGAACACCGAGTGGTCCTTGAACGACTCCGCCGCATCGTAATACTGACGGAAACACTCCCCTGTCGTCTCGTCATCGTGGTAATACACGCCGCCGAACCAATCACTCGTGCACTTGATGCCGAAATGGTTCTTGGCATTCACGGCCAACTCACTCTGTCCGGCTCCGGACTCCAACAGCGCCTGCGCCATCGTGATAGCCGCCGGGATGTCGTAGTCTATCTGCTGCTGGATAGCAGTCTCCTTCCATTGCTCAATATAGGCCAGATAGGCCTCATTCTGGTTCTGCGCCGCCAGCGTCATCGACACGCACACGGCGGCAAATAGTAACATCTTCTTCATGTTCAACAATTTTGCGCTGCAAAATTACACAAAAAAAATGACATACGCAAATTTGTATGCCATTTTCTTATTTTTTATTCTGTCCTTGCTTAATCGAAAGAGCGGACAGTGCGGTGGCAAAGGCGAAGGAACGGACAGTGACTCTTGCACTTGCTTTCTTCGCAGGGCGGGAACTCTGTAACCGTCGCAATCTCATTTATCTTCGTTTGCAGGGCCTCCAGGAAAGTGTCTTGGAGCTCACGGTAGTTAGCGACCACCGCTTTGTCGACCTTCACCGTTGTAGGCAGATCGGTGAGCTTATGGCTGCAGAAGAAGAGGTTGGGTTCGATAGGCAGATTCTCTTTTTTCTCTTCCTCGTTCTCATTCGCCATCACGGCGTGACTGTACATCAGCGTCTGGCGCACGTAGTTCTTTTCCGGTTTCTCCATCCATTCCTCCGTGGCAGTCGTCAGTCTGGCGGGATTGTAACCGCCTGATTTATAATCCACTACGCGTATTTTCTGCTGTCCTTCCGGTCCGTAGATATCCAGTCTGTCGATAAACCCGCCTATCTCCAGCGAACCGATTTCTTTGACGTCCATCCGGAAATAGTACGGTGTTTCGAGTCTGCATATTTGCAGTCCGATGGCGGCATCCGCTTTGTCACGTTCGAGGATATTAAGCACAAAGCGCATGATCACCTCGTTATCGCTCAGGTGCTCTTCCGGCACATGTTTACCAACCTCTTCATACGCATGAAGCAGAGCTTCCTCCAAGTGCGCGCTGTCGCTGATAGCCGCGATCTGTTCGGGCGTGACATGCACCGGTTTGGTATTGTCGCAACCCAGATAGTGCTTGTACAGATACTCTATCGAGGCATGGACGTAGGTTCCCTTCTCCGCCGGTGTGAATTGGGCCTCTTCTTTCTCTTCGCCCTTCCGGCCTTGGATATACTGCAGGCAGAACTTACGCGGGCATTCAATATAGGTATTGATGGCGCTGGGCGAGAGGCGGTGAGGATGAATGGACGCAAAGGACTTACCGCTTGTTCCCAAACACGCGTCATCAAACTCAGGCACGATACTCGGTTCGTGCAGGCTCTCTTTCTGCACGTTAAATTCCGGCGAGTAGAGGATTTGCATGATGAAGCGCGACATACCTTTACTGTTCTCCGCGCCCTCAGTAGTCGTGTACAGCACGGTGGCATGTCCGGTGCGGCTGATGAGGCGGAAGAAGTTATAGGCATAGATGGTCGCCTTCTCGTCCGGTGTCTGCATCGAGTAGGCTTTGCGCAGGTAGTACGGGATGAAGCTGTTATCCGTTTGGTGTTGTGGGATGACGCCTTCGTCGGCGTTGAGAATGAGCAACTTGTCGAAGTCCAACATACGCGTCTCGAGCACACCCATGATCTGAATATCCGTGATGGGTTCGCCGTGGAATGGCATAGTGACGTCCTCCATCGTGCGGCGCATCAACAGCCGCAGCAGTTTGAGCGTGAACGGCACATCGCCCAGGCCGTTGGTGATGAGCAACCGCATCTGGTTCGCGATCTTCCGCACCTGGTACTCGGACTCCAAGATCAGCAGGTCCTTCCAGTTCATCGTCTCGGAGGAATCGGGAGTTTCCGGATTATCCGGAGTTTCCGGATTCTCCGGGAAAAGCGCCTCCAATAAACCATCAATTACCTCCGGCGTGACAAGTTCTTCAGCCTGACCGTTTTTCTTGTCGTAGAGCCACGCGAGGGTGCGGGCATAGACGGCGGTGTTGCGCAGCGGAAAGCCCTTGGTGATGTTAATCGGTTCGGGTTCCGTCTCTCCCTCTAACGTGATGGCCGGAATGGTATATATCACGGACTCAAGCATCGACTCGTCGCATATCACGACGCCTACTTTCTGACCATGCGCCGTGTAGTTAGCCAGTAGCCACTGGTGCACAAACTGCGCCTGCGACTCGCGGGAAGGACAAGCCATGACGGTGATATCTTTCGGAAATTGGGCCTGCGAGAACGCGGAGATCTCCGGCGCGCTGTTGCCCAAGACACCACTGTTGAGTTGGGCAAAATGGAAGGCTTTGCTATTGGTCTGGAAGTCAGGCACGAAGTCCCAATAGAACATCGCCTGTCCGCTGGCTTTCAGCTTCTCCATCAGTTCGCGCTCGACAGGCAGCAGGTAGTTAAAGCCGACGAAGATATACGTCCGGCCTGCTATCTGTTTCTGCACCGAGTCCTCATCCCAATACTCGATGACCGCCCGCTGTCGCATACCCGGATACCCTTTCTGTTCTGCCGCCAACTCGGCGTGCAGCGCCTGGTACAACTCATAGAGTTGATCCCATATGACGGCATAGCGGCTGTATATCGAATCGGCGCCGTGTTGCGCGTTGGGGTTGACGAGACTATTGAGTCGTTCACGGGTATCCGCGTCTAACTGCAGTTGCTCCAGCGTATTCGCAGCAATCGCGTTATCAAAGAAATTCGCCACCTGCTCCGCCGGCATGGACGCATCCACGTTGGTGAAATCGGCGATCATCTGGCGGCCCCAGCCGTAGAACATATCGAGCGGCATGAGGTCCGTATCGCCTTCGTTGAGGCGGCGGTAATGGCGGTAGAGACGCACGACGGTGAATAGTTCGTCTTCGGCATAGAGCGGACTCAGGGCATCTTGTAACTGTGTCAAGGTCTTCACGTCCGGCGACCATATCGCTTTGCAGTTTTGCTCTTGCTGCAAGCGCATCAGTTCGTTTTTCAGCACCAACCCGGCGCGGTGGGACGGCAACACGAGCGTGGTGTTACTCAACTGACTCCATTCGATATGCGCGACGATGGATTGGGCGGTCTGTTGTAAGAATGATTTCATGCCTTCCCTCCTTTCACTTCTACCAACCGATTCTCCCGTGCGTACCATAGGAAGCCGCGCACGTGCGGGTGTCCGAGGCTACGCAGCGCATCCATGTATTGGCGCACTTGGGTGATATAATGGTCGTTCCACCGCCCGAACTTATAGTCAAGCACGATGGCATCGTTCGTAAGTTTATCGATCATCACGCGGTCGGGGCGTATCTCCTTGAACTCCTGCATGATCGCTTGCTCCAGTTTGAGTTCCCACGGGTCGACGAACCAACTGCGCATCAGTTCATTCCCCGTCCAAGCGGACGAGATCAGTTCTCTGAACTTCTCGCGTTCCTCCTTATTGCGTATCTCGCCGCGGGTCTCGAACTGATCAAGCACCGCGTCCAGGTCTTCGGCCTTCTGGATGTTCGCAAAGATCTCATGACAGAGTGTACCTTCTTCCATCCGCGCCACACGGCGGTAGGCTTCATTGCCGTTCTCGGTATAGAGCGCACCTTCCTGCGACTGAATGAACCGCACCTGGTCGCTGTTCGCCCATAGTTCTGCGATCTGCTGCGCGGCGGGTTCTGCCTTGATAGGTTTGATGACCACTTGCCCCTGCTCGTACTCCATGCCTTGGAAGGCCACGAGATACTCACCCACATGCTTAGGCTTTTCGCCTTTCTGGGTCAACTTATAATCGGTGAAGACAAAGAGGTTGTCTTCGGCGCGGGTGAGGGCCACATAGAGCATATTCAGACTGTCTACCCGCAGGTTGATGTGCTCCTCGATATAGTGCTCGCTGTACGCCGAATCGGCCATCTTGGAGTGGTTCGGAATCGGGATATAGTCGTGGCCTTCATCCAGCATCGGCGCGATCGGACACCAGATCTTCGATGACGCGTCGCCTTCGTCCCTATCCCAGTTGCAGAAGGGGATGAAGAGGGTCTGGGCTTGGAGTCCTTTGCTCTTATGGATGGTCATAATACGGATGGCGCCAGCCGCCGACGTCGGGATCGGTTTCTCGTGCATCGTCTCGTCCCAGTATTGCAGGAATTGCTTGATGTCGCTGCCGTAGGCAGAGACATACTCGCGCGTGCGGTCGAGCAGGTTGTTGATGTAGGCCGTCTCGGAGCCGCAGTACTGACCGTTCTCATTCGTCAGCAGGATCTTGAGCAATTCGCATACCGCTTCATACAAGGGTGTGCGAACGGTCACTTGTTGACGTATCTCATCGAGAATACCGGAGCGTCCTACCGCCAGTTCTACCTGATAGGCGGAGACGTCATCTTTCTTATTGGTCACCCACCGTAAAGCGGCTATCAAGGTGTTCACGGCTTCCGACGCATCGAGTTGGAAACTCGAAGCGGACACAAAAGCCCTCTTGCTTAGGTTCGGGTATTGCTCGGAATCGAGATAAGCATGCGCATCGGTGATGAGTTGGGCATCCGCCGCGCCGCGCACCAGCACCATCATCTGCGACGGATCGATGTCGGGCAGCAGGTGCTCCATCGTATCGAAGAGCTGGGTCAGACACTCGTCTTTGCTTTCTAGTGCGCTGAAGCGCACATACCCGCCGCGTTTCTTCTTCGACTGATAGAACTGATCCAAAAGTTCCGGTCGGTAGTGCTCGTCATAGATACGCCGAATGAGTGCCGTTTCGTCGCTCCGGAGTTCGGGATGGAAATCCGTATAATGGTCCATGACATACTGGAAGAACGACAAGTTGAACCGCACCACTTCTTCGCTGCTGCGGAAGTTCTGCTGTAGGGACGTGAAGAGCGGATTGAGTCGATCTCTCGTTAACTCACTCATTCCCTCACTCGTTAACTCATCCATGATATGCCAGTCGCCGTTGCGCCAGCGGTAGATAGACTGCTTGATATCGCCTACGATGAGCAGCGAGTTGCCCTCGCCCGCGACGAGTTCCTGCAGCAGCTTCTCAATCACGCTCCACTGCAGTTTGCTCGTGTCCTGAAACTCGTCCATCAGCACGTGATGGTAGCGGATGCCTACTTTCTCCAAGATAAAATCGGCATCGCCGCCGCGCAGGGCGCTGTCCAAGATGCTCGCTGTGCGGCTGAGCAGCGCGCAGTTCGCTTCGGCAAGGTTGCGCTGGATGATGCGCTGCAGCGAGGTCATCAGCTGCATTTCATAACTGAGGGCTACCGACAGGTCGATCGTGTCGTAGAACGCCCGGCAGCGATGCGCCGCATCGGTCAGCGCGATGACTTGATCATAGACCGGCTTCGGCACTTTGGCCCAATCGCCTGTGCCTTCCTTCGCCGCAGCATATGCATCATTCGTCAGTCCGCGGAAAGGAGATTTACACTCACCCCCATCCGACGGAAACAGACTCTCGCGGATATTCGTTATCGCCGATTTGATCGATGTTCCGACGCGCCCGCAGCCGCTTTTGTCCATACCTTCCAGCGACAGCAGCAGTTGCTCCGTTTCTTTACGCAGGCGGATGATCTCCGGTGAGTTCTCCCGCATGGCAGCAAGACGCTCGCGGCGCTCGGTGATCTTCTGCGCATCGAAGACGATCTCGCCACGCGAGTCCAACATCTGGACCGACTCATTATACAGTTCTTTCGCGAGCGCCACGAGGCTCTGCTTGATGTATATCGTTCCTTCTTGCTCCAGGCGCACATAGAGAAAATCGCGCATGATAACGAGGTCCTGCTCCGTCATCTCGGACGTCAACAACTGATCCACCGCTTCGTTGATGACGCGGTCGCTATCCAGTTCGGTATTCATGCCCGCACTCTGGTGCAGCATACCCGCGAGACCGTTGAGCAGGGTCTGTAGGAAAGAGTCGATGGTCTGGATCTTGACGTTGTCGAAATCGACCAACATCTGGTTGAAGCACCATTCGGCG
>ONJT01000039.1 GCA_900318245.1 uncultured Bacteroidales bacterium
GAGGCAAATGATTTTTTGGAGTTAGAAAAGCACTACTCGGCGTATACAGCCGGAGCGAACAAAGTGCATTTCAAGTTACCTATTTACTCGCGTGGTGCATACGACTACTATGTATCCACCAACGACCAGGGCGAGTCGTATGTGTACTACAAGCTGAACGGCTCGGAGTAC
Organism: uncultured Bacteroidales bacterium; assembly: GCA_900318245.1. Classification (GTDB taxonomy): domain Bacteria; phylum Bacteroidota; class Bacteroidia; order Bacteroidales; family Paludibacteraceae; genus Colicola. Next base: position 172 of record ONJT01000039.1, read on the forward strand.
AAGATTTTCTCCTATAGTAGCGAACGCGCCAGCGACGGCCCGAGTGCGGACGACGACAAAGCGTACGGTCGCGCGTGGGTGAAAGCCTACATCGGCAGAGGTATCGTGGAGATCACGAACATCCACGACGGCCAACGCAAGGTGGTGCCGAATGACAATCAGGAGCACGCGTACGACGTGAAGAAAGTGGCGGAGCCGGACAACGACAAGGACAATGTGACTTGGGTGGAGATAGACTGGTATCCGCAGGAGGCGCTGGACGGAGAGACCTTCAACATCGGTACGTATGTGAAGATCAGTAAGCGTATGACGGGTAATATCAACTACACGAAGAGCTGGATCCTGGCTACTGATATCAAAGGAAATAGCAATATGATTCAGGCGCAGTTGTACGACCCGTATTTCTATACGGTCAACAATGCCGGCGTGACGGGATACGGTAACGCGGCGGTGCCGTATATGGTGTTCTATGACCCGAAGAGTTATCATACCTCGTTGGAAGCAACGGAGTTTCAAGCCGCGGACCGATCGGGTAATATCTTTGTGCCAACGACCGATACGGTGCAGGAGAATTTCTATGCCACCTTCCAGATATACCGAATGAAGACACCTCAGGAGGTGATGAGTACGCAGATGACCACCAAGGTGGATATCCCGCCTTACCACCGTATCTATAATTTCGAAGCGGAGGAGGAGAAGGATGCTACCGGTACCTACACGGGTAACAATGTGCTGCATTGGACGATTAAGAACCCTCGGCTGGTGGACCTGGTTGATGGGGATTATTTCGAGATCCAGCGCGCGTTGAAGGAGGATTTCTCGGACGCCCAACAGTTAGGTATCCAGCGGATGATGCGCGATTCTATCGGTTATTATACCTTCCAGGACAACAGCCGTGAGATATGGACCGGCAATGCGGCGGTTCGGACAGATACGGTGGATGCACAATGGAAAACAACCCTAAAACATTACTATATCTATGATGATAACGGCACGTTGCTCCTTGATGTGTCGGCTACGCTCACGTGCAACAAAGGCCATATGGCAGCTGTGCCTGTTTATTACCGTATCCGCCGTGCGACCTCTTCTGTATGGGGATGGGTGGACGGTTTCTCGCGACAGGTGACGCTCTACAAGCATAACTTCCTGGCGCCTCTGGCGAATCAGCAAGAGAACTATATCAAGGATGCGGAGTGGGAGAAGAACCATAAGGTGCATTTTCAATTCAAGATTGACAACTCCGAGATTCAAGTGCTCCCGCTGAGTAAGGAAGACTGCTCGCTGAATTATACTATCAACAGCGCTTATACGGAAGGAACCACCTCCTTTACTATCGCCTATGAGAAATATGCCTATTATACGGTCAATCCCAAAGACTATTTGACGTTCCGCGTGCTGAATGCGGAGAAGAGTGTCATCCGAGACTGGCAACGTATGGACGCCGGTACGTATGACATCCCGATGGGAGGTATGGTACAGGTGAATGTGGATAAAGGTGTACGCAGTTCGTATAAGTCATATGAGTTCACGGTGTGGGGAAATAGTACCATCAAGTGTAAGTCCACATACTTGATGGCGGAAGATTTTATCGACATCGGGTTTGATGGTCCTTCCTCGCCTGACTTTAGTGTATACGAGCCGGTTATCAAAGACAGTTTGTTCAAAAAGTTGCAAACCGAATATGCGAAAGGCTACGGTCGTTGTATGTGGGATCGAACCGCACGTCTCATCCTCCGGCGAACGATCCAAGAGACCGGAGAGTTTTCGGAGTTTATCATTCCGCAAGATAGTATCAAGCGTCAGGATGACGGTTCATGGATAGCGACCTATTCTGATGTGGCGGACAAAGCCTGCACGCATTATTCGTATTCCGTGCGTATTGACCAGTCCAAGTCCGACCTGCATGTACAAGACTCCACACAGTTGCAACCAAAGGTCATAAGTGGTCCGAGTCTCTATTTCGACGAAGCGGCTACCATCACCTCCTTTACGGCGAGTGAGGGAGATGCTGTGGGACATCATAAACGCGGAGTCAAGCTGGAGTGGATGGCGTCCTCTACGGCGGTAGATCAATATGTGCTGCGCCGTGTAGCGAAGAATAGTGATGCAGCGCCGGACACGATTTACATCGGTTTGGACAATAATTTCTTTGACGAGACAGCTGTGCCGAACCAACGATATACTTATTCGATCACGGCGGTATATGACTGCAACGGCAAGTCTTCACGCAACAGTGCCGAGGCGGTAGGTTGGCGTAGTCCGTACGGTGAGATTAGCGGTAGTGTCCTGATGCCGGATAACAGTGGTATGGCAGGCGTTACCGTAACAATTACGGGTGATGGGTTACCGGTTACGGGTTTACAGTGCGTCACCGATCCTACCGGCACCTTTAAATTCGACAGCTTGACATACAATATAGCCACAGGCTCTAATTATTCGATTATCCCGACGCATTCGTATGCGGTGTTCAGTTTCAATAATACCACAGCTCCGACGGCTTCTATCGGCCTATCGACGGATAATGCGGTGGTGGAAGGCCTCAATTTTGCGAACACTTCTACTGTGCGTCTGACGGGACGGGCATTGTATAAGTACTCGACCATTCCGGTAGCCGGAGCTATGTTCACGCTCAACGGCGACACCGTTCGTCGCAACGGAGCACCGGTGAAGACCGGCACGGATGGTAATTTCGAATTGACGCTGTCCAAACGTCAACCGTATGTCTTGCGTATCGTCAAACACGGTCATACCTTCGAGGGCGACGGTATCTTGCGTTTAGAGCAGGGTAAGGATACCTTCACGCTGGATGCTCCGGAAGACGGTGTGCGGTTCTACGATATGACCACAGTGCGCCTTGTCGGTCGCGTAGCCGGTGGTATCGACCAGCGCGACCTGCCCGAAGCCTTCGGTTTGGGAACGAACAACTTAGGTGATGACCTGCAACTGGTGCTCCAGCTGGAGGGTGATAACATCGCGCAGATAGTGCATGACCCCAATGACCAGACGCGCGACACCGTACAACAACGCGTTCAGTATGCATCCGTCAAGGGGGACAAATCTGCGGTTGTCACCAATACGCTCTTTGAGAAGAAGCGTATCACGATTCAGCCGGATCCGAAGACGGGAGAGTATGCCGTGGATTTATTCCCTGTCAAGTACAAAGTGGTACAGGCTACCGCCAAAGGTTACGCTACGCTTTTTGCCGCAGGGCAGGGCAGTGAGGTCATCGACCTGACGAATGCGCCGCTGGATGTGACGAAGACCTATTATAATCAGGATAGCGCGATATACAATGCCGTGTATGACCGCATCTACCGTTCGCCTGTCAAAGTGCATCTCAAGCAACTCCTATATGGTATGGAGCAAGACGGATACGGCGAACCCTCTATCTCGGTCAGCGGATTCGACCTGTCCCGGAAAGAGAAAGTACAACTGTACACCAAAAACAGTGACGGCACCGTCACTTATACCTTGGGCCACCCGCTCTTCCAGTACAACCGCCGCTATCAGTTTGAAGCGGAGGCATTCGAAGATTATTATTACAACAATGACGAGACAGCCAAACTGGACCGTGTTCCGCAACGAGGAGGCAAGGTAATCGTCCATAACGGTATGCATAGCGCTACGGAGCAACTGCCGTACGAGCTCGACCGCTTGGGTAAAAACAGCAATGTATGGCTGTTGGTAGATCATATCCAGACCCAGACCTACGGTGAAGATGCACTCAGTACGGTCAGCATCGCCCTGGAGCAAGAAGGCAACACGGTGGAGACAGACGCCTTCCAAGCCTTTGTGATAGGAGATGTCATTCAGGCGAACGAACTGACCACTGCCGATGCGGATATTATGCTGCTCGACATCATCCGTGACCCGGGAGGAAACGGTAGCTCCGCATGGGTGGAGAACGGTACCACGTATAACTACGGCTATACCGAGAGTTATGACTGGAAAGGCGGTATCAACCTTACTCCGAAATACGGACTGAACATATCGAATGATATCGGTATTGTCACAGCGCCGTCCGGTGCCGGTTCGTATATCGGTAGCAATTATACGTCCAGCAAGCAGTTGTCCTTCACTATTCCTATCACGCACGAATGGGCATGGGGCTATAAATATTCTTATACCTTCACCACCACCGATAAAATCTCCACATCGTCCAGCCATGCCAAAGCCGGCGTAGGTTCGAATGCGGATGTGTTCGTCGGCGTGATGAACAGTCAATTGACCGGTAAAGCGAAGTCTATCGCCGTCATCAATGATACCATCTTCCAGGCGCGTCAGCCGGCTATTCAGGCAGGCACGATGCATGTGCTCGCCAGCGGTACCGGCGCAGACAACAAGCCGTATTACCTCGTGACGGGTGAAAAGGTCGTCATGGGTTCCGGTATCACGAATAGCTTCGCCTATTCGCAGTATTATATTATGGAGAGCGTGCTCCCGCAGCTGGCGATGCAGCGTCAGAACCTGCTAACAATCTTCCCGGACTCGGCTTCCGCGCAAGCGGCTGCGAATGCATCGGATGACGTCGTATATTGGTATATCGATTCGTTGACGAGCGTCAGTCTGCATGACACGCTGGCGAAAGACTCGTATCGGATGATATTGCCGACTAATAGCACGAAGGCCTATCCGAACCGCGTGGCTGCAATCGATAATATCATCCAGAAATGGTGTACTATCCTTATCTATAACGAGGCGGAGAAAGTAGCGGCGCGTCAGTCCGGTCAACATGTAGGTACCTATTCCGTCAATGCCGGAACAACCCTCTCGCACTCCGACAGTTATTCGGCTACTGCCAACTACAACGAACTGCCGCAAGGAATGGGATTAATCGGTAAGGACGCCGCTTCGGCTGCTACCTCCAATGCCCAAAATCTTCTCAAGGATGCAATCAAAAACTTCAGCGCCTTCTGGGGTAGTGATAGTCAGAAACGCTTCGGAACCACCATCACGGATGCTATCTCGGCCATGTTCAAGGACGAGAAGAACCCGAACGGAAGCGGCCATAAGACACAGTCGCAGTTAGGTACGGTGACGAACGCGTCCAAATGGACGATGAGTTTCGATCCCGTGCTGGATTTCAATTCCGATGCGCGTACGTCGAATGAAAAGACCGTCAAGAAATCCTGCGGTTTCACCATCGTGCCGGATGCGCAGGGCGATATCACCGTTTCGGTCTATCGGGCAGAGGTGGATAGCCTGTGGAAGGCCACGACCGGTACTATCGTCAGCAAAGTGGGCGAGTCCAACAACGACGATATACTTTACGGTTCGTACGTCTTCTTCACGCAAGCGGGCGCTACCTATTGCGTACACGAAAAAGAGGAGAAGACGCAGTTCTACAACAAAGGTACGGTCATCAACAACGGGACGATGGCTTTGGCTCTGCCTGAACTGAGCATCGACCGCCATGAGGTAAGCAGTGTGCCGGCGGATCAGCGCGCCGTCTTCCATATCGAACTCAAGAACGAAGGACAAGTGCAATACGGTCTGGCGAACACCGGAACGACCTTCTCGCTCTCCCTCACGGGTGACAGCAACCCTCACGGCGCGAAGGTCTATATCAACGGTGCACCGCTCGTGCAAGGACTCGACTATTTCCTCACGCCGGGACAATCCATCACGCAAGTGCTGGAGGTGGAACGAGGCGAAGTGGATGACTACGACAACCTGACCCTCTATTTCCGCCTTGCCGACTGCCCGAAGACCTATGCGATGCTGCAGTTCTCGGCGCACTTCATGCCGGAATCCAGTCCGGTCAGCATCGAGATGCCGCGTCAGAACTGGGTGATGAATACCCTCTCGCCGCACGATTCTATCGGATACTACCTGCCGGTGGACATCGGCGGATTCAATATCCATCATAAGAACTTCGACCATATCGAGTTCCAATATAAACTCTCCACGGAGAGCGAGGAGAAATGGGTGAACCAATGTTCGTTCTACGCCAGCGACAGCCTCTATGCACTCGCTACAGGCAATAAAGCGATGATTGAGAACGGACGTATTCCGCAGTTCCGTTTCTACGGTGAGCGAGACCCGATGGAGCAGCAATATGACCTGCGCGCTGTCTGCTTCTGCCGCTACGGTTCGGGATTTGTAACGAAGGCTTCGCCTGTTATCCGTGGAACGAAAGACACCCGTCCTCCGCGTGTGTTCGGCGATCCCGAACCGGCGAATGCCATCCTCGGTATAGGCGACCATCTGTTGCTGCGGTTCAATGAACCGATAGCCGGTAATTACCTCGATGAGGATAATAACTTCCAACTCCTCGGCATCACCAACCATACCGGTATCTCCGCCTCGACGGCAATCCTGTTCAGAGGAACGGCTGATTCGTATGCCGCCTCCTCCGTGGAGCGTAGTCTGACCGACAAATCCTTCACGGTGGAGATGATGGTGAAGCCGACGTCTCCGTACAATGATGAAGTATTCTTCACCCACGGTGACAAAGGCAAAGGATTGATCTTCGGAAAGACCGCTGATAACCGCCTCTATGCGCAGATAGGTGACCTCACGACGTACTACTCTAAAAAGTTGGCAGACCCGATGTTGGCCTTCACGCGTGTGGCTGTCACCTATTCCAAAGAGAATGGTTTCAGCTTCTATGTAGGTACGGTAGATATGACCGAACCGTCAGCACTGCCTTCGAAAAACATCGAATACTCCCTCTCTGCACCGCTCATCTTCGGTCAGGGCTATGCGGGTCAGATGCTGGAGGCACGCGTATGGACCAAGGCATTGACGCTCGAAGAGATAGCCGCCACTTTTGACCATTACCTGACGGGATACGAACAAGAGTTATTGGCTTACTATCGCATGAGCGAAGGTAAGGGTGAATTGGTGAAAGACCATGCACACGGTGCTACGCTCTCGTTGCACGGTTGCACATGGAATAAACTGCAAGGCTTCTCGGTTCAACTGGCTAAAGAGCAGCGTGTCGAGTTGATAGGCAACCTCTTCGGACGCTCCAAAGTGTATGATGCTACCCTTATGTTCTGGTTCCGTACCACGGACAATGCTGCCGAGCGTGCGAACCTCTTCAGTGCCGGACGTACGGACGATAAACACGGCGCGCTCATCGCGCTGGAGAACGGTAACATTGTACTGTGCTCCGACTCGCTCACCTGGATCGGTTCTGTCAACTATGCCGACGGCGAATGGCATCATGTCGTGCTGTCTATCAACCGCACGTATAACAACGCCGCCCTGTTTGTGGATGGCAGTCTGATTCAGACTTTCCCCGCAACCGTTGCAGCCGGTGCGCAAGGCGATATGTACTTGGGAGGTAACTTCGCCGGTAACATCGATGAGTTCGCTGTGTTCGAGCAAGCACTGCCGAAATCGCTTGTGGAGGCGTATGACAACATCGCTCTCGTGGGAGACGAGATGGGTCTGATCGCTTACCTGCCGTTCGAAGAGCAGTTCCTCAACCCCAACGGCAAACTCGAACAACGCTTCTCTATCAACGACCGTCGTCAGTTCAAAGATCAGGCTACCGGCAAGGTGATAGACAAAATACTGCCACTCGTAGATGGCGACATCACGGCACTGGCAGATAAGACGCAGAACGCACCTGTCACCAGTCACGGGGCATTGACCAAACTGAACTTCGACTGGTCGTTCAACGGCGATGAACTGATGATTAACCTCAATATGCTTGACCGCGAGATTAACAAGCAGTCTATCTATGTCACTGTGCGCGATGTGGAGGACCTCAACGGCAACCCGATGCGTTCGCCTATCACTTGGACCGCTTTTGTGGATCATAACAGTCTCAAATGGGCAGACAAACAACTGACTATATGGGGTCGATACGGCATGGAAGATTCGAATAACTACATCGTCACACAGATCATCAACATGAGCGGTAAGCGCCATACGTATAAGATTGAGTCGTTGCCCGACTGGCTTACTGTGGATCAAACTTACGGTACGATAGAGCCATTAGGCGAGTTGTCTATCAAACTGGTATATAAGCAGCCTATGCCGGTAGGTACGTATGGCGACCTTATCTACGTCGTGGACGAAGATGGTTTGGCGGAACCGCTGCAAATCGAATACATGGTAGAAGCCTTCCCGCCATACATCGATGTGGACGAATCCAAATACCCGCTGAACATGTCCATTTGCGGTCAGGTGAAGATAAACAATATCTACGACTCCGACGAGAACGATATCATCTATGCGATTTATCGCAACGAGTGTATCGGCAAAGCCAACGTGGACTACGATAACACCGCTAATACCTCCAATGTCTATCTCACGATCTTCGGTAACGAAGCGATGACGGGTAAGACGGTGAATTTCATCCTATGGCAGGCATCCACCGGGCGTACATATAACCTGATTGTCGATCGGGATGTACAGTTCCGTGCAGGTGATGTCCATGGTTGCGGAAACGAAGCACAGGTACTCTTCACCACCGGTGGTAGTGAGACACAGAATATCGACATCTATTCCGGTTGGAACTGGATATCGTTCAATCTGAACCTCAATGAAACCACAGGTATAATTCGTAATATGCTGACGGCGAACGAACCGTGGAAAGAAGGCGACCTCATCAAGAACCCCTCCACCCAGCAGTTCGTCAC
>ONJT01000035.1 GCA_900318245.1 uncultured Bacteroidales bacterium
CTTCTCCTACAAACTCAAAACCATGTTTTGGATAGTACTGCCAATTACATGAGCTGTCTGTCCAGAGATATAGCCACTCTATGCCACGTTTCCGTAATCGCTCTATTAGTGCGTTTAACACAGACGTACCATAACCCTTTTTTTTGCTGATGAAGAAAGAGAGCTTTGCCGAGTTGGGCAGCATCTTTGACAGAAGTTCTTCATCAGTCCGCATTAGGTATCGCTCGTTGGTTAGGAGTTTCTGTTGCTCATCATCTGTCACGGCAGGCAGTTGGTTTCTAAGCCACGTGGCAGCACTGTTCGTTTCACCGGGCAGCCATGCAAAAGCGATGGCTTGCATACCATCTTCGTCCTCTGCCTGCAGAGCAAGGTCAGCAGAATACAGGTAGTATCTTGTCAGATATTGACAAAAGATACGGGCGACTGCTGAACCGTGCGCACCTTGATTTTTTCCCCACACGCCCTCTGCCATCTCAGCAACGAGGTCTATATTACCTTGATTAAATGGTTTGATTTCCATAATGCGTATATCTCCTTGAAAACGACTGCAAAATTACTAAAAATTTTGCACATATGCAAGTTTTTCCTCCCAATTCGTCCAGAATTGTGCATTTTGAAACAATGCGGAGCTTGCTAACCCCTGCAAAGCCCGACCGATATTGTGTTTGATGCTGACTATTTATCAATGCTAACCAGTTGGTATTGGCGAGAACCGAGACCAATCTTCTCGGCTTGTTCGAGGATACGAATACCGTGCCGCGAGTTGATACGTTCGATGAGTGCAGCAGCATCATCGCCTTCTTGAGAGGGGTAGTTGAAGACCAGATCGACGCAAGCCTGATCGAGCGCTACGGGGTCAAGCGATGCGAGGATACCAAGGTCTTTCATCTCGGGCGCCGCAGGGTGACTGTCGCAGTCGCAATCGACAGAGAGGTTGTTCGCTACGTTGATATAGAGGATCCGCTCGCCGTGGCCGAAATAGTCATGCACAGCCTGTGCGGCAGCAGCCATCGACTCTAAAAAACCGTCTTGGTTATCGATATGATTCCAAACCTCGTGCACATCGTCGGTCACACCTGCCGAATGGATATAGGCCTTACCGGCTGCAGAAGCGACACCGATTGATTGGTTCTTGAGCACTCCGCCGAAACCGCCCATCGCGTGGCCTTTGAAATGTGCGAGATTAATCATGAAATCGTAGTTAGCCAGGTGCTTACCGACAATGTCGTAATGAATCCACGTACTGTCTTGCACAGGGATACGCATATCGCCTTCTTCATCCATGAGATCACACGGCGCGATATCCAGAAAACCGTGCTCCTTGATTGTCTGCCAGTGCGCTTCGAACGTGTTGCGTTTGCCCGGATAGGCGGTGTTGCACTCGACGATTGTACCATGCACTTTGCTCACAAGCGGTTCGATAAGCGCCGGTTGCAGAAAATGATGTCCGCCTGCTTCACCGGTGGAGATCTTTACGGCTACGCGACCGGTAGCTTCCCGACCGAGGGCTTCGTAGATACGCACCAGTCCCTCCGGCGAGATGTCTTTCGTCATATAGACGATGGGCACTTGGGGCGTTTGTGATTGGTCATTAGTCATTTGTCCGTTTGTTTTGGTGCAGCCGGTCAGCACTACCAACGCAAGGGCTGCAAGGATGATTTTTCTCATATTTTTATGGGTTTGGTATGATACGATAATGAGGGTGATACGCTTGTCGGAATGCTTCACTATGATGCACTGTGCTATTCGTTTTTGCGGCCTCGCGCAGGAGCGCTTGGAGCTCCGCATCTGCCCATGCCGGATGAACCTGCAGAGCAATCGATTCTACCTGAGCCCATTCGTCTGCCCAGTTCTCGCGAACAGGAGCACTGGTATTGGCAGCCGCCATGAAGGCATCAAACAGTTCGTTTTCAGTCATCACACTGTCTGTTAGGATAAGACGCAGGTTGGCTCGAACGAAACGATGCCGGAAACCGGTGGGTTCACGCAGTGGCATCCTTAATTCGTTCACTCCTTCATTCCTTAATTCGTTCAACTCATAGCGCAAGTATTTCCTGGCGGATGCCATATCGCTGATAGCGTGCTCGGCTCCGAAAAAATCCTGATAGCAGGTCTTATAGAGGTCTTGAAGTGTCGCTTGTGGGTAAACTTGCACCATATATTCACAAAGTTCCCGCACCGCTTTCTCCGGCACATTCTCGGTCTGAGCACATGCGACAAGCATCGCTACCGCCAATGCAAGGATGATTAGTTTTCTCATTATTTCTATTTGTTTGCGGGTATTTCTTTGATGATTTTGGCAGGCACACCACCAACGATCGTGTTAGGCGGAACATCGCGGTTGACGACGGCTCCGGCGGCCACGATGGCATTTTCGCCGATGGTCACGCCTTGCAGCACAGTTACATTCGCGCCGAGCCACACTCGCTTGCCGATATGAATGGGTTTGGCGATCATACCTGCCCTTTGCGCCGGGTCAGGAAGATGATTGAGCGTGCAGAGCGTGGCGTTATGCCCGATAAGAGCATCGTCGTCGATGAAGATACCGCCTTGGTCTTGGAACTTACAGCCCATGTTGATGAACACCCGTTCGCCGACATGCGTGTTCTTGCCGTGCATGGTACGAACCGTTGATCTCGGCGGTGATACGCAGGGCTTCCTGAGAATACTTATGGAACTCCATATGCAACTCCAAGCCGCCTATTATCGGCTCGCCGGTTGCCATCCGTTCACGAAATTGTTCTATGGTCATATCTCTATATGGTTTTGATTACTCGTGCAGGGTTGCCGGCGACGACCACATCATCGGGAATGTCGTGGGTGACGACTGAACCGGCACCGACGATGACGCGGTTGCCGATGGTCACTCCCGGGCAGACCGTCACTCCGCCGCCGAGCCAGCAGTCATCGCCGATACGGATCGGTTTGCCTGTCTCTATCGTTTGGCGGCGCTCCAAGTAGTCATGCGGATGGTCCGGCGTCAGCAGTTGGCAGTTAGGACCAATGAGGGTGTGGGCACCGATGGTGATACCTCCGCCGTCCAGAAAGACACCGTTGAAATTGACCATCGAACCTTCGCCGATGGAGATGCGGTTTCCGTGGTCGCAATGGAAAGGCGGGCAGATGATCACCGAGGGGTGCGCATCAGGGATGAGTGCCTGGATGCAGCGGTGCAGTTCGTCCATGTCCCATGCACCGCACTGGTTGAGGTCCCGCATGGCATAATACGCCCGCAGGATATTCGCCTGAACCTCCTTGTCCGTATAGTCATACGGCAGGTTATGAAGCATTTTTTCGTATTCAGTCATTTCTTCTTGGTGTATTTGGCTTTGACAATCTCATAGGAGTTGCGGGTAAGGTCTTTGAGCAAGTCCTCTTCGGCGGCGTTGGCATCCACGCCTATCCAGTATTTGGACGGCAGGTTAAACGGTTTTCCGATGCAGTCGTACTCGGCTTTCAGTTCGTCTATCCGCTCCGGCTGGCATTTGAGCGTCACGATGCCGTAATGGTCGATGTCCAGAAACGCGAACATGTGTCCGCAGACATAGAACACTAACACATCCGCCGCATACCTAAATGCCGTAAACGGCAGTTTCTCCTCTACATCGCTGCCCAACGAGAGGCAGTAGTCTCTGTAATCCTCGATATTCATTTTGTTAACGTGTTCAGGGTAGTTCTTTACATATGTCATTTATTCATCTATCAAGCAGCCACTCTGCCAAATCGATGATTTGGATACCTTGGTAGTCATATTTTGGTACGCGGGTGCGGGCAATGATGAATTTGGGGTACACGTCCTTGATCTGCAAAAGTGGCGAGTACTCGCGTTCAAAAGTCTCTTTGGAACTGATATTGTCGCTCACCTGAATATATATCTTTTCATTCCCGCGCATCGCCACAAAATCAATCTCTTTTTGGTAGAGTTTGCCAACATAGATATCATATCCTCGCCGCAACAATTCCAAAGCCACCAGATTCTCATAGATACGCCCATAGTCCATGTTACGTGTGCCGAGCAGCGCATAACGGAATCCGCTATCCACCAGATAATACTTGTCAATCATGCGCAAATATCCTTTACCCCGGACATCATAACGCTTGACCTGGTTGAACAAGAATGTGCGACATAGAAAATCCATGTAATTTCCGACCGTAACATGGTTCGTCTTTATTTGCTCCAACTGCAAGAAACCGCTTACACTTCTATACGAAGTAGTATTGCCTATATTATCCATCAGATACTCTGCTATCTTATTGAGCAAATACACATCCGATAGTTTATAGCGCTGAATGATATCACGCTCAATGATGGTATGATATACCTCCTGCACATATCTCACTTTTTCCGCTTGTGTTGAATAGACATATGAGCCGGCGAGTCCTCCGTCCTGTATGTAGTGATCCAGTTGGGATTGTATCTCTTGGGGACCGAAATAGGTGCGGTATTCTGCAAAACTGAATGGATAAACCATTGTTCTCATAACACGCCCGGTAAACAACGTAGCCAAATCAGAACCTAACAGAAAAGCATTGGAGCCTGTGATATAAATATCATATTTCTGCATGGCGTGAAGACTATTGATTGCCAACTCAAATTTGGCACACATCTGTACCTCATCAATGAACACATAATTATTCTTCTTTGCTTTGTATTGTTCTTCGATGTAGTTATGCAGAGCATGATACTCCTGTAATGGTTCAGAGGCGAGCGATGTAAAGTCAATGAAAATGATATTAGCTTTCTTGTCGTTCTTTCTCAGCCACTCCATGTATGTACGGATAAGTTCTGACTTACCTGCACGGCGAATACCCGTAATTACTTTAATGTCCGGCGTGAGGCGCACATTTTGCAGGCTCTCCAAGTAATCTGTACGTTCAATAATCTTCATATGTGGTGTTTCCTTTTTGAGGTGTACTCACTTCCCAAAATCATATTTTTTTACAATTTGGAAAGTGAAATCCGCTGCAAAGGTACTCTTTTTTTGTTAATTATGCAAGAGTTTGTTCGCTTTTTCCATAAAATAGCGTAAAATATTGCACGCTTTTCCTATAAAATCATCCTGATCTATGCTTCTTTGCGTAGTTGCGCGATGATGAAGCCGCGGAGGGTGGTATAATACTTTCCTTGCGCGGCGGCAGTTTCGGATGATCTTATTTTTACTTCTCGCTGAGGATCATGAACAGGACGGCGGCGATGCAGATGACGATGCCCGCGAGGATGTTCACCGTCAGCGGTTCGCCAAAGACCAGCGTGCCGACCAAGATTGCCGTTACGGATTCGAAAGCGCCCAAGACAGACGTCTTCGTTGGTCCGATGAGGCGCGTGGAAAGGGCTATCGTCAGCATGGCTATCATAGTCGGGAAGATTGCCAGACCGATGAGATTCAGTACGTCCGGAGTGGTGTCTATGCCTTGCAGCACCGGCGTTCCGTCGATGAGCAGGTACGCCAGAAAAGCGACAGCGCCTACCACCAGACCATAGAACGTGAGCATGTGTTCGGAGATATGTTTGATACGCTGCGAGCGGTTGACAATCACCAGATAAACGGCGTAACTCAAAGCGGACATTGCCGCGAGAACAATGCCGAGCCAGTGAATCTCTGTTCCGGCGGCGGGCCAGCTGAGCAAGACCACTCCCGCAACCGTGGCGACTATAGCCAGCCATACCTGCCATTTGGGATAGACATGCAACCCGACCATGATAAGCGCCACAAAGACAGGATACAGATAGACGAAGGTCGTTGCCAGCCCCGAAGGAATGAACCGGTACGACTCGAAGAGAAAGACACTGCTGGCGGCGAACAGACAGCCGAGCACGACCAGCAGGCGCATTTCCCGCCCGTTGACGCGAAAAGACTCATGCCGGAACGCCATCCAGAGACCTAAGATCACCGCCGAGATGGCATAACGGAAGAACAGGAGCGACAACACCGGCACGCCGCCGTCCAAGAGCGGTTTGCCGAACAGCGGATTCAGTCCGTACGAGACACCCGCCGCCACTCCGGCTGCAAAGCCGAGAACTGTTTTCTGTTTCTGAGTCATATCAACGGTTGCGCAATGTTGTCAAATTCATCAATGGGAATGGGTTTGAAACGAGAACAGGTGTGGCAAAACAAAATCATTTTTGGTGTGCGCGCATTAATTCGATGGCTTCTTTGCCGCTCACTTGTGCCCATCTTCTGAGCCATTATTTGATTTCCTCCAATGCGCCGGTGACGGAGTCGATGATGAACCCGCGGACGGTGACATCTCTCGGAATGAGCGGGTGCGTCTGAATGGTCTTGACGGTCTTGCGGACGGACGTCTCTGTGTCGCGAAATCCTTCGAGCCAGTGGTTGAGGTCGATGCCGCATTCGCGGATGACATTGAGCGTCTCATCCTTGATACCGCGCGCTTTCATGACATGGTGGAAATGGCTGTAACTCATGTGGCACGCACCGCATTGAGAGTGCGCCACAACCATAATCTCCTCCACGCCCAATTCATAAATTGCCACTATGAGGCTGCGCATAGCCGAGTCAAAGGGCGTAATAATCAGCCCGCCGGCATTCTTAATAATCTTAGCATCGCCGTTCTTGAGCCCGAGAGCAGCTGGCAGCAACTCCGTAAGACGCGTGTCCATGCAGGTCAGGACAGCCAGTTTCTTATCGGGATACTTGTCGGTAATGAACGGCTCGTAGCTTTTCCGCTCTACAAATGAGCGGTTGTAATCAATAATCTGGTTAATCATATAAGTTCATATCTGTTCGAAAGTCATAATATCTGTTTTGCTATTATTGCGCATGCCTCGGCATCGGCAAGGGCATGGTGGTGGTTTGTCATTTCGTAGCCGCAATAACCGGCAATGATATCCAAGTTATGATGTCCCTCCGGCCACACCTTGCGCAAATTTGCGCAAAGGTACAAAAAAAATCCCACATACGCAAGTTTTTGTGGGATTTTTTTGCTTTAGTTGGAGTATTTTTTATATATTCTTGCCTAATTCGTACGCCTCTTGGAGCTTGGAATTACCGGAAATCTCACGCGGATCATTCACGCCGCCGCAGAAGAGATGGGCTTTGAGCGTTGCTTTCTCGTAGCAATCAATCCATCCTTGCAGACCGCTCTCGGCGCGTTTGGGTGTGAACTCCTCGTCCTCGGCAGCGGTGGTCAACAGGTAGATGTCGCGGAACTTGTAATCCTTCGGATACATGGCGTTCATTCGGTCGATGAGCGTCTTCATCTGACCCGACATCTCATAGTAATAAATCGGCGTTGCCCAGCAAACGACATCCGCGTTGAGCACGCTCTCCATGATCGCCGGCACATCGTCCTTGAAGACACACGCGCCTGTCTCTTGACACTTGAGACAACCGATACAGAACTTGATCTCTTTGCCTCTCAGCGAGATCAGTTCCACTTCATGTCCGGCGTTCTTTGCGCCCTCTGCAAACTGCTCCGCCAGCTGATGACTGTTCGATCCCGCACGGAGAGAGGTAGATAATACAACTACTTTCATAGATGCTATTTATTTTAAATTCTTATTGAAGAACTCAGCCAATTTTTCCCAAGGAATGAGGTTCTTGGATTCGCCTTTTCCTGCCGGTTCGGTGAAACCGCCGTCATAGAGGTCACAATGCGAAGCACCGGGGATGATGAGCAGCTCTTTGTTCTCAGGACAAGGATTTGGTGCCACCACGGTCTTGTAGCCTTCTGCCTTGCCGTCCACCATGTAATGGTACGCCGCTTCGCCGAAATAACGGCTGTGGGCATTTTCACCGTGCATGATCAGAACGGCAGAACGGATCTCGTTGATGTAATACAGGAAACGGCTGTTAGCATAAGCCTGCGTACCGATGACACGCCAACCGTCATTCGAGTTACCGCTGCGTGCATGGTAGCCACGCGGAGTCTTGTAGTAGTCGAAGTAGTCCTTGACGAACTGCGGTGCATCGTCCGGCAGTGGGTCTATCACGCCTCCTGCCATAGCAGCAGGGTCTGCAAGACGTTGTGCGGCGAGTGCCACTTACCGCTGACGCGGGTCATGTCGTACATCGTCGAAGCGACCGTCGCTTTGATGCGTGTATCTGCTGCAGCCGCATTGAGGGCAATACCACCCCACCCGCATATTCCGATGATGCCGATGCGGTTTGCATCCACTTCGGGCAGTTTACTCAGATAATCCACCGCCGCCATGAAATCTTCCGTATTGATGTCCGGCGATGCTGTCCGACGCGGTTCACCCGAACTCTCACCTGTGAAAGACGGATCAAAAGCCAAAGCCACAAACCCGCGCTCCGCCATCTTCATCGCATACAGACCCGAACTCTGCTCTTTGGTTGCGCCGAAAGGACCACTGACGGCAAGCGCTGGACGCTTGCCATTTACCATTTGACCATTTACCATTTCTAATCTCCCTTCGGTCGAACGATCTGCTTCGCTGTATGGGTCATTTATTTTGTCATTGGGCCAATATAAATCGCCCACCAAGGTGAAGCCGTATTGGGTCTTGAAGGATACCTTTTTGTGGTTTACTTTCTCACTAAGCGGGAAGACCCCTGACCATTTGTTCATTTGTTCATTTACCATTTGTTCATTTTGTTTATTGCAGGCAGCAAAACATAGTGTCGCGAGCATAAGGGTTAAAAACTTACTCATATTTTCTTTCTTATCTGAAATTCGCTGCAAAGTTACAACATTTTTTGCAGATACGCAAACACAAATCGCTCGAATATATACCACTTTTGCATATTTGAGAGATTGTTTCTATGGTTTAAGAATCTTTTTGACCATGCGGATGACTTCGGATTTGCGGTGGGCGATGTAGTCACGCACTTGGTCGTCCGTTTGCGAGAGCAGGTCTTGGAACATCGGCAGCGAAACGAAGGTAAAGACTGTCAGGGAAGCAATAGTGATCATCAGATCGAAGGGATCGATTTTGGTAATATGCCCGGCTTGCTGCTCCTGCTTGAGACGTGCGTCAAACTGCATGTAGAGCATCGCGTACGAGGGATTCTTGACAAATTTCTCCCGCATGTACTTGCGGCGCTCGGGATTATTGACCAACTCTTCCAACATAAAGAACGGCAAACGCGGATTGCTCGACAGCGCATCAAAATACATAGAGATAGCTTGCTCGATGAAGTGGTCAAACGATTCTTCGTTCGCCAAAGAGCGCCCGATGACATTCAGAGCCGCCAAGACTTGCTCCAAGAAAATCTGCCGGAAGAGGTTTTCTTTCGTGCGGTAATAATAATGTACGAGTGCCTGCGTACAGCCGACTTCTTTGGCTATCTGCGTGGTCGATGTAGCCGCATAGCCCTGTTCGAAAAACAGCTGCTGCGCCACCTCGCGAATCCGCAGTTCCATATTGTCATTTTCACATTTATTCATTTTTCACATTTATTTGGGGTACAAAGGTACAACTTTTTTCGGACATGGGCAAATTATTGCAGCAAAAAATGCAAGCGGTTGGTGATATTGGCATCGGATGTGCCGGCATCGAAATCGAGGAAAAGCAAAGACAGATGCGGGTAAAGGTCCTTGTAACGGCGCTCTATTCCTTTGCTGATGATGTGATTCGCTATGCATCCGAAGGGTTGCAGCGAGACCACTTTGTGGATGCCATGATCCGCCAAATCGCATATCTCGCCGGGCAGGAACCAACCCTCGCCGAAGTCTGCGGCGGAGTTGATGACGCGGCGGCTCTTGTGCCAGATATCCATGATATCCGTGAACGGCCGGTAGAACGGGTAGTCACCGCAGAGACGGTCATAGACATGCGCATAGTGGAGCAAAAGGCGGTTGACGAGCTTTGCCTGCCAGGGTTTCAGACCGTCCTTGCGGATATGCTGCTCGCGGTTGATGAAGGCGTTAGGGATAGAGGTGGAGAAGAAGCCCGTGATCGCCGGCGGCACAACTTCCACGCCGTGCTCCATGAGCCAGCGGACGACACCGTGGTTCGAGAACGAGTTGTACTTGACGTATATCTCGCCGACCACGCCGACTACCGGCACTTGTTTGGTGGTGTCCGTTATGTCCGTGAACGCACCCGCGGCATCCCGCATGAGTTGGCGGATAGCCCGGTAGTCGCGCTTTGTCAAGAGTGGTTGCGCGGCGTTGAGGTAGTGGTCGTAGAGCTTGCGCGCCACGCCGGGAATACGTTCGCGCGGAGCGGCGGGATAATAGAGTTTGGCAAGCGCGTCCGCGAAATAAAGTGCTTCCAGTGTCGGACGGATGAGATGTAACCAGTTGATTTCAAAGCCCGGCTGACTGTTTTTGAGGCTTGGACCGATGGCAACGGCTATCACCGGCACTTGACTCATGCCTGCCGCCACCAAGGCGTTTTTGATGAGCGCGTAGTAGTTCGACGCACGGCATTGCCCGCCTGTCTGCGTGATCGCCACGGCGGTCTTCGAGAGGTCGTACTTGCCGGATTTCAAAGCCCGCATGATCGACCCCACCACGATAGTAGCCGGATAGCAGATGTCGTTATTCGCCACATGCAGCCCTTCTTCGGCGTCCTCCTGTGTTGCCATCGGCAGCGACTCGATGCGGTAACCCGCCAAGGCAAAGATGGTGGGCAGGAACTCGTTATAACCTTCTGCGAAATACGGGGTTAAGATGACGCGATCGCGGTCGGAGGTTTCGAAAGGTTTGGTGGTAAATGGCGCTTTGTTTTCGAGATCTCGAGATTTCGACATTTCGGGATTTCGAGGGGCGGCATTGACACTTTCAACCAGCGAGCGGACGCGGAGGCGAAGCGAACCGATGTTGTTCACATCGTCAATCTTGAGAACGGTGAGGTTCTTGCCGTAACGGGACAGGATAGCCCTTACCTCGTCCAAGATAAACGCGTCGGGACCGCAACCGAAAGACGTCAGTTCGACCATGTGCAGATTGTTGTACGGGCTGTTTCCGACCCAATGGGCTGCTTTGAAAATGCGATTCGGGTACGCCCATTGTGCCATGGCATTCAGTTCGTCATAGACGGCTTGTCCTTCGTGCGCAGCCACATTCTCCGTGATCACATCAATACCCATCGCCGCAATCGCGTCGGCAATCTTATGCTGAATAAGCGGGTCGATATGGTAAGGCCGTGCTGCCAAGAGAATAACCATGCGACCTGCCGCACGCGCTTCGTTGAAGACTTGCATATTGCGTTTTTCCAATGCGTCGAGATAATTCTGCTGCGCCCTAATCGCTTGAGTGATAGCCGATTGTGCAGTGGGTTCGCTGATGTTGAGTGTAGCGAGGTATTCTACTAATGACGCCCGCAAGAGTTCCTCGTCCTTGAACGAGATGGTCGGCGCGTCCAAAGGAATGCCGTAGTTCTTCTCGGGATTGATGGCACTCTTGATCACGTCCGAATAACCGCTGACGACCGGGCAGTTGAAACTGTTCTTGGATTGCTCGTCCTCCTTGCGTTCGAACACCACCCACGGATAGAAAATGCGGTCCACTTGTTTCTCGATGAGGTCCATGACATGCCCGTGCATCAGTTTGGCGGGATAGCAAATATTGTCCGCCACGATGGTCCGCACGCCTTTGTCAAAAAGCCTGTTCGTACTCATGCCGCTCAACCGCACACGCATTCCGCAACAGCAGAAAAGTGTCTGCCAGAACGGGTAGTTCTCGTAGATGCCAAGGCCGCGGGGAAGACCGATGGTTAGACCGCCCTGCGGACTGTTTGACCGCTGCGCTGTTTGACCGTTCGCTTCGCTCTCTGTTTGAACGCTGACGCTGTTTGAATGCATTGCTGTTGGAACGCGTTGTTGGAAGAGTAGTTTATATTTCTCCTCGAACATATTGATGCCTTTGTGTGCGCCCTCGCCTTCATTGGAATAGACGCGCTCGCAGTTATTGCCGGAGACGTACTGGCGGCCGTTCGCAAACGAATAGACGCGCACCTGGCAATGGTTCTGACAGCCCGGACAGATCTCTTCTTTCTCCTCGAAGTGGTCAGATTGCAGTAACTCTTCTAAATGCATAGTATTGTATGTAATTAGTAGGTGATTAGTAGGTGATTAGTATGTTATACTGCTTATCATCTACGGACGATTCTTTGACGTGAAGCATACAAGGCACATCCGTACGCGCCCATGAGTTCGGGGATCGGACCAAAGCCGACTTCCTTGCCGGTGAGGATCTCCAAAGCGCGAACGACCGAATGATTGCGGAACGTGCCGCCTTGAACCATGATATGTTCGCCTAATTGGTCAAACGATTGCAGTTTGAGCACTTTGTACAGGCAGTTTTTGATGACCGAATAACTGAATCCGGCGGCGATGTCGTCCACTTGTGCTCCTTCGCGCATGGCTTGTTTGACCTTGCTGTTCATGAATACCGTGCAGCGTGTACCGAGGTCGTACGGGTGTTGTGCCAGCGTCGCCATGTGTGCAAAATCGCTCACGTCATAGCCCAATTGCCGCGCAAAAGTCATGATAAAACTGCCGCAACCAGACGAACAGGCTTCGTTGATCTCTATCCTTTGGATAGAACCGTTCTCCACAAAGATGGCTTTCATGTCCTGACCGCCGATGTCGAGCACAAAAGAGACGTTCGGTTGCAGGTGCTTCGCCGCCATGAAATGTGCCATGGTCTCCACAATGCCGTGGTCCAAGCGAAAAGCGGTCTTGAGCAACTGCTCACCATAGCCTGTCGAACAACTGCCTGCTATCTCAATGTCCTGCCCGAGCGCGTCACGCATTCGTTGCAACGCAGAATGAAAAGCCTGCAAGGAGTTGCCGTTATTGTAGCTGTAGTCTGTGAAAACCAACTGCCCTTGCTCGTTAATCAGGACCAATTTGGTGGTAGTGCTGCCGGAATCGACACCGAGATAGAAAGGACCGGCTATGCCTGTTAGACCGTCCTGCGGATTGTTAGACCGCGTTGCTGTTAGACCGGCTTCGCCTGTTAGATTTCCGTACTTCTTCTGTTTGTCGGAGAGCCAGTTTTGATATTCCGCTTCATCTGCAAAGAGCGGTGGCAGAGTGCCCGTAAGATGCGTTGCGGAACAATGGTCATTAGAAAATAAGATACGCACCTGCGCGTGTGTGAGCGGTTCTCCTTTTGCCAGCAAGGCTGTTCCGATAGCGGGAATAAACTGCGTGTATTCGGGCACAATACAATCCTCATCGGTCATTTCCAAAGCCTGCAACAAGTGCTTGCGCAGTTCGGGGATATAAGCGAACGGACCGCCGCAGAGGAAGATCTTCGGATGCACTTCTGTTCCTCGCGCAAGTGCGCTCACTACTTGCATCGAAACGGCATGAAGCATCGAGGCGGCAATGTCCTCTTTGCTTACCGAACGGGAAATAAGGTTTTGTATATCGGTCTTACTGAACACGCCACAACGGGACGCAATCGGATAGATATGCTCGGCCTTGGCAGCCAGCGCATTCAGTTCGCTTGTTTCCACGCCCAGCAACGTTGCTGTCTGGTCGATAAACGCACCTGTTCCGCCGGCGCAGTTGCCGTTCATGCGCATCTCCGGCACGCACCCCTCTTCGAAGAAGATCATCTTGCTGTCCTCGCCGCCGATGTCCACCAAACAATGTACATCGGGATAGAGCTGTTTCACCACTTCTGCTGCAGCAATCACCTCTTGGTGAAAACCGACGCCAAGCCGCTGCGCACAACCCATTCCCACTGAACCGGTAATACCGACGTTGATAGCTGAATGCTGATCGCTGACAGCTTTCAAGATCCCTTCAATCATCTCCTGTCCGACTTTCATCGGCTCCGCGTTATGGCGGCGGTAATCGGTTGCGAGAATCCGAACTTCCTTTGCACTTGGTACTTGGTCACTTAGTACTTCGACCAACGCCATCTTAATGGTCGTGCTGCCTATGTCAATACCTAATTTATACATTGTGTACCTTATTTGATAGAGTTATTAAATTATGTTGCAAAGGTACACAAAACACCTGACGCACACAAGCGCCAGGTGTTTTTTCTTTAGTACCGACCGCTATTTCTTAATTCGCAGCCTGTTTCTCCTTATAGATTTGCCGATTTTATAAGGATTAAAACGCAGTCAGTTTATTGTATTGCGTGTCGCTAACGGGTTCGAGCCATTCGTTCGTCGCGCCCGGTTGCTCTTGGGTATGGATTGCCAAGTGCTGCATCCATGAGTCCGCCGCGGCTCCATGCCAGTGTTTGACGCCTTCGGGAATGGCAATCACCGTTCCCGGAGTAAGCGGAACAGCAGGTTTGTTCCACTCCTGATACCAACCCTTACCGCTCACGCAGATCAGCACTTGTACCGCTCCGTGGTGAACATGCCAGTTGTTGCGGCAACGCGGTTCGAACGTCACATTCGCTACACCGCCGAAATACGGTTGCAGAAAACTCTGTCCCACGAAATACTGGGCATAAGCATCATTCGATTTGCCTTGCGGCCATTCCGTTTGAAGCAACCCTGCCAAGCGCCCTGCCTCGTTCAGAAGACCATTTGCGGCAAGAGCAACTACGATACCTTGCAACTGCTCTTCAGTCACGCCCATATTGCGTGCGCCGGCGATGTGTGCTTTCAGTTGCGGCTCCACGCCTTCGAGACCGCTCAACGCAGAAACGGTCACCAACTCGCGGTCGGCATAAGTCAAGTTATCGCGGGCAAAAATATCTCCGAACAAATGCGCCTTCAGGTAATAATCCGTCGCTTCTGCAAACTCATACTCAAAAGCCTTGCCGACCAGTTGCGTCTGCACGCGCGTACCTTCTTTGAGCGCATCGTAGTCATCGCTGAGCGGACTTGCATCCTCGCCCATAATAACCTTCACGCCTTTCGCCTGGCGATCTCCGATAACACGCTGCAACACGCCCAGCGCATTCAGACTCCGCGGAAAACCCGTATAGGCATAGAGTTGCGAGAGTGCTTCCTTGATCTGGCTAACTGTCAACTCAGCCTCCAACCCATTATGAATAGCCGACTCCAACGCCACGAGATCTCCCTTAGCCTCATCGCAAGCGATAGCACTCATCCACGCCGCCTGTTCCGTTGTAAATGAAAGTTGGTTCATATCTTTTGTCTCTGTCTGCTGCTTTGGACTGCATGCAATCAGCAATACAGCCAAAGCAAGGGTCATAATTTTCCTCATCTTACAAACTTGCCACCAAGATCTCTTTGATGTCTTTTTCGGTCAGGGGCGCGTAAGCATTCTCAAGTCCCTCATTCACAGCGATATGATGTGCCATCTCGTCAAGGCGGCTCTCATCAATGCCCACTTCGCGCAGGTGCATCGGAATGCCGATCGACTCAAAGAACGCATATGTCGCCTCAATCGCCTTGTTCGCAATCGTCCACTCGTCCAGCGATGCGTCAATTCCAAAGACGTTGATGCCGTATTTGACGAACCGCTGCAACGTGTGCTCGTTCAGGATATGCTTCATCCAACGCGGCGTAATAATCGCCAAACCCTCGCCGTGCGTAATATCGTAGTACGCACTCAAAGCGTGCTCGATGCCGTGGCAAGGCCATCCGCTCTCGCTATTACCGAGCGCCAGAATACCGTTGCAACCATACGTACAAGCGAGCATCATCTCTGCGCGGGCTTTGTAATCCTCGGGGTTCTCAATACACTTGCGGCCGTTCGCCATGAGGCTACGCAGCATCGACTCGCAGAAACCGTCATTCAGCAGCGTCGCGTCCTCCACAAAATACTGCTCCATAGTGTGGTTCATCGCGTCCGCAATACCGGCTGCAGTCTGTTTCCGGCTGACCGAGAACGTATATGTCGGGTCCAGGAACGAAACGGCAGGGAACAAGTGCCGATCCAAATAACCGATCTTGTCATTCGTCTCCGTTCTGGAAATAACACCGCCGCAGTCGTACTCGCTTCCCGTAGCCGCAAGCGTGATAATATCCACAATCGGCAGCGCAGCCTGCGCTTTTACTTTGTACGAAATCAAATCCCACGGATCTCCTTCATAACAAGCACCTGCTGCAATCGCCTTCGAGCAATCCAGCACGCTTCCGCCGCCGACCGAAAGGATCACATCTACCTTATGTTCCTTACATAACCGCACACCTTCCAATACCGAAGGATCATATTTCGGATTCGGCTGAATACCGCTCAACTCCACCACCTCAAAATCCTTCAGCGTCTCCCGCACATAATCATAAAGGCTGCCTGCTTTACCTCTGAAAGCCGGTATTTTCTTTATACTTCCTCCGCCGTAAGTCAGGAGTATTTTCTTGCCGAAACCGCTCATTACTTTCTGCAGTTTCTCTACGACGCCTTCACCAAAGATAAGACGCGTCGGTGTCTGATAATCAAAGTTTTGCATAGCTATTATTGTTTTTATTATTTCCGCATTTACACATTTACACATTTTCATATTTGATCATTTTGTTTGGGGTCCCCGGAGTAAACAAAGCCGCAGGCTGTTTGCTATGGGGAGAGCGTAGCGTAAGGCGAGTTTCCATTGAGCGGCAGAGCCGCGAGTCGTAACGAGCCTTAACGTAAGCGAGTGCAAAATTACTACTTTTTTCTCAAATATACAAAAAAGTCGGGCAGAAAAAGAACTATTTTACCTTTACTCCTTGTACATTATACATTGATCCATTGTTCCTTATATAGAGTTGTCCTTCGCGGAGAACCTTTACTCCCTCTCCTTTGGAGAGGGTCTGGGTGAGGTCTGTAGGGTGGCTATTCTCAAACCGCACGGACACATTACCGGAACCGAGAGCAGAAGCCAAACCGGAAGGATCGTCAATCGCGCCGATGCGGGTATAGGAATACGAACTGTTGAAAGTCTCATAGAAAAGGACCACGCAGTTGTTTCCATAGAGCATCAGATCGCCGGCGTGGATTGTGCCGGGCTGGTACGCGGCGGTGGGAAGAGAGGAGGACAGGTAATGGTATTTCTCATTGCCGTTCAGTTCGTTCATCGTGACGGTCAAGGGTAACAATGCAGCAAAAGCTTCGCCGGTTTCGGAGTCGGCGAGCGTAGCAGTAAAGGTCTTTGAGCCGATGATGATGTTAATCGGTGTTTGTGCCATAAGGGTCATTGTGCTCAGCGCAAAAACAAGTATAAACAATCGTTTCATTTTCTTAATTTTACATTTTCTCATTTCGAGTGCAAAATTAGTACATTTCCAAGACATGTACAAACACAAATTGCCCAAATAACTACCATTTTTGCAGAAAATACAGAAAAACATCATTTTTCGGCTGCCATTTTTGCATATTCAGAATAAAAATTGTACCTTTGCAACCAAATTAAAGCCCTTATGAAAAAAGTTCTGAATATACGCGAGCCGAATGTGTATGCACGGCATTTGGAAGCGGAGGTCTTGCATCCGCTGATTAGTGTGGTTCATTTCGATGAACTGGAGAAGGGAGTGCGGACAAGTTTGAACAACTACAGCGTGTATGGGTTGTTTATCCAGCGGGAGTTTCCGCAGAACTTGTCATACGGCGTGCGGCCTGTGCAGGTGAGCGAGTGGTCGGTAATCGCCGTCGCACCGGGGCAAATCGGCGGCAGGGAAGATGATGGCAAACCGCTCTTTCTGAACGGATGGGCGGTACTATGGTCACCGGAGTTGATGAGTAAGACGGATTTGGAAGCACACATCGCGGAGTATAATTTCTTCTCGTATTTCTTTACGGATTCGCTGCCTTTGGAGCCGCGGGAATGGGACGCGATTGAGATGTTGGTGAGCGGTTTGAGAGAGGAACTGAAGGCACATAAGGACAGTTCGGCGTTGCGGAATATAGTGGTCGGGTATCTGCGGCTGATCTTGGATTATTGCCAGCGGGCTTATTGGCGGCAGAATGCACGGATTACGGCCGACGAGCCGGATGTGCTGAAACGTTTTCACGCTTTGCTGGACAAGTATTACTACGAAGGTCGACAAGCCGAAATGGGCTTGCCGACAGTAGCGTATTGTGCCTCGGAGATGGCGTATTCAGCGGGTTATTTCGGGGATTTAGTGAAGCAAGCGACAGGTTCTTCCGCCAAGGAATATATCCAGTCGTACATCATCCGGATTGCGAAAAACATCCTCATGAGCGGCCGAAGTATCAGCGAAACGGCGTACATGCTCGGCTTCGACTACCCGCATCATTTCACGCGCATGTTCAAGAACAAAACGGGTATCACTCCCGGTGAGTACATGCGCGGTCACGCATCTTAATTATTTCCTCGGTGCATGAACCGAGACATCAATCTGCTCGGAGCGCGGAATCCA
The DNA here is from genome assembly GCA_900318245.1 of uncultured Bacteroidales bacterium. Lineage (GTDB taxonomy): Bacteria > Bacteroidota > Bacteroidia > Bacteroidales > Paludibacteraceae > Colicola. The sequence goes on from ONJT01000035.1 coordinate 18,176, forward strand.
TTCGGAATAGACCTGCGCGGCGGTCTCGGCATCGTTGCGAGTGATCGTGTGGAGGTAATGATAAACAGGTTCGTCTGTCTCGTTGGGCAGCAAAGCAAGACGGCAAGTGAGCGTATCTCCCAGGAAGGTCTCTTTGAGCCAATGAATAGTCAGACACCGGATGGCGTGCGCGTCCATGAACACCTCGTCCGCCGACTGCATGGCTATACTAAGGTACGTGCGGTTGTTGACATGTCCGTTGAAATCGAGGTTAATGGGGTTGACACGATGCTCAATCTGCTGGAGTGGTGTACCATCCGTCTGGAAACGACGTTTCTTATGGGTCTCGGAGGTCATCTCCGGCAGGAAGGGTATCTGCGGTTGGAAAGGAGTCATGGGCGCAAGACGATGGGCCTCTGTGTCCAATAACGTCCAACAGCCGTAGCCGTGCGCCACCTCTACCCCATCCGACCGACGCACGCGGAACTCGGCATAGAGACGGAGTGCCCCCACTTCACTGTTCCAAACGGTCACATCAATATCATCCGACCACAGGGCTGTCTGCTCTTCAAACCAAGCGTTGAACTCCGTAATGACCCAGATGCGGTTCTGTTTGATGACGTCAAAAGCAGCAAGATGCAGGCACGCCATATAGCGTGCCCAGCAATCTTGATAATAGAGCAAAACTGCATTCGGCGTCATTCGGTAACGCGTGTCCATATCCGCTGCCGTGAGCGAATAACGATGGGTGTATTGGTTCATTTTACCTCTTCCCAGTCGATGTCGGTTACTTCGCGGAGACGGTCATGCAGCTTGACGAAGCGTTTCTCTACTTTGTTAACCACTGCTACTTTGACCCAGTTGCCGATGCCATCTAAGATAATACCAAGTCCCACAACCCATGCGATGGTCTCTGCGCTCACATTCGGGTTCACGAGGCAGTACACGCCGAAGCATGCAGCCAATACGCCGAAACAGCAGACAATCCACCAACGGCGGAATCCGACGCGCTTGAAGTCAAACGAACTGATAGCGAGATTGATGCCTTCGAAGAGAAGCCAGAAAGCGAAGATGAACGGTAGCGCAACCATCAATGGAGCCGGATGGAAAACCATGACCGCGCCGAGGATGATTTGCAGCAAAGCCGAGAGGAACATCAGTCCGCTCATGGGGATAAACCCGCGTGTAGCCGACCATGCCGCCATCTCCGTACAACCGCCAAGGAAGAACATCAAACCAAATACCCAAGCCAGGCTTAACAATGTGGTTCCCGGGCATAGGATACACATTACACCGAGTGCCACGAGTGCGACACCCGCAATACACATCCAAATTTTAGTACTCGTTTTCATATAAATATTGATTTAAATGTCAATTTGACTGCAAAGTTACAATATTATTTTGAAATACGCAAATAAAAAAAAGTAAAAAGTGCCCGAGAAGAGCACTTTTTACTGAATAGTTTGAGATGCTCATCGTCGTTATGAGATGGCGATTTGGCGTCCGGTCTTGCCTTCTTCGCGTTGGATCTTCGGCAGGTCGATAGTCAAGATACCATCTTCGACTTTCGCGCTGATCTTCGCTTCATCGACATTGTCCGGCAAGGTGTACTTTTGCTCGAAGTTGGTGTAAGCAAACTCGCGTCTCAAGTAGTGCGAATGTTTGTCTTCTTCCTTGTGTTCGAATTTGTTCTCGATGGCGACACAGAGGTTGTGATCCTCATCGACGTGTACTCTGCAGTACTCTTTCTTAACGCCCGGAGCAGCCAGTTCGACTACATAGTTGTGCTCGTTCTCTTTGACGTTAACCGAAGGCGCCACATTGCTTGCCGTGTTCAGCATGTCATTGTTCAAAAACTCATCAAATACTGTCGGGAACCATCCGTTTGTCGGCAGCCAACTGTTTCTACGATACATTGCAGGTTTCATAATCAATCCTCCAAATTTAGTTAAACGATGTTTAACGTAGTTTGCGTAGCTTACGTGTTTTGCGTAGTATGCGTAGTTGCGTTTTCACCCTAAGAATGGCAATAAACGTGCCAAGTCCGAATCTCTGCCAAATTGTCCACTTTCATGCCAAATTGTCCATCTTTTGTGCCAAAATGTCCATTCAGCAAGGGTATAACAAAGGCGTGACATAAGCCTTGACTGTCGTTTGACTGTCGTTATTCAATCATCTTAATCAGTTTGGCGGGATTACCACCGACGATGGTATTGGCCGGCACATCTTTGGTGATGACCGCTGCAGCTGTCACTTTCCAAACCATCACTTCCGACAACTATCAGGAGTTTGTTTGAAATTTGGAGGGGAAACCCTCCGTTTTTTTTACGACTGTCTTTATTTGGGCGATCCCAACATAGTTCTGCAGATAATCCTCTCCAGAGCTACGTCGGTCGGGCTTTGCATGGGTTCGCAAGCTCCGCATTGTTACACAATACCAAATTTGGGTCCTTCGACCTGCTACCCTTAAAAGGGGACCCTTCGAAAGTGCGTTCGCACGCTTGTGCGAATTACATGGTTTATGGCAGACAACAAATCAGATACATCTGTTTGCTCTGCGATAATCCATGTGTATTCCAAATTTTTGTAGCACCTTCCAATCCCTAACGCGGAAAGAATTACGCCTCGAACTGCTGGCGATGTTTCATAATCGTCGGCAGGTTCTTAGATGCCCATGCCGTCAGTTCCTGCACAATAGGCACCAGTTCCTTGCCCATTGGCGAGAGGCTGTACTCCACGCGAGGCGGAATCTCCGGATAAACTTTGCGGACGATGAGGTCATCCGCTTCGAGCGCGCGCAACGTACTACTTAATACGCGCGTGCTGATATCAGGAATGACGCGATGCAGTTCATTGAAACGGATCGTGCCGTGCTCATTGATATCCAACAGCAC
>ONJT01000037.1 GCA_900318245.1 uncultured Bacteroidales bacterium
AATCTGCATACCGAGACCGTACTCGCAGAAGTCCTCGAAGAGGGAGTTGGACCAAGCCGGACCGTGACCCTTCTCGTTCTTGGTATAAGGAGTAGAAGGAACCGAACCGGAGTAGATAGAGGTACAACCGGTAGCGTTAGCGATGATCTCGCGGTCGCCGACGAGTTGGCTGATGAGCTTCAGATACGGAGTCTCACCGCAACCGGAGCAAGCGCCGGAGAACTCGAAGAGCGGAGTTGCGAACTGGCTGTTCTTGACGTTGTTGAGTTCAACGAGGTGTTGCTTGGTAGCTACGTGCTCTACGCAGTAATCCCAGTTAGCAGCCTCGCCGAGTTGGCTCTCGAGGTCAACCATAGCGAGTGCCTTGCCTGTCTTCGGATTGCCCGGACATACATCGACGCAGTTGCCGCAACCGAGGCAGTCCATCACACCGACCTGCATACGGAAGTGCATACCCTTCATGGCGGCCGGAGCTTTCATCTCGCGGGTAGCAGCGCCGTTGAGGCCTGCGAGCTCTTTCTCGTCGAGGACGAACGGACGGATACAAGCGTGAGGACAAACATACGCACACTTGTTACACTCGATACAGTTGTCAGCGGTCCAAACCGGAACGAAGGCAGACACACCACGTTTCTCGAACTTAGCGGTACCTGCAGGCCATGTACCATCCTCGATGCCCTTGAACGAGCTAACCGGCAGGAGGTCACCGTCCTGACCGTTGATCGGACGAACGACTTTGGTGATGAACTCCGGCTCGTCGCCGTAGTCCTTAGCGGGATCAGCAGGCAGTTTCGACCATTCGGGATCGATAGCGAGCTCTTGATACTCACCACCGCGATCCACAGCAGCGTAGTTCTTGTTAACGACATCCTCACCCTTCTTACCGTAAGACTTGACGATGAAGTGCTTCATCTCCTCTACTGCCTTCTCAACAGGGATGACTGCGGTGATACGGAAGAATGCAGACTGGAGGATGGTGTTGGTACGGTTGCCCAGACCGATCTCCTGTGCGATCTTCGTAGCGTTGATGTAATAAACTTTAATCTTATGGTCAGCGAAGTATTTCTTCACTTTGTTCGGCAGGTTCTTAACCAGCTCGTCGCCCTCCCAGATGGTGTTCAGCAAGAACGTACCGCCGTCCTGCAGACCGCGGGTAACATCGTACATGTGGAGGTATGCCTGAACGTGGCAAGCCACGAAGTTAGGCGTGGTAACGAGGTAAGTGGAGTGAATAGGCTCGTCGCCGAAACGGAGGTGGGAGCAGGTGAATCCACCGGATTTCTTACTATCGTAAGAGAAGTAAGCCTGGCAGTATTTGTCGGTCGTGTCACCGATGATCTTAACCGAGTTCTTGTTAGCACCTACGGTACCGTCTGCACCGAGGCCGTAGAACTTAGCCTGGAAGAGCGAAGCGTCACCCATCGCGATCTCCTCGCCAACAGGCAGAGAAGTGAAGGTGAGGTCATCGTTGATACCTACGGTGAAGTGGTTCTTCGGTTGCGGCAGCGCGAGGTTCTCGAAGACAGCCAGCATCTGTGCCGGCGTGGTATCGTTCGAACCCAGACCGTAACGACCGCCAACAACGAGCAGGTCCTTCAGACCGAGTTCGTCGAGTGCGTCGCGTACATCGAGGTAGAGCGGTTCGCCGTTAGCGCCCGGCTCTTTGGTACGATCGAGCACGCAGATACGTTTTGCACTCTTCGGCAGCGCCTCTTGCAAGTACTTGAGGCTGAACGGACGATAGAGGTGTACGTTGATGAGACCGAGTTTCTTGTTACCCTTAGCAGCCTCATAATCAATCACTTCGCGGATAGCCTCGCAAGCCGAACCCATACAGATGATGATATTCTCTGCGTCAGCAGCGCCGTAGTAATTGAACGGACGATACTCGCGACCGGTGATCTTGGAGATCTCCTTCATATAATCGGAAACGATATCCGGCACTGCGTCGTAGAAACGGTTGCAGCTCTCGCGGTGAGCGAAGAAGACATCAGGGTTCTCCGCCATACCTTTCATCTCCGGACGCATCGGGCTGAGCGCACGCTCACGGAACTCCTGGAGCGCCTTGTAGTCTACCAATGGACGGAGGTCCTCCATATCCATCGCTTCCACTTTCTGGTACTCGTGAGAAGTACGGAAACCGTCGAAGAAGTTCAAAAATGGCACGCGGCTCTTGATAGTAGCGAGGTGTGCTACTCCGGCGAGGTCCATTACCTCTTGTACGGAAGCCTCAGCGAGCATAGCGAAACCGGTCTGGCGGCAAGCCATGACATCCTGGTGGTCACCGAAGATACAGAGCACGTGCGAAGCGAGCGTACGAGCCGATACATGGAAGACAGTCGGGATCAACTCACCGGCAATCTTGTACATGTTCGGGATCATGAGGAGCAGACCCTGCGAAGCCGTGAAAGTGGTGGTCAGCGCACCTGCGTTCAGCGAACCGTGAACGGCACCTGCTGCACCGGCCTCAGACTGCATCTCTTGCACGAGTACGGTCTCGCCGAACAGGTTCTTGCGACCTGCGGCAGCCCACTCGTCCACGTTCTCTGCCATCGGAGACGACGGCGTGATAGGATAGATAGCAGCTACCTCGGTGAACATGTATGCCACATGTGCCGCAGCTGCGTTACCATCCATGGTCATAAATTTTTTCTCTTTTGCCATAAAAAATAGTTGTTTATTGTTGTTGAGTTATTTTTTCTAAGTAGTCCTAGGTTGACCTAGGTAGTCCTAGTATAAAAATCCTAAGAGCCACAGCGGGATTTGGTTGCCGCGGCCGGTCTCGAGTTCGCCGATAGCCGTCGGACGAATCGCATCGCGCACGGTGCCTTTCTCCTTCACGTCGAAGAAATACTGGTTATCGACGATAAACATCGCCGAGCGCTCGGTGGCGTTCACGCGGTGCGAGCCATGCACGGTGTTATAGAAGAAAGTCTCGTACATGTCGATCGCCGGGATGACACGCGTGAAGTCCATGCGCGCGACGTTGGTGTTATGCATATAGACGCGCGTCGGCTTCATCGGGAAATTCTTATCCTCCGGATAGAGGAGGTTGATCAGACGCGAGTCCTTGAGGTACTTGATATAGTTCATCACCGTAGCACGGCTCAGTCCGATCTCGTCGGAGATGCTGCTGACGTTGAGCGCACAGGGCGTCTCGCGCATCAGGATATACAGCAGTTTGCGCAGCTTATGCAAGCACGACACATCGATCTGCTTGATCATCAGCACATCCACCTCCAGCTGCGAGTTCATCACCTTCAGCAAGGCGGATTCAAAATTCTTACTCTCGAGGTAAGAAGGATAGAAGCCGTGATGCAGGTAGTTACGGAAGTACTCGAGTGGATGCACGCGTTCACAAATCTCGCGCGAGATAGAGGCATGATGCTGCAGAATCTCCTCCAGGGAGTACGAGCGGAAATGCAACCCCGTCTGCAGGTTCAGATACTCGCGGAAGGAGAAACCACGCAGGTTGTACGAATGCACGATATCCTGCAGGTAGTTATTCTCCTCGTCGATCGGCATGACCGGCGTCGCGCAGAAGACGACATGCAGATTCGGGTATTTGAGATAGCAGCGCTTGAGTTCACGCGACCAATGCGGGTACTTGAATATCTGGTCAATGAACAAGTATCGTCCACCGGCTTTGACGAATCGACTCGCCAACTCCACAATCGTGTGCTGGGTAAAGAAGAAATCATTCAGGTTCACATACAGACACGGACGAACGGGTTTGGGTTTGCGTCGCGACTTAATCGCCGCAATCTCGCGTTCGTACTGCTCCTGGTACGCTTGCTCAATCTCCTTGATACGAAACAGCATAAAATCCGTTTTGCCGACACCTCGACCGCCCTTGATAGCAATCAGGCGATCCTCCCAATTAATCTCGTCCATCAGCTGCCGACGGATAGGCATAAACGCACGCTTCACGAGTGCTTCGTGAGTCTGAAAGAATGCGTCCAGCATGGTTCTTCTTGGTTTCTCTTGTTCCATTTTAGGTTAATTTTGCTTAGGTTTTGTTAGTTTTTTCTCAATTTGGGCGCAAAGTTACGCAAAATATTTGGATTTTGCAATACTTACCTTGCATTTTTTGCAAAAAAATGAGGGTCTACGATTGTAAACCCTCAAAATTACACATTTTTTGTTAAAAAATGCACTTTTTTGTACTTCGATTAGAGGCTGATAGCTCCACTCGGACATACGTCTGCGCAAGTTCCGCACTCGGTACAAACGTCCGGATCAATCGAATAGTGCTCGCCCTCCGAGATAGCACCCATCGGACACTCATCGATACACGTACCGCAAGCGATACAATCGGTAGAAATTTTGTAAGCCATAAAGCAATTTACGATTTAGTTATTTACCATTTGTTCATTTATTGCGTCATTGAGCCATTTTTTATTTGGCGCTGCAAAGGTACTACAAAAAATTGACACTACCAAATTATGGGGATAGAAAAATTTATTTTTTGCGTTTTTTGGCAGTTGCGAGGGCGGCCATCAATTGGGCATTCGGCCCCGTTAACTCTTTGTCTGTCAGTCCTTTACGCTTGGCGTAGGTCGTCCAATCTTTCGCTCCCCCACTCGACACCGGCATCCCTAATTGCAGGTAGTGGCAATAGGCGATCGCGAGGGCATCCGTGGCATCCAATTTCTTCGGCATGTCTTCTTCCGCGATATGCATAAAACGCTGTAGCATACCGGCCACTTGTTGCTTGGTCGAATGACCGTTTCCGGTGATGGCCATCTTGATTTTCATCGGTGAGTATTCGTAGATCGGCACATCTTTGCTCAGCGCCGCGGCGATAGCTACGCCCTGCGCATGGACGATCTTGATCATCGTCTGCGGGTTCTTGTCCACAAACTGCGTCTCGATAGCCAGGCACGAAGGATGGTACTTGTCGATGATCGATTGCAGAAAGAAAAATTCTTTCTGAAGCCGCGGATACTGGCCTTCGAGTTTATGCACGTCATATGCGCCAAACTCCAGTATATCCACCTGTTGCCCCACCGTGTGCAGCACCGCATAACCCATGAACAACGTTCCCGGGTCGACACCTAAGATAATATGTTCAGACCTATTCTTGTCGATCATCTTCGCGCTCGTGATTTCGGATAAATCCGCGGATAACAACCACCGCCGCACCGGCTATCAGTACGTAGTCCGCCCAAGGCTCTATCTTCGCGATACTCAGTCCGGCGCCAACGGCCAGAATCACCGCTCCTACAATCAATATAATCGTTGATAACTTCATAAACACTCATTCACTCTTCCTCTACGAGGAATATCTCCTCATCCGCATTGTGCATATAGTAATGTTCGCGCGCATAACGCTCCAGGCTGTCTTTGTTATGCAGCAACTGTATCTCCCGCTGTGCTTCTTCGGTTCCCGCGCGGTACATGTCGCGCTGCTCCTCCATCTGCCGAATCTCGCGATGCCGGCGAATAGAACGAATCAGACTCTGGTCGCCGATGAACAGAAAAATCGCCAGAAAGAGCAGGATCGTCACGACGTACTTGCCCCACTTGCGTACACGGATATATGTCCAAAACTCAGAAATATTCATTTTTCTTCAAATTCCGCTGCAAAATTACAATTTTTTTTGCATGTATGCAAATTTTTTTGTATCTTTGCGCCCAAATTGATGAAAACATACACATGAAAACTCGCTTTTCGCTCTTTGCGCTGCTCGTGCTAACCTGCCAAGTGCTGATAGCACAAACGCATATCAAGGTGAAGGATCCCAACACCTGGACGACCGACGAACTGGAGCCGTACGTAGGTCAAACGGTCATCTTCGACGCGCCGATTATCGTGTGCTCCAATGCCTCGTCGTATGCCTACACCGTCTCCACTCGGCGTCTGTTTACGCCTACCAACCAAGCTATCCCGAACTCCACCGCCATCAAGACCGTCTCGTCGATGAACGGTAAGGGCTCGATGCAACTCTCGGGTCTCAGCAAAGAGTTGCGCTGCGGAGATAAGATTTACAATCTTACGGCGAAGGTGACCAGTCCCACCGATCTAAGATACATTAGCAGCGACCCGTGCGTTAACTCGCGTGCGTATTACGACACCGTCAACGTGCGTCGGCTTGTCAACATAGCCGACTGCGACACGTGTCTGCTGGTCTGCACGTCAAACCTCGAGAACTACTTCATCGGCAACAACAACCACGATCGGCAGCGCAAGAAAGTGATCGACGCACTCAAGCATATCGATGCCGACCTGCTGGGCTTCGTCGAGTTGGAATGCGGCGATGCGGCCATCAAAGAAATCGTCAGTTATCTCAATACCAACCTGCCCCATCGCAACTACACCTACGTAGCAGACGGCACTTCCGCCAGCGGTTCAGATACCAAGGCTGCTTTCGTCTACGACAAGAAAATCCTCAAGACCTACGGTGAGTTGCAGGTCATCGGAACCGGTGCCGGCAAGGCGCGCAAAGCCATGCAGGTGTTCGAGCAAAAGCATAACGGCGAGCGGTTTATCTACTCCGTCAACCACTTCAAAGCCAAGTCCGGCGCCGGCACAGGTGCCGACGCGGACCAGCATGACGGACAGGGTTCGTATAACGCTACGCGTTGCCAAGAGGCACAGGCGGTTATCGACCTATACAAACGTCTCGTGCCGCAACTCGACCAGGATAATGACATCCTCATCATGGGTGACCTCAATGCCTATGCCAAAGAGGATCCGATTCGTAAATTCCTCGACTGCGGTATGATTGATCTCCATCGTGCATACCACGCCGACACCAGTTACAGTTACCAATATGGCGGGCTCGCCGGTTATCTCGACCATGCCATCTGTAGTTCCTCTATGTACAAACAGGTGCGCGGCGCAATCGGTTTCCACGTCAACTCAGACGAGAACGACAAATACACCTATGATAAGTCCGGTGACCAGACCATGTTCCGCTATTCGGACCATGACCCTGTCTTGGTGGGACTCCGGCTCGATGGTTCTGCGGCTTCGTATGACCCGCACCCGACGACCAATAACCTCGAGATCTTGCGCGGTGATGCGAACAAACTCATCATTCGTGATGCCGAATCGACCGATGAGAAGATCGGTTACTACGCCATCTATGACATGAGCGGACGGACAATAGTTGGCGCCACAAAGATCGAGAGTAACGCACACGTAGTGGACCTGCCTGCGTCCGGCGTCTATATCCTCTACATCTATTTCGACGCCAAAGTGTATCCGTATAAATTCATTGTGCCCTGATGCTGGACCTATTCTCGGAAATAGAAGAACCGGAGCGCGAGGAGTTAAAAGCCTTACGCAAAGAGCTCGAGGAGCAGAACTATAAGTACTATGTACTTAACGCCCCTACGATGTCCGACCGGGAGTTCGATGAGAAGATGCATCGGCTTCAAGCACTCGAGGCGCAATTTCCGGATATGTACGATCCCAAGTCCCCTACCCAACACGTAGGAAGTGATTTGGGTAAAAAGGGTTTTGAGCAGGTCAAGCACCGCTATCCGATGCTCTCTCTGGCGAACAGTTATTCGCGCGAAGAGATTGAAGATTGGGTGCGCAAGTTACCTTCGGGTGTGGAAATCGTGTGCGAACTCAAATACGACGGCTTGTCTATCTCTCTTTGGTACGAGCACGGCATCCTCGTCAAAGCCCTCACGCGCGGCGACGGGCAGCAGGGGGATAATGTGATTGACAACATCAAGACCATCCCTTCTATCCCTTGGAAAATAGATCGCACGGACATCCCCGAGTTCTTTGAACTCCGCGGCGAGGTACTGCTGCCATGGGAGCGATTCGAAGCGCTGAACAAAGAGCGCGAGCAACAGGAAGAACCGCTCTTTGCCAACCCGCGCAATGCCGCGTCGGGTACGCTCAAACTGCAAGACCCGCGCGAGGTGGCGCGACGCGGACTCGATGCTTATCTCTATTACATGCTCGGTGAGAACTTGCCCGGCGCCACTCATTACGAACGACTGGACACCGCACGACAGTGGGGATTTCATATCTCCGACGCCATCAAGGTGTGCAAGAACGTCGATGAAGTGATGGCATATATCGCCTACTGGGACACCGAGCGCAAGAACCTGCCGGTGGCCACCGACGGCATCGTGCTCAAAGTAAATAATCTCGCCCAGCAGGAAGAACTCGGTTATACCGCCAAGACTCCGCGCTGGGCTATCGCGTATAAGTTCCCTGCGGAGAAACAGCTGACGTTGCTCAAAGAAATCACTTATCAAGTTGGTCGAACCGGTGTCGTCACACCGGTCGCCAACCTCGAGCCCGTACAACTCTCCGGCACTATCGTTCAACGCGCGACGCTCCATAACGAAGACTTCATTCGCAGCCTCGATATCCAACCGGGCGACCGTGTCTGGGTAGAGAAAGGCGGCGAGATCATCCCGAAAATTGTCGGTCGGGCTGACCGCGAACCTAGTGACCCTAGGGCTCCTAGGACACCTAGTTTCCCCACCCACTGCCCAGAATGTGGCGCAGAACTTGTGCGCGTTCCCGGCGAAGCCGCTTGGCGATGCCCGAACGAAGCCGGATGTCCACCGCAGATAAAAGGCAAGATTGAGCATTTCGTTAGCCGCAAAGCGATGAATATCGACGGGTTGGGCGAAGAGACGATCGACCTGCTCTACCGTCAGAACCTGCTGCATAATATCGCCGACATCTACGACCTGAAACTGAGCGATATCGCGGCACAGGAACGACTCGGCGAGAAGTCCGCGCAGAACATACTCGATGGTATTGAGGCGTCAAAACAAGTGCCTTGGGCACGTGTGCTCTTTGCGCTCGGCATCCGCATGGTAGGTGAGACAACCGCCAAAAAGATTGCACGCAAGTACAACACGATTGATGCACTCCAATGGGCTACGGCCGAACAACTGTGCGCGATTGAGGATGTCGGACCGCAGATAGCAGAGAACATCGTCGCGTACTTCAATGATATCCGCAATTTGGAGATCCTCGAGCGCTTACGCCAAGCCGGTGTGCAATTCGAAGGCGAAGCGGAAGCAGAACCGACAAGCGATAAGTTAGCGGGCTTAAGCATCGTTATCTCCGGCACGTTCAGTCAGCATTCTCGCGACGAATATAAGGCGATGATTGAGGCGCACGGAGGAAAGAATGTGGGATCGGTATCTAAGAAGACTTCCTTCATCCTCGCCGGCGAGAATATGGGACCGGAGAAGCGCAAGAAAGCCGAAGATCTCGGCATAAAACTACTAACTGAAGACGAATTCCTAGGCCTCATAGGTTCCTAGTTTCCTGGTCCCCTAGTATAACGCTTATGAAACTGAAAGACAAAATATTTGATTATGTGTGTGGTAAGCAACCCGAGCGTTCGGCGCGTTTCCCGCACCTCGACCAACCGCTCAAGGTTATGCTCATCTACGAGAGCGATTACCTCGAGCGTAATGATGCCATCAAGACCATTCGCCAGGAACTGCTGCAGCGAAACATGGACATCACCATGTGGGGTTACGTCGAGAAAAAAGAGATCACGACGCTCATCCTGCCGCAGAGCCGCATCCTGGGACCGAGCGATTATAACCTGCTCGGCAAACCCCGCGACTATGTGCTGACAGACCTACAAGCGGAGCACTATGACTTACTCATCGACCTGACCACGCGTCCGCTGTTGCCACTGCGCTACCTCGCGCTCTTCACCGATGCAGATTTCAAAGTGGGAATGAATCTTGGCGAAGGCATCCACGACATGCTCATCTCCCTACCCGATTTCTCGCCCGAACAAGGCGAGCAAGCAGAGATCGAAGCCTCGTGGCTCTTCAACCAAATAATGAAATACCTCACAACGATTAAGAGCAATGATTAAAGGACTCGGAACCGCACTCATCACGCCGTTTGACGCAAACGGGAACGTGGATTATAAAGCCCTTGTGCGCGTACTCGACACCCAACTCACGGGGTTCGTAGATTACCTCGTTGTGCTCGGTACGACCGGCGAAGCAGCTACGATGACGGAAGCTGAGAAACGCGAAGTACGCACCTTCATTCGCGATTACGTAAAGGGTCGTTTGCCTCTGGTCCTCGGTGTTGGCGGAAATAATACTGCTGCGGTTTGCGAGACACTCCGAACGATAGACTTGACGGGTTTCGAAGCGATACTATCCGTTTGTCCGTATTATAACAAACCGAACCAAGAAGGGCTCTATCAGCATTTCTGTGCGGTAGCCAAAGCTTCGCCCGTGCCCGTGATATTATATAACGTACCCGGGCGCACGGGCGTGAACCTCCTGCCGGAAACCGTGCTGCGTATTTGGGAGGCCCATCCCGACAAGATCGCAGGCATCAAAGAAGCCAGCGGTAATTTGGAACAAATAAAGAAGTTAATTGCGCTCGCGCAAGATAAATTGTTTGTAATCAGCGGCGACGACGGTATAGCAGTTGACGTTATGGCGGCAGGCGGCGCAGGATTGATCTCCGTCGCTTCGAACGCTTATCCCGAGGACTTCTGGCATATCGTTCACGACCAAGACGCAGCGCTCCAAGCGCGCTATGCGGAGACCGTTCGTCTGCTCTTTGCCGAAGGCAATCCGGTAGGCATCAAAGCGGTGTTGGCCAACAAAGGACTGATATCCAATAACCTTCGCCTACCCCTTGTTCCCGCGAGCCCCGAACTCCAACAACAATTGGCATAAAAAAAAGGACGACCACTCGGTCGCCCTCTTTTTTTATTCTTGCATCAGCAACTGCATCACTACCTTTGCTGAGTACGCTACCGGCGTTCCAGGTCCAAAGATAGCCGCTACACCTGCCTTATACAGGAAATCATAATCCTGCGCGGGGATGACACCACCGGCAGTGACCATGATATCCGGACGGCCGAGTTTCTTGAGCTCCTCGATGACCTGCGGGATGAGGGTCTTGTGACCTGCCGCAAGCGAGGAGACACCCAGTACATGGACGTCGTTCTCCACCGCCTGTTTAGCTGCCTCTGCCGGAGTCTGGAACAAGGGTCCCATATCGATCGTCAAACGCTGCGTTTAAGCGAGGGCAGAGGATATGCACTTGTATATATCCTATGCCGAGCGTAGCAGGGTCTCTAAGCCGTCATGCCGACAACTTGTTTGGCGGCTTTAATAAAAAGGCTTAGAGGGGAAAGGTACAGACTTCGAGCAGAGGCAGCACAAAACAGGCGGGACGATGGACATGGACGGGTGTATGTGTGGGGACAGGTCACAACAGAGACTCAGACCGCGCAAGGTCATAGAAGGAGCACAAAAGAAACTCGGGCGTCCGTACGGATAGCAGGGCCACGGTGGAGGCAGCCCCGCGCGCAAGGACTACAGACTTCGGCAAAGGCGGTGTTGCCGCAGACATCTTCGGGCACAGGGCACCCCGAAAGCATATGGAAAAGTGGGCAATGCAATGAGGCAAGAGAAATCGCATCTTCTCGCGGTAATGGTAGGGGGCTACTACGCAGAAGGGGCCACCGGTTTTATACTACGGCTGAACGCAGAGGAACAGCTATGAAAAAGGGCATATAAAATAATAAACACAACCCTGAGCGTAGCGAAGACCTTATTGGGGAGAAAAAAGAAAAATGCACAATGAAAAGACTAATAAAAACCGCCACGCTTCGGGTGAGGCGTGGCGGGGATGTGAAACATCCAATGTAATTAGACATTCAATAAGCGCTCGGGCCAATCGACTTGGTGAGTACTCGTATTGTAACAACGCCATCCTTTCCCAAATAACCAACCTTTGTACGTGGTATACTTGAACCGCGGACGTGTTCTGCGCTCCTCAATGAAGTCCATCTGGTCATAAGTCAGATGTGACAGATCCATTGAACGATTTTGTGCAGCTTGTCGTACTACTTTGAATCTCTCGCGCACAGCCAGTTCATTTGCACTTTCCGGCGTAAGCCGATCACCATGAACAGACGTGTACCGCCGGTCACTCCATCGACGATAATTATAACACGTACGATACTTGCGTGATATCTTACCCGAGATAAAATCAACGGGGTCCAAAAATCCAACCTTACCCATTGTTGCCTCCTTCCTCTGCATGGTACAACTTATGGAATACATAGCCCGTAAGGGTTTTGTACTTCTGTTGTTTCTTCCACTCTGCTTTCAGTTCAGCTTTGCGCGTAGTGTCTGCCAGAGTAGTCTTAACTAAGGCATGGATGGTTGCGAACTTCTCTTGCGCCTGTCGCTGTCCCTCCGACGGAGGGTCGTTGGTTACAGGATGCTTGAGACGGACACCGATGATTTGCTCATCGAACTTGCGAACCTTGGTATAAACCTTATCGGTTTTCGCATACTTACCTCTCATTGTATCGAGGTGAGTAAAGGCTTCTAATTTAGCCATTGTTTCCCAGAGATTTCTTTACTTCCGCTCCAGGGTCGGAAGGAAAACATTAATAATCTTAGTTTGGTTTTTAGGTTTAACGGCATATATGTTAGAAAGTATCAGTTTAGGTTATGTTTTGATGGTACCTCTAACAGGCTGTTAATACCTTTTGTGCTTGAGATACTATGCAAGCGGACATAGTGCCATTGCAGTACAAGACTTGCGGCAAAAATGAGTCGAGCTAATGTTTCATAGGCTACAGACGATTACGAACAATCGTGAAGTTTTTCAAGTTTCTCAATCAAAATATATACTCCCGATGAGGGGTTATTCAGGCTTTTCAAAAGTTTGGCGCGTTTGACTGCCTCCAAACGGTTATTCCATAATACCTGTTTTTGCGTAATGGTAAAGTCTCCTTTCTCATAACTGTGCCATACAGCATCAGACTTTTTGAGTTCACGAATAACCTCATCGGTAGAAATAGTTGTTTTTTGATCTTTGGAATGCAGCAAAAACCACAATTCAACACAAGGATTGGAGAAAAGAGGTACAGCGTCACACTCCAAAAGTTTTTTGTTAACCTCTTCTACATCCAAATCATACATTAGGAATGTTTCTACAACTTCGTTGGGTTTTAGACGTATTTTCTCTTTATGTTTCCGAATAATGTTCTGACAGATGCTTTGTCCCTCCACATGCGTAATAACACGTATTTGTGCGCGATATAATTGTTGTAACATGTGGATATAGTTCTCCTCCGTTATTCCCTCACAAAAGATGAGGAAAACGGGTCGCATTGTCCTCTCATTCGGACTTGGTCGATGTGGTTTTTTGCTTCTCATTTAGTGCCCCCTTTCAGCAATTGTTTCAATGTTGAAACCGAAGATACGATTATCGGTACGGCATCAAAGCGCCCTTGCAAATAGCCCTTAGTGGCATCCATTGTTTCGCGGAAGTCTTTGAAGTCATACAAGGAATAAGCATCGGTAGAGCCATCCATTCTCTTGTTAACGAAGAAGATTTGGTCCTTGCGGAAGCGGTCCATGTCTATGAGTGCCGCATTATGTGACGTAAAGAGCAATTGGGAACACTCCGAAGCATGCACAAGGTCGATAACAAATTGAGCCAAATGAGGGTGCATACTGGTGTCAAACTCATCAATCATCATAGATCTTTTATTCCGAGCCACATCCAGCAATCGAATAAGGATGGTAAATATGCGCTTTGTACCATTAGATTCTTCAGTCTCAAAGTCGAATGGGATATTCGGATTGTTTCTGTGGTATGTACGGAAACGCATAATGTCAATCGGTTGCATCTGGAAGCCGATTTGCTGTCCATCAAGTGAAGGGGTCGGCACCGGAGCAAATCCTTTCTTGTGTTCAACAACTATATCGCAGATATCGCTATCGCAGACCTCTAATGCCTTCATGATAATTTTCTTCTCTTGTTTGAACAAGTTTTCAATGCTGGCATCTTGCATTTGTACTAATCCGAGCAAGAAAGTTTGCAGAAAATAGAGGTACACACTCTTGGCGATATTTCTACCCTTTTGACTTGCTACGGACAAATATAACTGTGTCGAACTGGTATCATTTGCGACTTCCGCGGGGCGGTTGATACCTTTTGTTCCAAAGGTGTACTTGCTTCCTTTGCGCTCAAATATTTTGGCCTTGCGATTGTTCGGGTAATAGTAGAGTGCTTCTTCCAAGATTTCGGTTGTTGTTAATTTGAAGGAATACTCATATTCGATATTTTCACACACAAAGTCAATGTAGAAAGAGGATGGTTTTTGATCCCATCCGTCAAATTTAAATGGTTTGAAGTTGAACACAACACCTTGATTGTGTGCATGAGAGTCGAGTATCATGCGGCAGCAGAAGTTGATAGCCTTCATGATGTTCGACTTACCGGCAGCGTTAGGACCGAAGAGTCCTACGGTCTTTAAGATTTTCTGTCCGTTCCATTCGAAGATGTTGTCGGACAGCATTTTAGCGGCAGCAGTGTGGATGTTGCCTGCGCGGAAATCGAGCCTAATTTTGTTTTTGATAGAGAAGAAATTCTCTAACTCGATTGCCAATAACGCATTGATCAGATTCTTTTCCATGTTGCTTGGTTTTTAAGCCATTATTATTGGTTGTTTTGTTTGTAGTGTCCTATATTATATAATTAAGGAGTGTTTTTACTTTTCGGGCGGTTGTGTAATGGTTTTTAATTAGTGTCCAAGTTGATTTTAAGCGCCGTATTTGTAAAAACGTTGCAAAATTACAACTTATTTTTGAATTGTGCAAATATTTTTAAAGAAAAATGCACTTTTTTGTAAAATTTTTGCAAAATTAGCACTTAAATTCGATTTTGCGGGCGTTTTGGTGGGATTTTGGTGTCGAAATGGAGCCGGATAGTATCAGAAAAATGAACGAAGCAAACGGAGCTTTCGCTCCTTGTCAGGGACGTAATACATATCGGCATAACATGCCGGACAATAAACGATGTAATTGCCGACAATTAGTCGGCGCAAAGGAAGAATCTTTAGTCGTGCTTGTGTATGATGACGGATTCGGCAAGGTGGAGAGCAGATTGGTCGTCAATGGGAATCCACCAGAGTTCTTTAATCTTGTGGCGGAGGTGTTGGCGGTTGAGGAAATTAATCATCCACTCCATGCGCATAAAACTGCGCTCCAACAAGAAGAACTCACGCCATTGTTTGTCGTTCAATTCCACAATATCAAACGAGGGAGTTGTGGCAGTGTAATATCGGAATCTGACGGCTAAAAGCATAGACAAAGTATTATTTCTTATAGATGTCTTCAATTATCATAAACCCGACACGAAGACCGAAATGATTAGGATCTGAGTAGTTATTGTAGTCTTCGGTCATTTCATTTTTCCCTGTATAATTATGGACACGCGTTGCGCCAAAAATCTCTTGCAGTAACTTTAAATCTTTCGGATTGACTTCTGGATTAGTGTAGCAATATCCCGGTGAAAGAATAATATGGTAATCGGATTTATTGGCATCCAGAATATCCCGCATGTGACGCAGTTGTTTTTCGCGTTGAGGAGTAATAACGACGTCCGACACTTTTATTTTGTATCCAGAATGCTCAATAGTAGAAAAGAATGTAGTACGTGTCATCTCAGTACATTTCTTTAAACTATCCTGTGCTGGTAATTCTGTATAATTCAAAGCACACGTATTATCCCAATCGTTAGATATGGTATCAGAGCAGCACACTTCACGTACGTTGTGAATAGTATTCTTAATACTCTTTCGCCACAATGATGGTTTCTGAATGAAATTAAAGAATTGAATCGCGTTGTATGTGAATTTGGAGTGTCCTGTAAACATATAATGTTTCATACCCAAAGCCTCCGTGGGCAATTGAGTGCCACTAAAAGTTCCGGGAATATCAAACATTATCAATGCATTGTTTATAGGTATATTATTCTCATTGAGATAATTCATCTTTAGTTCAATACCCGTTAGACTTTCTCCCCATGCTTGAAACAAGAAAGGTTGAGCACCTTCTGGCAAATAGGTTTTCCATTGATATGTATTCATTCCTCCTCCACGAGAACTGCTGAATATGAACGAATTGTAGTGATATATTGGCTCGTTACGCAGAAATAATTCCGTTGATAGATACTCACGATTTGTAATATCTACATCATTGATATCAAAAGCAAGGAGGCAGCGAAACGGGTCTGTCCATAGATATATGGCTATTAATATTACAAGCGGAATAGATATACCTATACTGATGGTGATTATAAATCGTTTCATGTCAATTAGAATTGGAAATAAATAAAGGATTGACTATTACCTGCAAATTCAAGCATGCAGAGTATCAAAATATAAATAGCAATATATCGTGCCCATTGTGGTAGGTTTGACAAACAAAATGCGTGTTCATGATCTCTATCAAACCATTCAACAATAAGCATAATTACCGTAAAGAATAGAGTACGTTTAAGTCCTCCGATCATCATAGGCATAGTAAATAAAGACGTTGTTCCTAAACCACTAACATATTCCCATGCTTGTCCAATAGAGGGAGCACGGAAGATAATCCAACCTAATACAGCCAAACCAAATGTAACAAGTATTTGCAAGGCTTCTTTCCAAGTAGGTAGTAAGTGACCTTCGGCGACTTGGTTGGTATATTTGCGGTTTTTGCCAAGAAGAATGAGAGGAAGGAAGAGTAAAGCATGGTATGCGCCCCATGCGATAAATGTCCAATTGGCTCCATGCCAAAAGCCGGAGAGCAAGAAGATGACGAACGTATTACGGACTATCTTCCATTTGCCGACACGACTACCACCAAGAGGAATATAAACATAATCTCTAAACCATGTAGTAAGCGAGATATGCCAACGACGCCAAAACTCAGCTATGTCGCGCGAGAAATAGGGGTTCTTGAAATTGCGCATCAGTTTGATGCCAAAGAGTTTAGCGGTTCCGATAGTTATGTCTGAATAACCGGAGAAATCACCGTAGATCTGGAAAGTAAAGAGAATTGCAGCAAGAAGCAAAGTACTACCTGTTTGAGTGTCGTACGTTGACCAAACTTGATCCACATAAGTCGCACAGTTGTCAGCGACTACTATCTTTTTGAACAAGCCCCACAAGATTTGGCGCATTCCGTCCACAGCTTGGTCGTAATTGAATTTGCGGTTGGTTTGGAATTGCGGCAAGAGGTTGGTTGCGCGTTCTATAGGGCCTGCAACAAGTTGCGGGAAGAAAGCCACGTACGCAAAGAAGGCAACAATGTCGCGTGTGGGTTCTATCTTCTTACGATACACATCGATGGAATAACTGAGTGCTTGGAAGGTATAGAACGATATACCTACCGGAAGGATGATTTTCAGCAATAGACTATCCGTTGAAACACCAAATAACCGACCAAACTCGCGTACAAAGAAATCGTAGTATTTGAAGACCGCAAGGATAGCGAGATTAAGGACAATGTTGGCTGCTGTCCATGCTTTCGCTGCTTTGGGAGTTGACGATCTGGCGATAAGCAATCCGCTCCCCCAAGAACAAAACGAGGTAAATGCGATGAGTAATAAGAAGTGCCAATCCCACCAGCCGTAAAAGACGTAACTGGCAAGGACAACAAACGCGTTTTGCAATCGCAGTTTGAGATTGTCATTTATGTGTGCGTACCCGATTACCCAATAAATAAGGAACACGATGGGCAAAAAGAACGCAAATTCAATAGAGTTAAATAACATCGATTGATAGTAATTAAATTATTGTGCTTACTATCAATCCGCGGCGCAATAAAAAAGTGCGAGTTTCTTATCGCGCAACCAAGGCAGCGTCAGAATAAGGAGCCTTTGCCTGTTCTAAGAAACCCACACAAACGTGCAAGCATCTATTACGAACAGGCAGGGCATATCCATACGATATGCTGCCACATATTATTTCTGTGCAATTATTCCTTGTAAGTTTCTGACGCTTTTCGGTTTGCGCGAAATAATAGTCTGCTTAATATTTTATGTTGTAGCGCAACTCCTTGCGCCTATTTTTGTACTATTTATTTTTCTTCGGTTGTCCGAATAAAGATTGCATTTCTTCAACCAAGACACTATCTGCTAATTGTAAAAGTTCCTCATCTCCGACCTCAATATAATTCAGCACATGGGCGATTGTATCATATGTAAGAGGGAAAGAGAATCCTTTTTCCAAGATTAGCCTCATTACTTTATCTCTATTTGCTCGAAAAAGACTTTTTGCAACTTCCTTATTAGTGTTCAAGTATTTCATTACATCTTCCGAAAAAGATTTGTCCCGGAACCTCAATCGCATTTTATTGCGCATCATACTATTCCAGTTCCCATTTTTATAATATGAATATGATAGTCTATCAAATAATGCTGACATTGACCATTCTGCACTTTCTAGAGTTGCATATATGCCATTTAATAATCTTGACTCCTCATCATAATCCGCCCATTCCTCCTGACACTTATATCTCAAATCATGCTCTACTTCGTGCCATCCTTCTGACAATATTGTTCTAATTTGCACCTCATATGTATCATCTATTAGATCTGTGTAAGAAGTTTGAGACAAAGCGACTTTCATATCCGCTTTTTTATTATCCGGAACCCGAAGTACTATATTAAGTCGTTTAGGATGAAACCTATCCACTTCGGCAGCGTCTACAGATTCATCTACATAGTTAGATTGATTCTTGAGATATTGGTGTACAATTTCTACATCGTCATTAAAATACAACGTAATACGTAAGGCTAGGAAATCCTGCATTTTTTTACCATCATGCCGATATGAGTCCGCCTTCTTTTTCATCTTCTTTTCTAGGGAGTCTACACTTTTGACACGAGAAAAAATGTGGAACATTAGACCACTCTTAATAAGATTGGTCTCTAGTTTGCTCTCTATATCGTTTAATATACTTTCTGCAGCACTCATAATTATCTATTTTTGTGGTAATACGTAATTCCTACTTGTGTAATAAAAGAGTTATTACCACTTGTTTGAATCATTCCACTTCTTCTCAACTTTTCAAACACATCATACATTTCATCTATTTCCGTATCTTCAAATTCTGCTTTAAGATGAGAAATGTATTTCATCTTTGTTGATTTTCCATCTACTTTAAAATATTTGCTTAAAATCTTCAACTCCCATGCTTGTTGTTTTTCCTCTGGCACAACTATTTGAGCGTCTGCCTTGAACTGCTTTATAAAATCACTTGAATAATCTTCACATCCATAACAATACACATGGTTACATTCTCCAGAATGATTTGAATTAGAAATCTGACAATCAATAAATCTACATCCAGTAAAAGTTACCTGATTAAAAGCTTCACAATCAAAGGTACATTCTTCAAATACTATGTCTACAAATGAGACATTTTCGAATAAACATGATTGCCTACTAAATGCAACTTTGTCAAACCTATATGAATTTAAACCGATTTCCTTATATTCTCCATATATCGAGCCTTGCAAAACACCATCCAGCATCATTGCATGTTTGAGTGACATTTTACATTTCAATGCAGATAATTTTTTCCATAATTTTTCTCTATTATCTTTACTTGAAAAGCGGAACGCCACAATCGCAAATTCCAATAAATCCTCTGGGAGATTTTGTTCTTTCTGCAAAAATCCAATATTGTCTTTTTGTAAAGATTTTCCCAATAAATAGCCAAACACAAATTCATTTACAAAACCCACATAGTCAGTATTACCTATTCTATCTAATAAAGCATGATTTGTCAATGTATCAGCTAATTCTTCTATTGATTGTTTGGTTGGAGATAACTCCCTATAGTACAGCAACTTTGAACGATTATATTCCACAATAAGTTCCTTAACAAAGGTTCTTTTATCCCCTGTTATATTAAACTCCAGAAACATTTTTGCCAGATTCTCAAAGATTATCATCTGGTCCTTATATGGAATTATTAAATCTTGTCTCTCTTGCTCGCGATTTAATAAATACTCAAAATATTTTTCTGTTATGGTTTCCGGTTCTTGTATCAACTTGACAAACTCTTCTTGATACACATTTCGCAAGTATGTAAGAAGTACAGGATTTGAAATATACTCCAATGGTACATTATTGGTTGTTAGCAGGTCATATCTTTCCGGTTTAAGCCATTGTTGAATATTCGGCTTCCCTAACTGAAAACGAACCACATCAAAATTGCCATTATATGACTCCACCCATTCAGAGAACTCAGAGCCTGCAAATATAGCGGTACGACGAGATGTTAATATGATTTTTGCATCTTCAGTCAATAAATCCCCTATAGTTGACAACATTGTTTCCACCTGCTCAAATTCATTGAGTGAGCCAGCATTGCCTGGGTCAATATCTTTAGACAATAATTCATCAAAACCATCTATAATTAAGGGGATACGACCTTTTTTAATATTATAGATTACCAAATCATTACCTATTGTTGATTTGTATTCGTTATCTATTTCACTAAGCAAAACATATTTAAATAGTTTAGCCTCACGGTTTCTAGATAACTCAGTAAATAAAGGTTTAGCATTTTCGCTAAATCGCTGGAAGGATTTATAAATTTCAAAAGCAGTACACGTTTTTCCATATCCAGCCGCTGCCTCAATAATGATCAGATGAGCACCTTTTTTATTGATAATATCATTAACAGATTTAACTATATCTGTTCCCTGTATTACTGAATCATTATCTTCAGAGTATATGGAATAAGGAGCATTAATATATTCGTATTTGATATGAGGATCCGCGTAATGTTTTATTTGTCTCTGAGCAAATTCATCATATCTATGCTGTATAGCGACAGTCGTATATTCTGTTTTAAAGAAACCTTTAAACAAGTACGACTCTGCTTGCCTTACATTGGCAAAATGCTGAATTTTGGTAGAATAACCTAATCTCGAGTATCTTTTTTGTATATCTGTAGCATCCGATTCATCCAACATTAATACCTCTGCACCATAATACATACCTTGGTGTAGAAGATATACTCGATATGATGGAGTTTGCTCCTTCAATTCATATCCATATTGACTAAATAAAGAATCTAACTGACTGATATTCATAGTAGTTGCGTTAAATACACATTATTTTATAGCTCCCTCATTAAAAATAAATACTTTGCGAGTTTCATTTGTTATTCTGTAAAACAAAAGTATTTTGCTTGCAAAATTACTACTTTTTTCTAATATATGCAAATTTTGGGGCGAGAAAGTGTGGAGAAAGTGGATTTTGATGGAGAAATGAGCAAAAATCATCTTTTTTGCACGCAGATTTAAAAAATATGCTAGATAATATCTCGGCAAATGGACGAAACTATTTGACCCGAATTATATTGCGGGAAATGGACGAAACTATGTGACCCGGATGATATCTCGGCAAATGGACGAAACTTAATGGGAGGCGGAGATTTCTTCTGCCATCTGATTGAGGACGACGCACTCGGCGCGTGTAATGGTACGTTTGTTAGGATCGTGCGTCCAGGGAGAGAGGATGAGGAGGCGACCAGAAGCGACGGCATCGAAAAGGAGGTCGGAGGGTTTGAAATAATTGCCGAAACCGTTGTCGGAGAGGTAGATGATATAGCGATTGTCATGAAGGAGCGCGTGGAGCACTTCCTGTTCATCGCGAGAGATGAAAGGCGAGACCATGACTGTGCCTTTGGAGGCGGCATCGAGACAGCCTGCTTTGTAGTCTTTGAGGGGCTGGTCGTAGCCATGTTCAGTGGCATCTTTGACCCACATGCTACGGACGTGGACGGGCTTGCGGAACTGCTCCATGAGGACACCGATATTACCGACGGCATCGTAGATACGGCCGTTGATCTCGACGTTGTGCTGGACACAGAAGAAGCCGGGATTGAGGCGCTTAGTAGCGAGGCGGGCGGGGTTCATCTGGACGTAACGGATCATCGATTGGAGTTGGCCGTGTGTGGACATGGGGCGGAGGAAGGGTTTCTCCGTAAAGATGGGGAATTGGAGCCGGATGCTATCTCGGCAAACAGACGAAACCTGAGTGTCCCGGATAGTATCTCGGAAAATGAACGAAACCTTTTGGGTGGTAGGGTCGAGGGAGAGTTTTTTGACGCCTTGCCAGAAGCCACGGACGACAGCGAGGATGCCTTGCGACATGGGGGCTGTGACGTGGAGAATGGCGTGCAGGTGGTTCGGCATGAGGCAGTACTGGAGCAGTTTGATCTCGGGGTGGCGCTCTGAGATTTGTGCGAGATCATGAATCACGGCTTTGCCGAGCTCGGAACGCTCCACGTATGCCTGTATGGGGTCGTCGTCTGGGATGACGAGTTTGCCCAGCAGGGGGTCGCGGGAAGGTACCACAAGGATCATGTGGTAGATGCCGATGCCGCGCCAAGCGCTGCCGTATTGTTGCCAATGCCAAGTGTCGTTTGCCATGTGCGCCCAATTTTGGCGCAAAGTTACAAAAAAAATCTGAGATACGCAAGTTTTCGGGGGAAATTCTTTTGATGCCGAATACTATTTCGGCAAATGGACGAAACTTTTTGGCGAGAGAGGGCGTAAAAGGGCGCCGGATAGTATCTCGGCAAATGGACGAAACTTACAAATCTGTTTTAGACGCGCAGAGAGAGGCTATGATGAAGCCACGGAGTGTAGAATAGAACTTGTCGGACGTTGTGCCAAGAAACTTGGCATTGGCGCGTCCGACATGTTTGTTCGCGGCTTTGCGGTATTGGAGATAGCGGTCTTGCCAATAAGCGAGACGGTCGGGATCAGACATCTCCGTTTTGCAGAGGTGCACGGCTTCAGAGAAAGTGCTGATAGCGCGTTTGCGGCTCTCGGCAAGAGGTCCGGTATATGGATTAAGGATTGCGTACGCGTGCATGCGACCATTGCGGGTACGCATGACGATGCGCTCTTTGGATGATAGTTTGCCGCTGAAATGATCAAACGGGAGTGCGGGTTCTACTTTAGCCATGGCTGCTCGATTTGTGTGTTTTTGATCCGCCAAACTTGGCGGATGCAATATTTTTATTAGTACGTTCTACCGACGTTGTTAGCCGAATATAACGTTTATCTAACGTGTATGTAACGTATATCTATCGTGTATGTTTCGTGATTGATAGCGGATTTACGGCTGCAAAGATACAGCTTTTTTGTGACATACACAAGAGAAAAGTGTAAAATTATGTAAATAGAAGTGCATTTTTTCTTTTTTCTCCCCATTTCGCAAAGCGACAATAAAAAAATATGCCCTTTTTCATAGATGCTCATATGCGAGCAGCCGGAGAATAAAAAGCAGGGGCAGGAAACTGAAAGTCCCTGCCCCAAACCATTACGCGAAGATGCGATTACTCTTGCATGAGCAGTTGCATTACCACTTTGGCGGAGTAGGCAACCGGGGTGCCGGGGCCGAAGATGGCGGCTACGCCGGCTTTGTAGAGGAAGTCGTAGTCCTGCGCGGGGATGACACCACCCGCAGTAACCATGATATCCGGACGGCCGAGTTTCTTGAGCTCCTCGATGACCTGCGGGATGAGGGTCTTATGACCTGCCGCAAGCGAAGAGACACCCAGTACATGGACATCGTTCTCCACCGCCTGTTTAGCTGCCTCTGCCGGAGTCTGGAACAAGGGTCCCATATCGACATCAAAGCCGCAATCGGCATAACCGGTGGCTACCACTTTGGCGCCACGATCATGGCCG
>ONJT01000038.1 GCA_900318245.1 uncultured Bacteroidales bacterium
CCTCTTCGCCGAGGTGCGACTTGCTGTAGAATTTATCGGCGTAGCAGATAATTTTCTCTTCGAGGCTCTGCGGGCAGTAGTCCCGCTCGGGTATCGGCAACTCTTCGCGCTCTACCTGCTCAATCGTGATACCTGCGCCCGTGTGTCGTTCGGCCACCAGCGCATGCTTCGGATAGCCTTCTTGCCGCAGCAACTCCGCGCCGAGAAACCCGTGCTCGATATACTTATGCGGACCGTTGCAGTATATCTTCGGGGCGTTGCAAAAGATGATTCCGATATCGTGCAACATCGCCGCTTCTTCGATGAACTGTCTGTCCACGAGTCCCTGCTCCGTCCATTGAGGATGGGCATCGACGATTTTCAGCGCCCGGTCCGCCACCTGACGACTGTGCGTCACCAGGATATGCCGTAACTCCGGCGCCTGAGCATAATACTTATCGATGAGCTTAATGTAATCCATTCAGAAAACTCTTTATATCCATGCGCTTCTTTCCGGGCACTTGCAACTCGAGAATCGATACCGCGCCTTCGCGGCAGGGAACCACGAGCGCGCCTTTATCGCTCACCGCAACTTCATAGATCTTCACGTTCTCGAACGTCTGTCCGTGAATCTCCAGGTTCGCCCAAGCCGCAGGGTAGGGACTGAGTCCTCGAACGAAGTTATGTACCTCTTCGGCGGTCTTCTCCGCAAAGCGTATCTCGCAGTCTTCTTTGAAGATCTTCGGCGCGGGCCTTAGTTCCGCGATCTCGGGTTGAGGCGTCGTCGGTACGGCGATACCTTTGTTCTCGCAGTCGATGATCAGGTCCACGGTACGTGTCACAAGCTCCGTGCCCATCGCCATCAGGCGGTCATGCACCGAGCCGACGTTCTCGTTCGGTCCGATAGGAATGCGTTCCTGCAGGATCATGTTGCCCGTGTCGATCTCATGCTTGAGCATGAAGGTTGTTGCGCCGGTCTCTTTGTCGCCGTTCATCACCGCCCAGTTGATCGGCGCAGCGCCGCGGTACTGCGGCAGCAACGACGCATGGAGGTTGAACGTACCCAGACGCGGCATTGCCCATACCACTTCCGGCAGCATGCGGAAAGCCACGACGATCTGCAAGTCCGCCTGATAACTGCGCAACTTTTCGATGAATGCCTCGTCTTTCAACTTCTCGGGTTGCAGCACCGGCAGACCCACCGACAGCGCGTATTTCTTCACGTCCGAAAACTGCACCTGGTGTCCGCGACCGGCAGGTTTGTCCGGCATCGTCACGACGGCTACCACATTATATCCGCCTTCTACCAGCGCCTGCAAACTTGCCACCGCAAACTCCGGCGTACCTAAATATACTATACGTAAATCTTTCTTATTCATCAAGAAATATTTTTTTATTGTTTTTGTTCCTTATATTTAGGATCGAGACTCTGTGGCTGCTTCTCGACAACAGGCGAGAGCGGCCGTATGAACGCCCGCACGATAAGGAAGATTCCGAGGAGGATGAACGGCAGACTGAGCCACTGACCCATGTTCAGCAGGTGGTCCGCCTCGAAGGCCTCTTGGTCGTTCTTGATGAACTCCAGACAGAATCGCGTCACGAACACGATCTCGAGGAACACGCCGAGCAGCAGTCCTTCGCGTCGCCGCGCGTTCGTGTTCAGATACAGCGGCAGCGTCACGGCGAAGGCTACGAGGCAGTACAACATCTCGTACAGCTGCGTCGGATGGCATGGCACCGTCTGACCATCCCGCACGAAGATAAATCCCCAAGGCAGGTCGGTCGGACCGCCGTAGATCTCGCTGTTGAACAGGTTGCCTAAACGAATGAGCGCACCCGTGATACACACGCCGATACAGAGTCGGTCGAGGATCCAGAGCCACGACGTGCCGAACTGCGGATAGCGGCTGAACTTAAACTTGTTGAGCAATATTGCCGCGATGATGAGTCCTATCGCGCCGCCGTGACTACTCAGACCGCCTTCCCATATCTTGATGAGCCATAAGGGGTGCTCGATATAGGGATTGCGGTACGTGAACTCCCATCCGAAGAGGTGCCAGGGTTCGCCGTATTCGTGCCACTCATAGAACCAACAATGCCCGATTCGCGCACCGATGATCACACCGGCTGCCATCCAAAAAAACAACTGGTCGGCCCATTCGGCGGGACAGTGCTCGCGCTTGTACATCCGCTCGTTGATCGCCCAGCAGACATACAAACCGATCGCCCATAACAGCCCGTACCACCGTACTCCTCCGTCGCCGAAATGTATCAGCACCGGGTCCACATTCCATGTGATGAAATCTAATATCATTTAATTTTCACCTTTCACCTTTCACCTTTCACCTTTCACCTTTCCTACTTTCCCCAATTCAACTTATTACGAAGACTTTTCAGAAAACCGTTATCGCCGATCTGCACCACTTTTGTGGTGTACGGTGCGCGCTCGATATGCAGGCTCACGTCGGTGCTGAGCGTCTGGCTGCGGCCGTCTACCGATACCATGAACGTGTCGTAGCGGCTGCTGACTTTGATGTCCAGTTTCCATTCGTCGAGGATGATGATCGGACGAACCGTCAGGCTGTGCGGCGCGATAGGCGTGAGGATGATGCCGCGGGACTGCGGCACGAGTATCGGACCGCCGATAGAGAGGTTATACGCCGTACTTCCCGTCGGCGTCGCGATGACCAGACCGTCGGAATGGTAGGTGTGCAGCGGCTCGCCGTTGATCTTCGTCTCGATGGTCAGCATGTTCGTCAGACCTTGCTTGAGGATCGCTATCTCGTTGAGCGCGTTCGGCGACAGGATCAGTCCCTCGCGGGTGATACCGTCTTTGTCGAGCACGGTGAGATGAAGCAGACCGCGCTGCTCGATGGTGTATTCGCCGGCTACCAGTTTCTGGAGGATATCATCCAGGTCCTGCGTCTGCACTTCGGCAAGGAATCCCAGGTGTCCGCAGTTCACGCCGAGGATGGGGATGTTCTTGTTGCCTACAGCCGCCGCGGTCGTCAGGAACGTACCGTCACCGCCGACTGACAGCGCGAAGTCGATGGGCTCACCGTATACGTTCTCCGGCTGGGTCTCACCGTCCCAGTTCTCGGGAAAACCCGGGTACTCGCGCAGGTCCAACTCCTGCCGTAACTCTTGAGAAAGGAGCACATGTACGCCTTTCTCCGTCATAAAGTCCAATATATGCCGCACCTCTGTCAGGGTACGCGATTTCATTGCATTTCCAAAAATAGCTATCGTCATAAGGCCACAATATGCTAATTTAAAATTTGGCTGCAAATTTACTACTTTTTTTCGACATATGCAAGCGCCCGCGCGTTTTTCCTTACTTTTTTTTGTTTCTTCTTTGCCTGCTTAGGGCTCGCGGTGTAGGCGGATTACCGCGTCGTTGGCGCTCCCTCTCCTGTTTCCTCTGCTGCGCCATATTCGCCCCTCGCGTCCGGCCCTTTGTCTATTAGCCCCGCATTTTATGCGGGAATATCCAAACGCGCCGCCCCGCCCGCTTCGGGCTCAATGCGGGTGTATGGCAGGCAGGCGGCAGGCATCCTCTTGTGCTTACCTCCGGTGGGTGTTTACCTCCGGTGGTGGTGTTTACCTTCGGTGGCTGCTTACCTCCGGTGGGTATTTACCTTCGGTGATGGCTGTTTAGGGGGAGTTTCGTCTATTGATGCGGGATTTTTTCCCGCTTTTTTTTCTTCGTATTCCATCGCCCGCTTTCGCCCTGCTGTCTCCTCTTCGGGGCTACTCCCCCGAACTTTTTCTCTTTTTCCTTGCGTATTTGAAAAAAAAGCAGTACTTTTGCGCCGCAAAAGTTTTGACACTATGACAACACAAAATCAAATGTTCAATTTTACCCCCCAGTAATGGAAATGTCGCAAAGCACGTCTCGCTTGCATTCTTAGGATTATTTTTTATTGGTGTTTTTGTGTGCGGTTATCGTGCCGCATCTTCTCCGGTCGAGGTCAGCAGTTCTGTTTTCTGTGACCCCGATTCTCTTTTATATTATGCGGAGCGCGCGTACATGGACGAGGACCCGCGCGGCTTGTTCGTCACGGGTGCGGCTGCCTATCTGAAATGGCAGGGCGACCTGTCCGACAGTCTCGGCCTCACTACCGTCAGCCGCGACGAGGCGGACATCATGTTGCTCCGCGCAGCGGAACTCGGCAACCCCGATGCCCGCCAACTAATTCTGTGCCTGCATAAGAATAACTGCTGGCATCATAGTTTACCAACCCTAAACCGCTGATGCCATGATACGTAACGAAATAATTAACACTATTGGCCGTCAATTCCTTACGACCAACATTGAGAATGATGAGTTCTCCTATCCAAAGGCATTTACCGCCGTGCACAAGGATTTCGCGTCGGTCAAAATAGGCTCACATCAAAATTTAGACATTCGTTTTGTTGACAAGCAGGCGCGCGTCGCGGTGCTCGTTGAAACGAAGCAGAATTTCGACACTGTTTACGAGAAAGCGAAGCAACAACTCGATGCATATATGGCATACGAGAGGGCCCTTACAGGCTATGCTGTAATTGGCATTCTTGCCAATACCAATGACGATCGAATCCGCGTATGGCATGGAGCGGTAAGAGAGGATACTTTCCTTAAAGATCGGACTGCCCTCTCTTCCTTTGCGGACTACCGCAACATTGTTGCACCTGCGCGGATAAACAACAAGGAGCAAGTTATTAAGAGCACCTACAAACTCAATGAGACCTTGCATGGCATGGGTATATCTGAAAATCTCAGAAGTCAGTTTGTTGGAACGTGTATTCTCGCATTGAAGAATCATTTAACGTATAAAGGCCTATCAACAGCGCAAATTCTACAAGGGGTATATGATATATTAGGAAGTCTGCTGCAGGGGGACTTAAACCGCGCTAATAAATTAGATATCTTACATAAGAAAGTGCTCCAAGACCAAAAAGTACGTCAGTTGGATGCACAAGATATTACCAAAGTTCTTGATGATATCAGTAATGATATTATGCCGTACATCAACGAAGAAACGGCAAAGGGTCAAGACTTATTAAATCTGTTCTTTACTACCTTTAATAAATACGTCGGCAAGGCAGATAAGAACCAAGCTTTTACACCGGATCATATTGTTGCATTTATGTGCGACGTGATAGGTATTAACCATACCTCCCGGGTGCTCGACCCGTGTTGCGGGAGTGGAGCTTTCCTTGTGCGTGCTATGACGAACGCATTGAACGACTGCGTGACAGAGGAAGAACGTAATGAGGTTAAGAGACGGCATATATATGGTATTGAAGCAGAAGAAAAAGCCTTTGGATTGAGTACAACCAATATGCTTATTCATAGCGATGGTAATTCCAACGTAGTAATGAATAGTTGCTTCGAAATGGAGCGATGGATTAAGGACGCACGTATTGACCGAGTATTGATGAACCCGCCGTACAATGCGCAAAAACCTTTCTGCCAGCCTTCCTATGTCGCTACATGGAAAAAGGACTGCAAAGAGGACCCGAGTAAGGGACTGCATTATGTATACTATATAGCTGAAACAGTAGGTACGGGCAAACTCGCTGTGTTACTCCCTATGCAATGCGCTATTGGTAATACTGGTGATATAAAAAAGTACAAAGAGTTGATGATGCAGCACCATCGCCTTGATGCAGTATTCTCCTTGCCGGCAGAGATGTTTTATCCTGGCGCAAGCGTAGTTGCTTGCTGCATGATTTGGGAATTAGGTATTCGCCATGAAAGCGCCAACATCCCTACATTCTTCGGCTATTTCAAAGAGGACGGCTTTACGAAACGAAAGAACCTCGGGCGAGTAGAACGTATTGATCCGCAAACAGGAGAAGGAGCGTGGAAAGCCATCCATGACAAGTGGCTGCATCTATACCAGACTCGCACAGCAGAGGTGGGCTTGTCTGCTGTACAAAAAGTGTCATACGAAGATGAATGGTGCGCCGAAGCATACATGGAGACGGACTATAGCACCCTTTCTGAAAAAGACTTTATCCAGAAATTAGTGGACTACTCTGCTTTCTTGGTACAAAACGAGGAAATCTGATGGATACAAGTAGCTGGAAATGGTTTCGCTACGACGAAATCTTTGACATAAAGCACGGCTTTTATAACAAAAAGCCGGAAGATAACCCAGTAGGGGATATACCATTTATTGGAGCTACGGATTCAAATAATGGTGTAACCTCGCATTCGGATATGGAGACTATTGCTATTACCACAAAAACAGGTGATGGCAATAATGCTCCGATGGAAGAGAAAATTTTTGAGAATTGTATCGCTGTGACCAATAATGGCTCCGTTGGATATGCGTATTATCAAGCAAAGCCATTTACGTGCACTCATGATGTCAACCCGCTCTATCTAAAAGGGCATGAGTTAACACCTTATATCGCACTATTTCTCTGTACTATAATTGAGAAAGAACGTTTTCGTTGGGCATATGGTCGTAAGTGGAGACCTATACGTATGCCTTCATCTAAAATCAAACTCCCTGTAACTCCTGAAGGTACCCCCGATTGGAAATACATGGAAGATTTTGTCAAAGACCAAATCATTCCACAGCTCCCCAAGAAAGCCCAAAAAGTTTGGCTCCAAAAATACGACACCTCCCCGCAAAAACAAGAAAATATGAAACTCAATACTGAAGAATGGAAATGGTTTAATTATTCGGATCTTTTCGCAATATCTGGTTCAAAGACTACTAAGATTGAGGAACTAGAAACATACGGGAAAGGCGAATATCCGTATGTTACAACACAAGCCGTAAATAATGGTGTGGAGAACTTCTACAACTTTTGTACGGAAAAAGGCGGCGTGTTAACTGTCGATTCTGCGGTTTTGGGTTTTTGCTCTTATCAAGAGAAGGATTTCTCTGCATCGGATCATGTAGAGGTTTTAACTCCTCTTTTTGAAATGAACAGATATATTGCTATTTTCTTAGTCACTTTGATCAACAAGGAGCAATATAGATAT
Organism: uncultured Bacteroidales bacterium; assembly: GCA_900318245.1. GTDB lineage: Bacteria > Bacteroidota > Bacteroidia > Bacteroidales > Paludibacteraceae > Colicola. The sequence goes on from ONJT01000038.1 coordinate 6,965, forward strand.
AGTTATGGAAGAAAATGCAGCCAAATAAAATTACGAAATTCCAAAATCAAACTCCCCGTCACTCCCTCCGGCGAGCCGGATTGGAAATTCATGGAGGACTATATAAAATCCCTGCCGTTCTCAAGAAATATCGAGCCGAGCAAGCCCAATGAGATTGTGGACGAATTAATGGAGGTCAAAAAGAGAGTTATCGAAATGCAAAACCAACTCGCCGCCCAACAACAAGCCAATATCAACAACTACGGCATAATAAATTTCAACGATAATAGCAAAAATTTCCGCTTAGATTGATTTTTATTTGCATATTTCAATTAAAAGCAGTAATTTTGCACCCGATTTCGTCAGCTCTTAGACGCTAAATAGGAGGACATATTTAATTCAAGGCATATTCCTTTACCGGTAGTTTGGCACACTAATTAGTAACAAAGAGTAATATGTCCCAATTATCCGTGTTTTGCATGGGTAGGTGGGATATTGTTACGTGTGTGCCAACACTACCGGTTTTCCCACTTGCTCGTGCTTTTTTACGCCAAAAATATTAAAGCCATGAGTATAAACATAACTAATTTAGGTGGAGTCGTCAATTACCATGACAACCACAAAGAAGTCACCATCCACAGCACCGGCAATGTATCCGATATCGTCCGTAAATTCATGGCGGACGATGTTGAAACGGTTGAGGAGATTAAGCCGGATTCTTCTTTCTTCAAATTCTTCACGCAAAAGTGCTTCGAGCAGAAGCGCGCAGAGGCCGTAGAGGCTGAGATACGCGCAGCGTGCAAAGGTACAGCGGAAGCGCTGTGGAGAACCCTTTGGGATAACGAGAATTTAGGCTATGTAGAGGTGGAGCATATTGATGCCACTACCCTCTATCGTGAGATAGAAAACCACTACGGTAAATTGCCTTATTCTGAGCGAAATTTCCGCAAAGCGAGGAACAATAGATGAGTTCCGTTGAGTTCCGTGGAGTTCCGCGTGATACGGCACTTTAGTTCCATTCGGTGGCACTTTAGTTCCGTCTATTTCCATAATGACCTGCAAAATTGCGGGTCTTTTTTTTTATCCTGAACTTTGCACCGCCAATCGGAATAAACATCCCTCCGACTGGCGGTGCTTATGAATAAAATTTCTAATCAAAAAGGCCTGCGACAACGCAGGTTTGAAATCATCCGCAAGCCGGATCTGATCGACTCGTCCTTCCTCTTTAACAATGTGCGGGTCGCCTATGTCGGCACGAACCCCGAGAATAACATCTCCTTCTATGCCAACAACGGACAGGGCGGGGTAGTCGGTGTGAGTGTCTATCCCGACGGACGGAAAGTGTTGAAGAATGCTATGGGGGTTAAGTATGGAAAAAACTATGCGCATGGCGGTGCTGAGTACCTGCAATTCAGGAATGCCTTCGGACTCAATAAACATATCCTTGCGTCCCATGCAGTCTATATCGCATGGCGTAACAAGGACATTCCTGCCGGTATGACTATCGACCACATTGACGGATGTACCACCAATAACGACATCCGAAACCTCCGCTGTATCTCCAATGCTATCAACAACCGCGACGGAGGCTTCCTCCGCAAACTTCGTAACAAGGGTATTAATCCCCCCGAAATCAGGCGCCCGTACCTCTTGCGCTTTTTCGACCGTATGGCGTTTATCAAAGAGCATATCACGCGTCACCGCTACAATCACCTCGACCGCGCCGACCTGATGACCATCCTCTTTTACGACCTCCCCGTCATCTACACCCACTTCCAGCAACACTACCACCTCGACCTCCCCTTCAAATTGGGATTGCTCTAATCAATAGCCTGTATTAATTTTTTATGAATCCCCTCCAAGCCTGTATTAATTTTTGGAGTCCCCCTCCTAGCTTGTTCCCTTTTAGCTTGTTCCTTTTTATGGAGCAAAAGGGAAATAATCGTTCCGAAGGATAAGAACAAGTGAACTAATAATCTTCTTTGTTAATTTCAGGGCGATAGCATCGCCCGCTTAAAACCAAAATCAATCATGCCCAACGACATTAGAAAACTGCGGCGCTTAATGTACGCCGCCAACCACCTCCGCAAACAGAACCCCGTCATTCTACGCGGAACCCCCATCACCTCCAGCCAAGCCCTCAAATACGCCTGGTGGTTCGAGGCTTT
>ONJT01000040.1 GCA_900318245.1 uncultured Bacteroidales bacterium
CGGCAGTCGAGGAAGAGAATGACATGATGGTCAGTATCATTGATGAGTCCGAAAGGACTGACCGAACCGGGTTCGAGTCCCAGATAGCGCATCATCCGTTCGGGCGAAGCAAACGACAGTTTGCCGGGTGCTTTCTTGCCCTGTGAGACAAGAATATCCTTGAGCCAGTGCTCGATATCATGAATAGCCAGATCGTCATCACAGGGGAAGCAAATAAGGTAATGTTGGTCGCCCTTATGATTGCGCATGAAGATATTCTTGCAATGGACCGATCCATCGTCATGCCACCATCGTTTGGCTTCTTCGATTGTTTTTCCTTCCGGATGGTTATAGACGGTGAAGGGGATGTTGTGCTGTTCCAGGTATCGCAACACTTTCTCTTGCCTTTCGGAGATGCTCCAAACGATGTCTTCGGGTCGGTCGATGATGCGTGTGACGCCGGCTTCGGTTAAAGCCTGCCGGCTCACAAATCCCCATGAGCAGGCGATAAACGGAACGCCTGCATTTGCTGCTGTGTCGCGGTCCACAAGACTGTCGCCAAGGTAAAGTACCATTTGACCATTTACCATTTGGTCATTTAATGGTTCATTGTGTAATTGAGCCATTATGTCATAGACGATATGTGGATCGGGTTTGCGTGGAATGCCTTCGCGTTCGCCTAAGACCACATCAAAGATACCCGGAAAAAAGTGCTCTACAATCTTCTCTGTCGCCGCCTGGTATTTGTTGCTTGCCACTGCGAGCAGATGACCTTGGGCTTTGAGCGTCTGCAGCACTTCCGGAATGCCCTCGTACGGGCGTGTGAAATCGCAGTTATGCGCGTTGTAGTACGGAATGAAACATTCCCTTACCCGCAGCACGTTTTCTTCTGTCTGTTCGACTTCAGGTAGCGCGCGGCGGATAAGGTTATGGTATTGAGCAATGTGCCGTCTAAATCAAAAATGATAGTCATTGTTTTACATTCAGTCTTTAGCCGTCAGTCTTCAGCATCTTACTTGACGCGGATGCCGGCTGCGTTGTACCAGTTGTTTCCGTGACGGATGAAGAGTTGGCCGTCCATGAGCACTTTCTTTGCATCATCCGTGCGGATGAAGAGGTCTTCAATCCCTTCTGCGATAGGTTCGAGGTCACTTGTCTGACTGTCGATGAAGGTCACACGGTAGAGGGTGTATTCTCCAGACTGCGCGAAATCATCCGCAATGACATATACGTGAATGCATTTGTGCTTATCGTCAAAGGCGATGAAGGTCTGTGCTGTCTGTCCTTGTGACTCTGCGCTGAATTTGGCGCAGTCGTCGCAGTAGTTGCCTTGGCGGGTTGCGATATGGTTGGTGAACTGCAATTCGTCGGCATCCATAGCGAAGGATGTGAGGGCTTTGTTGTAGATCAGTTCGATGTCGTCCAGATAGACAGTGTCAAGAACGTTCTTTTTGCTGAGTGAACCTCCCGTGGTGTGTGACGATCCGCCTCCGGGAACCTGGTTGGTGGTGAAGGTAGTGAGGATATATGCGGGCTCGCCGTTGATGCCGGTGTATTGGAACGGCACGGCGATACGTTGCCATCCCATAGAGGATGTAGCGGCATAGTTGACAACCGCCTCTCCGATCTTGACGGCAGAGTAGTCATCCGTCTCGGGGTCCTGATAGCGCGCGTTGGTGGTGATAATCGTGCTCATACGCGCTTTGTTGACCTCGTTTGCAGGGTCGAGGTCGGCAGGCTGGTATTTTGCCCAGAAGACGATGGAGTCCGGACGTCCTTGGAAGGCGGTGTTGAAACCGTTATTGGCAGGGTCGGAGAAGTTATAGTTGTCCGCAGGCGAGTCAGCGGTCATTGAACCGGCGTTGATCTGTCCGTTCGTGCAGTTACCGTTGGCTTTGACGCCGAACAGCATGTCGGAAGAGAGCATGGCGCTCTGAGTGCCTTCGGAGCCGGGCCGCACCTCTGTGGACGGGATGAACTGGTAGGTGTTGCTGGTCACAAAGTCCGCCATGAGTCCGGTAGCCGTGCCGAAGGAGTGCCATCCTTGCGGCTCGTTGCTTGTCCATGCGCCCTCCAAACCACCGTTGGGCAGAACATAGTTGTTGCTACGAACGGCGTTGCCGGCAAAGAGCACGAGTATCGGTTCGGGTAACGACGGAGCTGCGATGGACAGTAATACCTGTGCATCGGTATGCGAGACGATGGAGTTGTAAACGGTCCCCTCATCCTCTAAGCCGTTGAGGATGGTGATGGTGGCACGTTCGTTGATAGAGTCGAGATAGAGAGTGGCGTTCTCCAGAGTGAGTTGGCCTTCTGCGCTCATCGGGATATTCGGCAGAACGATGTTACCTAATTTGCCTTTTGCGCCGAAGGTGAAATCCGGCAGAACAAAGGTGAGGGTGTTCTCCACTGTACCGGGAAGAAGGTACACCTTTTTGTCGGGATATACCTGACCTCCGATATTCAGCAATCCGTGGAACTGACCGCATACCTCTTTGGTGGTGACGGCCAGGACTTGTGCCGTCATCATTAAGCCGACAGCTATAACAGTTAAAATCTTTTTCATTGTTGTATTTTTTTATGATGGATTATTGTATTTTGTTACCTAACAGGTCATAGATACTCTCGTCTTTGCGGATGATATAGATACGTCCGTTATGCAGCACTTTTTTCGCTACGCTTTTCCCGTCGTTGGTGTCGAACAGTCCTGTTCCTATGTTAGTTTCGACGGTGAGGTGGAGAACCATGACAGAGTCACAACCGTTCACCGCTTTGTATTCAGCCAAGAGGGTGCTGTCACCGGCAGGGATGACACTGAGGTCTATTCCTTCCCATATCTCCGAATCGCCCGCAGTTATCGTTTTTGAGTCTTCCTGTCTATAGGTCGGTAGAACGGTCAGGGTTAGCGTGAAGACCGAGTCGGTGTTGTAGATAGACAAGAGAGAGTCATTGAATACCGTTACACCCGCTTCATTGGTAGGAAGAGTCTTCTCCCGCCAAGTGATCTCCTCGTTTTGGCAAACGGTCAATTCTTCGGAGAAGGAATAATCAATCGGTTCGACGGTCAGTTCAAGCGTATAGACGGAGTCACATCCGTAGATGGTTTTATGTGCTACGGTATCTTTGAAGGTTCCAGGTACAAGATCTTTGTACTCTGTCCCCTGCCAGGAATAGGTCTGGTCCATAGCAATCGTTGCCTGTTCGGAAGCGGAATACGTAGGATAGACAGTCAGGGTAAGCGTAATCAGCGAGTCCCCGCCTTGGGTGTTAGGGATGGTAGTGTTGTACACGCCATTCTCCGTGAGGCCGGAGAACAACTCATCCGAGTAGGGCTCGTTATCGCACGTTGTAGCCGAATAGGCATACTCGGTATTGTAAACCGGTTTGACCATTTGCAGGGTGTATAACGAATACGTACCGGCTTGCGAGTAGTTGTCTGCTACCACATACACATGTACTTGGCTTTTCTCCGGATCATACCCGATGAACGACTTGGCAGCCTTTCCGTCCGTGGTAGCTACGAAATCATAGTCGCTGTCACTGTACGTATCGGAAGAGGTAGCCTGATTGTTCGTGAACGTAACAGGTGTACCATCTTTGGTGAGAGAAGCCAGCGAGTGGTTATATATCATCTCGGCATCGTCCAGATAGATGTTATCGTAGTAATATTTCTTATTGAAAATGCTTCCGGAGGAATAGGTTGAACCTCCTCCGGGCGTCATGTTGGTGGTGAAGGTGATTAGCATGTAAGCTGCTTGTGAGGGATCTACAGCCGTATATTCGAACGGAATAGCAAAGCGTTGCCAATCCAAGTCTTGTGTAGCGGAATAATTGATAGTGGCCTCAGCGATCTTCACAGAGGAATAATCCTTTGCCTCGGGATCCTGGTAGCGCGCGTTAGTAGTAATGACCGCGTGCGCGCGTGCTTTGTTGATCGAATTCTCTGGTTTTTTGTCTGCAGGGATATATTTTGCCCAGAACACCAGCGAGTCCGGCTGACCTACAAAGGCGGTGTTGAAACCGTTGTTGGCCGGGTCGGAGAAGTTATAGTTATTGGCTGGCGAATCTGCTGTCGTTGATCCGGCGTTGATCTGTCCGTTCGTGCAGTTACCGTTGGCTTTGACACCTGCGATGAGATTAGAGGCTATCAAGGCGCTGTGCGATCCTGTGGATCCCGGGCGTTTCTCACTGGACTGCTTGAACTGATTTTCTCCACCGGCCATCGAAGCAAACAAACCGGTGGCGGAAGGGAAGGAATGCCAGTCGGTCGGCTCGCCGTCAGACCAGCTGCCTTCAAAGCCACCATCGGTAATTGCGTAGTTCTTTTCCGTCTCTTTCGAACCGGCGAAAAGAACGAGTATCGGTTCCGGGAGGGACGGAGCGGCGATTGAGAGCAGTACCATTGCATCGGATTCGGTAATCACGGAGTTATAGATGTTTCCTTCATCCTCCAGACCATTGATTACATCTATCTCCGCACGCTCGGAGATGGCTTTGATATACAAAGTAGCGTCGTTCAGACTTAACTGACCGTTGGCGTCGATAGGGATATTCATGAGAACGATATCTCCTAACGAAACGGCACCGAACTTAAAATCCGGCAACACGAAGGTAATGGTGTTCTCCTCTATGCCCGGAAGGATATACACCTCTTTATTCGGATACGGATCTCCGCCGATATTCAAGTCTCCCTTGAAGACACCGACGGCTTCATTCACGGTCACCGCTAAAGCGGAGACAACTGATACACAGATTAACAATACGGTTGTAATGATTTTTTTCATAATGTGAAATATTTGATTATTATTGTTGTTAGAATTTGAGATTCAATCGGCAGACGAAGGTACGCGGCGGCGCGAGTGCCATCGGGCGGAAGCAATATTCGGTATTAAGCAGGTTGTTCACCATGAACTGAACCTCTGCGTGCTCTTTGAAGCGGAAAGCGAAGCGCAGGTCCATCGTGAACACTCCGTTGTTATGGCTCATCCAGTAGTCATGCAGCGAGACGCCGTCTTCGTATCCGAAAATGAACATACGCGCATAGTCCATCAGATCAGGCTCATCCTTGGCGCGCTCGTCCACCATCAGATAGTCCACCGCAAGAATCTTACTGCGGTAAGACAGGTTCGTACCTACGGAGAACCATTTGTAACTATAGTCCAGGGTCGCTTTGAACGAGTGCTTGTTGCGGTATTTGAGGTATTTGGAGTCGTTGGATTTGTTCTTCATCTGCAACGGGTCGGTATAGGTCTTCTCCTGCTCGATACGGCTTTGGTTGTCGAGGTCTTCCGGTTCCGTGAAGGTGTAGCCGATGGAGTAGAGCAGGTTCATATCCTTGCGGATGTCCACTTTTCCGGACGTGCTGACTTCGGCACCGTAGATACGTGCGTGCCCTACGTTCACGAACCGGGCACCGATACCGATTCCGGCTCCGCTCAGCGATTTGGTCTGGATGATATTGTCTATCATCGCCCGGCCTTCGTCGAGCAGGTCCTGCATAGAGTTGATCATCGAGAAGTCGGAGTTGCGGAACAGACCGAACTGGTACTCGATCAAATCGTGGTACTCCGTATAGAAGCCGGCAACATCGAGTGTACCGGTAATGGGACCGAACTTATACAACTGTTTGTAACCTAATTCCGCGTTGAAGCCTCTCTCGGGACGGATGTCAGGATTGGGATAGACACCTACTCCGCCGATATCCTTGCGTGCGAACTTCTCGGTGATGGACGGGTTGCGGTAACCCTGGCCGAAACTGGCGCGAAGGAATCCGGCTTTGTATATCTCCCAGTTGAGTCCGGCGCGTAAGACAGGGCGCACGGGGCACAGCCAGTTACCTATCTGGATGTTTGCCTCTTTAAAATGGTTGTCCATGCGATAGTACTCGAATCGCACACCGGCACTCAGTGACAATCGGTTGACGATACGGTGATCGTACTGCAGGTAGGCTGCGAGGTTGTCCGTATGGTGGGTACCGGTGATATTGGCGGTGTTGGTGATATGGTTCCAGTTGATACCGGTTGTCAGACGAACACCGGACTGCCACGACTTGGCGAACTGATAGTCCACGTACGCGTTATAGGTCATCTCGGGACGGGTAGGCGTGTGGTCGGCGACCAGCGCCAATGCGTAACCCAGCGCGTCTTGCAACTCTGCTACGGTGCCCGTGTAACCGAAACCGTTCTGTACGAGATCTATACCGCCTTTAATGGCGTCTATCCATTGTTCGTTCTTGAACGGGATAGCCACTTCCTTGAACGTCACAAGCAGTGCGTCTTCGATCTTCACACCAGCGTCCATGTACCCCTTGATCTGGTCGTAGTACCCTTTCATCTTGTTGAGGTCAAAACTCGTGACACCCCATTTGATCAGATCTTCGGTTCCGATACCGGGAGAAGGCGTGGTCAGGTTGTCCGTCGTCAAATAGAAACGGGTACGGAGTTTATGGGAGATACCTTTTTCCGTGTTGTCATAGTTGAAGAAGGGGTCAATGTTGAAGTTATGCTCTTTGCGCCCCATGTTCGTCAGAGGTGACGGATGGATAGGGTCTTTCGGACTGCGCCATATAAAGAAGTCGCCGTATTGGTTTGCCACATAATTGAGGTTGGCGCCCATCGTCATATATTCTCCTTCCGGCATCGGGCGATGGTAGGTCATGTTTCCTCCCAACCGCACGCGGTCATTGAAACTCTGCTGGCGGTAACCCTCGTCCTTGAAGCCGCTGATGGCGCCTGAGAGGTCAAAATGGCCTATACGGCGTGAGTGGGAGACTTCGGCTCCGTAGTAGAGAGGTAAACGTGCGCCCGTGTACTTGTAATCCTTATAATCGTCATACACGCCTACATAGCCGCTCACTTTTGTCTCCGGCTTGAGCCCCGGACGCTGCGTGCGCACGTTAATCACACCGTTCAGTGCCGATGAACCGTACAGCACGGATGAGGCTCCTTTGATGACCTCCACTTGCGCCACGTTCTCCAACGGAACGTTGTTCCAGTTGATCTCACCCGTCTTGGGGTTCAGGATAGTCATCTCATCCATCAACACCTGACAGCGTGAACCGACGCTGTACGTCCAACCGCCACCTCCTCGGATACTCGGCTGTTTGTCGATAATCTCCACTCCGGGAAGCGTCTGTAATGTCGCTGCGAGGTCTGTCGGGGCCTGATTGCGGATCATCTGAGGCTTGACAACCTCCATCGAAACAGTCACATCTGTCTGGCGTTGCTCGAAACGGCCTGCCGTAACAACCACGTCATCCAACAACTCGTTATGAGGAAGGAGGTTCACGTTCAACTTGTTCGTCACGGATGTCACAACGAAGGTCTCCGGGTCATACCCCACGTACGAGAAACATAGCTGAACGGCTTTCTTCGTGTCCAAAGAGATCGTGTAGCGGCCGTCTATGTCCGTCACCGTGCCTACGTTCGGATGATCAATGTCATACACCGTAACGCCGATCAGAGGCTCACGCGTTTGAAGGTCGCATACGATACCTGATACCTGGGTAACAGTGGACGTCTTCTGAGAAAATAACGGGCATGCCAATACCGCTAATAAACAGAAAATTGTTTGTCTTAATTCAATTCGCATTGCTTTTTTTGTACTTAAATAAACTACATTTCGAACCTTTTGTCCAAAACGAGTGCAAAGGTACTGCTTTAAAATGACATGCCAAATAGCTAATTTTAAGAAAAAGTGCACATTTTTTCTTTACTTGTTGAAAATCTTAATAATCGTATATTATTTATAATAAAAATGAATCTTTGTTTTAGTGAAAAATTAAAAATGACAACGTTTTTAATTGTGCATTCCGTGTAAAAAATGTTCTTTTATGAAAGGCGCCTCTTGCGTATATCAAATGTTTTTTGTACTTTTGCAGCACCAAATTGAAAGAGAAAGAGTTCGTGAGAAAAAAGAAGAATCTTAAGAAATAATCCCACCTATGCGCAAGAAGATATCTATACTGGCAGTGATTGCCGCCTTGTTGATGCTGTCAACGGACAGCTGGGGAGTTCCGGTGGTGACCAAGACGCTTTTGGAATGGGCATTGGCGCCGGTGAACAAACTGTCAAAAGTGAAGTGCTACGCCGATTCGTGCGAGCATCTCATCGGTATCCCGTATCTGGACGACGGCAATGAACGTCATGTAGTGGATGTATATTACGCTAAAGAGAACCGCAAGAATGCCGTGGTTATTGAGGTACACGGCGGTTTTTACGTAGCGGGTCTGAGACAGAACCATCGTCCTTATGCGTCGGTGTTTTTGAAGGAGGGGTATGATGTCGTGCTGGTGGAATACCGTCTCGTGGATGGGGATTCTACCGATGTGTCCAACCAGTTATACGACGTGTCTGCTGCGGTAGATTATGTGACCTTGCATGCCGAAGAATTGGGACTGAACGCTGATAAAATGTATATTGTGGGAACTTCGGCAGGTGGTCATTTGGCATTGTATGTCGCCGAAGGAGCCGCGAATGATTCGCTGCCGGTACGTCCGAAATATTTCAAACCGCGCGGCGTATTGCTGAACTGCCCGTCGTACGATTTCGCGAGTTACAATGCTACAGGACTTTTTTATCCGAAGGCGATGGAGTGGTTTCTCGGACCGAGATACATGGACGACCAATGGATGACGGCGATGTCCCCGCGTACACGTCTCAATGCCTATCAAGGACCGCTCTTCGTTTCTTCCAGCCGGCAGGACTTCCTTCGCTCGCAGGCACTGCTCTTAGTGGAAGACTGCGGTATGCAACAACGCCCGGTGTGCTTCGTCTTCATCGATAGCAACCACAAAAAAGCCGGACATGTCCACAATGTGAGCAAGCCCGGTCTGAAGGAATCGCAGGAGGTTAACTCAAAGATGATAGAATTCTTGCTTCGTTGCGATAATACTTGGCAGTCTGCCCGGTGACCCAGATCTATTCCTTATCTCTTACGAGATCCAAACAATAATCAGGCAAAAATACCAAAAATATATTTATTCTATCATAAGATCCCTGTTGTATTCCAGATATTTCATGGATCGGGAACACCGTTCCTAATCATTCAAAGGTATTTTTTTTATATTTTTCTTTTATATCAAAAAAAAGAGACCTCCGAAGAGATCTCTTCTGCCATGCCATGCGAGCGCTTATGCTCCAGCTAAAGCTGCATCATAAGCATCGCCGCGCTTCTTTGAAGCTTTGCGGCGCTTACGCTCCTGCGAGAGCTGCGTCGTAGGCGTCACCGCAGACTTTCCACAGATACGCCTTCATGGTCTTTTTGCCACCGGCGGTGTCCTTCTGTGCTGTTAATTCCGCGACCATTTCGCGACCATTACGGACGTCTCTGTCCGGTCTCTATCCGGTTTGCTTTGTCTATTGTGCCGGATAGTATCCGGCGTTAACAGGGACCTCGTCAAAAAGTTTTTGTTGGCGTTGTAGAAGATATTCCCTGCGGCCTTTGATGAGGAGCGCTTGCATGAACCAATGTCATGCGGGATTATTCATGGTTATGCCCACATAAAAAATCCGCGTTTACCACGCTTTCTTTTCGGAGGCGGGATGGTGACCCTGTTTCTTGCGCTCCTCGACCATCTGACCGAACCACTCCACGATAGCCGGATCCTGGTGGGAGAAGAACGCCGAACGGCCTTTGTCCAGCACGCATTGTTCGGTTTCTTCGGGGCTCACGCGGTACACACCGTAGCCCAAAATCGGCATCTGAATGCCGTTGCGTAATGTTAGTGTTTGCATATTATTCGTTTTTATAGAGACGGCGCAAAATTACTGCTTTTTTGCGAAACAGCCGTTACACGCGGGAAAAGTTGCACTTTCCGGAGAAAAGCACTTTCCCGTTGTTATATCCTCCTTTATTACCCATCCTCTTGACCGAGCGATGACCGAGAGACAAAAAAAGCACAGAATCGCCTTCTCTCTTGCATATGTCAAAAAAAAGCAGTAACTTTGCAGCACTTTTTGATTGAGTGCTGCTAAGCACGAGAAAAATGGCTACATCAGCCGAAAGTTGCAAAGACAAACATAGATATATGAAATCAGAGATTCATCACATAGGACAGGACGAACAATAGAACACACGTCCCTCTCCGAGCGGTGCTTCCGAGCACGGCGGGAAAGGAGAAAAACAAATATGAAACAAAAACACCGCTTATGGCATAAGACAAAAAAGGCAAAAAATATATGATTGAAAAATAATGGCAGTACGCAAAATCAATATTGACGACTCGGAAATATCGGTCATCTTCGGTTTGCACGATGAGGACTATATTTGCCTGACAGACATGGTGAAAGCCGGAGACAACAGCGATAGAACAAATATCGTTATTCAGAACTGGATGCGCCGTAAAGATACCATTTCGTACCTCGGCGTATGGGAGAATCTGCACAACCCTGATTTTAAAAGCATCGAATTCGATGCAATTAAAAATGCCTCTGGGACTAACCGTTTTATCTTGACTGCCAAAGAGTGGATTGAACGCACAGGAGCTATAGGTATTATCGCCAAATCCGGTCGCTATGGAGGAACATACGCGCACAAAGATATAGCATACCATTTTGGTATGTGGCTGTCACCGGAGTTTAACTTGCTTGTCGTCAAGGAATTCCAGCGTCTCAAAGAGGAGGAGCAAAAGGCACTCGGATGGTCGGCGAAACGCGAGTTGGCAAAGATTAACTACCATATTCATACGGACGCAATCAAGGAGCACCTGGTGCCGCAGGAGATTGACACATACCATCGTTCGCTTATCTATGCCAATGAAGCCGATGTGCTTAATGTGGCATTGTTCGGAATGACCGCCAAAGAGTGGCGTGATGCCCATCCGGAGGACAAAGGCAACATCCGTGACTACGCAACGATTAACCAATTAATCTGTCTGAGCAATATGGAAAACCTCAATGCGGTCTTTATCCATGAAGGCACGCCGCAAGGTGAACGCCTCCAGAAACTCAACCAGATAGCCATCCAGCAAATGACCGTATTGGAGAATGTAGAAAGCAAACATATTTTGAAAGGATAGAATACACGTCCATCTCCGAGACGCTAAGGTCGGAAAAAAGACAAGCGCAAAGCGTTGCGCTAATTAAACAAACAAAGCATTACTATTATTTCGCGCAGACCGAAAGCCCATCAAACTTTAACGGATATAATTGCAGAGAAATAATACAAGGTAGCATTGTAGTTATACCTTTGCTGCCCTCGTAATAGTAGTCTCACACATAGTGTGGGCTTCTTGAGGGCATTATGCAAAGGTATCTGTGATGGGCTACCTTGGTCGCGCGAGAGAAGTCCACACTTTTAATTTTATGTATTATCAAAATAATTAAATCATTTTCGATTTCTTGCATATATCGTAAAATTGTAGTACCTTTGCATCAAATTTGAGAAAGTACCTTATGCAAATACCGCTTTTTCATATCGGGAACCTGATTCGCTCTGAGTTAGAGATACAAGGCCATTCTATAGCATGGTTAGCACAGAAATTAAATCTCAAACTCCCAAATTGCTATCGCTTGTTACGGTCGCAATCCATTTCAACGGATCAACTACGCCTAATATCCCAAATAATGGATCATGATTTCTTCGCGGATTGTACGATAAGTGACCGATCATCGGAAAAAAAATGAAGCAGTAAAGACCTATTTAGATTTATTAGAAACAGCCTTAAAACATGGCATTTTTCAAAGTGGCGGCATTGCGGTAGAAGATAAAGAATATACTAATCACTACCGCTACTACAAAGGATATGGGTATGTAGATTGTTTTGTTTACTCACAGGGTTTGTATATACAAACTCCGTGCGTAACAGAGTTGCCATATTTCCTTGATATGTATGCCGCTGCGCTGCATATTTGTAATGAGTGTTCTAACACTTATACTTACCAGTTTTCTTGCCGACAAGAAAAAGATAAAGGTAAAATTTACTTTGATGTGGCATACAATTTTTGCTCTATATGTACCATGGAGCAGTTTGATTTTGTACTGGAAGGGCTATTTATAATGGGGGACTTAGTGCGCGAGAAAGTAAATGAGTTGCATGAAATAGCAGGGAAACAATCTGCTGTAACTGAATATTTAGCACAAAAGTTAGATGTTTCGTAACTGCACAATAGAATAATAATTAAACGGAGTAAGCCGATAGCCGAATAATAAAGTGGAGGTATGAAAATTTAAATTAATAAAACAAAGTTATGACTGAACAAGAATTGGAGCAAGCTTTTCGTTCAATAGTAAGAAATGAAAGCAAGGTTAGAATTTTGGATAGCAAACAGGTTATCGGTAGATATGTCTGGTGGACAGGTCCAACCTTATATTACAACCAACTTGGAGATTTCAAAGGTCCGGGATATGCTCACTATGCATGGGGGAGCAAAGAGATATATGCTTTTTTTAGAAAAGTAGTCCGCATAGAGAATGAAATAAATGGTGAGTGGAAACCCGTATATACAAAATTCGATGGTGTAATCACTCCAGAAGAACCATTGGTAAAAGTTGGGAGCAAGTATTATACACTAAAATTTCTTGAAGATATTATAAACCAAAATAAAAACTTAGCATAATGAAATCGAGTTATTTAAAAGTATTGAGTGCTAGTATTATAGTAGCATTAAGTATCATTTTGACAGCTTTTACTGGAGATAATGAAAATAATAACTGGAAATACATAGGGTCCTACTCTTGCCGTTATGATAACTATGGCTCAAATTTTTATCAAACAACTATAATAGTTGAAGTATATTATAAACCATATAAAGGAGGTATGGTAACCTATGGGGTAAAAGATTATACAGGTAATCTCATTGAAATAATTGTTGGTATTTCAGAGATGAAAATAGGAGGATCGGCATGTTTTCATAATTTCCGTCGTTCCAAAAGTGATATTGGGGTTGTTTCTTTCAAAATAAATGCTTTACCTGATCAATATTGGCCACAATAAGAAGAATATCCACGATGTCAAATAACATAAAAAGTATTACTACTTTTAATAGCAACGGAACGGTAGATATTGATGAGTATAATGAAGAGGGCATGCTTATTCATTCTATCATGTCACTTTCTCCCACAGAGTCACAAGAATGCTTCTTTTCTGAGGAAGATATAAGAGACACAGAAAATATCTCTGACTTTGGAACATTACCTCCTGATGAATGCAAGTATGATGAACAAGGTCGTTTAATAGAAAGGATAAGTTATCTGCCCAACTGCAACGAAATGGGAGGGGAAACATCCTCTATCTATGTCAAAACATTGCACGAGTATTTTGACCATGACGAATGTGGTAACTGGCTGTCTGTAATCAATTACGTTTTGGATGCTAAAGGTGTAAAACATATAATAGATACCAACCGCCGAGAAATAGAATATTACTAAATATAAAAGACCATGAAGCATTTACTTTTAATTTCATTCGTTGCTGTATGTCTCTTATCTTCCTGCACACACCCGCAATTCGTATTTCTCAACGGGCAACCGATTGAAAGCACGCCTAAGGAATTTATCGAGCGTTCAAACTATTGCGGAGTGGACTCTGCCAATAACCCTATTTATTTCCCTCCTTATGATAGTACCGGCATAGAAAATGTAATCATTGTTTCGGGAATTCCGACAGATGAGGATGTAGTCCCTTTTTGGGTTTATTTTGATACAAACGAACACGGACAAATAAAAAAACTACGTGCCGAAGCTATTATCTCCGAACAGGATATCCCTGTAGCGAAAGAAAAAGCAGAAATGACCCACGCGCAAATGGAACATTCCTTGTGGGATGGAAATAGCGAACCAATACTATACAAAATCTATATTACCTACGAACACAAATGAAAACTAAAAAACTCATCCTTTGCGCTGCTTTTGGCGAGTTGGCATACACGATTTATGTCATCGCGCGACATATTATTTCGACCATCTATCCGTATAGGTATCATTTTGATTTTGTGCAAGATATATGCCAGCGTTCTATATGCAATATACTGCTGATAAGTATAATTATTGTTTGCTTCGCGTTAATACAATCTTTCCCAAAACAAACAACAAAACCATTTCGGATATTCACTTTTTGCTTTGCGGCATTATTGGCAACATCCACTATTACAGCACTCATACATCCATATTTATATTTTGGTGTACATTATTGCTTTCTTCCATCTTGGCTGAGAATAACATTGCTGGTTGTAGGCTTCGTGTGGCTGCTATTACTTGCAAGGCAACAAGAAGAAACGACTATGCCTAAAGCCTTGAAGGTGATTTTTTATATAGGAATAGCATTTCTTGCTTTGCCTATTTTATTAGAAATCATGTCTGGCATCTCATACCTTTTTTCTGGGCACTTGTTATTCCTTCATTCTCTTGCAATCCGTTCATGGGTACGTTTATTAGTGCCTGCCATTTTGTTTTCGTTTCTTTGCTCCTTGTGGAAAACTAAATGATAGTACATTTTGTGGTAGTCTGCCGCGTACGACTCACCTACGAGAAAGATACCCGACGATAGACCGACAGGACATAGACAAGATACCATGCTAAAATCTTAATAATCGTACACTTTTTTGCCCCCAAACAGCCCGAAATCGAGTCGGGTTAATGTCGTGGTTAAGTCGAGGGCAAGTCGTGGTTAAGCCGTGATCAGAACAAATCTTAATAATCGTAAACTTTTGAGGGACGAAAAGAGGCGATTTTCGGGGTGCTATCGTCTTGTCTTCATACGAAGGTTGTTTTGAATTCGGGTGCAAAATTACAACAAAAGCCGCAAACTGCTGTTACACAATTCGCGGCAAAAGTTGCACTATTCCAAGAAAACGGGGATTTACCTCTCTACGCTCGCGGCAGTGATGAAGCTTTGCTATTGGAGACATTTGGAGGGAGGCTTTAATGGATGGTTTGGATATACTCCACTGTGTTGCCGACGGAAGCGAGGTATTGCCGGAAAGCCTCTTGCGAAATTACAACAGTGCCTCTGCAGTCGTTGGGATGGAAGGAGAGCGAAGGGGCATTTTTCAGCCGGCAGTCGAGGAAGAGAATGACATGATGGTCAGTATCATTGATGAGTCCGAAAGGACTGACCGAACCGGGTTCGAGTCCCAGATAGCGCATCATCCGT
>ONJT01000048.1 GCA_900318245.1 uncultured Bacteroidales bacterium
CTGCCCCGACGGCAATAATAACTATATCCGTTTCGAAGAGGAGCAGGGCAAATGGGAACTCAAAGGTGGCGGCAGCTATCCTTTCCCAATTCCTGCGGATAGAACGTATAATATCAACATCTATACCGACAACTCCGTGCTTGTGATGTATATCAACGACGTGCTCACTTATACCCAGCGTATCTATGGCATCCAGCGCAACTGCTGGTCTGTCAACTGCTACGAAGGAGCAATGACCGTCAAAGATATCCAAGTTAAACAATATTAACCCTTTAAAATTTATTGATTATGAAGAAAATTTCTCTTGTTGCGCTCTTTGCAGCGCTGGTAATGAGTGTGAATGCAACAGACATCTGGACAGGTAGCCACGCCGTTACGTGGAGTTCTGCCCTGAATTTGGATGCCACTACTTTTGCGGGCGCTCAGCCCGGTAATGCGCTGAAAGTGTTCTATACCAATGCCTCGGATGGTATTGAATTCAAAGCAAATGGCGTAAACATCGCCGGATCGCGCAAGAACGCGTGGATCAACGACGAGGGTGCTTACGAACTATACCTCACTCCGGGCGCTGTAGATGCCATTAAAGCGCACGGTCTGGAGATCGTCGGCAATCATTTCACGGTAACGAAGGTGGAACTGAACGAAGTAGAAGGTCGCGAAGGCATGACTACTATGTGGAGAGGTCTCTATTGGGCTGACGGATGGGGGGAGATGCTCTTCTATCCGGCTATCGCATCGGTAGTGGACTGGAACGACTATTCCGCTATCCGTGTGTATCACGAGGCTGGTCGATCGGATTTTGAAGTAAACTTCAAGAAGTCTTGGGCAGATGCTGACCATATCGGCGGTATTAGTGATATGACTGCCGGTGAGGGTTATGTAGAGTTGCCATTGACCGACAAAAGACGTGCCCTCTTGGCTTCTATTGACAATGAGCTTATCGTGCAGTTCTACAGAGGCGATGACAAAGCTGCGTTTAACGTAACGGAGATTGCACTTGTTGGCGATTCCCCTTCTGATATCTCCAACACTGCTGCAGAGAGCAAGGCTGTTAAGTTCTTCGAGAACGGACAACTCGTTATCATCAAAAATGGTGTGAAATACAACGCGCTGGGTGCGCAACTCTAATCCCCGCGACGGTATAGGCGGCTGAAACCCGCCTATACTGACTAACAAACTAATAAAAATACATCCTATGACAAAACACATTCTTTTTGGATTGCTGTCGGCGACGGTGCTGTTGGCGAGTTGTACGCAGAAACCTGCTACGCACCCGACCGACGAACCTTTCCGGTCGGTCTATCACCACTCACCTGCTGCCAATTGGATGAATGATCCGAATGGTATGTTCTACGACGAGGCGAACGGCGTATGGCACCTCTACTACCAGCACAATCCCTTCGGTACTACCTGGGGACCGATGCACTGGGGACATGCCACTTCGACCGACCTCCTCACTTGGGAGGAACACCCCATTGTACTTTATCCGGATTCTATCGGAACGATCTTCTCCGGTTCGGCAGTCATTGACAAAAAAAACACCGCCGGCTTCGGTGAGAATGCTATCGTAGCTATCTTCACTCAGTCCGAGCGTATTGGGCAACATCAGTCTATCGCGTATAGCACCGACGGCGGTTATACCTTCACCAAGTACGAAGGCAACCCCGTACTCATGGGCGACATCGCAGACTTCCGAGATCCGAAAGTGTTCTGGGATGAGCAATCGAACCAATGGACGATGGCACTTGCATGCCAGCAGGAGATCCGTTTCTATGGTTCGCCCAACTTGAAGGACTGGACTTATCTCTCGTCCTTTGGAAAAGATCTCGGTGCACACGGCGGTGTCTGGGAGTGTCCCGAACTGATCAAATTGAAAATGACAAATGACCAAATGGTAAATAAATTTGTCCTCCTCGTATCCATCAATCCCGGTGGACCGTTCGGCGGCTCCGCTACCCAGTATTTTGTAGGCGATTGGGACGGCAAGACCTTTACTCCTGCCCCTCAGGGGGAAGGCCGGGAAGGGGCTTCTAAATGGCTTGACTACGGCAAGGACAATTACTCCACATTCACTTTCCATAACTCCCCTGATGGCCGTTTGGTAGCTATCGGATGGATGTCTAACTGGCAGTACGCAGAAGTCGTTCCTACCGTCGCTTTCCGCTCGCAGAATACTATCGCCCGCGATCTCTTCCTCTTTACGGATGACGAAGGCGAGTTTCGTCTGGGTTCAGTACCGTCTCCGGAGTCTTTGGCGCTTCGTGGCGAGGAGACCAAATACCTGCCGGATGCCGGTATCGTGGAGCTGACCCTTGATGGCTCACAGGATGCACTCATCACTCTCTCCAACGACAAAGGGGAGAAAGTGGTCATGAACCTGGATGTGCACCGACGCACGTTCTCCATGGATCGTACTGCTTCGGGCGATTGCTCTTTCTCCCATGATTTCGCAGCACGTACGGTGGCGCCGCTCTTCATCAAACGCGATACCTATAAGGTTCTTCTCTTTATCGATCATTGTTCGATTGAGGCGTTTGATGCCGAAGGTGCTTGGTCGATGACCAACCTCGTCTTCCCCTCCGAGCCATACAACCATCTGGATGTACAAGGCGGCGAAGCAAAAATATATACTATCCGTTAAACATTCATTCGTTAATCGTTAATTCATTACATTATGTCTAATATGCAAAAAACTTCTAAATTTGCCCTTCTGTCGGTGATGCTCTGTTTCTTCACCATGGGCTTTGTGGACCTTGTGGGTATCGCTTCCAACTACGTGCAGCAAGACCTCGGTCTGACGCATGCACAAGCGAACATCATGCCTTCGCTCGTCTTCTTCTGGTTCCTCATCTTCTCTGTGCCGACGGGAATGTTGATGAATAAGATCGGTCGTAAGAAAACCGTTCTTCTCTCTATCCTCGTCACCGTCCTGTCGCTGATCCTGCCGCTGTGCGGCGAGAGTTACGCGATGATGCTCTGCGCCTTCTCGCTCCTCGGTATCGGTAACGCCCTCATGCAGACTTCGCTTAATCCGTTGGTATCGAATATCGTGACGGGTAACCTCTCCTCGACGCTGACCTTTGGTCAGTTCGTCAAGGCGATCGCCTCTTTCCTCGCACCGTATATCGCCATGTGGGGTGCTACGGCGGCGATCCCTCACATGGGATTGGGTTGGAAAGTGCTCTTCCCGATCTATGCGATTATCGGTATCGTGGCTATCCTTGCGCTGGCGTTCACGTCCATCCATGAGGAACCGGTAGCGAAAGGCTCGTCGTTCGCCCAGTGTTTCAAACTGCTTGGCAACCCGTTTATCCTCCTCTGTTTCTTAGGCATCATGTGCCATGTGGGCATCGATGTCGGTACCAACACTACGGCGCCGAAGATCCTCATGGAGCGGCTCGGAATGGACTTGGCGGCTGCCGGATTTGCCACCTCGCTCTACTTCATCTTCCGTACCATCGGTTGCCTCTCCGGCTCGGCTATCCTGCGTCTTATCCCCGAGAAAACCTTCTTCGCTATCTCCGTATGCATGATTATCGCAGCGATGATCCTTCTCGCCGTGAGTCATTCGCAGGCTGCCCTCTATACCGGTATCGCCCTCGTCGGATTCGGTAACTCGAATATCTTTTCTATCTGTTTCGCGCAAGCGCTCAACCACGATCCCGAGCACAAAAACGAGATCTCCGGTCTGATGATCATGGGACTGTTCGGAGGAACCATCTTCCCGCTTTGCATGGGCGTTATGTCCGATCTCATGGGTTCCCTCGGTGCCGTCCTCGTCATGGCTGTCGGTGCCGCATACCTCGTGGGCTTCTGCTTTAAAATGGCTAAATGACAAAATAAATGACCAAATGGTAAATGAACAAATGAAAAAATACGTTATTGGTATCGGTGAGGCGCTCTTTGACTGCCTCCCGGAAGGACGCAAACTCGGTGGCGCGCCCGCAAACTTCGCTTATCATGTCTCGCAGTTCGGACTCAACGGATGTGCTATCTCCGCTATCGGCGCTGACGAACTTGGTGAAGAGATTGTAGATACTTTCGAGAAAGTGCACCTCAATCATATCTTACCCGTTGTAGAACAACCTACCGGCACGGTCAAGGTCACGCTCGACGAGAAAGGTGTACCGCAATACGAGATATGCCTCGGTGTGGCGTGGGATAATATCCCCCTCACTAACAGCATGTTAGAGGTCGCGCATCAGGCGCAGGCGGCGTGTTTTGGTTCGCTCGCGCAGCGTTCCCAAACCAGCCGAGAGACCATCCAAGCGATTCTTGACGCCATGCCGGAGGATGCACTCAAGGTCTTTGACATCAACCTCCGTCAGTCTTGGTACACCGCCGAAGTGATTGTGGAATCCCTTCAGCGGGCGAATGTGCTCAAGATCAATGACGAGGAACTCGATGTCGTAGCGACCATGCTTCTCGGCGAACCTACCGTTCCCGGCAAACTCATCGCCGAGGACCCAGAGAAGACCCGCCGTATCTGCCGCGAACTCATCGCGCGTTACGAGCTGGATATGCTCATCCTCACCTGTGGTGCCATCGGCTCTTATGTCTTCACGGCTTCCAAAGAGAGTTATGTCGCTACGCCCAAAGTGCAGGTGGCTGACACCGTCGGTGCCGGAGATTCTTTCACCGCTACGTTCGTAGCCCAACTCCTCCTCGGCAAGACCATCCGAGAGGCGCATGAGAAAGCCGTAGCCGTCTCTGCTTTCGTCTGCACCCAGCGCGGCGCCATGCCTCTCCTCCCTGCGGAACTCAAGGCATAACCCCATACCCCGCAACCCATTCAGGCTCACTCCGTAGTGAGCCTTTTTTATGTTTAATAAAATTAAATAATTATGACTAAAAAAAAGAATTCTTCTATCTCTTAGAAAACCTTTGGTGCCAAACTTCCAAAAAATCTCCGATTTTCCTTGCATATATCAAAAAAAAGTAGTATTTTTGCATAAACTTTTGACCATGAGACAATTTTACGGGACGCTAAACGAGTAATGAATATTAAAGATTAAAGATATGATAGTTACTACAACACCGACCATTGAGGGTCACACCATTAAGGAGTACAAAGGTGTTGTTTCCGGAGAGGTTATCTTCGGAATGAACTTCCTGAAGGACTTTGGCGCGTCGCTTCGTGATTTCTTCGGAGGACGTACCGACAGTTATGAAAAGGCTATGCTCGAAGGACGCGAGACGGCGCAGAAAGAGATGCGCGAGCGCGCCGAGAAATTGGGCGCCAATGCCATCGTGGGCGTTAGCTTTGGCTACGAGACGATGGGTCAAGCCAACAGCATGATTATGATCTCCATTAGCGGCACGGCCGTTGTGATTGACTAATGACATACGATGAATACATAGCACAACAGCAACAGGCAATCGACGAGGAGCAGCAGGATGATAGTTGCTTTCTTGAGTACCAGCCCGAAGGGCAGTTTGTAAGGGGGCATTGAGATATGGACTATTTACCGCAAAATCCTGCCATATTAGTATCGAGCATCAATATGCTGCTTAGGGATGAAGAATTCGACTCGCTCGAAGCGCTTTGCTATGCGTTCAATCAAGAGCCGGAACAGATAAAGAGTTACCTGTTCGCCAATGGCTTCGTTTGGAGCGAAGACCAGCAACAGTTCCGACCAATTGGCTACGACACTAGAACCTAAATAGAGATTTGATATGATAGACCAGATTATTGATTTTAACAAGACATTCGTGGCGCAGAAGGGCTATGAGAAGTATATGACCGACAAGTATCCCGACAAGAAATTAGCCGTTCTGACGTGCATGGACACGCGTCTGACGGAGTTGCTCCCGGCGGCACTTGGATTGAAGAACGGCGACGCTAAGATCATTAAGAATGCCGGCGGGCTGATCATTACACCCTTTGATTCGGCGATGCGCAGTCTCATTGTGGCCATCTACGAATTAGGCGTGGAGGAAATCATGGTAGTAGCGCACAGCCAATGTGGAGCGTGTCACATGAGTTACAGTCATTTCCACCACGTTATGAAAGCGCGCGGCATAAAAGACGAGACACTCGATACCATCCGCGAATGCGGCATTGACCTCAACCACTGGCTCGAAGGCTTCCGCGATACAGAGACATCCGTCCGCAAGACGGTCAAGACCATCCAGACCCATCCGCTCATTCCCAAGGATATCACCGTCCGCGGCTTCATCATCGACTCCGTTACCGGCGCATTGGAGGAAATCAAATTATGAAAAAGTTATTTTTTGCCATCAGCACAATGCTTTTTGCGGCATGTGCGCCGAAGTATCCGACCGTGACGCCGGATGAGTTTGAACAGGCTATCGCCGAACCGGATGTGCAGTTAGTAGATGTGCGCACGCCGGAAGAGTACGAGCAAGGGCATATCGTGGGAGCGATGAATATCGACTGGAAAAACGAGGCGTTTGCGGACGAAGCCGAGCAGATATTAGATAAGTCCAAGACTGTTGCCGTTTATTGCAGAGGCGGTCGTCGAAGCCATGAGGCGGGAAACAAGTTATACAAGATGGGCTACACGCATATCGTGGAACTGCAAGGCGGTTTGGAAGCATGGAAAGCGGCAGGCAAGACCGTTCAGGCAGAGGTCTATGAGTGCGATGAGTTCCGGACATCTAACGGCATGAGTGTGAAACTCAACGCGCTGGTACATGCCAGTATATGGATTGAAGCCGGTGACAAGCAGATCTTCGTCGATCCCGTTTCGCACCTCGG
>ONJT01000041.1 GCA_900318245.1 uncultured Bacteroidales bacterium
CTTTTTATTTAAATTTTAACATATCATGAATTCAAAAAGTGTAATTTTAGCCTTTCTTTGGATGCTATGCTTCACGGCATTCGCTCAAGCGCAAGTGACCGCGACGGGTGTTGTGGTAGATGCAGCAACGGGTGAGCCGATTATTGGAGCGTCTGTTCTGGAGGAAGGCACATCGAATGGTACGATTACCGATTTCGATGGTAATTTCTCACTTTCCGTCGGCAAGGATGCCATGGTAGTGATTTCGTATGTGGGTTATAAGACCCAGCAGTTATTCCCGAAAGCGAACATGAAAGTCTCCCTGGCGGAGGACAGCGAGGTGCTGGAGGAAGTGGTAGTAACCGGTTATACGACGCAGCGCAAAGCCGACCTGACCGGTGCTGTCAGCGCGATCAGCGCGGCTGACCTTGAGAAACAGCAAGAGAACAACCCGATGAAAGCACTCCAAGGCAAAGTGCCGGGACTCAACATCGAAGCCGACGGTAATCCTTCCGGTGCAGCCACCGTGCGTATCCGTGGTACAGGTACGCTCAATGCTACCAAAGACCCCTTGTACATCATCGACGGTGTGCCCACCACGTCCGGTATGCACGAACTCAACCCGAACGACATCGAGTCGATGCAGATCCTTAAAGATGCCGCATCCGCGTCTATCTATGGTTCACGCGCGGCCAACGGTGTCATCATCATCACGACCAAGAAAGGCAAGGAAGGCAAACTGAATGTCACTTTGGATGCCTCCGTGGCTGTCCAGAACTATGTCAGCCGCATGCACGTGCTCAATTCCGAGCAGTTCGGCCGCGCGATGTGGCAGGCATACGTGAATGACGGTACTGCCGATCCGAACACCAACGTGCTGGGCTATCGCTACGACTGGGGCTACAACGAACAGGGACAACCGGTGCTCAATAACATCATGCTCAATAAGTATCTCGATGCTGCCGGAACCGTACCCGTGAGCAATACCGACTGGTTCTCTCAGACCACTCGCCCGGGTGTCATCCAGAACTACAACGTATCCGTTTCGCACGGCGGTCAGAAGGGTAGCAGTTTCTTCTCACTTGGCTACTACCGCAATGACGGTATCATCAAGTATACCGATTTCGATCGTCTGTCAGGACGTATCAATAGTGACTATAAGTTGCTCAATGACAAAGTGACCATCGGCGAGAACTTTACCTTCAGCCGTACCTCCGAAGTAGGTGCTCCCGGCGGATTCATCAACAGTGTGCTTCAATATAACCCCTTGTTGCCGGTTTATAACACCAACGGCGATTTGGCACAAGCTCCTTCGTCCAGCGGTTTCCCGCAACGAGAGAACCCGCTGTCCATCTTGAACCGCAACAAGGACAACCGCTATGTCTATTGGCGTGTATTCGGCAATGTGTTCCTGGATGTGAATCCTATCAAGGGGCTGCATATCCGCACCACAGCCGGTATTGACTATGCGCAGAAACGTCAGCGCTTCTTCACCTATCCGATCAAGGAAGGTGTGGTGGCCAACGACAAGAATGCCGTGGAGACCAAGCAAGAGCACTGGACCAAGTGGATGTGGAACGCCGTCATCACCTACGACCTGGAGATAGGCAAGCACCGTGCGGACTTCCTGCTCGGTACCGAGTTGAACCACCAGAGCGATGAATGGTTCTCCGCCTACAAAGAGAACTTTATCATGCTCAACCCGACCTATATGTGGCCTTCTGCCGGCACGGGTAAGGCGCAGTCCTATGGCGGCGCAGGCAGTTTCTCGCTCATCTCGTTCTTCGGCAAGGCCAACTACACCTACGACAACCGCTATCTGATTTCTTTCACCGCGCGTTACGACGGTTCGAGCCGCTTCGGTAAGACCCACCGCTTCGCCTTCTTCCCGTCCGTATCTGCCGGCTGGCGCATGTCGCAGGAGAAATTCATGAGCGGCGCTTCATCCTGGCTCGACGACCTCAAGATCCGTGCATCATGGGGCCAGACCGGAAACCAGGACATATCTTCCACCGCCCGTTATACCATCTACGAGTCCAACTACGGTGTCAACGAAAACGGTGGTCAGAGTTATGGTACGTCTTATGATATTACCGGTTCGAACGGCGGTAGTATCCTGCCTTCCGGTTTCCGCCGTATCCAGATAGGTAACGATGATATCAAGTGGGAGACCACCAGTCAGACCAACGTCGGTCTCGACTTCTCCTTCTTCAAGCAGACCTTCTACGGCACGTTCGACTGGTTCTACAAGCAAACCAAAGACATTCTCGTTCTCATGGACGGCATCGGTGTGATGGGTGAAGGTGCTTCGCAATGGGTGAATGCCGGTGAAGTACGCAACATGGGTGTCGAACTCAGCCTCGGCTATCGCAACCAGACCAAGACCGGTTTCAAATATGACATTACCGGTAATATCTCCCACTATACCAACACGGTAGTGGACCTGCCGGCGACAGTGGCTGCCAAAGGTACATTCGGTGGTAATGGTGTCAAGTCGGTAATCGGACATGCCATAGGTTCGCAAGTAGGTTACATCGCTGACGGTATCTTCAAGTCGCAAGAAGAGATAGATAACCACGCTATTCAGGAGGGTGCAGGTCTCGGTCGTATCCGCTACCGCGATATCAACGGGGATGGCATCATCACCGAGGCGGACCAAGACTGGATATACTCGCCGGTTCCTGCCGTCTCCTTCGGTGCGAACTTCTATTTCGAGTACAAAGGTTTCGACCTCACCGTCTTCTTCCAGGGTGTAGGCGGTGTGCAAGTCATCACCAAGGACTACAAGGAGCAAACCGACCTCTGGAGCGGCGTCAACGTGGCGAACCTCAATAAGGGAACGCGCGTGCTGGACGCTTGGAGTCCTACCAACCCCAATAGCAATATTCCTGCGCTCTCGACCAACAATAACAACAACGAGACGCGCGTCAGCACCTATTTCGTGGAGGACGGCTCGTTCCTCAAACTGCGCAACCTGCAGTTGGGCTACAACCTCCCGAAGAAGGCCTGCGACAAGATGATGATGCAAAACTGGCGCTGGTTCATCTCCGCACAGAACGTCTTCACCATCCACTCGGCTAAGTACACCGGAGTAGATCCCGAGAACCCAACCTTCGGCTATCCTATTCCGCTGACCGTAACCCTCGGAACTAAAGTAACCTTCTAATGCGAAAGGAACAGAATTATGAAAAAGTATCTTATTATAGTTTTGACAGCTTTGGCGTTCTGCGCTTGTGACAACTTCCTCAATCAGGACGTGCCGCAAGGTGTCCTGACAGGAGACGAGGTGAACGACCCGCAGTATATTGACAATATATGCATCTCTGCTTACGCTATCTTTATCTCGTCTGAGGACGTGAACTCCTCGTTCTCAATGTGGAACTATGACGTGCGCTCTGACGATGCCTATAAAGGTGGTATCTCCGAGAATGACGGTGACGTGTTCCACCAACTGGAGATCTCGCAAGGCATCCTCACTACCAACTGGAATATCAACGACATGTGGGTACGTCTCTATAACTGTCTGAGCCGTGTCAATGCGGCAATCAACGCGCTCAACGCGATGGACGATAGCTACGAACTCAAGCAACAACGCCTCGGCGAGATGCGCTTCTTGCGTGCGTACGCGCATTTCCTTTTAAAACGTCTCTATAAGAATATCCCCTTTGTCATTAAATCCGATATGACTCAGGATGAGTATGCGCAACTGTCCAACACCGAATATACCAATAACGAGGGTTGGCAACTGATTGCAGACGATTTGGAGTTCGCTTACGGCGTGCTGCCTACGACACAGGCAGATAAAGGCCGTCCTACCCGGGCTTCCGCAGCTGCTATGTTGGCTAAAGTATATCTCTATAAAGCGTACCGCCAGGACGATCCCGCTTCGCATCAGGTGACCGAGATCAACCGTGACGATTTGGCAAAAGTGCTTCAATATACCGAGGATAGTATCTATACCGCCGGCGGTTATGGCTTGGAGGATGATTTCCATAATAACTTCCGTCCGGAGCCACAATATGAGAACGGCAAAGAGAGCCTGTGGGCTATGCAGTACTCCTCCAATGACGGAACAAACCTCGGTAACTGTAACTGGTCATACGGTCTGATGGTGCCGGGTATTGAGGGCGTCACCGATGGAGGTTGTGATTTCTACAAACCCAGCCAGAACCTCGTTAACGCATTCCGTACCAATACCGAAGGACTGCCCTTTATTGACGACTTCAACTCCAAGGACTTCGATCCGGCCAACGAAACGGCTGATCCGCGTCTGTGGCTGACGGTAGGTATCGCCGGCTTCCCGTATGAGTTTAATCACAAACTGATGATGAACCGTACCCAAAACTGGAGTCGTTCCAATGGTCTGTATGGTTATCACGTGACTCTGAAACACAACGTGGACCCGGAGAGCGGTTACCTCATCCGTTCTGCCCTCTGGTTCGGTACCTCGATGAACCGTATCGTCGTTCGCTATGCCGACGTACTGCTCATGCGTGCTGAGGCTTTAGCACAGTTAGGACGGGATGAGGAAGCCATCAAACTAGTTAACAGACTGCGTGAGCGCGCTGCGAAAAGTACGGATATGCTCGCAGGGTACGACGAATACGGAGCTAAAATACGCGTCAAACCCTATACGGATAACTCTAACGCACTCGCTCGTGTCAAGATGGAGCGCCGACTCGAACTGGCTATGGAGTCCGAACGATTCTTCGACCTCGTACGATGGGGAGAAGCTGAGCAAGTGATCAATAAGTATTACTTGGAAGAAGCTAATGACTGCCGTATCTACACCTCTGCGCATTTCACTGCCAACAAAAACGAGTATCTGCCTATCCCATTCGAGCAGATCGCAGCATCCAATGGACATTATACACAAAACATAGGAGGATGGTAATATGAAAATGAATAAATTTATCGGAATACTCGGATTATTCGGAATACTCGGATTATTCGCAAGTTGCAACAAAAACGACAGCCAATTTAACTTGGACGGCGATTGTCACATCGACTCGCTGGTATTGGATGATATCTATCCTGGCATAGTGAACCACGCTGCACGCACCGTGATAGTGGAAGTGCCTGTGGTACACGATGACCACGTCATGACCATCACGACCCTTAATCTCTCTGCAGGAGCAAAAGCTACGCCGGCGAAAGGTGCACAAGTCAATATGACATCGCCTATCGCCATTCACGTAGAGAACGGCAATGTATATCAGGATTATAAAGTGAGTGTGAAGCACCACGAGGCTAAAATCCTCTCATTTAAGATCAATGACAAGTATATCGGTAGAATTGATCAGGTAGCGCATACTATCACTGTCCCGGTACCGGTCGGAACGGATCTGAAGACCCTCATTCCGACCATCAAGACAACCGAGGGAGCAACGCTTACACCTGCGGCAGGCGTGTCGTATGACTTCTCCAACCCCATGGACTTCAATGTGACCTACAAAACCGCTTCGACGACCTATACGGTAACTGTCAAAGAAAAAGAGAACCCTGTTATCCTCTATCTCGGTCTTGCTGAGAATATGGAAGATCTTAACCCCGAGGAACAGGAGGCGGTTAACTGGCTGCTGGCTAATGTGGAGAACTCCGATTATGCTTCCTTTGATGATCTCGCTGCTAACCGTGTGGTACTGACCGATTGCAAGGTGATCTGGTGGCACTTCCATAGTGACGACATTGTGCAAGGTAAGGTCGCTTTTGAAACAGCGGCTCCTGAAGCTGTCAACTACGTTGTGTTGGATCAACTCAAAGAGTATTATCAAGCAGGAGGTTCGTTCCTCTTCACGCGATTTGCGGTGAACATGCCGTATTATTTGGGCGAAAAGAGAAGTTTCCCGGACAACTGTTTTGGCAAACCCGAAGCGGAAGCAGAACTTATTAATTCGCCGTGGGATTTTCGCATTACCGATCATACCGATCATCCGTTGTGGCAGAACCTGATCATGGGGGCGGAACCGGATCGTATCTATACCTGTGACAAAGGCTATCGCATCTCCAATACGTCCGCGCAATATAAGATGGGTTATATCTTTGCCAACAAGGCGGAATTCTGCGAGAAGACCGGTGCGTATGACATCGCTGGTCCCGAGGATGCTGTAGTAGCATGGGAGTATAAGCGTACTGCGGAACACGGAGCAATCGTTTGTATCGGTTCCGGATGCTACGACTGGTACACCATCGCTGATCCCTCCGACTATACGTCCTACTATCACGAGAACGTGGCTAAGATAACCGAAAATGCGTTTAACTATCTAAAGCAATAATACGTTATGAAAACCAAGAAAATCATATCCTTTGTACTTTGTACAATGTTCCTTTGTACCTTCCTGACTTCCTGTCAGGAAAATATCCCGCAGGAGCAAAAAGACTGGGAGAATATCACCACCTATTTCAATGCGTCGGATGAGGTGAGCAGTAATACTTATTACAAGCCTTCGGCAGGTTCCGTAGGTGACCCGCTGCCTTTCTATGATCCGGTAGCAAAGGACTTCAAAATCCTTTATCTCCATAACTTTGAGCAAAACATGGAGGAGACCTTCCACCCCTTGTGGGGAGTACGTACCACCGATGCAGCCACCTACACCTCTATGAGTGAGGTGCTGCCTACCGGTCGTGTCGGTGAACAAGATGCAGCGCTCGGTACAGGATGTGTAGTCTATGACGAAACCGAGAAACTGTATTACATCTATTACACAGGTGAGCGCTACAAACCGACGGCGGACGAAGATCGTCAAGTAGTCATGCGTGCTACTTCGCCCGACTTCGTCACCTGGACCAAAGATCCGCTCTTCCGTCTTCGCGGTGGCGACTATGGCTACAGCACGCTTAACTTCCGTGACCCGTTCATCTGGAAGATGGAGGACGGCTATCACATGATCGTTGCCACCAAACCTGTTAAGGAAGGCACTACCACCGAGGAGAAAGACGGCTGTTTCGCGGAGTTCACCTCTGCTGACCTCAAGACTTGGGAGCATAAAGGTCGCTTCGCCAAGATGGTATGGGATCGTTTCATGGAGTGCCCGAACGTCTTCCAAATGGGCGAGTGGTGGTATCTGACCTATAGCGACATGGCGGCTTACGAACGCAAGGTACATTACCTCAAGGGGCATACCATTGATGAACTCAAATCTGCTACTGCTCCCCATTGGCCGGACAACGACGTTCAGCAAGGCGCACTCGACGGCCGCGCTTTCTATGCCGGAAATACTGCCTCCGACGGCACCGTCCGTTATATGTGGGGATGGTGTCCCGAGCGACGTGGCAAGGACAATACCGACATTAGCGACAGCGAGGAACCGAAATGGGGCGGGTCGCTCGTCGTGCACCGCTTGATGCAACGCGAAGATGGTACACTCTATACCGCAGAGGTGCCTGCTATCCGTACCAAATACAACCAAACGGCTACTCTCAAACCCGTGAAGAAATGGGGTGAAGAAGAGGGTAATCTCACCATTGCGGACGATGTTTACTCCATGAAGGCTTATAGTTCCGTCATGTTCAACACCCTCGGCTACCAC
>ONJT01000031.1 GCA_900318245.1 uncultured Bacteroidales bacterium
CATATGTGTCCCACTTTGTAAATTCGCATGAACATAATATAAAAATGTTCATGCATAAAAATACCATAATAGTTGTCCTTTTCATTGCTTATTTGGATTTGGGATGGTTGTTGTCCATGTAAATGTTACCAAATGCGCCATAGTGGGAAACACATCCTATTGTGAGCATACTGACGATAATCATATACAGAACTTTTTTTATCATAAGCCCAATAATTGAGGTTCATCATTTATAATATTCATTTTTTTACGCTGTCAAGGAGGCCCTGACTGGAGAGGGGTTAGGCTACTGCATGGGTAGCCCTATATGTATTCTTCTCTTTTGAGGCAAAAAAGCCTTCAAAAGACAAATCTTCATCTAACGCAGGCCAATGGAGGCCAAAAGGAGAGCGCGTATATGCTTGGCGCTCCTTATCTGACGCGTTGCGTAAGGATGCGTAGTTGTCAAACTGTTCGCAAGCCTGACGACCATCCGCCGTCTCTATCCAAACAGCAGCGTCTGTAAGCCAAATTTTCTTTACATCAATCATGCCTTCAATACAGTAAATAAAGTTGGCATAATAGTTCGCCCTTTCAATTTTGCGCTGCAAAATTACTGATTTTTTTTCATATACGCAAGAAAAAACGCTCAAATCTTGCATATTTGCATTTTTTGTAGTAATTTTGTGCCCGATTTTGTGAAAAGGAATATTTATGGTACAGGTATTTACCGCATTTTTATTAGGATTGCTGACGATATTGGACCCATGCACGCTGATGACAAGTATCACAGCGATCGGGTACATCGATAAGGAGATCAACAACAAACGCCTCGTGCTGACGAACGGGTTGATGTTCGTGCTGGGTAAACTCGCGACCTATGTATTGCTGAGTATTCCCTTCCTCATGGGCGCACAGACCGAAGGTATTCAGCATGTGTTAGGTCATTACGGCGAACCAATCCTCGCGGGCTTTATGTTGGTTTGCGGCATCGTGTTGCTATTTAGCGGACATCACCACCACGAACATGACCACGGCATCAGCAAATGGCTCAAAGAGACGGATAGCAAGGAGAGTTGGCTCTGGTCCTTCATCCTCGGTATCTTCTTCGCGATTGCTTTCTGTCCTCACCGCTTGGTTTATTTCCTGACGATGATCGATATCACGCTGACGCTGCCGAGCACGTGGAACTGGATTATGCCGATCGTGTTCGGTTTGGGTACCGGTCTGCCGATCATGCTGATTGCATGGCTGGTAAGTTACAGCGCAGTAAGCATCGGTAAACTGACGCAAAAGATGCAGAGTTTCGAGAAATGGTTCCGCCACATCTGCGCCGCTCTTTTCCTCATTCTCGGTGTGTACCTGACCATTCACTGCATCATCGAACACCACGAGCACGAGCATGATGGTTGTTGCCACCACGAGCACTATGAGCTTTCGCTTTAAACAGTTTTTTATCGAGGATTCGAAGTGCGCCATGAAGGTGGGAACCGATGGCGTGCTGCTTGGCGCGTGGACTCCAATAGGAGTCAGGAATCAGGAGTCAGGAATCAGGATACTCGATGTCGGCACCGGCTCCGGACTGATAGCACGGATGTTGATGCAGCGTTGCCCGGAAGCAGAGGTGGAAGGCATCGATATCGATGCCGCTGCCGTAGAACAGGCCCGTGAGAATGGCGTAAGTGCCTTCCAGGCACGATTGCAGGAATGGAGATTGGAGATTGGAAATTATTACGATTTGATTGTTTCCAATCCGCCGTATTTTCAGAATAGCTTGAAGAACCCCGATGCAGGGCGCATGACCGCTCGGCACACGGATACGCTCAGTTATACCGACCTCATTCATCATTGCGCACGGCTCTTAAAAGAAGACGGGCAACTCGCTCTCATTCTGCCTGCTGACGCGGAGGCGGAAGTGCGCGGACTCGCAGCCGCAGAACGCTTGTCGCTGACGCACGTCACACGCGTATATTCTAAGGTGTCGAAACCGGTGAGGAGAGTGTTAATGGCGTTCAGGAGTCAGGAGTCAGGAGTCAAGAGTCAAGATGATTCACTATCGACATTCCGAATTATCGAAGACACGCTCGTCTTAGAAGACGAAAAAGGCGGCCGTTCAGCCGCCTATTCGAATCTCACTAGAGACTTTTATTTATAACCCGCATGGCCATGCGCCTGCGGAGGCTCTCCGCTTATTTCGCCACATTCACGGCGCGTACCTCGCGGATGACGGTAACACGGATCTGACCCGGATAGGTCATCTCGTCCTGGATACGCTTGGCGAGATCGAACGAGAGGAGTTCGGTATCCTTATCGGAGATCTTATCCGCTCCTACGATGACGCGCAATTCGCGACCGGCTTGCAGTGCGTAGGTCTTCACGACACCAGGGAAGGACATCGCCATGTTCTCGAGGTCATTTAGACGCTTCACATAACTCTCCACGATCTCGCGGCGGGCACCCGGACGGGCACCGGAGATAGCATCACATGCTTGCACGATCGGCGCAATAAGACTCGTCATCTCGCATTCGTCGTGGTGCGCACCTACGGCATTGCATATATCGGGTTTCTCTCCGTATTTCTCGCATAGTTTCATACCGAGTTCTGCGTGCGGCAATTCGACATCATCGTCTGCCACTTTGCCGATGTCATGCAGCAAACCTGCACGGCGTGCCGCCTTGACGTTCAGACCGAGTTCGCCGGCCATCGCGGCACAGAGGTTCGCGGTCTCGCGAGCGTGCTGCAACAGGTTCTGTCCGTACGACGAGCGGTATTTCATCTTTCCGACGAGACGAATGAGTTCGGGGTGCAAACCGTGTACGCCAAGGTCTATGGTGGTACGTTTACCGATCTCGATAATCTCTTCCTCAACTTGTTTGGTCACTTTCGCTACCACCTCTTCGATACGCGCGGGGTGAATACGACCGTCCTGTACCAACTGGTGTAACGCCAGACGCGCTATCTCGCGGCGTACGGGATCGAAAGCCGAGAGGGTGATAGCCTCCGGCGTATCGTCCACAACGATCTCCACACCCGTAGCGGCTTCGAGGGCACGGATATTACGTCCCTCGCGACCGATGATACGACCTTTGAC
Source organism: uncultured Bacteroidales bacterium (assembly GCA_900318245.1). Taxonomy (GTDB): domain Bacteria; phylum Bacteroidota; class Bacteroidia; order Bacteroidales; family Paludibacteraceae; genus Colicola. The sequence goes on from ONJT01000031.1 coordinate 3,072, forward strand.
TTCGTCATTCTCGATATGGAAGACGGAAACGGTGTTCTCTGCAGCGGTCTCGGATGACACGCGCTGGATGGTCTGGATGATGATCTTCTTCGCCTCCTTGTTGGCCTCCAGACGGGCGTTATCCATGATCTCGTTGATATACGACATCGCGGCAGTCTTCGCTTCGTCTTTGAGGGCTTCGACGAGTTGTTTCTTTGCTTCCTCAGCCGACATACCGGACAACTGCTCGAGTTGTTTCTCTGCCTGCTGATGGAGTTTGTCCACTTCCTGCTGTTTATAGTCCAGCGCTTGTTGGCGTTGCTCTACCGTTTGCAGTTTCTGGTTCACTTCGTTGAGGCTGCGCTGTACATCGCCCTGACGCTGGTTGAGCTGTTGCTCGCGTTGCTGCAAGCGTTGCTCCTGTTGTTGTATGCGTCTGTCCTGTTCGCGCACGGCGTTGTCGTGCTCTAACTTCAGGGCGATAAATTTCTCTTTAGCCTCAACAATCTTGTTCTTTTTCATCACCTCGGCTTCTTCCTCTGCTTTCTTGAGCAGGTTAGAAGCAGTCATTCGGGCGATGAGGTAGTAGATACCGGCTCCGAGAACGAGGCCGCCTACTGCCGCAAGGATAATTAGGATTGCTGTGTTCATTGATTTATCGTTTTTAGAATAAGTTGATTGATTTCCTTTAATTCTTTCTCGACGGGCACGAGGGATTTCTCGCGCACATCGGATTGGAGCGCCACTGCCACTTCGAGGGCCGTGTACATCCATAGTTGCTCCGCCGAAGCGTTGGGGCGCAGTTTGAGGTAATACTGATAGCGCTTATTCAACAGTTCCGCCGCCGCGCGGTAGTTAGGTTCCTGATCACGCGGCACATCGAGTCCCACCGAATGGGCATCGAGACGAAGGTTGATATGTTGCTTGTCAGGGTTCAGCATTCTGTAATCAGTATTCCGTTATTTTTTCAGCGCCGCTATCGCGCGGTCCACTTGGGCAATAAGTGCATTAATGCGCTTATACGCTTCTTCCTGACTTTCCGCTGCTGTCAGGGCATTAGCTGTGGCTATGCGGCGGTTCTTCTGCTGCAATTCGAGCAATTCGCTGTGGGTACGAATCAGTTCCTGCCGCTGTTTCTCAATGTCCAGACGCAAGGTGGCATTCTCCTGCTGCAACGCCTCATAGCGCTCCAGGAGGAGATGCACGTTTTGCGAGAGTTCGTCGAGAGCTTTCATCAATTCATCATTTAGCGAAGCGACTCAATCCGTCATTTAGAAGGAGTATCCTACACCGAGACCGATGATACCTTTGAACTGTACACGCTCCCGCTCAATGGGGTTACCGCCCTCTTCGGCAGCGATCAGCGTACCCGGATAATACTTGAGGCTCGTCTGAAGCGTTACTTGGAGACATTTGAGGAACTGATAGCTCAACGCCACATCCCAGTCCACATCAAAATTGCCGAAATGACGGTTGTTGTTCGAATAATCGAAGTAATAGCCCGCTTGATTATAATCATCCCTGCCTTTACCGGGGTTCTGCTCCAACCATTTCTCATATACGTTGTATCCCTTGCCTTGATAGGGGGTGAAGAGAGCAAGCGTCGTGCTGAGTTTGAAATCCTTATAGGTATATGCGATAGACCCTTTGAAACTCAAACCGAACTCCGCACGGGCATTACGGTACACTTTGTTTCCGTCCTGGTCATATCCGATCGTTCCTTGCCTATCCTGGAGCATACTGCGCAAGTCCTGGTGCTTATCCATCAATTCCTGATAAATAGCCGGTGTCCAGTCAGCCTCAGTCTGCGTGGTGTTATTCGCCAGCCACATCTCTTTGGTATAACGCTCGTTCCACGTATTACCGGTATATGCCGTGGTGACACGCCCCGCAATCGGAGACAGATAGACAGAGAAGTCCGCTCCGTTCACGCTGTGCTTGTAGTCAATACCGACAGAGATGTCCGTGTACGAAGGCGCCAGCCATTTGGAAATAATCGGGTTATAGCCGTCCTGATATTGACGTCCTAACGCATACTGGCTCTGGAACGAACCGAGTACGGTCAAGTAGAAATCTTTGTGGAACTCCCATCCGAATTTCGTAGCGAGTTTGATATTATCACTCGACTTCTGGAAGGGATCCTCTTTCTGTTGGATCCATGTCAGTCCAAAATCGGTGTCGAAGTTCGTCTCCCACGCAATCGCATTCTTATGATAAAGGAGATGTAACTTGGCATATGCGATACCATTCACATTGTTTTTACCGCCGGCAGCCCAGTTAACCAATCCTGTAGCGGCAGCATTCAGCCCTACCGTACCGTCAAATTTCCATGCTTTCTCAGTCTGCTCCAACTTCTGAAGGTCCGCACCGGCTTTCTTCGCCGCTTCCGCATTGCCGGTCACCTTCGCTTTATCCACATTCTGAGCAGTCATAGTCAGCGCAGCCGTCAAGGCCAACGCAACAGTTAAAAATTTCTTCTGCATACTATTCAAAAAAGATTATTTGTTATACGTTTGTTTGTTCGGTTTTCCCAAAAACCGCACAAAGGTACAAAAAAAATCTCATACACGCAAATAAATAATGTATGCGCGCGAACATTTTCAACAAATACGTCAATTTTTCCACATTTTTTTTGAATATATGCACACTCATATGCAAAAAAAGTAGTACTTTTGCAGCGTGATTTAATATCCGGTAACCCGGATATATGCGAACGAATAAAAACAATACAGATATGAGAAACATTTTTAAGTTTAAGAAGAGTGCGTTCTTTGTAATGTTCTGCTTGATAGCAGGTAGTCTTTGGGCGGAAACCGCTGTTTTTGAAGGAGACAATCTTAATGTCTCAGGAGGGGCTAAATCCGTTGGTTCAATTCAGCTATCAGTTCCTGCTTCGAATGGAATGACTTGGAGCAACAACAGCTTGTACGCCGGTGGATCAGGTAAATTCTTCCATTTGGAGGGAACCGAAGGAGCTTCAATATCGAAGGTGCTTATTACAATGAACATTACCAGTAATCGTTATCAGGCATCGAATATTACAGGTTGTACATCGTGTACCAAAGACGGAAGTGTATATACGTGCGAATTCTCCACGCCACAAACATCTATTGATTTTAAGAACAACGGAGGTGGCGTTGGTATAACCAAGTTAGAAGTAACGTATTCTACAGGCTCCGGCGGTGGTGATACTCCGGGTGGTGGTGACACTCCTGGCGGCGGTGATACTCCGGGCGGAGGAGATGATCCGACTCCACAACCGAGCGGAAATGTGTATGCACATTGGCGTTTTTCCGGAACGGATGTACCCGCTATAGGTAGCAGCGAAAGCGGCACCAAGATGACCGTAGAGTTTTTGGCAAAAGATGATTCAAAAACATACAGCACAGAAAGTGCAGGGTACAATGCCGATGTTCCGGATGACATGAAATCGCAAGGTTCCAAGGGCATCAAGATGGGAGGAAATGTTTTGTACCTGAAGGTAACTGTTGACGGCGGTTTCAAGGCCAATGATGTTATCACCATATGCGGTTATAACCCTTGGAAAGTAAGCAGCACAGACGAGCACAGCGGCGATATCAATGCCTCTGTAGCGACAGGAACAAGCAAGACTGACTATAATGTAGGTTCGTTTACACTCTCTGCTGATGCAGACGCACTCTATATGATGCGTGCAGAGGGTAGCGGTACATGTATCTGCGCCATCAAGGTAACTCGCGGTGGTGACACGCCTCCGGAGCCGGAGAAATCGCACGATGCGACATTGAAGAGTCTAACTTATGGAAGTGATCAAGAGTCTGTACCAGACTTCAGTGCCGACAAGTTGAGTTACTCCGTTGTCCTGCCTTCCGACTACGTTGGCGGCGCACCGTCTATTCAGGCCGAGCTAAATGATGAGAAAGCGAAACTGGATATCACGCAAGCCACATCGCTTCCCGGCACTGCTTCTGCGAAAGTAACCGCTGAAGACGGAACAACGAAGAAGACTTACACCGTATCATTCAGCAAAGAGGGCGAAGAACCGGCTACCGTAGCGGTAACGGGCGTAGCACTGGATAAGACCTCCCTTACGCTGAAGGTCGGTCAGACATCTTCCTTAATAGCACAGATTAGTCCATCGGATGCTACCAACCAGAATGTATCCTGGAGCAGCAGCAATACAGCGGCCGCGACCGTTGCTGCCGGCGTAGTAACTGCCAAGGCGGAAGGCAAGGCTACCATTACCGTCAAGACAGTAGATGGCGGTTTTGAAGCCACCTGCGAAGTAACGGTTCAAAAAGATGACACACCTACTCCTCCTTCGACCGGTCTGACGCTCCATGAGCCGGGTGTTTACGAGGAAGTTGGAGCTCAAGGTGGATATGACGCTGCATTATCTATTTTCGAGGGACGTGAATATGAGGTATTCTATGCCGGCCGATTTGAAGAGAAAGTAGATGGCACTACCAAGAAAGGCTTAACTATCCAAGTGAATCCACCGACAGATAAGATACGAGGCATCACAAAGAACGAATCCGAGTCCTCTTATGAAGCCGCGGATGGTTGGTTCAAAGGTTCAGGTGGTGACAAAGGAACCGGTTTTGCTGTTGCTGATGAGTTTGAATATTCAACGGGGCGTTGCCAGACTCTAAAGAGCACTCATTCCGTTGAACTGCACATTAAGGGATATGACCAATTCTCGCTTTACGGAGCGGATAAGAAAGTAGAACCCAGCAAACCGCAAAATAACAAGGTATTCAAAGTGCTGATTGATGATGAAGAAACAGAGATGCCTATTTCTACGGCTCAGACCATCCGTCGTTTTGATATCTCCGTCGGCGAGCATGTTATCCGCATAGAGTGCGGGGATGATTGTTTGTTTGGCGGTTTCTCGCTTCGCGTAGCACAAGTGCCGATGGTGAAATACCTCAAGGGCAATGACTCGACACAAGTAGTGCCGCAAACAGAGAAGATACGCGCCATCACCTACTACACGAAATACAATAAGTTAGGCGAGACCCGCGTGATCTGGGAAGACCAACCGGCCAAGGGTATTGATTTGATTGTCAAGAGTTCCACTGAGATAGGCGATACGCTCCAACTGGCCGGTGTAGCAAACTGCGCGGCAGGTGTATATCCGTTCCACGTATCGTCGTTCGACGGTAACGGCGTCGAGACCAAGCGTCTGCCGAGCGGAAAGATCACCGTCACATCGGATATTCACGCTGTAGGCACGCCGGAGATAGAGGTTTATGAAGGCGAGGCAATGGAGGAGTTGGAATTCAGTTACCATGCTTTAAGTACCGACGACATCACCATTGATTGGAAAGGAAACAAACCCAACGGTATTGATGGTCATGGCGCAGACGGCAAGTACTACATCAGCGGTACGCCGACTCAGCAAGGAGACTACCCCTTCACCATCAGCGTCAAGGGTGGAAACAGCGTCGATGGTTTCATTAAGGTATTACCTCCCGTCGTTGGCGACAACCTGGTATTGTACTTGTACACCAACGGCGACAGAGATGCTATCCTCGCGAAGGATGGCGTAGTGGCTTTACTCTCCGACCAGTTCACCTTCGTTCCCCGAAAAGCACTATCCAGCGGCTTACGTTCCGACGAGGACTATCAGAGATACAAATGGGCTCTCATCTCGGAGGATGCCAATGCCAATAACGAAGAAGTGCTGGCGTTGACTCAACGGAGCGCTATCCTGCCCGTTCTGAATATGAAAGCCTTCAGTTATGCCGAAGAGCGTCTCAGTTGGGGCGATCCGGACAACGGCAGTTTGACAGATAACGGACGGTACATCACCGTACAACGCGATGATCACCCGATCTTCCAAGCGCTGGGTAAGAAACACGGAGATAAGATTCAGGTGCTCACGAAGATAGACGAGAAGGGTCTGATGCCAATCGATATCAACTTGCCGGGTACGCACTGCTTGGCGACTTCGCTGCCGCGTTCCAAAACCGACTACTATAGCGATGGCAAAGACCCATATACTTTCCTGCATGACGTGCCAGCCGGTATGCGCGGCAGCAAGAAATATATCTGCTTGCCGATAGCGATGAGTAGCAGCAAGAATCTCACGACGGCCGGTAAAGACTTGGTGAAAGCAGTGGTGAACTACCTGCTGAATGACGAACAGAGTCTCTCCGTGCCGAATTTACAGATCACCAGTTTCATCATCGACGGTATTAGCGGAAATATCGACCAAAGCAAGAACAGGATTACCTTTGAGATTGATCTCAAGGAACACTTTGACGTAGACAAATACGCCATCAAGCCGACCATTACCCTTGCGGATGGCACATATACGCATGTGACGCCGGCTTCTGGTGAGGTCGTTGACTTCTCGGAGAGTTGGAGTTTCCCTGTAGCGTATGAAGTGAGCGATTATATCAACCGCCGCGTATACGAGGTAGCCATCCGCTTCTTCTCTTCCGAAGGCATCGAGGATGTCTATGCTGTAGGCGATTGGGTAAATATCTACGATATCTTCGGTCGCAAAGTAAGTACGACGAACGAAGACATCTACCATATGGTATTGCCGCGCGGCGTCTATGTCATCGTGACGGAGACCGGTCAGACCTTCAAGATTATGCGATAATCCTGCGCGGCTTAGGCCGCCAGGATAATCCATGTAGCGACAGTATGCGCTGCTGAACCGAGGATGATGAACACATGCCAAATGGCGTGATAGAACGCGTGCTCTTCATCCTTATTAAAGAAATAGGAACCGAGGGTATAACAAATGCCCTCGGTTATTATATACCAGAAGGCCTCATGCGGCATGTTGCGCCACATAGGCACTAATACCAGTAACGCCACCCACCCCATCATCAGATACAACAAAAGTGACAGACGCGGGTACTTACCGAGGGCTATGGACTTGCCGATGATGCCGGCGATGACGCAAGCCCATAAAAAAACGAACAGCGTCCAACCTACCCATCCGCCAATAACGGAGAGGCATATGAGCGAGTACGAACCCGCTATCATGACGTAGATCGCTATATGGTCGAACACCCGCAGACGACGTTTATGTTCCGGCTCAGAGACGGCATGGTACAGCGTAGAAGCGCCATACATAAGGAACATGCCAAGCAGGAACAAAGCAGTTCCTGCTATTTGTAATTTATTATTGGTAATTTGTGACAGATAGGCCAAACGAAGAAGTGGCCACGCTATGAAAAGCGTAGCCACAAAAGCAATCAGATGTGTCCAAGTATTGGCTCTTTCTTCAGCACTCATTATGGAAGAATTTTAGTCAACTTCTCAGCAATCTCGTCCATGTATTTATTGCCCGTCTCGGGATTGATCGGCAGTGCGCCGAAATCAATCGTTACAAAGGGGTGCATACTATTGCTGGTCACGAGCTTCAGATCCTTACGCCCCGGACGGACCTCCATAATCTCTTTGAACGGCAGGATAACACCTTGAGCATACAAGAGCTCCAACTCTCTATTGGCAAGCACGTTACGGCCTACGAGGATATCATGGTTATACCAAACCTCATAGTTGTCGCCTAAGTTCTCGTGAATAATAGCCTGCGCCTTCGGGTTCAACTCCGGCGCTTGACGTCTCCACTCGTCACGCACACGCTCGCGCTCAGCTGCTGCTTCACGCACGTGCTCCTCGTTCTCATTAATATATTCGTCAATCGAACGCAGGTACATCTTCGCGCGGGAACGCAGACCGAAGAGCATCAGCAACGCAGCCACGATCACTACGCCCGGATAAGCCAAACTACCATAATAGTCCTCCAGCGCAAACGGAATAGGAATATACGCAAGAGCGAGCGCCAAGAGCGTATACAAGAGAATACGGCACTTGTTATGACTACGGCGAATCGCGCGAATCGTCTCGTCACGCGTGATCTCACGAACCACTTTCAGGCGGTCACGAGCATCAAACCACGTCCACACTAAGAAGAGTGAAACCAACATCAGTCCGATGAGGATGAAGAGGAGAGAATAGAGTAAAATTTCCAAATTATTCATGGCCTAAAAAGTTAAAGTTTCAAATTGTGCGGCAAAGTTACAACTTTTTTCCGAAAGTTGCAACAGTTTGCACATGTTTTTTTCAAGAAAAGTGCATTTTTTTTGCATATATGCATTTTTTTTCGTATCTTTGCGCGCAAATTAGTACAATTAAATACCTCTCCACTATGACTACACAAGAAATGAATCAGGCTTTTGAGCAAGCCTACGGCCGCAAGGCAGAAAAAATCTTTTTTGCCCCCGGGCGCGTCAATCTGATCGGTGAGCACACGGACTATAACGGCGGATGTGTCTTCCCCTGCGCGTTGAGTTTCGGCGCATGGCTGTTAATCGCTCCGAATGCCGACAAAGTGCTGCGGTTCAGATCGCTGAACATGCCACAGACGTACGAGATCGCTATCTACGCGATTAAACCGCAGGCAGACCGCGCTTGGTGTAACTACGCCTTGGGATGTATCGACATCATCGCGCGCCGTCATCCCGAAGCAAAACTGCAGAGCGGCTATGACCTGCTCTATTTCGGCAACGTACCTGCCGGTGCGGGTCTGAGTAGTAGTGCTGCCATGGAAGTGGTTACGGCAAGAGCTTTCACCGAGGAAATGGGCTGGACGCTTGCAGACGACAAGAAATACCGCACAGAATTAGCGCTTATCGGTCAGGCTTGCGAGCATGAGTACGCAGGTGTGATGTGCGGCGTGATGGACCAGTTCGCCAGTGCACAGGGCAAGAAAGACCATGCCATTTACCTCAACTGCGACACACTCGAGTTTGAGCATGTGCCGGTGAAATTAGAGGGCATCAAGGTCGTCATTTCCAACACCCATAGTCCCCACCATCTGGACAGCGGCGCATACAACGACCGCGTACGTCAATGCAAGACCGCTGTAGAGCAGATCAGCAAAGTGAAACCGATTAAGTTCCTCGCCGAACTGACTCCGGAAGATTGGGCGGCGGTACAAGACGCTGTCACCGATCCGATTGCTAAGAAGCGTGCACGCCACGTGGTAGGCGAAGTAGCACGTACGGCACAAGCAGTGGAGGCGCTCAAGCAAGGCAAGATCGAACTGTTCGGCGAACTGATGACCGCGAGTCACGTCTCGCTGCGCGATGATTACGAGGTAACCGGCAAAGAGTTGGACACCCTCGCCGAAGCGGCATGGCAGGTAGAAGGTGTGCTCGGTAGCCGAATGACAGGCGGTGGTTTTGGCGGTTGTACTGTCAGCCTCGTGCGCGACGAAGCTATTGAGACATTCAAAGCCTTTGTAGGTAAAGAGTACGAAGAGAAGACCGGTCTGAAAGCCGACTTCTATGTTGCCGAAATCGGAGACGGAGTTATGCGCCTATGAAACCCATTCATTTCTATACGATAAAGAGCAGCGGCGGACTGAAAGTCGAGGTATCCAATCTCGGCGCGAAGATCACGAAACTGCTGGTAGCCAATCGCAAAGGCGAAGTCAAAGACATCGTATTGGGCTTTAAGACCGCCGAAGAGTGGCGCACGAAAGAAACGTATTTCAATGCCATCTGCGGACGCGTAGCCAACCGTATCAAAGACGGGGTGTTTGAGTTGAACGGCGAGACCTACCATCTGCCGATCAATAACGGGCCTAACAGCCTGCATGGCGGACTCGAAGGCTTCAACGCAAAGATTTGGGACGTCACGGCGCAGTGTGCACACGAGATCACGCTCCATTACCGCGCGAAGGACGGCGAAGAAGGCTATCCCGGCAATCTGGATGTATGGGTGACCTATACGGCGACCAAAGACAACCGACTTGTCATTCACTATGAGGCGAAGACTGACACGCCGACGATTGTCGCGATGACGAACCATGCGTATTTCAACCTCGCGGGGGAAGATAGCGGACGTGTTGATGACCATGTGCTGCAAGTCAATGCTGATCAATTTACACCGTTCGATGAGTTCACTTGCCCGACCGGAGAGATTGTGCCGGTAGAGGGAACTCCGATGGATTTCCGGAAACCTACCCGTTTGGGCGACCGAATGGATGACCCGTTCTTTGAGCCTTGGAAAGGAATGGACAATAACTTCTGCCTCTGCGATGGCAATGCTCCGAAAGAGTTACGCCATGCATGCACCTTGGAGGCTGACGGACGCACAATGGAGTGTTGGACCACGATGAAGGGTCTGCAGGTATATACCGGCAACTGGATTGAGCGCAACGAAGGCAAGAGCGGCACCATCTACGACGAGCAACACGCAGTATGTCTGGAGGCGCAGAGTTGGCCCGATAGCATCCACCACGATGATTTTCCCGATGTAGTACTTCGCCCAGGCGACAAATTAGACGAAATTACCGAATACCGATTCTTATGAGAAAAAGTTTCTATCTTATGCTGGCGCTGAGCGTGCTGCTTGGCGCCTGTTCGACAAAACAACCCGTTCGCACGGACACTTTGATTCGCGCATGGCAGTTCACCCAAGACACGACGGAAAAACCTGTTTGGCAGGACGTCACTATTCCGCACGATTGGGCCATCAGCGGTCCTTTCGACCGGGCGAATGACTTGCAGGAAGTGATTGTCGTACAGAACGGCGAGAGTGAACCGACCTGGAAAACCGGTCGCAGCGGTGGTCTGCCATGGATGGGCAAGGGCCACTATCACACGCGCGTGAAAGTGAATAAGGATAAGTTCTACACGCTCGTCTTTGACGGCGCGATGAGTCACGCGGACGTGTATGTAAACGGAGAAGAGATGGTGTATTGGCCCTACGGCTATAACACCTTCGCTTGCTATATATTGCCGCAACTCATCACCGGCGACAGCGTCGATATCGATGTCTTCTTGGAGAACAAACCGCAGCAGAGCCGCTGGTATCCGGGCGCAGGTTTGTACCGCAATGTGCACCTTGTAGAGACCAACCCTATTCATATCCCTACTTTCGGTGTACTGATTCGCACGCCGAAAGTGAGCAAGGAATTTGCGCAAGTGACCATCGATGTAGAGCTACAGAACGGCGTGGACGAAATCAGTGTTCAGAATTCAGGCATCAGCATTCAGACCGATATACTTTACAAGGGTAAGGTGGTGGCGACAGCGGAGGGGCAACAAGGTGTAGCGGAAGTGCTTAATCCGCAGTTATGGAGTCCCGAGACGCCGAATCTGTACATTGCACGCACCCGCGTTTATAAGGAGTCGGAACTACTTGACGAAGTGGAGAACCGCTTTGGTATTCGCGCGATTTCGTATACGCCGGAACATGGCTTCCAACTCAACGGCGAGACGCGTAAATTCAAAGGAGTCTGCAACCACCATGACTTAGGTCCGTTGGGCGCGGCGGTTCATAAGGATGCCTTGCGTCACCAAATTACAATGCTCAAGCAAATGGGCTGCGACGCCATCCGCACGAGTCATAACATGCCCGCACCGGAACTCGTAGAGCTCTGCGATGAAATGGGAATGATGATGATGATTGAGCCGTTCGATGTATGGAACTGGGGCAAGACGGAGAATGACTACAGCAAGGATTTCAACGAGTGGTGGAAATGGGACATCACAAATATGGTAAAGCACTATCGCAATAACGCCAGCGTGATGCTTTGGTCGAGCGGTAATGAGGTATGGAACCAAGTGCTGCCCGATGGCATTGAGATTGTGACGCAATTACAGGACCTCTTCCACCAACTCGACCCCACCCGCCCTGTTACTAACGGCATGGACCAAGCGATGCACGTGATCCATAACGGTTTTGGCGCAGCGGTAGAGTTGCCGGGCTTCAATTATCGCACGAGCCGGTATGAAGAGGGATATGAGAACTTGCCGCAGAAGATGATTCTGGGTTCCGAGACCGCCTCCACCGTCTCGAGCCGCGGCGTCTATAAGATTCCTGCGGTCATTCAGCCGGACGCCAAGTATCCGGACAACCAGTCCTCCGGATATGACGTAGAATACTGCGCATGGTCAGGGCTGCCGGAACAGGATTTTCAGCTGCAGGACGATTATAACTGGACGCTCGGTCAGTTCGTTTGGACAGGTTTTGACTATTTAGGTGAACCCTCACCGTACGACACAGACGCTTGGCCGAGTCACAGCAGTTATTTCGGAATTATCGATTTGGCTGCGCTGCCGAAGGACCGCTTCTGGCTCTATCGAAGTCAATGGAACAAAGAGGAGCCGACATTGCATGTATTGCCGCATTGGAACTGGAGCGAAGGCGATTTAGTACCTGTCTTCTGCTATACGACTTATCCGAGCGCGGAGTTGTTCGTCAACGGCAAGAGTTACGGCAAGCTACGCTTTGCAACTCCGGAAGAGACCGAGCGCCTGGCCAAGAGCGAAACGATCGAAGGCGTGAGTGCCATGCCGAAAGTGGGTGAGTTTGATATTCCCGTTTGGGGCAGTGCGCCTCGTCCGGAACTGTTGCCACGCTACCGACTGATGTGGTTTGATGTGCCATTCGAAGCAGGAGAGATTACCGTAGTGGCGTTCGATGAAAAAGGCAAAGAGGCTGCGCGCGAGACGGTGAAGACCGCCGAAGAGCCGGATCATTTGGAGATCGTCTGGGCGAACAAAGAGGAGAATCCCGAGGAACTGTGCTACATGACGGTGAAGGTGGTCGACAAAAACGGCAACCAATGCCCGAAAGCCAATAACCTGATCAAGTACGAAGGTGAGGGATTTGTAGCGGCGGCTAATGGCGACGCGGCTTGCTTAGACTCGTTCGTAGAGCCGCAGATGCACGCCTTCGCCGGCCAATGTACGTTTATTCTCCGCAAAGGATGGAAGGGTAAATTCAAAATCACGGAATAATATACGTAGTATATTATAAGGTAGTGCAGGATACGAGATTACCAGCAGACACATAGCACATACATAGCAAACGCCTATAGAAATAGCCCGAGCGGATGCCCGGGCTATTTGTTTTACGCCGCATGAATGCGACGTGGGTTTATTCGTTGATCAGCGAACTTGCGTACCTTGTACGTTGAACATCTTGTTGTCACGAACGATGTAGAGAACACCGTCAACAACCACTTTCTGAGCCTTCTCGGTCAGGGTAATGTTCTCGATACCTTGAACCGGAGCTTCGGTCCAACGTGCTTTTGCAGGATCACTGAAGTCAAGAGAGAGCGTACGAGCACCTTCTTCGCCTTCCCAAAGTTGGCTGAATACGAGTTGGTTGTCAGCGATCTTAGCCCATGCATCCTCTGCTTCATTGTAGAGCTCGAGCTCTTGATCCCAAGAACCTGCGCTACGGAACTTGAAGAACTGAGAAGCTTTAGCCTCGAAGGTTGCCTCAAAGAAGTCGGTCGAAGGATTCCAAGTCAGCGCAGTACCCTGCCAATCGTCAAATCCACCGATAACCTCAACTGCTGCAGGAATATTCTCTGTCGGGAGTTTAACAGAGAAAGCAACTACCTCAGCCGGCTCAGCAGGAGCGCAACGAGCCCAGCGGAGATCCTCTGCGCGAAGGTCGAAGAGGATATTCGGATCCTCGTGCGTCAGGAGGTTGTCACCATCCTCACCCGGGATACGAACCCAT
>ONJT01000043.1 GCA_900318245.1 uncultured Bacteroidales bacterium
AACAAGATGGACGGCCGTGGTAACTACACCTTGGGTATCACCGAGCAGATCATCTTCCCTGAAATTAACATTGATAACATCACCAAACTGCTGGGTATGAACATCACGTTCGTTACTACGGCGAAGACCGATGAGGAGGGCTTTGCACTCCTTCGTGAGTTTGGTTTACCGTTTAAAAAGTAATTCAGACTATGGCAAAAGAATCAATGAAAGCCCGCGAGGTTAAACGTGCCAAACTCGTTGCGAAATTCGCTGCGAAACGTGCACAACTCCTCAAGGATGGTGACTATGTAGGCCTTCAGAGCCTCCCGAAGAACGCATCCCCGGTTCGTCTGCACAACCGTTGCAAAGTGACCGGTCGTCCGAAAGGATACATGCGTGCCTTCGGCCTCAGCCGTATTCAATTCCGTGAGATGGCCTCCAAAGGCTTGATCCCGGGCGTAAAGAAAGCGAGCTGGTAAAATTAACATTTATTAAATATTGTCCCGACAGGCGGGATTAATTTAAAAAACAAAAACAAATGACAGATCCTATTGCAGATTACCTCACTCGACTGAGGAATGCTATCAAAGCCGGCCACAAAGTAGTGGAGGTTCCGGCTTCGAATCTGAAAAAGGAGATCACTCGCATCTTGTTCGAGAAGGGTTATATCCTCTCGTACAAGTTTGTCGAGGATGGTCCTCAGGGCACTATCAAGATTGCCCTCAAGTATGATCCGATGAACAAAGTCAACGCGATCAAGTGTTTGAAACGAGTATCCACTCCGGGTCTCCGTAAGTATGTAGGCTATCGCGAGATGCCGCGCGTACTCAACGGTCTCGGTATTGCTATCCTCTCGACCTCTAAGGGTGTTATGACCAACAAAGAGGCATTGGCTCAGCAACTCGGTGGTGAAGTGTTGTGTTACGTTTATTAATAAGGAGGAACAGCTATGTCAAGAATTGGAAAACTTCCTATCGCTATCCCCGCAGGTGTAACGGTTACCGTTAGCCCGGAGAATGTAGTGACCGTAAAGGGTCCGAAAGGTGAGCTCAGCCAGGCTGTTGATCCCCTGATTACCGTAACGGTTGATGGCGCTGTTTGCCACGTTACCCGTCCGAACGACGAGAAAGAGGCACGCGCTAAACACGGTCTGTACCGCGCACTGATTCATAACATGGTCGTTGGCTGCTCCGAGGGTTACAAGAAGACTCTTGAACTCGTCGGTGTAGGTTACCGTGTAGAGCTCGCTCAGCCGCAAGTGCTGAACTTCTCGCTCGGTTATACGCACCCCATCTATCTCGGCTTGCCGAAAGAGGTGAAAGTGGAGACCAAATCGGAGCGTAACGCTAACCCGCTCGTGATGCTCGAGAGTGCTGACAAGCAGCTTCTTGGCCAGATTTGCGCTAAGATCCGCTCGTTCCGCAAACCGGAGCCGTACAAGGGTAAGGGTGTTAAGTTCCAAGGTGAAATCGTTCGTCGTAAAGCTGGTAAATCGGCTGGTAAATAATTAGAAAGGAAACACAATTATGATTAAGAAAATCGCACGTCGCCTTAAGATCAAGGCATCTATCCGTACCAAAGTGTCGGGTACCGCAGAGCGTCCGCGTCTGACTGTTTTCCGTTCTAACAGCCAGATCTATGCTCAGGTGATCGATGACCTCAAGGGCCAGACCCTTGCTGCTGCATCGTCGCTCGCTATCAAAGACAAACTCACCAAGACCGAGAAAGCTGCTGAGGTAGGTAAACTCATCGCCGCTGCTGCTATCAAGGCCGGTGTCAACGAAGTTGTATTTGACCGTAACGGTTACCTCTACCACGGTCGCGTTAAAGCCCTCGCTGAGGCTGCTCGCGAGGCAGGTCTCAAATTCTAATAAGTTACGATTATGCAAAGAGTTAAATCAACACAAGACCTCGAGCTCAAGGAGCGTCTGGTCGCTGTCAACCGCGTGACGAAAGTTACCAAAGGTGGACGTACTTTCACTTTCGCAGCTATCGTAGTTGTTGGAAATGAAGATGGTATCGTAGGTTACGGTCTGGGTAAAGCAGGCGAAGTAGCTGCTGCTATGCAGAAGGCTACCGAGGCTGCTAAGAAGAACCTCATCCAAGTGCCTGTACTCAAAGGAACTATTCCTCACGAGCAGTTCGCTAAGTTCGGCGGCTCGCAGGTTTATATCCAACCCGCTACGCACGGTACCGGAGTAAAAGCCGGTGGTGCTATGCGTGCCGTATTGGAGTCCGCAGGTGTACACGACGTGTTGGCTAAGTCCAAAGGTTCGTCTAACCCCCACAACCTCGTAAAAGCTACTATCCAAGCGCTCGCTGAACTGCGTGACGCTCGTACCGTAGCTGCTAACCGTGGCGTAAGCCTCTCTACAGTGTTTAACGGATAAATTCTTCTACAAAATGGCAAAGATTAAAATTCAACAAGTACGTAGTACGATTAAGTGCCCGAAGGTGCAGAAGGAGACCATGCAAGCCCTTGGCCTGCGTAAGATGAACGCTGTCGTAGAGCACGAAGCTACTCCCGCCATCCTCGGTATGGTAGAGAAGGTAAAGCACCTTGTTAAAGTTATTGACTAATCCTAAAAACGAATTATTAGTATGGAATTGAATAATCTTACTCCTGCTGCCGGTTCGGTAAAGACCGCTAAGCGTGTCGGCCGTGGCGCAGGTTCGGGCCTCGGAGGTACATCTACCCGCGGTCACAAGGGTGCTAAGTCCCGTTCCGGTTACAGCAAGAAAATCGGTTTCGAAGGTGGTCAGATGCCTATGCAGCGTCGTCTGCCGAAGTTCGGCTTTAAGAACATCAACCGCGTTGAGTACAAAGCTATCAACCTCGCTACTCTTCAGGCTCTCGCAGAGGCGAAGAAACTGGAGAAGATCGGTTTGGTAGAACTCCACGAGGCTGGCTTCATCTCCAAGACCCAACTCGTTAAGATCCTGGGCAATGGCGAACTCAAAGCTAAACTGACCGTTCAGGCTAACGCTTTCTCCAAGAAAGCAGAAGAGGCTATCCTCGCTGCCGGCGGCACCATCGAGAAAATCTAAGTAATCGATAATCGTTAATCGAAAATCGTTATGAAATTCATTGAGATTATTAAAAATATCTGGAAGATCGAAGACCTCCGCGGACGTCTGCTGACCACGCTTTTATTCGTGCTCATCTATCGTTTCGGTTCGTTCGTCGTTCTTCCGGGTATCGACCCCACAGCATTGACTGCACTGCATAGCCAGACAGCCGGTGGTCTGATGGCGTTGTTGGATATGTTCTCCGGTGGAGCCTTCTCCAACGCCTCGATCTTCGCGCTCGGTATTATGCCTTACATCTCTGCTTCTATCGTAATCCAGCTGCTCTCTATCGCAGTGCCTTACTTCCAGAAGATGCAGAAAGAAGGTGAGTCCGGCCGTCAGAAGATGAACCAGATCACGCGTTATCTGACTGTCGCCATCCTGCTCTTCCAAGGTCCGAGTTATCTCGTCAACCTCTCCGTGCAGATGGCGCAGGCAGGTCAACCGCTGGCTATCGGGTTCAACTGGTTCACTATCTCGTCCACTATCCTCCTCACGGCGGGCTCTATGTTCGTCATGTGGCTGGGTGAGCGCATCACCGACCGCGGTGTAGGAAACGGTATTTCCTTCATCATCTTGATCGGTATCATCGCGCGTCTCCCGGGAGCCTTCATTCAGGAGTTCTCCAGCCGTCTCAACGAGAACGGCGGCGGTGGTCTGATGGTGTTCGTAGCTGAGATCGTCGTGCTCCTCCTCGTGTTTGCGTTCGCAATCATGCTGGTTCAGGGAACACGCCGTATTCCGGTGCAATATGCAAAGCGTATCCAGGGTAACAAGCAATATGGCGGTGTTCGTCAGTATATCCCGTTGAAGGTTAATGCTGCGAACGTGATGCCGATCATCTTTGCGCAAGCTATCATGTTTATCCCTATCGCTATCGTCGGCTTCCGGGCTTCCGAGTCCAACGCCTTCGTACAAGCGTTCATGGATAACAACGGCTTCTGGTATAACTTCGTATTCGCACTGCTCATCATCGCCTTCACCTATTTCTACACCGCGATCATCATCAATCCGGTTCAGATGGCAGAGAACCTGAAGCTGAACAACGGATTCATTCCGGGTGTGAAACCGGGAAAGAAGACGGCTGAGTATATCGATACCATTATGAGCCGCATCACCCTGCCGGGTTCGATCCTGCTCGCCCTTATCGCTATCCTTCCGGCGTTCGCGCGCCTCTTCGGAGTAACGATGGGCTTCGCGCAGTTCTTCGGCGGTACATCGCTCCTCATCATGGTAGGTGTTATATTGGATACTCTGCAGCAGATCGAGAGTCACCTGTTGATGCGTCACTATGACGGATTCTTCGAGTCCGGCATGCGTATCAAAGGCCGCTCCGGTGCAATGGCTTACTAATTCGTTAAGTAGATGATTTTTCTCAAGACAGACGAAGAAGTAGAGCTCATGCGGGCAAGCAACATCCTGCTTGGTAAGACCTATGCCGAAGTGGCAAAGGCTATCAAGCCGGGTGTTACTACCGCCCAACTGGATAAGATCGCTTATGAGTTCATTATGGACAACGGCGGCCGACCCGCTTGTCTGGGCTACGAGGACTACCCTGCGACCCTCTGTACTTCGGTCAACGAAGTGGTGGTACACGGCATCCCGTCCGACAAGGTCGTGCTCAAAGACGGAGACATCATCTCCATCGACTCGTCCATCGAACTCAACGGCTGGCACTCCGACAGCGCCTATACCTTCCCGGTGGGGGAGGTGAGTCCTGAAGTGATGAAACTCCTTCGGACGACTAAAGAGGCACTCTATCTCGGTGTTGAGCAAGCCGTTACGGGCCATCGCCTCGGCGATATCTCGTTCGCCATCCAGAATCACTGCGAGCGCGCAGGCTACGGCGTAGTGCGCGAGTTCGTAGGACACGGTATAGGACGTGAGATGCACGAGGATCCGGAGGTTTGTAACTACGGTCGCCGCGGAAACGGCATCGTCCTCAAGTCTGGTATGACGCTCGCTATCGAGCCGATGATCACCCTTGGACGACGTAATGTCCTCATCGAGGACGACGGATGGACCGCCCGCACCATCGACCACAAGCCCGCTGCGCACTATGAGTTATCGGTGTGCGTTCGCAACGGCAAAGCAGACATCCTGTCCACCTTTGACTACATCCAACAGGTTTTGGGAGACAAATTCATCTAATTAACCAATAGTAAACCACTTAAGCTTATGGCAAAACAAGACAGCATCGAAGTAGACGGAACGGTAACCGAGGCATTGTCCAACGCTATGTTCCGCGTGCAACTCGAGAACGGACCGCTCATCATCGCGCATATCTCCGGTAAGATGCGTATGCATTACATCAAGATCCTCGCCGGTGACCGCGTAAAAGTAGAGATGAGTCCGTACGACCTCACGAAAGGACGTATCTCCTTCCGCTACAAGTAACAAGTTGATCTTTGAAAGTAAATAAACACAGATAAACACTGATTAATAATTTACGTACTGCGTACGAATGAATCTTATTTCGCTAAGCTGTTCGTTCAAATACATTTGACGACCATCTTATCCAAATAATCTTCATCTCTGCCGAGATTAAATTATTAATCAGCAATAAACAAAGATAAATTTTTCATTGCAACGAATTTTATCTATGTTTATCTCTTTTGAATGATTTTGACACGAAGGTGTGTGGATATTGATGGTAAAAACTATCCGAAAATTTATTTACGAGAAGTTTTTAGCAGCAATATACATAAGGAGCGAAGCTCTAAAATCATTAAAAAGTGTTTATTTGGTTTTATTTACATTTTGAGATCCGCAATGCTAATTAATTAACAACAACACTTTTACTAGTTATGAAAGTAAGAGCATCTATCAAGAAGCGCAATGCAGACTGCAAAATCGTACGTCGCAAAGGGCACTTGTATGTAATCAACAAGAAGGATCCGAAAACAACAAGAAGGATCCGAAAATGAAGATGCGTCAAGGATAAGCGCAATCTTTAATTCGAATCAACAACTTCAAAAAACAATTATTTTTTAACAAATTTATCCTTAGTATTAAATTATGGCTATAAGAATTGTCGGTGTAGATATACCGCAAAACAAATGTGGCGAAGTCAGTCTGACTTATATCTACGGAATAGGTCGTTCAAGCGCAAAGAAAATTCTCGCTGAAGCAGGCATTGACCCAAGCATCAAAGTAGAGAATTGGACGGATGACCAAGCAGCTAAAGTCCGTGAGATCATCGGTGCTAAATTCAAAGTAGAAGGTGATCTTCGTTCGGAAACACAATTGAACTCTTCGTTCGGAAACACAATTGAACATCAAGCGTTTGATGGATATCGGTTGTTACCGTGGTGTTCGTCACCGTATCGGTCTGCCCGTACGTGGACAGAGCACAAAGAACAACGCCCGCACGCGCAAAGGACGTAAGAAAACTGTTGCAAATAAGAAAAAAGCAACGAAGTAATCGCTGAATGATTTATCATTCGAGAAGACTTCTTCGAATAAGAAGAAGGATTCAGTTAGTAACAACTTAATAATTCATCAAACATTATGGCAAAGAAAGCTATTGCAGCTAAGAAGCGCGTAGTGAAGATCGATGGCGTCGGCCAACTTCACGTGATGTCTTCTTTCAACAATGTAATCGTTACGGTTGCTAACGGTGACGGCCAAGTAATCAGCTGGTCTTCGGCTGGTAAGCAAGGCTTCCGTGGCAGCAAGAAAAATACTCCGTACGCAGCGCAAATGGCAGCAGCTGACTGCTGCAAGGTCGCATTCGACCTCGGTCTGCGTAAAGTAAAAGCATACGTTAAGGGTCCCGGACAAGGACGTGAGTCGGCTATCCGTGCCTGCGTTGCAGCAGGTATCGAGGTAACAGAGATTATCGACGTTACCCCCATGCCGCACAACGGTTGCCGTCCTCCGAAACGTCGTCGTGTATAATAAACATTTATAAACCTTTAACGTTAAAACATTATGGCAAGATATATTGGCCCAAAATCTCGCATCGCACGCCGTTTCGGCGAGCCGATCTTCGGCGAGGATAAGGTGCTTGCAAAGCGTCCGTACGCACCCGGACAACACGGCGTTAACCGTCGTAAGAAAAACTCTGAGTATGGTACCCAGCTCGCTGAGAAGCAGAAAGCAAAATACACCTATGGTGTTCTCGAGCGTCAGTTCCGCCTCCTCTTCGCGAAAGCTGCTCGTACCAAAGGTATCACCGGTGAGATCCTGATCCAACTCCTTGAGTGCCGTCTGGATAACATCGTTTACCGCCTCGGTATCGCTCCGACCCGCGCTGCGGCTCGTCAGCTCGTTTCGCACCGTCACATCACCGTAGACGGTAAGGTAGTGAACATCCCGTCCTTCGAGGTTAAACCCGGTCAGGTCGTAGCTGTTCGCGAGAAAGCTAAATCGCTCGAGGTGATCGCTGAGTCGCTCCAAGGCTTCAACCACGCTAAATACGGTTGGCTCCAGTGGAACGAGGCAGACAAAGCCGGCAAACTGCTCAATGTACCGGCTCGCGCTGAGATCCCGGAGAATATCAAAGAGCAATTAATCGTTGAGTTGTACTCTAAATAATCATTAAATTCATGGCAATATTAAATTTCATCAAACCTGATAAGGTTATCATGTTGGATTCGAGTG
>ONJT01000045.1 GCA_900318245.1 uncultured Bacteroidales bacterium
ACTTTCACCTACGAGGATAACTCCATGGAACTCGGTACGTACTATAACTATACCGTAACGGGATTCCGCGATTGTGACGGATCGTTGTCGCCGATGAGTTCGCTCACCACGACCGGATTCGCCCTGCCATACGGCGTTATAACCGGACAAATCACCTACGACGGACGCCAAGGTGTACCGGGCGTGCTCGTTACCGCTATCACCGAAGACGAAATTCCGGTGCCCAAGAGACTGAAGATGGATACGGTAATGAGAGATACCATTACTAACTTCCGCACGCTGAAACCTACGAATATGAATTATATTGGAGGACCCGGGTTTGAAGGTGAAAATCATACAGCCATGTTTTGGCTCCGTGCTGATGCTAACAACATGCCACCATACGATGAAGATTTACTATATATAGATAGAACATGTTTGATACGATTAGGCAAAAATGGTAACAATGGTTACATAAAAGTTGATAGGTATTATTTGAATGGTGTATATTATGTTATTCAACATCCACTGAACCTAAAGACATGGAATCATGTGGCTGTAAGCAATACAAGGGATTCCGTGTTCCTATATATAAACGGACAAAATGTTAGAAAAGACAGTAGGAAACCTATGGATGTGAACACACGTATAGGTGACTGGCGTTCCAGAGGATTTGAGATGGCGGATGTGCGAGTCTATAATTATTGCATGGATTCCACGGAGATACGCAACTCCGCTCTCACTATTCCGCTCAAAGGAAATGAGCGAGGTCTGGAACTCTATTACTCCGCTTGCGAGCAAGGCAATGAGGTACACGACTTGTCAGGTCATGGCAGACACCTCCGAATCAAAGGTATGGATTTTGGCAACTATACTTCTAAAGACTCAATCCCTGACAGAGTCGAACTGCGTATGGTGGACGACTCCACGCGTATCAACTACACCACTTATACCAAATCCGATGGCACATACGTCATCACCGGTGTTCCTTACAGCGAGAGAGGGACGTACTACAAGGTCATTCCTACACTCGGCACACACGAGTTTGCGCCGGCGAACCGACCGCTCTATTTCAACAACAACGCCAACACGCATAACAACGTCAACTTCACCGACATGACCTCTGTCAAGGTGTCGGGCGCTATCTATTACGAAGGCACGGACTACCCCGTAGAGGGTGCGATGCTGAGTGTGGACGGCGTGCAATGTCTCGTAGGCGGTGTACCGGTTCTGACTAATGCGGATGGTAAATTCTCCATCCTCGTGCCGATGGGACCGCACTATATCACTGCCGCCAAGGCCGGTCATACCTTCGCCTACAACGGCCGTTATCCCGAGGACCCGAACAACGTAGGTGTGACCTATGAGTTCCTGCACGACATAAACAACCTGCGCTTCTACGACAACACGAAACTGCTGCTCGTAGGCCGCGTAGCCGGTGGTGATGAAGAGCAGCACAAGCCGCACGGTATGCACCTCGGTAAAGCGAACATCGGCCGCGCGGTTATTACCCTCACCGCTTCGGACATCTACTCGCTCAACACCGACTCGGTGGAGCGCGTATGGCCCATGCCGACCGACAGCATTGTAGCCGCAGGACGCGTAGTGACGGCTGCCTCCGGCACCGACCTCAGCCACGACGTAGTCATCTACACTGATTCCGCGACCGGTGAGTTCACTGCCCTGCTGCCGCCGCTGACCTATAAGGTGAAGAGTATCGTCATCCCGTCGAACGAGGACTACCGCTTCAATCCGTTGGCGTACAACCCGATTGAGTTAGGCGACCGTGCCGGACAGATGTTGTTGCAAGATACCCTGCGTATCGATAGCACCACCGTGAAGCGCGTCAAATACCACCTGGCATTCGATGCACCCTATTACGTAGAACCTGTGCTGACCGTCACCGACGCGATGCGTAGTGATTTGGCCTTCGGCGAGGAATGGCTCGACTATCAGGACGAGCGTGGCAAACTGCACATGGTACCGTCCTTCACGGTCGATTCGGCAACCGGCAAACCTGACTACCGAATGACCTATCCGCTCTTCCGTCAAGGTACATCCTACCGCTGGCGACTGAAAGTCACAGAGACCTACGTCAACAAGGATAACGCCGTACACGTGAAGACGGTACTGCCGTGGAAGAACGGTATCGTTACTATCAAGAACGAGATAGGCAACCGTATCGCTGCCGAGCGTGACACCATCGTCACCAAGGAAAATGACTCTACGTCCATGATACCTGTCAAGAGAGGCGAGACGCTCATCTTAGGCGAGAACCAGATAGCGCTCGACTCAACCGGTATGGGTATCTATCAGTTCCGCGCTACCGACCCGAACATCTCTAAACCGTACACCTTGGGTGCGAACATGAGTTACAAGAACGTTTATGGTACGCGCGAGTACAGCTGGTCGGAGAACGGTAAGTTCTACGGCGTAGTGCTCGGCTCGATCACCAATGGTTCGGATATCTTGACCAACGGACCGGATGATATACTCTATATCCTTCGTAACGCGCCGGGTGGCGCCTCGACTGTGGCCGCTACAGCCGGTACTACTTTCACGCAGACCAACACCAGCTCCGATGCTCTCAAATGGGGCGCCATGACGAATTGGCAGTTCGGTGTAGGAGTAGCAGGAGCGCAAGGCTTTTTAGGTCCTTTTGTCTCAGTCATGTTTTTGGGGGAAGCAGGTAATGTATCGGTCAATGGTACGTATTTGGGCAATAAAGCCTGGGCGAAATCGCAGGTTCAGGCGAATGCCCTGACGCAGACCGTGAGCACCACGCCGGGCACGGAAGGCGCCGGAGGCGATGTGTTTGTCGGCCAGGCCACGAACGATGTGTTCTCCAATTCCCGCCGTGTGGACATCCGACGTGACCCCACTGACTCGACACGCTACTACATCGGCGATTTCGACGGCTACGTTTATGGCAAACGCTTCGGTACGCAGTTCGTCTATACCCAGAACCATATTGAGAACAAAGTGATGCCTGATTTCATACGTCAGCGTAACGCCTTGCTGCAGTATATCGACAAGGCTACTTTTGACCGGTACAAGGTTCAACACGACACTACGGCACTCGTCAATACCACCGACAAGCTGCAGTACTACACCTATCTGACGCCGGATAAGGAAGGCTACGGAACGGATACCACCAAGTACGTGCTTGTTCCACCGAAATATCCGAATGACGGCCAACTGCATCTGGAGAAAGATATGGTGCTCTACTACAACGAACAAGTGCGCACGTGGAAACAACTGCTCGCGCACAACGAGGAGATGAAAGTGATGTGCCAGCAAAGAAACGGAGCTTTCAAAGCCGACCAATATGATGCGGCGGTGCTGAAAGTGGCGCGCTTGGGCGAAGTGAAGAAAGCGCTGGACGATGCACGCAAGAAAATGCAATCGGTTAACCAATACAACATCGACAGCCTCCGCGCCTTCAACAAACGAACCCAATACGGAGAAGACAAACAGTATATGGGCTTTGGTAAAGGCGAGGTAGAGCGACTCATCAAGACCTATGAGGATAACGAGAAGAAGGAGAAAAAGCTGCTGGATACACTCGAACTGGAAAGCCTGGACACGCTTCGTCTGAACATCTCCGACTACTACGGAGGCGGCTATTTGATGCAGAATTACTCCCTTAGTCCGGGTGCATCCGTCGTGCTTTCAAAGACCAAATCGCTCTCGAACGGCAACACTATAACCACCACGCACGATGCTACTTTAACCGGCGGAGGTGGCTTTGGTGTGAGCGAAATTATCAAACTTGTCAACTCGAACAATATCAATTTAGGCCGCGTTTGGACGAGAGAAGGTGGTACTCGTGACGATGAAACATTCCGTACTGACATCACCCTCGCGATGAACGCTACCTCCTCTATGTCGTTCGATATGTACGCGGCACCGGACGGCTTTGCGCCTATCTTCTTCGTCCGTGGCGGTGCTACCTCGTGCCCCTATATTGATGAGGAACGCACGAAATACTTTGAGCCTGGACGTCATGTGCTGACCACTTCGACGGCGGCCATCGACAAGCCTTATCTCTACCTGCGTCAAGGTACACCTTCGATGCAGAACGACCTGCCGGTAGGTGCTTCGGCGTACTTCACGCTCGGTATGACCAACCAGTCGTCCGTAACCGGCTCGGCAGGCGTCTATAAGCTCCGTCCGATGGATAAACACTCCGGCGAGCAGTTAGGTGCGGTGCTCGAAATCAACGGTACGCCGCTGACTTCGGCAGGTATCACCTACATGGTGGCTTCCGGAGATTCGCTCTTCGTGCAACTCCGCGTCTATCAGTCCAACCCCGAGGTGATGAAGTACGACGATATCGCACTCGAACTCTATAGCGACTGCGACCCGACACGCCGTTCGGAGCTGCACCTCTCCGTCAGCTACCGCTACTCCTGCTCGGATATCAACCTCACGCTCGATAACACGCTGCTCAACACCCAGACCAAGTCCATCTTGGGCAAGGACACCGTCGAACTGTCCGGTGAGATCAGCGGTCTGCTGCCGGATTACAGTGCGCTCTACGGCGTCCGCCTGCAATACAAACGCGGCGAAGGCGAATGGAGCACCCTCCGCACATGGCGCAAGGGTATCACCGTGCGTGACAGCGAAGGTAACTACCCGATGCCGGAGGCTGAGCACTTCCGCTTCAATATACCAATGCCCGACAAAGACTACTCCGACGGCACCTACCAAGTACGCGCAGTCACCGTCTGCAGACCTGCTGCCGAAGAGGAGGTTTGCCACGAGTCCGAGACCTTTACCGTCATCAAGGATGTGGTCCGTCCCGAGCCGATCAGTACGCCTACGCCTGCTGACGGGGTATTGCGTAACGGCAATGATATATCTGTCACCTTTACCAAGGACATACAGCCCGCCCGCGTGCTGGAGACCAATATATCCGTCACAGGCGAGCTGAACGGACATGACCTGCGTCACTCCGTAGGTCTGCAGCTCGGCGGACAGAAAGCCGCCACTCAGGCGACATTGCGGCTCGGCGCATCCGACTTCACCATCGAGACATGGCTCAACTATTCCGAAGCTGGCGAACTGATGAACATCGGCGGCGACAAGTTCCGCCTCTCGCTTACTGAGGACGGCAAACTCGCCGTACAGATGGACACAACCGTCATCACCACGACCGGCTCGCTGCCGAAGAACAAGTGGGTATTCCTCGCGCTCAGTTATTCACACGCCACGACCGGTAATAAGTTAAACGCATCAATCGCTTACGACGAGGTGAGGGATTCGCTGATGACCGATATTATAGTGCCTAATATCAACACCAAAGCCGCTCTTCAACTGGGAGGTGGTTCAGCAATAGCCACGCTGCATGATCTGACGATTTGGTCTGTGGCACGCAGCATGGTCACCTCGCTCAGCGAGCGCAGCCGCTCCAAAGTACCTTCTACGCCGGGGTTGGTGGCTTATTGGCCGATGAACGAGGGCTACGGACCGGTAGCCGCCGAGCATGTGCATGCACGCCACATAGCGACAGGGGACAACGCATGGTGGATAGCTGGCGAGAATTACTCCGCTGTGCTGGACGGCAGTAACGCACTGCGTGTTCCTGTCAGCGAAGTGGGTATAGCAGCCGTAGATGACTATGAGCTTGATTTCTGGGTGAACGCCAATTCGGACGGCACAATCTTGAGAAACGGCGACACTACTCTTGTCTTCTCCGTCAAAGATGCACAACTTACCGTTGCCATCAAC